>NZ_CP016379.1:2846025-3557532 GCF_003991135.1 Anoxybacter fermentans | reverse complement strand
TCGAACCCCAATATGCAGTTTTCAAAGTACAGACTGAAAGGCTTATGACCTCTCAAAAGTGAACAGCAATCAGCCCCCTCTTCCCCTTAGAAAGGAGGTGATCCAGCCGCACCTTCCGGTACGGCTACCTTGTTACGACTTCACCCCCCTCACCAGACACACCTTTGGCGCCTCCCCCCTCATCGGTTAGGACAGCGACTTCTGGTGCATCCAACTCGGGTGGTGTGACGGGCGGTGTGTACAAGGCCCGGGAACGTATTCACCGCAGTATGCTGACCTGCGATTACTAGCGATTCCGGCTTCATGCAGGCGAGTTGCAGCCTGCAATCCGAACTGAGAGCTGCTTTTTGGGATTAGCTCCACCTCGCGGCTTCGCAACCCTTTGTACAGCCCATTGTAGCACGTGTGTAGCCCAGGGCATAAAGGGCATGATGATTTGACGTCATCCCCACCTTCCTCCGGTTTGTCACCGGCAGTCTCCTTAGAGTCCCCGGCTTTACCCGCTGGCAACTAAGGACAGGGGTTGCGCTCGTTGCGGGACTTAACCCAACATCTCACGACACGAGCTGACGACAACCATGCACCACCTGTCACCGTGTGGCTCAAAGAGCCAGACCCTGCTTTCACAGGTAGTCACGGGATGTCAAGCCCTGGTAAGGTTCTTCGCGTTGCTTCGAATTAAACCACATGCTCCACCGCTTGTGCGGGCCCCCGTCAATTCCTTTGAGTTTCAGTCTTGCGACCGTACTCCCCAGGCGGGATACTTATCGCGTTAGCTACAGCACTGAGGGTATCTAAACCCCCAACACTTAGTATCCATCGTTTACGGCGTGGACTACCGGGGTATCTAATCCCGTTCGCTCCCCACGCTTTCGCGCCTCAGCGTCAGGTACAGGCCAGAGAGCCGCCTTCGCCACCGGTGTTCTTCCTGATATCTACGCATTTCACCGCTACACCAGGAATTCCACTCTCCTCTCCTGACCTCTAGTCCGGCAGTTTCAAACGCAGCCCACTGGTTAAGCCAGTGTATTTCACATTTGACTTACCAGACCGCCTACGCGCCCTTTACGCCCAGTAATTCCGGACAACGCTCGCTCCCTACGTATTACCGCGGCTGCTGGCACGTAGTTAGCCGGAGCTTTCTTATGAGGTACCGTCAAACCGCACATCTCTTAAACATGCGGCCTTTCTTCCCTCATGACAGGGCTTTACGTTCCGAAGAACTTCTTCACCCACGCGGCGTTGCTCCGTCAGGGTTTCCCCCATTGCGGAATATTCCCCACTGCTGCCTCCCGTAGGAGTCTGGGCCGTGTCTCAGTCCCAGTGTGGCCGTACACCCTCTCAGGCCGGCTACCCATCGTCGCCTTGGTGAGCCGTTACCTCACCAACTAGCTAATGGGACGCGGGCTCATCTCCGATCGGCAGCTTAACGCCACCTTTCCTTCCAGGAACATGCGTCCCCGGAAGCTCATCCGGTATTAGCCCACCTTTCGGTGGGTTATCCCCGTTTCGGAGGTAGATTACCCACGCGTTACTCACCCGTCCGCCACTGCCTGACTTCCAACTTCAGCCCGAAGGCCTCCGTCAGAGCAGGCCGTTCGACTTGCATGTGTTAGGCACGCCGCCAGCGTTCGTCCTGAGCCAGGATCAAACTCTCCAAACAAAATCTATCTTAAGCACTTTAAAGTGCTTAATTTCCTTAACTCAAAGGAAATCTTCTGGCTGATTGCTGTTCACTTTTCAAAGGTCATTTTCTGTCGCTATCATCGCGACATCCATTATCTTATCATCTCTCAACTATCTTGTCAAGAGGTTTTTAAAATAAATTTTTAAAATTAAACTCTTTTTTCAAATCTTGATTTATAACCAAAACCTGAAAGAAATACTCTTTTTAAATAACAAATAATATTTTAATAAATTTTTTAGATAATGTCAAGATTCTTTTAATCCAAATTACGATTTAAATCATCACTCCACTTAAAACAACTATTATATCGCTCAGATCATGTTAAGAATCATTTTATGACACGACATTTATTATCCTAGCAATTATGCAATATCATGTCAAGTATAAATTTAATCCAAACCATAACTGTTTTAAACCACTGTTATAATGAATTCATAAAATTACAGGTATAATCTTAATTATTATAAAGATTAAACTACAAAAAGCTAATTTTGAACACCATTGAAATTTTTCCTTTAACCATCTTAGTAAATAAAATTGAAGGAGAAATAAGATCTCATCACAGTATATGATAAACCAATCCATGGGTCTTCGACCCATGGATTACACTAAAATCGAACTTTAGATGGTTCGAAAAATTTCTTTTAAATAAAACTTTTAAAAGATAAAAAGGACAGTTCATACTGCCCTTTTTCTACCCATATACCCACATATCCCAAAATTAACGCTTGGAGAATTGAGGAGCCTTCCGTGCCTTTTTCAAACCGTACTTGCGGCGTTCTTTCATTCTTGGGTCTCTGGTTAAAAGGCCAGCTTGTTTTAAAACAGGACGATAATCAGCATCTACTTCTAATAAAGCACGAGCAATACCATGACGAATCGCACCAGCTTGGCCCATTAAACCGCCACCATTTACATTAACTAACACATCAAATTTACCAACAGTACCAGTTAGTTCCAAAGGTTGTTTAACCATCTGTTCACAAACAGTACGGCTAAAATACTCGGAAATTGGCTTTTTATTAATGATAATATTTCCTTCGCCAGGTACTAAACGTACACGGGCGGTTGAGGTCTTTCTTCGTCCAGTTCCCCAATATTGTACCTGATGACCCACTTATATTCCTCCTTTCAATCAAAAAACTCTTCAAAACTATAATAAATTAAAACTTAAGTTCTAAAACCTCAGGTTTTTGAGCTTGATGTGGATGCTCAGGACCTGCGTATACTTTCAATTTACGGAATTGTTTGCGACCTAATTTATTTTTGGGCAACATGCGTTTTACTGCAAGCTGAATAATCTGTTCAGGATTTTTAGCACGTAATTTATCATAAGGTATAGCCTTCAATCCACCTGGATATCCGGAATGACGGTAATAAATTTTCTGCTCCCATTTTCTACCAGTCAACTTAACCTTTTCTGCATTGATTACTATAACAAAATCACCGGTATCAATATGAGGAGTAAAAGTAGGCTTATGTTTACCGCGCAGTATATTTGCAATTTGACTAGCCAGACGGCCCAATGGTTTATCTGTAGCATCAACTACATACCATTTGGGTTCAATATCTTGAGGTTTTGCCATAAAAGTCTTCATCGTTGTCCCTCCCTTTATTTACATTAGGAGCTGCACAAGACGGCACACGCCGGGGCCCGTGGCCGTTCATATACGCAAAACTCCAAACTATATTTTAATATAAAAATCAGTTCCATGTCAAGGAATTTATAATATTTTTATCAATAGAAGACCTTCATCAAATAAAGTCCATGAGCAGGTGCCGTTGGCCCAGCCAGAGTACGATCTCTAGCCTCTAAAATTTCTTTGACTTTATATGGAGTAAACTTTCCTAACCCCACATAGATTAAAGTCCCAGTGAGAATTCTTACCATATTATACAGAAATCCTTCACCCTCAAATTCGAGACGGAGCAAATCCTTTTCCTGAAAAATTTCAATCCTTTTTAAATTACGAACCGGTGATTTAGCAGAACAACCGGAAGCACGGAATGAGGAAAAATCATGTTTTCCTATTAAATATTGTGCTGCTTTCTGCATCCCCTCAAGATTAAGGTTTTGCGGTACATGATAAGCATAATTCCGACGAAATACAGACTGTATAGGTCCAGTCTCAATAAGATATTGATAAATCTTCCCTTTAGCGTGAAATCGCGGATGAAAATCAGGGTCTACTTCTTCTATATCCTTCATCCGGATATCTTTAGGTAATAAGCTGTTAACTGCAATAGGAATCCGTTCAGTAGGTATATTGTTTTCCAGCTTAAAGCCAATCACCTGACCATAAGCATGCACTCCTGCATCTGTTCGACTGGCTGCCACTACAGATATATGTTTTTTGGTGATCACTGTAAGTGCATCTTCAATCTTTTCCTGAATAGTCATTGAAGTATTTATCTGACGCTGCCATCCATTATAATTTGTACCATCATATTCGAGAATAGCTTTAAAGTAACGCACCAGATCATCTCCTATAAAATACTAATGATCACCGTAAAAACCACAGCCAATCCAAATGCAATAAAGTCCCGTACGCGATACTGCAACTGATTCATCCGGGTACGATTTTCCCCACCGCGATAACATCTTGCCTCCATAGCCAAAGCCAGGTCATCAGCACGGCGAAAAGCACTAACAAATAAGGGAATTAACAAAGGTATCAAACTTTTGGCTTTCTTTATTAAACCACCTGACTCAAAATCAGCCCCTCTGGCCTGTTGAGCCTTCATAATTTTTTCTGCTTCATCCATTAATGTTGGAATAAAACGCAATGCAATAGTCATCATCATAGCCAATTCATGGGCCGGTACACCCAACCGTTGAAATGGTTTTAATAAATGTTCAATTGCATCTGTTAATTCGATTGGTGAAGTAGTCAAAGTTAAAAGAGAAGTAAATAAGATCAATAGCAAAATTCTAACCACCATAAATATCCCGGTATAAAAACCCTCTTCATATACCGTAATAAAACCAACTTTAAGGATAACATCTCCTCCTGTTGTAAAAAATAGATGCAAAACAAAAGTAAATGCAGCAATGAATAAAATAGGTTTTAATCCTAGTAATACTCGCTTATAGGGCAATTTGGAAAGAAAAATGATAATCGAAATAAATATCGCAACCAATCCAAAACCTATAAAAGAACTAACCATAAAAAGTCCAATCATTACTATAAGAGTTATCAAAATTTTTATTCTCGGATCCAACCGGTGAATTATTGAATCTCTATATATATATTGCCCGATGGTAATACTCTTTAGCATAATCTTTTGCTCCCCATGAATTTGATTATCTCTTCTTTAACCTCATTCAGTGTTAACAAGTCAGTCCGGACTTCACATCCCCTCTTTTTTAACTCCCAGAGTAAACGGGTTACCTGCGGAATTCCCAATCCTATTTCTTCAAGCAACTGAACATTTTGAAAAATATTCCGTGGAGTATCATCTAAAACCAATTCTCCTTTATTCATTACCAATAGGCGATTTGCAAGTTCTGCTACTTCCTCCATCCTGTGTGAGACCAGAATAATAGTCATCTGATAGTCTTTGTTAAGAAGAGCCAATAGTTGAAGTAGCTGATTACGCCCCATCGGATCCAAACCGGCAGAAGGTTCATCCAGAATCAAAACCTGTGGTTTCATTGCCAGAACACCAGCAATAGCCACTTTTCGTTTTTGACCACCACTTAATTGAAATGGAGAACGGTTTCGAAATTCTTCATAATTCAACCCTACCAATCTCATGGCCCATTGAACCCTTTTTAATATCTCATCCTCATTTAATCCTAGATTACGGGGGCCAAAAGAAATATCTTTCTCCACAGTCTCTTCAAACAGCTGATGTTCAGGATATTGAAAGACCAAACCTATCTTTTGTCGAACAGTTTTTAAATTTACACCACTTTTGGTGATATCTTCATTATCAACCCATACCTTTCCCTTAGAAGGGCGAATTAATCCATTTAATGTTTGAACCAACGTTGATTTGCCTGAGCCGGTATGTCCGACTAAACCGATAAATTCGCCTTTTTTTATAGAAAGGTTGATATTTTTTAGGGCAACTACTCCAGATTCCTTATCATATATATGGCTAACATTTTCAAGCCGTATTAACATAATGCTTCCACCAACTCTTCTACAGTTAAAATTCCTTTAGGTAAATCCAGACCGGACTGACTCAATTCATAGGCCAATTCGGTAATTGGTGGCACTTCCAACTGGTATGATTTAAGTTTTTCGACCTCCTGAAAAACTTCAACTGGTTTCCCCATTAATTTAATTTCCCCTCGATCGAGTACAATCACTCGATCAGCTTCAATGGCTTCCTCCATATAATGGGTAATATGAATAATAGTTTTCCGTTCTTTTCGATTCAAATGAAGAATCGTTTCCATCACTTCCCGTCTTCCCTGGGGATCCAACATAGATGTTGGTTCGTCCAGGACAATACACTTAGGAAACATAGCAATAACCCCTGCTATCGCAACTCGCTGCTTCTGACCACCAGAAAGGTGATGGGGGGCATGTTTTTGATAACCATCCATCCCCACCTGACGCAAAGCATTATCTACTCTGCGGCGAATTTCTTCAGGCGGGATCCCTAAATTCTCAGGGCCAAAAGCAACGTCCTCTTCCACAGTAGTAGCCACCAATTGATTATCGGGATTTTGAAAAACCATTCCAACTCTTTGTCTGATCTCCCAGACATTATCGGGATCCCTCGTATCTAAACCATCAACAAGAATTAAACCACCGGTCGGTACCAGCAATACATTTAAAAGTTTAGCAAAAGTTGACTTTCCCGAGCCATTAGAACCGATAATAACTACAAATTCCCCTTCATTAATTTCCAGGTTTATCCCCTTCAGTGCAGCCATATTGTCTGAATATCTGTATTCCAGATCTTTAATTTGGATAAAACTCATATAAATCACCTGATTTGCTATTTTCTCTATTAGATAATAAAGAATAAGGCAGCCATTTACTTCTGCCTTAATTCAAATGGCTGCATCAGTTTTGTCTAACTATTCAACTAATTCCAGAATGGCCATTTCAGCAGCATCTCCACGGCGAGGTCCCAACTTTATAATTCGGGTATAACCACCGGGACGATCAGCATATTTTGGACCAATACTGTCAAAAAGTTTAGCAACAACATCTTTATCTTTAATAATGCGCATTACTTGCCGACGGGAATGCAAATCACCTTTTTTAGCGGCAGTAATCAACTTTTCTGCAATAGAACGTGCATCCTTTGCTTTCATCAAGGTTGTTTCTACCCTTCCATGTCTAAACAGAGAAGTAATCAGATTTGCAAACATTGCTTTGCGATGTGCAGTTGTTCTGCCTAATTTACGCATTGTTTTCCCCTCCTTCTACACTTCAGAATTCTTTAAAGAAAGACCCAATTCTGCAAGTTTCTCTTTGATTTCCTGAAGTGATTTTTTGCCCAAATTACGAACCTTCATCAGGTCCTCTTCGGTCTTTTGAACTAACTCTTCGACAGTATTAATTCCGGCCCGCTTCAGACAATTAGAGGATCTTACCGACAGCTCTAACTCTTCAATAGTTGTTTCCATAATTTTATCTTTTTCTTCTTCTTCTTTTTCAATCATAATCTCTACATCACCAATATCCTCGGTCAGATTAGAAAAGAGAGCAAGATGCTCCTGAAGAATTCTGGCCGCGAGACTGACAGCTTCTTCGGGAGTAACACTGCCATTGGTATAAACTTCTAATATTAAACGGTCAAAGTCAGTTATTCGACCTACACGAGTATCTTCTACCGTAAAATTAACCCGTCGAATAGGTGTAAAGGATGCATCAACAGGAATCAATCCAATAACATGTTCTTTTCTTTCCTTCGCTTCCTCAGCCGATAAATAACCTCTGCCTCGCTCTACAGTCGCTTCCAGATGAAGTTCGCCATCAGTATCCAGGGTAGCAATATGATGATCCGGATTTAAAATTTCTACATCACCGGTAGTATGAAAATCTGCAGCAGTTACCTCTCTTTCACCGGATACATCTAAACGAATAATCTGTGGCTCATCAGAATAACATTTAAGAATCAACCCTTTTAAATTTAGAATGATATCAGTGACATCTTCAACTACACCTGGGATAGAAGTAAATTCATGGCGAACTCCATCGATTTTGACATAAGTTACAGCTGCCCCTGGCAAAGAGGATAGGAGAACCCGGCGTAAAGAATTACCCAGAGTAATCCCAAAACCTCTTTCCAGAGGAGTAATTACAAATTTTCCATAGGTGTCAGTCGATTCGACTTTTTCGATGCGAGGCTTTTCAATCTCTATCATCAATTTACACCCTCCTTTATCGTTAACCGTCTTTTTTGAGGGTAATCAATCAGAACAATTTTATTTGAACAATATTATCTGGAGTAGAACTCAACGATTAAGTGTTCTTCAATTGGAATTTCAATCTCTTCACGTTTTGGCTCAGCCAGTACTTTACCGGATAAATTCTCAATATCACTCTCTAACCAGGAAGGAGCAGTATAATTAGCATGAATTTCTTTGATTTCTTTCATCCGCTTATTATTTTTGCTCTTTTCGCGGATTTCAATCTCATCACCAACAGATACTAAATAAGAAGGAATGTTTACTTTTCTGCCATTAACCTGTACATGGCCATGCAGAACTAACTGTCTAGCTTCATTTCTGGAAGTTGCAAAACCCAGTCTATATACAACATTATCCAGACGGCTTTCTAAAATTTTCAAGAAGTTTTCACCAGTAATACCGGGCTTCTTTTCAGCCAATTCAAAATATCTTCTAAATTGTCTTTCTAATACACCATAAATTCTGCGTACTTTTTGTTTTTCTCTTAATTGTAAACCGTACTCAGATGTTTTAGAGCGAACCTGACCATGTTGACCAGGTGGATATGGCCGTCTGACAAAAGCACATTTATCAGTATAGCAGCGTTCACCTTTAAGATAAAGCTTTTCGCCTTCGCGACGACAAAGACGACATACTGGTCCCGTATAGCGCGCCATTAATGTCTACACCTCCATTGTACATAAGATTATTATTTGTTTTTAATTTTAAGAGAACTACTTATTATTTTTCCCAAATAGTTCTTAAATTAACCTTAAAGAACTTAAACATTATATAAATATCGATTAAACGCGACGACGTTTTGGCGGACGACAACCATTATGTGGAATTGGAGTAACGTCTTTAATCAAGCTAATTTCTAAGCCAGCAGCTTGCAGAGATCGGATTGCAGACTCCCTACCTGCACCAGGGCCTTTTACATATACCTCTACTTCCCGTAAACCATACTCCATAGCCGCTTTAGCAGCAGTTTCAGCAGCCAGTTGAGCAGCAAATGGAGTACTCTTTCGGGAACCTTTGTACCCTACATTTCCACCACTAGACCATGCCAAAACATTACCTTCCATATCAGTCAGAGTAACAATTGTATTATTAAAGGTTGAGCGAATATGGGCTTGCCCTTTATCAACACTCTTTTTAATTTTCTTTTTTCTACGAACTTTACGCTTCATTTTTGCCATCAGGATATCCCTCCTTTATGCAAAATTATTTACTCCGTCTTACACCAACGGTCTTTCTTGGACCTTTACGAGTACGGGCATTAGTTCTTGTTCTTTGACCCCGTACTGGTAATCCTCTACGATGCCTAATGCCGCGGTAACAACCAATATCCATTAAACGTTTAATATTAGCGCGAATTTCACGACGAAGTTCACCCTCAACAGTATATTTGCTAACCTCATTTCTTAACTTAGAAACTTCTTCTTCAGTCAAATCCCGTACACGGGTGTCAGGATTAATTCCTGTAGCTTCAAGAATTTTTTTCGAGGTAGACAGACCAATACCGTAAATATAAGTCAGACCAATCTCAATTCGCTTATCACGAGGTAATTCTACACCTTCAATTCTTGCCATCCTCTAGTCACACCTCCTATTTTGATTAGCCTTGACGTTGTTTATGCTTTGGGTTTTCACAAATAACTAAAACCCGACCTTTTCTTCTGATAACTTTACATTTATCACAGATGGGTTTAACAGATGGTCTTACTTTCACTTATGACCCCTCCTTTAAAGAACTTTATTTATGCCGGTAAATAATTCTTCCACGACTAAGATCATATGGGGAAAGTTCGACAGTTACTTTATCTCCTGGTAAAATACGAATAAAGTTCATTCTCATTTTACCGGAAACATGAGCTAAAACCTTATGGCCGTTTTCTAACTCAACCCTAAACATTGCATTTGGCAACGGTTCAATTACAGTACCCTCAACTTCAATGGCATCACCTTTTGCCATATGGCTTTCAGACCTCCTTATTTAGGTTTTGCTCTTCCAAAGTCTCTTTTAAAGCCAGCCTAACCTGTTCGTTAGTAATCCGCTGCCCAGATTTAAGTTTTTCTGCAATTGACTTAACCAATTTATTGTGGGGAATCAGATGTTTGGTATTTTTAAGTTTAGGCTTTTCTACCCGACGTAAATCTCCATCCACAACCTTTACCATTGAATCATTTACCACTTCAATTACTACAAAATAACGTCCCCGGTCACGGCCAGCACAGGAAGAAACTAATTGACCAGGCTGAAAGGACTTGTTAACCATAGCAAATCACCTCAATACAGTTATTATAACACACTTTCCCTTAGTTATACAAATTTACTAGAGACGCGTTAAAATCAATGGTTTTTCATCGGTGATTGCAATGGTATCTTCAAAATGAGCAGAAAGAGATCCATCGGCAGTCACTACAGTCCAACCATCTGATAATACCTTTACTTCATATCCACCTGCGTTTATCATAGGTTCAATTGCAAAAGTCATTCCTTTTTTTAAGCGGGGACCTCGACCAGGTTGACCGTAATTTGGCACTTGGGGGGCTTCATGCATCTTACGCCCGATTCCATGCCCTACATATTGACGTACCACAGAAAAACCATGAGATTCGGCATAACTTTGAATAGCATGGGATATATCGGTTAAACGGTTACCAGCAATTGCTTGAACAATACCCCTATCTAAACTTTCTTTTGTAACCTCAATCAGTTTTTTTGCTTCAGGACTTACTTTACCAACAGGTAAAGTCCTGGCAGCATCACTATAATAACCATTTTTATAAGCTCCAATATCTAAACCGATAATATCCCCTTCTTCCAATCTACGCTTGCCGGGAATACCATGAACAACTTCTTCATTGATTGCTACACAGACAGTGGCCGGAAAACCTTGATATCCTTTAAAAGCAGGTTTTGCACCACATTTTAAAATATATTCTTCAGCTATTCGGTCAATTTCAGCTGTGGTAATTCCCGGCTTAATAATCTCTGCCAAGAGTGCATGGGTTTCTGCCACAATCCGACCAACTTCTCTCATTAACCAAATTTCCCGTTCAGATTTAATAACTATCATTTACTTCTACTTCCCCTCAATCACTTGACAGATTCGATTAAATACTTCATCAAAGTCTCCGGTACCATCAACTTCTTTCAAAAGTCCTGCTTTTGAATAATAATCTTTTAGTACTTGAGTTTTTTCTCGGTTTACATCAAGACGGTTTTTGATGGTTTCTTCCTTATCATCTTCTCTTTGAATCAATTCTCCGCCACAATTATCACAGACGCCCTCTTTTTCAGGTGGATTATACAGTACATGGAATGTTGCACCACAATTTTTACATACCCGTCTTCCAGTTAATCTTTTGATCAGTTCTTCTTCTGGAACCTCAATACTGATAACTCCATCTAAAGTCAACCCTAACGAATCCAGAATCTCATCCAGTGCCTCAGCCTGGGGGATGGTCCGGGGAAATCCATCCAATAAAAATCCTTTTTTACAATCATCTTCTTGAAGACGTTCACGAACAATTCCAATAGTAACTTCATCGGGTACTAATTCTCCACGATCCATATACTTTTTAGCTTCAAGGCCAAGAGGAGTCTTATTTTTTAATGCAGCCCGGAACATATCACCGGTAGAAATATGCGGAATCTGATATTTTTCAACTAGATTAGCAGCTTGAGTTCCTTTACCTGCTCCAGGGAGACCAATCAGGATATAGTACATAATTTCCCTCCTTAAAAAACCGCCACAGACCAACTTTTTATTATTTACTTAAGAAAACCTTCATAGTGGCGCATCAACAGATAGGATTCAATCTGTTTCATTGTTTCAAGAGCAACACCGGTAACAATCAATAAGGAAGTACCACCAAAACGAATACCTATACCTGTAATTGCCTGTAATATATAAGGCACAATAGCAATAGCTGCCAGGAATAATGCTCCTGAAAGGGTAATTCTGGATAATACTTTCTCCAGGTATTGAGTTGTTGGGCGACCTGGACGTAAACCAGGGATAAATCCACCATACTTTTTCAGATTATCAGCTACTTCTATAGGATTAAAGGTGATTGCTGTGTAAAAATAAGTGAACAATACGATCAGCAGAGCATAGAAAGACAAATACCAGAAGGATGCCAATGATGGATCCAAAGCATCAGCTATAGTGCGTGCCCAGTCCCATGGCAAGAATCTAAATATAGTTGCCGGGAACATGAGCACAGATGAAGCGAAAATAACTGGAATTACACCAGCCTGATTTACCTTCATTGGAATATGAGTATTGCGGCCGCCATAAACTCTCCTCCCTACAACACGACGTGAATATTGTACAGGGATTCTTCTTTCACCCTGTTGAATGTAGATAACAGCGGCCACAATGAGTAAAGCCAATACCAGGAACAATAGTACATTCAGGATGGAAAGACTACTTTTACTGCCTGGCATTAGTTTATAAACTGTATCAATAACAGCTGTTGGGAATCGGGATACAATAGAAGCAAAAATGAGTATTGAAATTCCGTTACCGATTCCTTTATCTGTAATCTGTTCACCTAACCACATCAAAAATGCAGTACCAGCCGTTAAAGTAATTATGATGGTAAACATGTTAAAGAAATTCGGATTTGTAATAGCCCCAAGGTTGCGAAGCCAGAAAGTAATTCCTAAAGCCTGAATCAAAGCCAAAATCACAGTACCATACCGGGTATATTGGGCAATCTTTTTCCGCCCTTCCGGTCCTGATCTTGAAAGTTCCTCTAACTTAGGAATAACTACAGTCAATAATTGTAGAATAATGGAGGCGGTAATATAAGGGCTGATACTCATAGCGAAGATAGTAAACCTTCTTAAAGCCCCCCCAGCAAACATATCAAGAAATCCTAAAATTCCACCCTCCATTAACTTTGTGAATTTAGACACGTCAACACCAGGAACGGGGATATGTGCCCCAATCCGATACACAGCAATCATTGCAAAAACAAACAACACTTTATTTCTTAACTCTTTAACCTTTAAAGCATTACCCAATGACGCAAACATGTTAAATCACCTCTGCCTTTCCGCCAGCTCCTTCTATCTTCTCGATTGCTGACTTACTGAACCGGTGAGCTTTTACTGTTAAAGGTTTAGTTAACTCACCATCGCCAAGAACCTTAACACCATCATAAAGTTTACTAATAACACCTGTTTCCAGTAACAATTCTGGAGTAACCTCGGTGCCAGCATCAAAACGATTTAAAGATCTAACATTTACTTCAGCATATCTAGTTCTCCAGATATTATTGAATCCGCGCTTGGGCAATCTCCGGAATAATGGGGTTTGACCACCTTCAAATCCAGGGCGAACTCCTCCGCCGGAACGAGCATTTTGACCTTTAGAACCTCTACCGGAAGTATAACCTCTCTTACCACCACGACCTACACGTTTCCGTGCTTTTCTGGCACCTTTTGCTGGTTTTAACTCATGAAGTTTCATCCTTACACCTCCTTAACTGCAAGAATGATTTTATCCTAAGAGTTCTTCAACAGATTTTCCTCTTAATTCTGCAACTTCTTCAGCTAACTTTAAATTCTTTAATCCTTCAAGTGTTGCATTTACCATATTCAATGGATTAGAAGACCCCAGAGATTTTGTCAGGATATCACGAATACCTGCCAATTCCAGAACGGCACGAACAGGGCCACCAGCGATAACTCCAGTACCCTCAGCAGCCGGCTTTAACAGTACACAACCTGCACCAAATTTACCGATAATTTCATGAGGAATAGTTGTACCTACAATAGGTACTTTGATCAAATTTTTCTTAGCATCCTCTATACCTTTTCTAATGGCATCAGGTACTTCATTAGCTTTACCTAAACCAGCACCAACGTAGCCATTACCATCTCCAACGACTACCAGGGCGCTAAAACTAAATCTACGACCACCTTTTACAACTTTAGCAACACGATTTATATTTACAACTCTTTCAGTTAATTCTAACTCGTTAGGGTCAATAAGTTTCCTCATCCATTTCCCTCCTTTTAAAATTTCAGACCCTTAGAACGGGCACCTTCAGCTAATGCCTTGACACGACCATGATAGAGATTTCCGCCACGGTCGAAAACAACTTTTTCGATTCCTTTTTCCAGGCACCGTTCAGCAATCAATTCACCTACAGCTCTTGCAGCTTCTTTATTTCCACCATATTTAAGTTGATTGCGAAGCTGTGGGTCCAAAGTAGAAGCAGCTACTAAAGTTACACCATTAACGTCATCAATGACTTGAGCATACATATGCTTCAAACTACGATATACACTTAAACGCGGACGTTCAGGAGTACCAGAAATCTTTTTCCGAACACGAAGATGTCTTCTTTTACGTGCAGCACGTTTATCCTTTATATTCATCACCGTTCACTCCTTTCCCAATACCTTAGCAGTTTCATCTATTAACCTGTCTTACCAACCTTACGACGGATGTGCTCATCTACATATTTAATACCTTTACCTTTATAGGGTTCCGGTGGACGAATAGCACGAATTTCTGCTGCAGTTTGACCAACCAATTGTTTATCAATTCCGCGCACAATAATTATATTATTTTTACCCTTTGAGTCTACTTCAAATTCGATACCAGGGGCTGGCTCAACAACAACAGGATGTGAATAACCAATTTCAATTTCTAAGGCTTTACCTTTTTTAAGAGCCCGGTATCCAACACCAACCATTTCCAATCTCTTTTCAAATCCCTCAGTTACACCTTGAATCATATTATTGAGAAGGCTTCTGGTTAAACCGTGCAGAGCTTTATCTTCTTTAGAATCAGATGATCGACGTACAACAAGTTGCTGATCCTCAATGGAAATTTCCATTCTAGGATCAAATTTTTGAGTTAATTCTCCCTTAGGGCCCTTAATTGTTACAACGTTGCCGTCGATTTTAACATCGACTTTTTCTGGAATGGCGATAGGTTTAAGCCCTATTCTGGACATCTCTTGCACCTCCATTTACATAAACTCTGAAGCTCTTTTTTACCAGACGTAGCAGATAACTTCTCCACCAATCCCGAGCTTCCGGGCTTCTTTATCAGTCATTATCCCTTTAGAAGTGGAAATAATAGCAATTCCTAATCCACCTAAAACTTTAGGGATTTCATCTTTTTTGGCATAAACTCTCAAACCGGGTTTGCTAATTCGCTTAAGGCCAGAAATAACTCTTTGCCCATCTTTTCCATATTTCAAGTACAGACGCAAAATACCTTGTGGACCTTCAGCAATCCGTTGGTAATCTTTAATGAATCCTTCATTTTTCAGTACAGTTGCAATTTCTTCCTTAATTCTGGAAGCAGGAACGTCCACAGTTTCTTTACGGACCATATTCGCATTCCGGATTCTGGTTAGCATATCAGCAATAGGGTCTGTCATTGCCATATTTTCCGACCTCCTTCCAATTTCTCAGATTACCAGCTGGCCTTTCTAACGCCAGGAATCAGGCCTCGATGGGCCAATTCCCTAAAACAGATACGGCAAAGCTTAAATTTTCTCATTACAGCGCGGGGACGGCCGCATCTTTCACATCTTCTGACCCTTCTGGTTTCATATTTAGGCTCCCGCTTAGCCTTATTGATCATCGCTTTTTTAGCCACTGTTTTCCCCCCTTAATTATTGTTTTCTAAAAGGCATACCGAGCAGAGCAAGCAATTCACGTGCCTCTTCGTCAGTCTCTGCAGTTGTTACAATAACAATATCCATACCTCTAACTTTATCAACTTTATCGAGTGAAACTTCAGGGAAAACGGTCTGGTTTTGCAATCCAAGAGTGTAATTGCCTCGCCCATCAAAGGACTTAGGAGAAACCCCGCGGAAGTCACGAATCCGTGGCAGAGCAATATTGATCAACTTGTAAACAAAATCATACATCCGTTCACCACGGAGAGTAACTTTACATCCCACAGGCATTCCCGCTCTGATTTTAAAGTTAGAAATGGATTTTTTAGCTCTGGTTACAACTGGCTTTTGACCAGCAATTAAAGTCAGTTCTTCAATAGCGTTATCCAATGCCTGGGGATCATCTTTCGCTTCACCAATCCCCATATTGATAACAACTTTTTCTAATTTGGGTACCTGCATAATATTTTTATAGTTGAATTTTTCCATCAGTGCAGGAACAATTTCCTTTCGATAAATCTCCTTTAAAACAGACATTAATAGAACCTCCTTTCACCACTACTTATCGACAACCTCACCACATTTTTTGCAGTATCTTACCTTTTTACCATCATCAAGGATTCTTTTTCCAGTACGGGCAGCTTCGTTACAACGTGGACAAACCAATTGTACATTGGAAACATGAATCGGAGCTTCGTTTTCAATAATACCGCCCTGTGGGAACTGTTGTGATGGTTTTGTATGACGATGGACAATATTCACACCTTCAACTACTACACGACTTTTCTTAGGGTAAACTTTTAAAATTTTACCTTTTTTACCTTTATCTTTACCGGCGATAACCATTACGGTATCACCTTTTTTGACGTGCAGCTTAGGAGTTGTCATCGATTTACCTCCTTTCAACCCGTTAATTACGAATTATAATACTTCTGGTGCCAGGGAGATAATCTTCATAAAGTCCTTATCCCGCAATTCACGGGCAACTGGACCGAAGATACGGGTTCCCTTTGGATTCTTTTGTTTATCAATAATTACAGCTGCATTCTCATCAAAGCGAATATAAGAACCATCCGGACGTCTATACTCTTTCTTAACTCTTACAACTACAGCATGAACTACATCACCTTTTTTCACCATACCATTTGGCAGAGCATCTTTCACACTGCAGACGATAATATCACCAACCGTTGCATAACGGCGCTTAGAACCGCCCAATACTTTTATACACATTAGCTCTTTTGCACCAGTGTTATCAGCAACGTTTAATCTGGTTTCTGCTTGAATCATCTGCAATTCCCTCCTTTCAAATAAAAGGAAATGGTGTTATTGAGCACGTTCAATAATTTCAACCACTCTCCAGCGCTTTTCTTTACTCAATGGTCGAGTCTCCATTACTTTTATTTTATCCCCTACCCGACATTCGTTATTTTCATCATGGGCTTTATAACGCTTAGTACGCCTAATTACTCTTTTATAAAGTGGATGCTGTGTTCTTCTTTCAACTTCAAAAACAACAGTTTTATCCATTTTATCACTAACTACAGTTCCTACAAGAATTTTGCGTTTACCACGCTCCTTAGCCATATCAGAACCTCCTTCCTATCTAGCATCCAGTTGTTACGCATTAATTCCTAATTCTTTTTCCCGAATTATAGTTTTTACCCGGGCAATAGTTCTCCGTACTTCACGAATCCGTAAAGGATTATCTAATTGTGCAGTAGCATGTTGAAATCTTAAATTGAATAATTCTTCTTTCAGTTCCTTCAACTGTACCTTCAATTCATCTATGGTCATTTCTCTCAGTTTATCAGCTTTCATTAGCCTCACCATCCATTTCTCTCCGGGTCACAAATTTTGTTTTTATAGGCAGTTTATGAGATGCTAAACGCATCGCTTCCCGGGCCACATCTTCGCTAATACCAGCCAGCTCAAACATAATACGACCTGGCTTTACAACTGCTACCCAGTATTCTGGAGCCCCTTTACCGGAACCCATTCGGGTTTCCGCAGGCTTAGCAGTTACAGGTTTATCAGGAAAAATTTTAATCCAGACTTTACCACCTCTTTTGATAAAACGGGTCATAGCAACACGAGCTGCTTCGATTTGCCGATTAGTAATCCAGGCTGGCTCTAAAGCCATCAATCCGTAATCGCCATAATCAAGGGTCGTACCGCGTTTAGCTCTACCCTTGAGACGGCCACGTTGTTGTTTTCTATATTTAACACGCTTTGGGATCAACATCGCAGTTCGGCCTCCTTTCACTAACTAAAAGTATTTACTACTTCTTGTTGTCAGGTAGGACTTCTCCTTTATTAATCCATACTTTAACACCGATCTTACCATAGGTGGTATCTGCTTCAGCAAAACCGTAATCAATATCAGCACGTAAAGTATGAAGAGGTACACTACCTTTACTATAACCTTCGCTTCGTGCCATTTCAGCACCGCCCAAACGACCACTACTCATAATTTTAAAACCTTTAGCACCAAGACGCATACTGCGAATCATAGCCTGTTTCATAGCACGGCGGAAGGAAACACGACGTTCTAATTGTTCAGCAACATTTTCTGCAACTAATTGAGCATCAAGTTCAGGATGTTTAATTTCTACTACATTAATCTGAACCTTTTTACCAGTCATATTTTCGATTTCCTGGCGCAATTTATCAACTTCAGAACCGCCGCGACCAATAACCATTCCAGGACGCGCAGTATGAATATCCAGTTTAATTCGATTAGCAGCACGCTCAATCACAATCCGGGAAATCCCGGCTGCATATAATTTATCTTTAATATATTTCCGGATCTTTAAATCTTCGTGAAGTAATTCAGCAAATTTATCTTTCTCAGCATACCATTTAGCATCCCAATCCTTAATAATACCTAAACGTAATCCATGGGGATGAACCTTTTGACCCAAAATTATCCCTCCCTTTCGCTAACCACTATTGTAATATGACTTGTTCTTTTTCTAATAAGAGTAGCCATACCCATAGCTCTCGGTCTATATCTCTTTAAAGTCGGTCCTTCATCAACATAGGCTTTGGAAACATATAAATCTTCTACTACCATATCATGATTATTTTCAGCATTTGCAACAGCAGAATTAAGCACTTTTTCAATAATCCGTGCAGCTTTCTTAGGAGTATTCTTTAAAATTCCTAAAGCTTCCCCGACATCTTTGCCCCTAATTAGATCAATAACTTGACGGGCTTTTCTAGGGGAGATGCGAACATATCTAGCAACAGCTCTAGCTTCCATTACTAACCCCCCTTACTTTAATGCTGTAGAACGCTCAGTGTGGGCACCGTGTCCCTTAAATTTCCGGGTTGGAGCAAATTCACCTAATTTATGCCCAACCATATCTTCAGTAATATATACAGGTACATGTTTTCTTCCATCATGCACAGCAATAGTGTGCCCTACCATTTCAGGAAAGATAGTAGATGCACGTGACCAGGTTTTAATTACCTGTTTTTTACCTGTTTCATTCATCTCTCTGATTTTCTTTAACAGTTTAGGATCACAATAAGGCCCCTTCTTTAAAGATCTACCCAATTTGCACCCTCCTCTCAAATCAGAGTTGTGTCAATTGCATTCATTTTTTACTTTACGCATTCCGGCGGCGAATAATCATCTTATCAGAAGGCTTATTTTTCTTCCGGGTCTTAGCACCAAGAGTTGGTTTACCCCAAGGAGTTACAGGATGACGACCGGAAGATTTGTTTTTACCTTCACCACCGCCGTGAGGATGGTCTACAGGGTTCATAGCAGTACCACGAACCGAAGGACGAATACCTAACCATCTTTTACGACCAGCTTTACCGATAGTAATATTTTCATGATCCAGATTTCCTACCTGGCCGATAGTAGCTTTACATTTCAGACTTATCAACCGAACTTCACCAGATGGCAGCTTAACAGTAGCATATTTACCTTCTTTAGCCACCAGCTGAGCCATAGTACCTGCAGAACGTGCTAATTGACCACCTTTGCCAGGTTTTAATTCGATATTGTGGATGATAGTACCTACTGGAATATTTGCCAGTGGCAATGCATTACCTACTTTAATATCAGCATCTTCACCGGAAACAACTACATCTCCAACCTTCAGTTTATAAGGAGCAATGATATATCTCTTTTCACCATCAGCATAATAGAGTAAAGCAATCCGTGCAGAACGGTTTGGATCATATTCAATTGCAGCTACACGTGCTGGTATTCCATCTTTATCCCGCTTAAAGTCAATAATTCTGTATTTTCTTTTATGACCTCCACCACGATGACGTACGGTAATTCGACCCGTAGCATTACGACCTCCGCTTTTCTTCAATGGAGCAGTCAAACTTTTTTCTGGTTTAGTTTTAGTAATCTCTTCAAAAGTAGATACTGTCATAAATCTCCGGGCAGGGGAGGTCGGTTTGAATTTTTTAATCCCCATCTCATTTCCCTCCTTTTAGACTCCAACTTCTATTGAAAATCACATACCTTAATAAATTTCAATCCGATCTCCTTCAGCCAGTTTTACCATAGCCTTTTTCCATTCAGGAGTTCTTCCACGATGAATACCCAATCTCTTCATTTTACCAGGCATCCGTGCAGTATTAACCTTGAGAACCTTGACACCAAAAATCTCTTCAATTGCTTTCTTAATCTCAGTCTTATTAGCATTTAACGCAACCTTAAAAGTATAGGTGTTATTCTCTTCAATCAATCTCATACTTTTTTCTGAAATATGAGGAGCAATGATAATATCGCGAGGATCTTTCATTACGCCAGCACCTCCTCGACAGCCGCTACAGCATCCCTGGTCATAACAATATATTCACAGTTCAATAAATCATAAATGTTTAGAGCCTGAGTAACCAGGGTCTTTACATTCGGAATATTCCGGGCAGACTTATAAACGGCTTCATCTTTACCCGGTAAAATAATTAATACCTTTTTATCATTTAATTTTAGATCACTCAAAATTTTAACCATCTCTTTAGTTTTAGGCTCTTTTATACCGAAATCATCAATAACAATCAACTTACCTTCTTCAACTTTATTGGTTAATGCTGATTTAACAGCCAACTTCTTCTCTTTTTTGTTAATCTTTTTGGTATAGTCCCGAGGTATAGGTCCAAAAACTGTACCACCACCAACCCAATGTGGTGCTCGTATAGAACCTTGTCTAGCACGACCAGTTCCCTTTTGGCGCCAGGGCTTTTTACCGCCTCCAGAAACTTCACCACGCGTTTTGGTCTTATGTGTGCCAGCACGCATTGCAGCTAAATGCGCCACTACAGCCCGATGGACAACTGGCTCATTAACCTCTACGCCAAATACATTTTCATTAAGGTCAATTTCGCCCACCTGGCTGCCAGCTCTATTGTATAATGCTAATTTTGGCATCCCTAAATCCTCCCTTCATATCTTACATACTATGATAACAAGGCATTAACCAGCTTTTACCGCTTCACGGATTATAACAAGTCCTTTCTTTGGTCCAGGAATAGAACCTTTAATCAAAAGAAGATTTCTCTCTGGATCAACTCGAACAATTTCTAAGTTCTGAATAGTTACTCTTTTACCACCCATACGACCGGCCATTTTTTTACCTTTAAAAACCCGTGCTGGGAAAGTAGATGCACCAAGGGAACCAGGCGCTCTGTGGAACTTAGAACCGTGAGACATTGGACCACGATGGAAGTTCCAACGCTTAATAGTACCTGCAAAACCTTTACCTTTAGATGTTCCAATTACATCAACTTTTTCGCCTTCTTTAAAGATATCTACTTTAATTACGTCACCAACGTTATACTCCTGATCAAATTTAACCTCTCTTAAATATTTCTTAGGTTCAACACCAGCTTTCTCAAAGTGTCCTTTTAATGGCTTATTAACATGCTTTGGTTTTATTTCGCCAAAACCTATCTGATAAGCATCATATCCATCAACTTCTTTGGTTTTCTTCTGAACCACTACACAAGGTCCAGCTTCTACAACAGTTACAGGGATTACTTCACCTTCTTCGGTAAAAATCTGAGTCATACCAATCTTTCTACCCAAAATCCCTTTAGCCATTATCTGCACCTCCTCTGTGCCAATCTTAATTTAATATTACAGCTTAATTTCGATATTTACACCTGCTGGAAGATCCAGGCGCATTAAAGCATCAACAGTCTTTGGAGTTGGATTAATAATATCAATCAATCTTTTGTGTGTCCGCATCTCAAACTGCTCACGGGAATCTTTGTTTATATGAGGAGATCTGAGAATTGTAAAGACTTCCCGTTCTGTTGGTAAAGGAATTGGTCCAGAAACTTTTGCACCACTTCTTTTAGCGGTCTCAACAATTTGACGAGCAGATTGATCCAAAATCTGATGTTCATACGCCTTAAGACGAATCCTAATCTTTTCTTGAGCCATTAAAATACTCCCTCCTTTTCGCCCATTTTAATAAACGGACATGCTCTGTGAAAATTCCCGCCCATTGTACCACACGTCCGGGTGTGTTCATGTTATCAGCAGAATAGAACCAGGAATCTTCCTGGCTTTAGAGTTAAACACACCAGGCCGCGTGTACATGACGCAACCTTTCACTTCATCGCTTGCCAAAACACAAGAAAAGAGGAGGAGATTAAGGAATATCTCCTCATCTTTTCTTTAACACACACAGTATTTATTTTACTACAATTTTGGAGAAAAAGCCAGAGTTTTTTTTATTTTTTTTTAAACTTATTCAATAATCTCGGTAACAACACCTGCACCTACAGTACGGCCACCCTCACGGATAGCAAAACGCAAACCTTCTTCCATAGCAACTGGAGTAATTAGAGTACCTATCATTTCAATGTTATCACCAGGCATTACCATCTCTACACCTTCTGGCAGAGTAATCTCACCAGTTACGTCAGTTGTTCTAAAGTAGAACTGAGGTCTATATCCACTGAAGAATGGAGTATGACGACCTCCCTCTTCCTTGCTCAATACATAAACCTCTGCCTTAAACTTGGTATGCGGAGTAATACTACCTGGCTTGGCCAATACCTGACCCCTCTCTACCTCGTCACGAGCAATACCTCTAAGCAATGCACCAATATTGTCTCCTGCTACTGCCTCATCTAACATCTTACGGAACATCTCAACACCGGTACATACTGTCTTACGAGTCTCAACAAAACCAACAATCTCTACTTCATCACCAGGATGCAATGTACCGCGCTCAATACGACCAGTTGCTACTGTACCACGACCAGTGATAGAAAATACATCCTCTACTGGCATTAAGAATGGCTTATCAGTATCTCTCTCCGGCTCTGGAATATACTCATCAATTGCATTCATCAGTTCCATAATCTTTTGAGTCCACTCATTATCTGCTGCTGGGTCTTCTAATGCCTTCAAAGCTGAACCAACAATTACTGGTACTTCATCTCCTGGGAAGTCATATTGGTTCAACAGATCTCTTACTTCCATCTCTACCAGCTCTAACAACTCTGGATCATCTACCATATCAGCTTTGTTCAAGAATACTACAATGTATGGCACACCTACCTGACGGGCCAACAGAATGTGCTCACGGGTCTGTGGCATTGGACCATCTGCTGCAGAAACTACCAAAATAGCACCGTCCATCTGAGCAGCACCGGTAATCATGTTCTTAACGTAGTCAGCATGGCCCGGACAGTCAACGTGTGCATAGTGACGCTTTTCAGTCTCATACTCAACGTGAGCGGTAGCGATAGTAATACCTCTTTCTCTTTCTTCAGGTGCGTTGTCAATAGAATCGAAAGCTCTTGGTTGAGCCAGACCTTTGTTAGCTAATACCATAGTAATAGCAGCAGTTAAAGTAGTCTTTCCGTGGTCAACGTGACCAATGGTACCGACATTAACGTGCGGTTTAGTCCTTTGAAATTTTTCTTTTGCCATTCTAAGTCATCCTCCTTTACCTTTTGAAAATTGAATTAATGATTAAATTTGAAGAATTTCTTTAGTAATATTTGATGGAACTTCTTCATAATGAGAGAACTGCATTACATATGTGGCGCGACCTTGAGTTTTGGAACGCAGATCTGTAGCATAACCAAACATCATGGACAGAGGTACATAAGCTTTGATTACTTGGGCAGTTGCCCTTCTTTCCATTCCTTCAATACGGCCACGACGACTATTTAAGTCCCCAATTACATCACCCATATATTCTTCAGGTACAACAACTTCTACTTTCATAATAGGTTCTAAAAGTACCGGATTTGCTTTTTTACCAGCTTCTCTAAAAGCTATAGAACCCGCAATTTTGAAAGCCATTTCTGAAGAGTCTACTTCGTGATAAGAACCATCTTTTAAAGTAACTTTTACATCTACAACAGGATATCCACCCAAAAGACCATTTTCCATAGCTTCTTTAATTCCTGCTTCTACGGCCGGAATATATTCCTTTGGAATAACCCCACCGACGATGGCATTAACAAATTCAAAGCCCTTACCTGGTTCAAGAGGTTCGACATCAATAATAACATGACCATACTGGCCTCGACCACCAGTTTGCCGGATAAATTTACCTTCAACATTGCGAACTGTTTTTCTAATTGTCTCACGATAAGCAACTTGTGGTTTACCAATATTAGCTTCTACTTTAAATTCACGTAAAAGACGATCAACGATAATCTCTAAATGCAACTCACCCATACCACTAATGATTGTTTGACCAGTTTCATGGTCAATATGCACTTTAAAGGTTGGGTCCTCTTCAGCTAATTTTTGAAGAGAAATTGCCAATTTATCCTGATCAGCTCTGGTTTTAGGTTCAATAGCAACGGAGATAACTGGTTCTGGAAATTCCATTGACTCCAGAACAATCGGATTATCTTCAGAGCAAAGTGTATCCCCTGTTGTAGTTTTTTTCAAACCTACAGCAGCTGCAAGGTCACCGGCATAAACGGCATCCCGTTCTTCCCGATGATTAGCATGCATCTGCAATACTCGTCCGATTCTTTCTTTTACCTGTTTGGTAGAATTATAAACATAAGAACCGGCTTTTAATACACCAGAATAAACTCTAAAATAAGTTAACTTACCCACATATGGGTCAGTCATAATCTTAAAAGCAAGAGCTGCAAATGGAGCATCATCAGCTGCCTGACGAACCTCTTCTTCTCCTGTTTCCGGATTAATTCCTTTAACCGGCGGAATATCCAATGGAGATGGAAGATAATCTATAACAGCATCTAAAAGTGGCTGAACCCCTTTATTTTTAAAGGCAGACCCGCAACAAACGGGAATAATCTCTACATTAATAGTACCTCTTCGAAGAACTTTTTTAATTAATTCTGTAGGAATTTCCTCACCTTCAAGATATAACATCATCAATTCTTCGTCAAGCTCAGCTAATGTCTCAAGTAACTGTTCACGGTATACTTCTGCCTCTTCCCGCATTTCTTCAGGAATATCAATCTTATCGAAAGTCACACCTAAGTCTTCATCATGGTAAATTAAAGCCTTCATTTCGACTAAATCGATAATTCCACGGAATGTATCTTCTGAACCGATTGGCAGCTGAATTGGAACAGCATTAGCACCAAGCCGTTCCCGCATCATTTCTATAACATTAAAGAAATCAGCACCAACCCGGTCCATCTTGTTAACAAAAGCAATCCGCGGAACACCGTATTTATCAGCTTGACGCCATACAGTTTCAGATCGAGGTTCAACTCCACCAACAGCGCAAAATAATGCAATAGCACCATCCAGAACACGCAGAGAACGCTCTACCTCAACGGTAAAGTCCACGTGGCCTGGCGTGTCTATAATATTAATTCGATGTTTCTTCCATTCACAGGTAGTGGCCGCAGAAGTGATAGTAATACCGCGTTCCTGTTCCTGTTCCATCCAGTCCATTGTAGCTGCGCCATCGTGTACTTCTCCAATTTTATGAACTCTACCCGTATAATAAAGGATTCGCTCTGTAGTTGTTGTTTTACCCGCATCGATATGAGCCATGATACCAATGTTCCGGGTTTTTTCCAACGAATATTTTCGGGCCACTATTTTCCCTCCTTAACAACATTCATTCAAATTACCACCGATAGTGAGCAAATGCTTTGTTAGCTTCAGCCATACGATGAACTTCTTCTTTCTTCTTAACAGCACCGCCTTCGCCTCTTGCTGCATCCATAATTTCAGCAGCCAGACGCTCGATCATAGTCCGCTCACCACGATTGCGAGCTGCTTGAATCAACCATCTTAAACCAAGGGTACGTCGACGTTCAGGACGTACTTCAACTGGTACCTGGTAGTTAGCACCACCAACACGACGAGATCTAACCTCTAAAACAGGCATAACATTTTCTAAAGCTTTTTCAAATACATCCAATGGATTTTCTCCCGTTTTTTCCTTAACAATATCCATTGCAGAATAAAAGATTTTTTCAGCAAGACTTTTCTTGCCATCCCACATAATTTTGTTAATAGCTCTACTTACCAGTTCACTTCCATAAACGGGATCAGGGTCAATCTTCCTTCTAGGTGCTCTACCCTTACGTGCCATAGTTTTCCCCCCTTTACACTAATTATATACTATTCTATAACGAATTAAATTATTTTTTTGGTTTTTTAGCACCATATTTAGAACGACCTTGTTTACGATTCTCAACACCTGCACAATCCAGAGCACCGCGAACAATATGATAACGAACACCAGGCAAATCCTTAACACGGCCACCACGTACCAATACTACACTGTGTTCTTGCAAATTATGACCAATACCTGGAATATAAGCTGTAACCTCAATCCCGTTAGTCAAACGAACACGGGCAACCTTTCTTAATGCAGAGTTTGGTTTCTTAGGTGTAGTAGTATAAACTCTGGTACATACCCCTCTCTTTTGTGGAGAACCCTGGAGAGCTGGTGCAGTTCCCTTTTTGGTCACCTTTTTACGACCTTTCCGGACTAATTGACTAATGGTTGGCATAGATTCCACCTCCTTAATAAAATATTGATATATCCCAAAAATTATTTTTAAAATTTATTATCGCTAAAATCCCCTCTCACCCACAAGAGCGAGAGGGGTTAAGAATTTTAATGGGGCATAACCCCCTTATGCTTCTGGGGAGTTGTTATAAGATTATATATTAATTATTGGTCTTTTAAAATTGCTGCAGCTGCAGCTCCAACTTCAATACCTGCTGCCTCACCTAATTCGGCCATAGTATCAACATAATGTATAGGAACATTGGATTTTTTAGCTAATTCAACCAATGGATCTGTTATCCTTGTCTCAGCATCTTTTGCAATAAATAGATGTTCAACACGCTCCCCTTTAAGAGCTTTAAGAGTTTGTTTGGAACCAACAACTCTATTATCGCTCTCCTTAAGTCTGGTTAGCATCATCACCAACCTCCTCTCCACAAAGAAAAGGGCAGTTTAACTAACACACACTTAAGTATTTTAACACTTTCCTATAATATTGTCAACAGCTTTTCATCATTTTTATCCCTTGTTGGAAACCAGCTCAGAGGTATCTTCTTTTTTTTCTTCTTTAGTTTTCTCATTCTCTAAAGCCTCAGCCTCTGATTCATGAAGTTCTAATTCAATCTCGCGATATCTTCTCATACCTGTTCCGGCAGGGATTAATTGGCCAATGATCACATTCTCTTTTAAACCTAACAATGGATCAACTTTTCCTTTTAATGCTGCTTCCGTCAAAACCCTGGTTGTTTCCTGGAAGAAAGCTGCTGATAGAAAACTATCTGTAGCAAGAGATGCTTTAGTAATCCCTAACAGTTCTGGTTCCGCTTCAGCTGGTTCACCACCGGAAGCAATGATTTTTTTGTTGACCTTTTCAAATTCAAATTTATCAACCAGGCTACCGGGCAAGAACTCGGTATCTCCGGAACGACGAATTTTTACCTTTCTCATCATCTGGCGAATAACTATTTCAATATGCTTATCATTAATCTCAACACCCTGAGAACGATATACGCTTTGAACTTCCTGCAACAGATATTGCTGTACAACACGTGGTCCCCGAATTCTAAGCAGATTATCAGGATCAATTGGACCTTCAGTTAACCGATCCCCAGCTTCTACTTTGTCAGAATCTTTAACCCGTAATTGGGCACCATAGGGAACTGGATAAGTCTTTTTCTTTCCATCTTCACTTTCAATGATAATTTTGCGGGAATTTTTCTTTTCAACAATTCGGACAGTCCCTCCTATATCAGCCATAATGGCCTGCCCTTTAGGAGTTCTGGCCTCAAAAAGTTCCTCAACCCGCGGTAAACCTTGAGTAATATCATCACCAGCAACACCACCGGTATGGAAAGTACGCATTGTTAACTGAGTACCAGGTTCACCAATAGACTGAGCAGCTATAATACCTACTGCTTCACCAATATCAACCAATTTACCGGTTGCCAAATTCCTTCCGTAACAGAGACGGCAAACACCATACCGGGATTGACATGTCAAAACTGAATGAATTTTAACTTTCTTAATTCCCGCTTCTTTAATCAATTTCATCTTTTCTTCATCAATCTCATTGTTTCTGGCCACAATAACCTCTTTGGTCTTAGGATGGATAATATCTTCAGCAGCCATCCGGCCGATACATCTTTCTTCTAATGTTTCAATCTCTTCATTTCCTTCCCGAATTGCTTCTACATAAATACCATCTTCAGTACCGCAATCATGTTCTCTTACAATTACATCCTGAGAGACATCCACCAGACGACGGGTTAGATAACCGGAGTCAGCAGTCCGTAATGCGGTATCTGCAAGACCTTTACGGGCACCGTGGGTAGAAATAAAGTATTCCAGAACGCTTAAGCCTTCACGGAAATTCGATTTGATAGGCAAGTCAATGATACGACCAGATGGGTCAGCCATCAACCCGCGCATACCGGCAAGCTGAGTAATTTGAGGAATACTACCACGGGCACCGGAGGTAGACATCATAAATATCGAGTTAAATGGATCCAGGGTATCTAACAGTGCCTGGGTTATATCATCTTTTGCTTTGGTCCAGATATTGATAACTTTTTGATAGCGTTCCTGTTCAGTTATAGCCCCACGACGATAGTGTTCTTCAATTCGATTAACTTCTTCCTCAGCTTTGGCAAGTATTTCTTTTTTCTGTGGTGGTATCTTAACATCAGATACAGAGATAGTAATACCAGATTTAGTAGAATATTTGAATCCGAGAGCTTTAATTTTATCCAATAACTCAGCAGTTTTAGAATTACCGTAAAGCCGATAAGATTCGCTTACTAGCCGACCAAGAGCTTTCTTGTCAATCGGATAATTTCTAAATCTTAATTTATCAGGTAATATATCATTGAAGATAATTCGACCGATAGTTGTATCTATAATCTTACCATCATAATAACGTACTTTAACTTTTGCATGAAGCTCTGCTTTACCTGTTTCATATGCTAAAATAGCTTCATCAGGACTAACAAAAACTTTACCTTCTCCTTTTGCTCCATCTCTTTCTTTGGTCAGATAATAACATCCTAAAATCATATCCTGGGTCGGTACTACAATAGCACGACCATCAGCAGGTGAGAGAAGGTTATAGGTGGAAAGCATTAATAATCTTGCTTCAGCCTGAGCCTCAGCAGATAAAGGAACATGAACTGCCATCTGGTCACCGTCGAAGTCTGCGTTATATGCTGTACATACTAATGGATGAATTTTGATAGCTTTCCCTTCTACCAGTACAGGTTCAAAGGCCTGAATCCCCAACCGGTGCAAGGTAGGAGCACGGTTTAAGAGAACTGGATGTTCTTTAATTACATCTTCTAAAATGCCCCATACCTCTTCCTGTACCCTTTCTACCATTCGTTTTGCGCTTTTAATATTGTGTGCAAGCCCCTCATCTACAAGTCGTTTCATGACAAAGGGCTTGAAAAGTTCTAATGCCATTTTTTTAGGCAGACCGCATTGATGCATCTTAAGTTCAGGGCCCACAACAATTACAGAACGCCCTGAATAGTCAACACGTTTTCCTAATAGATTTTGACGGAAACGTCCCTGTTTACCTTTAAGCATATCACTCAAAGACTTAAGCGGTCTATTTCCAGCTCCGGTAACAGGACGCCCGCGGCGACCATTATCGATGAGAGCATCAACAGCTTCCTGGAGCATTCTCTTTTCATTCCTAATAATAATCTCAGGCGCCCCAAGATCTAAAAGTCTTTTCAAACGATTATTCCGATTGATAACCCGACGATAAAGATCATTTAAGTCAGAAGTAGCAAAACGACCACCATCTAATTGAACCATTGGACGCAAATCGGGCGGAATAACCGGAATTACATCTAAAATCATCCATTCAGGACGATTACCTGATTTTTTCAAACCCTCTAACACTTCCAGCCGTCGAATGGCTCTTTTTTTCCGCTGTCCAGAACTATCGTGAATCTCTTTGCGCAACTCTTCAATAGTTTTATCCAGATCCATTTCTTTAAGAATTTCTTTGATAGCTTCCGCACCCATTCCAGCTTTAAAAGATTTACCGTATTTGAGCCGTGCTTCCCTATATTCATTTTCCGAAAGAAGCTGTTTTTTACTTAAAGGAGTATCTCCTGGATCAATAACAATATAAGAGACAAAATAAATTACTTTCTCTAAAGCCCGGGGAGACATATCCAAAACAAGACCCAAACGGCTGGGAATACCTTTAAAAAACCAGATATGTGAACAGGGAGCAGCCAGTTCAATGTGCCCCATCCTTTCACGCCGGACTTTAGAACGGGTTACCTCTACACCACAACGATCACAGACTACACCTTTATAACGAACACGTTTGTATTTACCACAATGGCACTCCCAATCCTTTACCGGGCCAAAGATTTTTTCACAGAAAAGACCTTCTTTTTCAGGTTTCAAAGTGCGGTAATTGATGGTTTCTGGTTTTTTTACTTCACCACTAGACCAACCACGAATCTGTTCTGGCGAAGCTAAACCAATTCTCATTGAGTCAAAATTATTGACATTAAACAAGGGTCTCGCCCCTTTCTCTTTTTTATATCCTTCAATTTATCCGCATATACTTTGAAAATTAATATTAATAATTGTTATAATCATCATAGTTATCATAATCAGCAAAGTCATCATACCCTGCATCAAAATCTTCATCATCCAGATTAATATCATCAAGATCTTCTTCATCTGGATCTAAATCTATGTCATCAACGTCAAAATCATCGTCCATTTCTTCGTCTTCATTATTATCTTGATCTTCTTCAACATCTTTATCATCCTGATCTGATAAATCAGTAAGATCTATATCCAAACCTAATTTGCGTGCTGTGTCATTCAACTCATCTTCTTCAGCAATCTGCAACTCTTGCTCATCTTCAGTAAATACCCGGGCATCAAGACCGATACTTTGCATCTCTTTAATCAAGACTTTAAAGGATTCTGGAATACCCGGCTCAGGTACATTTTCACCTTTAACAATAGCCTCATAGGTTTTAACACGACCGACTACATCATCGGATTTAACTGTTAGCATTTCCTGAAGGGTATATGCAGCACCATAAGCTTCTAAAGCCCAAACCTCCATCTCACCAAAACGCTGGCCACCAAACTGGGCTTTACCACCCAATGGCTGCTGAGTAACCAGTGAATAAGGTCCAGTCGAACGGGCATGAATCTTATCATCAACCAGATGATGGAGTTTAAGCATATACATATATCCAACAGCAACCCGGTTTTCAAACGGTTCACCGGTGCGTCCATCATAAAGCACAGTCTTACCATCGGCATCAAAACCAGCTTCCTTAAGTGCTTCGAATATTTCTTCCTCAGATGCACCATTAAATACAGGTGATTCTACATAAATTCCCAAAGCTTTAGCCGCCATACCCAAATGAAGTTCTAATACCTGCCCAATATTCATACGGGAAGGTACACCCAGTGGGTTTAAAACAATCTCCACAGGTTCACCTGTTGGTAGGAATGGCATATCCTCTTCCGGTAAAATACGTGAAATAACACCTTTATTACCGTGCCGCCCGGCCATCTTATCACCAACAGATATTTTACGCTTTTTCGCAATATAAACGCGAACCAATTCATTAACACCAGGCTTTAACTCATCACCATTTTCCCGACTGAATACCTTTACATCAACGACAATTCCAGATTCACCATGAGGTACTTTCAAAGAAGTATCCCGAACTTCCCGGGCCTTCTCACCAAAGATGGCTCTAAGCAGCCGTTCTTCAGCAGAAAGTTCTGTTTCTCCCTTTGGAGTAACTTTACCCACCAAAATATCACCGGGTTTAACTTCTGCACCAACACGAATAATTCCACGATCATCCAAATCCTTCAATGCATCCTCGCCTACATTAGGAATATCCCGGGTAATCTCTTCTGGACCCAATTTTGTATCACGGACTTCACATTCGTGTTCCTCTATATGAATTGAAGTAAAAGCATCTTCTTTAACTAACTTTTCACTAATCAGAATAGCGTCCTCATAGTTATATCCTTCCCAGGTCATAAAGGCAACTAAAGTGTTCCGTCCTAATGCCAATTCTCCATGATCACAGGATGGACCGTCAGCTATGATATCACCCGCTTCAACCCGTTGACCTTTCCGGACAATAGGTTTTTGATTGATACAGCTACCCTGATTGGAACGAACGAACTTTAAAAGATTATAAGTATCAACAGTTCCATCGTCAGTTTTAATTTTGATCTGATCAGCACTTACTCTGATGACAGTACCAGAGTTTTTAGCCACAACACATACACCAGAGTCTTTGGCAGCTCGATATTCCATTCCTGTACCAACTATCGGTGCATCTGTAATCATTAAAGGCACAGCCTGACGTTGCATGTTTGCACCCATTAATGCACGGTTAGCATCATCATGTTCCAGGAATGGAATTAGTGACGCTGCCACACCAACAATCTGTTTTGTAGAAACATCCATATAATTAACCTTATCTGGAGATGTCACGGTAATCTCATCACGATGACGTACAACAACCCGCTTATTTATAAAGTATCCATCTTCATCCAACGGTTCATTAGCCTGTGCAATAATAAATTTATCCTCTTCATCAGCTGTCAAATAATCGATTTCATTCAATACCCGTCCATTTTCTACTCTTCTATATGGAGTCTCGATAAAACCGAATTCATTTGTCCGTGCATAAGTACAAAGAGAACCAATCAAACCGATATTTGGACCTTCAGGAGTCTCGATTGGACAAATTCGACCATAATGGGAATGGTGAACGTCACGTACCTCAAAACCGGCACGTTCACGGCTCAAACCACCAGGTCCTAAAGCACTCAAACGCCGCTTGTGAGTTAACTCTGATATCGGGTTAGTTTGGTCCATAAACTGTGACAACTGGCTACTACCAAAAAACTCTTTGATTGCAGCCGCTACAGGTCGGGTATTGATTAAGGCCTGAGGGGTAATAACATCTATATCCTGAATAGTCATACGTTCCCTAACAACCCGTTCCATTCTGGAAAGACCGATTCTAAACTGGTTCTGCAAAAGTTCACCAACTGTCTTTAAACGCCGATTTCCGAGATGATCAATATCATCTACCCATGCATCAGGATCTTTGTTAATTAATCTGATTAAATAACGAACTGTAGCAACAATATCTTCCTTGGTTAGACATCTCTGATCCAACGGAATATCTAGACCAAGCTTTTTATTTAACTTATAACGTCCTACAGCTGCTAGATCGTAACGTTTTGGATCAAAGAAGAGTGAATCAATTAAATTTTGTGCACTTTCAACAGTTGGGGGCTCACCAGGACGCAGTTTTTTGTAAATTTCAATTAGTGCTTCTTCTCTAGATTCAGTATTATCACGTTCCAGGGTATTATGAACTACTTCATAATCTCCTAAAAGATCTATTATTTGCGAATCAGTGCTCCAACCCAGTGCCCGAAAGAGTACTGTGGCAGGGATTTTCCGGGTACGATCAATACGAACTGCTAAAATCTCTTTTTTATCATATTCAAATTCGATCCAGGCTCCTCTGTTTGGAATAATCGACGCATTATAGAGAAGTTTACCCTCTTTAGTTCTCTCTTCACCAAAATAAACACCTGACGAACGAACCAACTGATTAACAACAACCCGCTCAGCACCGTTAATGATAAAGGTACCCTTTTCGGTCATTAAAGGCAAATTTCCCATAAATACTTCCTGTTCTTTTACTTCACCTGTCTCTTTATTAATTAACCGGACTCTAACCCTGAGCGGAGCTTCATATGTAACATCTCGATCTTTACACTCATTCACATCATACTTAGGTTCCCCCAGGGTATAATCAACAAACTCCAGAATCAGATTATCTGAAAAATCCTGGATCGGTGAAATTTCATCAAACATTTCTTGCAGACCTTCTTTAAGAAACCATTCATAAGATTCCTTCTGTGTTTTAATTAAATATGGAACATCCATTACCTCTTTGATCTTAGCATAAGATTTCCTTGGCCTAGGTACTTGCCGTTCTGTAACAGCCATTAATTCCCTCACCCCCGTGTTTTTCAAAAGAACATTAAGGTATTAAAAGCAAGGTTTTCTTAAGCCCTCGCTTTTTCTGCCAAAACTTAATTTTAGTATTACCATCCATTATTTGGTCTATACATAAAAGTAAATCTGGTAAATATATTTTACCAATAAAGTCCTTCAGTTCATCGGGTGAAAAGAGATTTTAACATAAAAAAGCCTTAAGTTCCCATTATAACCTCCTACTATAACAATGTATAATAATAACATATAACTTTCTAGATGTCAAGAACTTTTATAATAAATAATCTATGATCTTACTGCAAAAAGTTAATTTTTCGCTTCTTGAGAAATTTTTCGAATCATTTAAAGCTCGATTTCCGCCGAAATAAGGCTTCCACCTTCTGGCCCTTGATTAGCTCATCAATCCTCATATGAGACCTTATTTCGTCAGAAATCTCGCTAAGATGATTTGGCGAAAAATTTCTATGTCGCTCAAAATTAGCTTTTTGCAGTACAATCATCTATTAAAAAAAATAAAGCACTCTGCATTTAAAACAGAGCGCTTTATGATTTCTGTTTTTAAAACAATTACTTAACTTCCACTTCTGCACCGGCTTCTTCCAGTTTAGACTTGATCTCTTCAGCCTCTTCTTTGCTAACACCTTCTTTAACAGGCTTAGGTGCATTATCAACCAGTTCTTTAGCTTCTTTAAGACCCAGACCGGTGATTTCACGAACAACTTTAATAACCTGGATTTTCTTTTGACCTGGGGATTTAAGAATTACATCAAATTCAGTTTTTTCTTCAGCTTCAGCACCACCTGCAACAGCACCTGGCATTGCAGCCATAGCTACTGGAGCAGCAGCGCTAACACCAAACCTTTCTTCCAGTTCCTTAACCAGCTCAGACAATTCCAATACAGTCATGTTCTCAATAGCTTCGATAATTTGCTCTTTATTCATTTTCAATTTTACCTCCTTCAAATTTTCATAAATTTTTTATGCTTTTTGCTCCTTAATAGCAGATAATACATAAACCAGATTTCTAATGGTACCTTGAAGAACATTAACCAGACCACTAATTGGCCCTTGCATACCCCTGAGAACCATAGAGAGCAGAACTTCTTTTGGTGGAATATCAGCCAAATCTTTTACTTTTTCAGGGCCAATAACATTCTTATCCAAAATACCAGCTTTAATCTCAAGCTTTTCATGTTCCTTAGCAAAATCAACCAAAATCTTAGCCGGACTTACAGGGTCTTCCATACCAAAAGCAATGGCATTTGGACCAGTCAAAATCTCATCTAACCCTTCAATTCCAGCCTTTTGAGCAGCTAAGCGGGTTAAAGTATTCTTGATAACTTTAAACTCAACACCTGCTTCTCTTAGTTTCTTTCTTAGTTCAGTTACTTCTGCTACATTTAATCCCCGATAATCTGTTATAACCATTGATTTGGCTGTATTCATCTTTTCTGCTATTTCTTCAACAATCTTTTTCTTTTCATCAATGCGGGCCATTCTTCCACCTCCTCTGCTAGCCTGAAAATCTCTACCATTCCGCCGGACTAGAGAAACCTCAACATAAATAAAGGCCTTCGTAGACATACGAAGGCCTTTAAAACACTGAGTGTGGAATATCTCTATATCCAGCCTCGGTAGGATATTAAGCCTTAATGGCACCTACTGTCTACGGCACAAAAATTATTCTGTTTTTCTCACAAAAAATAATATAACATATTTCAATTAAGTCGTCAAGACTTTTTTATTATCAAAATTATTCATTCATGTTCATAACAACATTAGGATCAATTTTGATACCTGGCCCCATTGTTGAAGATACTGCAATACTTCTCAAATATCTACCTTTAGCTGCAGCAGGTTTGGCTTTAATTAACGCATTTAATACTGTCTTAAAGTTTTCAACCAGATGTTCTACAGGGAATGAAGCTTTTCCTATAGGAACATGAACAATGGAAGTTCTATCAACACGGTATTCTATCTTACCGGCTTTTGCTTCCTGAACTGCCTTACCAATATCCATAGTTACAGTACCAACTTTTGGGTTTGGCATCAAACCTCTTGGACCAAGAATACGTCCAAGACGACCTACTACCCTCATCATGTCAGGAGTAGCAATAGCTACATCAAAGTCCAACCAGTTTTCCTTTTCAATCTTTTCAGCTAAATCCTCAGCACCTACAAAGTCAGCACCAGCTTCCTTAGCCTCTTTAGCTTTTTCACCCTGAGCAAAAACAATAACTCTAACATCTTTACCGGTACCGTAAGGTAGGACAACAGCACCGCGAACCTGTTGATCTGCATGCTTAGGATCAACACCAAGTTTTACTGCAACTTCAACGGATTCATCAAATTTAGCAGTTGCTAATTCTTTTACTAAATTTAAGGCTTCCTTGGGTTCATATAATTTCTGTCTATCAACTTTCTTAGCTGCTTCGAGGTAACGTTTTCCCCTTTTTCTTGCCATTTTTCCAAACCTCCCTAGTGGTATTACCGGATTTCAAAATCCTCCCACAAAATTTTAAAAAGTTTAGTCAGTAACAACAATTCCCATACTCCGGGCTGTACCCGCAATCATACTCATAGCTGCTTCTAAACTGGCAGCATTCAAATCCGGCATCTTTATTTCAGCAATCTCTTTAATTTGCTCTTTGGTTACAGTTCCTACCTTCTCTGAATTGGGTCTACCGGAACCTTTTTCAATTCCGGCAGCTTTCTTTAACAGAACAGCAGCAGGCGGAGTCTTAGTAATAAAAGAGAAAGACCGGTCAGCATAAACTGTAATTTCCACTGGAATAATCATTCCGGCCTGTTGAGCTGTTTTAGCATTAAAAGCTTTACAAAACTCCATAATGTTTACACCATGTTGACCCAGAGCAGGACCAACTGGAGGAGCCGGATTTGCTTTACCAGCAGGAATCTGTAATTTTATTACTCCAACAACCTTTTTAGCCATTCTCATTACACCTCCTTTAATGTGGTTAAACGGATTTAAACATCCTCCCACTAAACTTCTTCAACCTGATTGAAGTCCAGTTCTAAAGGTGTTTCACGGCCAAACATCGAAACCAATACCTTAACTTTACCGCGTTCAGGATAAATTTCCTGAACAACTCCAATAAATTCTTCAAAAGGACCATCTGTAATTTTGACAGATTGTCCCTTTTCAAAATTAATCTCAGGACGAGCTTCTTTAATACCCATGCTCTTTAAGATTTCTTTAACTTCATCCTCTGGTAATGGTAAAGGTTTGGTACCGCTACTAATAAATCCTGTTACGCCAGGGGTATTTCGTACAATGTACCATGTCTCTTCAGTCATAATCATCTCTACTAAAACATACCCGGGAAATATCTTCTTATTTACGACCTTTTTTTTACCCTGTTTTGTCTCAACTCTTTCTTCAGTAGGTACAAGAACACGAAAAATCTTATCCTGCATTCCAGTTGCTGCGATACGTTTTTCCAGATTAGCTTTCACCTTATTCTCATGCCCGGAGTAGGTATGAATAACATACCATTCCTTTTCTTTTGTCATAACAAAGGGACCCTACAGTTTTTGTAGGACCCTCACCTCCCTTTTATTTAGCGAATAATAAGAGGAGCAATGAGATTGGAAAAAATAAGATCAACTACCCCAATAAATACCGCAACAATAAAAACTGTTACCAATACAACAGTGGTGTAGGAAGCCAACTCTTTAAAATTAGGCCAATTAACTTTACGCAACTCAGCTCTTACTTCACGAAAATATTTTTTTATCCGAGCTAATAAACCCTTAGAAGCCATTTTTTCACTTCCCTTGATTTTTTTATTGATCAACAAATTATAATTTTAAAAAAAATTATTTAGTTTCTCTATGCAGAGTGTGGGTTCTACAAAACTTGCAATACTTTTTCAATTCCAATCTTTCTTTAGTATTTCTCTTATTCTTAGTAGTAGAATAATTTCTCCGTTTACACTCTGTACAGGCAAGTGTGATAATCTCTCTCATGATGCCACCTCCCGACTCAGCGCTAACTAACTTGTTATCTGGGATACCTTATTTAATTTATCACATTTTGACCGGAATGTCAATAAAATTTTACTGATATAATTATCTTTTAATACCGCAATAAACTCTATATCCACTTCCCTTATCTACCTCATCTACTTCGCCAAAAACTTTTTCTATCTTTTTTGCCAGACTCTTTGCACCTTGCCGTGTCCGACAGACAGTGTACAACAAACCACCGGGTTTCAAATGCTCTCTGGATTTCTCAATTAATGGATAAACTACTTTTTTACCTGCGCGGAAAGGTGGATTCATCAAAATAACATCAAAATCTTTATCTTCTACGTTACTAAACCCATCACTTAAAATCACTCTGGCATTCGTGATACAATTCCTCTCAAGGTTTTCCTTAGCTAATTCTACTGCCCGCTGATTAATATCAACCATTACAACCTGACCTTCTAATGCCAGATCAGCAGCAACAATTCCGATGGGACCATAACCGCATCCCATATCCAGAACTTTATCTGAAAGCTTAATCTGCATAGCCTTAATTAAAAGCTCAGTTCCCCGATCAATTCGCTTACGCGAAAAAACTCCTGCATCTGTCAAAAATATATATTTCCTGCCTCGAAGCTCAACTACAATCTCATGAAAATCATGCTCAACTTCAGGATTTTGTGAAAAATAATGTTCATTCATTACCCATCCCGCCTATTTAAAGCAAACTTTTAACTATATAATACCTAAATCTGAGAAATTTTATACTCCCTTATTTTAATAAATTTTGAGATTATACTGCAAAAAACTAATTTTGAGCGACATAGAAATTTTTCGCCAAATCATCTTAGGAGATTTCCAACGAAATAAGGCCTCATCATAGGAGGTAATGAGCTAATCAAAGGCCAAAATGGCCCTTTGACTAGGAAGCCTTATTTCGGCAAAAATCGAGCTTTAGATGATTCGAAAAATTTCTCAAGAAGCGAAAAATTAGCTTTTTGCAGTTTAACTATTTTGGTTGAAAAAACTCCTGAAGAAACATCTTCAGGAGTTTTTTAGATTATTATTCAATAATCTCGGTAACAACACCTGCACCTACAGTACGGCCACCCTCACGGATAGCAAAACGCAAACCTTCTTCCATAGCAACTGGAGTAATTAGAGTACCTATCATTTCAATGTTATCACCAGGCATTACCATCTCTACACCTTCTGGCAGAGTAATCTCACCAGTTACGTCAGTTGTTCTAAAGTAGAACTGAGGTCTATATCCACTGAAGAATGGAGTATGACGACCTCCCTCTTCCTTGCTCAATACATAAACCTCTGCCTTAAACTTAGTATGCGGAGTAATACTACCTGGCTTGGCCAATACCTGACCCCTCTCTACTTCGTCACGAGCAATACCTCTAAGCAATGCACCAATATTGTCTCCTGCTACTGCCTCATCTAACATCTTACGGAACATCTCAACACCGGTACATACTGTCTTACGAGTCTCAACAAAACCAACAATCTCTACTTCATCACCAGGATGCAATGTACCGCGCTCAATACGACCAGTTGCTACTGTACCACGACCAGTGATAGAAAATACATCCTCTACTGGCATTAAGAATGGCTTATCAGTATCTCTCTCCGGCTCTGGAATATACTCATCAATTGCATTCATCAGTTCCATAATCTTTTGAGTCCACTCATTATCTGCTGCTGGGTCTTCTAATGCCTTCAAAGCTGAACCAACAATTACTGGTACTTCATCTCCTGGGAAGTCATATTGGTTCAACAGATCTCTTACTTCCATCTCTACCAGCTCTAACAACTCTGGATCATCTACCATATCAGCTTTGTTCAAGAATACTACAATGTATGGCACACCTACCTGACGGGCCAACAGAATGTGCTCACGGGTCTGTGGCATTGGACCATCTGCTGCAGAAACTACCAAAATAGCACCGTCCATCTGAGCAGCACCGGTAATCATGTTCTTAACGTAGTCAGCATGGCCCGGACAGTCAACGTGTGCATAGTGACGCTTTTCAGTCTCATACTCAACGTGAGCGGTAGCGATAGTAATACCTCTTTCTCTTTCTTCAGGTGCGTTGTCAATAGAATCGAAAGCTCTTGGTTGAGCCAGACCTTTGTTAGCTAATACCATAGTAATAGCAGCAGTTAAAGTAGTCTTTCCGTGGTCAACGTGACCAATGGTACCGACATTAACGTGCGGTTTAGTCCTTTGAAATTTTTCTTTTGCCATTCTAAGTCATCCTCCTTAACATTGCGCATATTTTGATTTTTTAAATAAATTTAGCTAAAAAAACTTAACTTTATCTATGTAAAACGGCGCCTCAACGAGGCGCTCTATTATTTTTTTTTAAAAGATGCGGGGTATTTAAAAAACTCTGGTAGTTACTCCCCCCCGCTAAGGAGTGCTTGCACTAACAGAGATAATCCCTAAAATTAAAAATTATGTTTCTGAAGAAAAACTTCCAGTTTCCGTTTGACACGCTGCAGAGCGTTATCTACAGACTTTACATGACGGTTCAGATTATCAGCAATTTCCTGGTAGGATTTACCATCGAGATATTCCTGTAAAACATTCAATTCCAGATCACTTAACATCTCGGTAATTTTGTTTTCAATTAAATTATAAGCTTCTTTGCTAATAAATAGTTCTTCTGGATTTGTAAGTTTACCTCCCCGTAATACATCTAAAAGGGTTCTGTCAGATTCTTCATCATAAATAGGTTTGTTTAAAGAAACATATGAATTGAGTGGTTGATGTTTCTGGCGCGTAGCAGTTTTTATTGCAGTTATAATCTGACGGGTAATACATAACTCAGCAAATGCGCGGAATGAGGCTAGCCTGTCCGTTTTATAATCGCGAATAGCCTTGTAAAGACCAATCATTCCTTCCTGGATGATATCTTCACGGTCAGCACCCACTAAAAAATACGACCTGGATTTAGCTCGTACAAAATTTTTATACTTCTTGATCAAATACTCTAAAGCAGCCTGGTTACCATTATGGGCACATTCCACCAGCTCATCATCCGTCATGTTGCTGTAATCTTCATATTCTTTTTTCTTGAGATTTCCGCTCAAACTTAATCCCCTCCGCCCTTCAGGTTTAATAAAAAGCCTTTACCAGCATCCCATAATTGCCATTTAACTCATATACTAATCTATATCTATTATAATGACTCCTATAAGATAAGTCAAGGTTAAACCTATTTTCAGAGATAGTTTTTACTTATAATCTGATTAAACTGCAAAAAACTAATTTTAAGCAACATAGAAATTTTTCGCTAAACCATTTTAGCGAGATTGAAGTCGAAATAAGGCCTCATATGAGGATTGATAAGCTAATCAAGGGCCAGGAGGGCCCTTTGATCAGGTAGCTTTATTTCGACTGAAATCGAACTTTAGATGGTTCGAAAAATTTCTCAAGGAGCGAAAAATTAGCTTTTTACAGTTTAACCATAATCTTGTTTAAGAAAATCGTCGCTGACGAACTGCTTCGTAAATCATAATTCCAGCAGCAACAGAGGCATTGAGTGATTCAATTTGGCCAAACATAGGAATCTGAACTATAAAATCACATTTTTCTTTAACCAATCGGCGCATCCCTTCACCCTCACTGCCAATTACAATTCCTAAAGGGCCTTTTAAATCTGCCTGGTAAATACTTCGATCCCCCTCCAATCCGCTTCCAACAATCCAGAGACCAGCTTCTTTTAATTCATCAATAGCACGGGCAATATTTGTTACCCGGGCCACTTTAGTATATTCTACCGCACCCGCAGAAGTTTTGGTAACTACAGGAGTAATCCCGGAAGCACGATGTTTAGGAATTATAACTCCATGTACACCAGCAGCATTGGCGGTTCTGATAATTGAACCTAAATTGTGGGGATCCTGAATTCTATCTAAGATAACTATCAGAGGGCTTTCTCCCTTATCCTCAGCAAATTGTAAAATTTCATCAATATGAACATAACGAAATTCATCAGCATAAGCAACTACACCCTGATGATTGCTAGAAGTTGCAATTCTGTCCAATTCTGATTTAGCGGCCATTTCTACCGGAATATTCAATTTATCAGCCCTCTCAATTAATTCCTGTATACTCCTACCTCTAGCACCTTTTTGAATAATTAATTTTTTAATCTCCCGACCCGCGTTCATAGCTTCTAAAACCGGATTACGTCCTTCGATTTTTCTCATTTCTCCTCACTCCAGTGACAGTAATTCTTTTCTCACCTGATCTTGCTTTCCACAGGACATCTTTCCTTCCGGGCACGGTCCACGCAAACAACCTGGCCCGGCCATTTTAAAGAGGTTAGGGGCTGTTTCTCTTACCAACTTAAGCATCTCTTTTGCCAGATTACGAATCTCCCACTGAGCCCGGTTACAGCAGCGAAGATTAAAAAAGTTAAAGAGACTGCGCGCATTCATAGTCATGATCAACTTAGTCTCACAGGCATTGGGAAGAACAAAACGGGCATCTTCAATGGCTTTTTTCTCAGCTAACTGTTTTGCCTTATCCTCTTTATGCCCTTCTTTTAAAAAACGGGAATAGTTTTTCCTAAAAAGAAGATCAACCAGTTGATTATATCGTTTTTGATCCTCTTCCATTGCCTTAAGAAAAATTTCTTTTGCTTCAGGCAAATCATCAATCTCCGGAGGGATTATATATTTAAATTGGCCTTCCTTAACATAACGTTGGGATTTAACACTGAAACTAGCAATCCGATGCCGGGTCAGTTGAGCTAAAAGACTCCGGCTAACCCCTTCAATTCCAAACGTAAAAGTAACATGTTCAATAGGTGATTCATGGCCTAAATCTAACAGCATCTGAATAAATCTCTCCTGCATAGGTTCATCAATACTCTCCAATACCTGATCAACACCCAAAGATGAATAACAGAGTCTTGCTGCAGCAGTGACTAATTTTTCTGCCTCTTTAGTATAAGCCAACAATTTTACTTTAAGTGTTGTTGAGTTCATTTATAACCTCCTACCCTCGTTTTATTATAAAGATGATTAAACTGCAAAAAGCTAATTTTGAATACCATTACCATTGAAATCTTAGCTAGATTGAAAGCATCACAGGAAGTGATAAGCTAATCATGTCACTGTAATCGAACTTTAGATGCTTCGAAAATAGCTTTTTACTAAAAATAAACCTCAGGGGTTAATTTCCTGAGATTTGGTGATGTAAATATTCTTCAATCAACGTTATCAATACCTGAAGACGATCATAATCACCTTTAAGCATCAAATATCCCAATACTGCCTCAAAGGCTGTACTATAACGATAATCTGAAACATTGGTATTACGCGGAACATTACCAGCATTGGAATTACGACCGCGACGCAAAATAGTTTTTTCTTCATCTGTTAACTTATCTTTTATCTCTCTAAGGAGACGGGCCTGAGCTTTGGCATTTACAAACTCGGTTACTTTCAAATGAAGCTTTTTGGAATCCCAAATACCCTGTTGAATAAAAAAATTTCGGACGACCAGCTCAAAGATCCCGTCTCCCATATAGGCCATAATTCCCGGGGGTATTGATTTAATTTGTACAGTTTGAATTTGTCCTTCTTCATTAGTTGATTTTTCTGCTGTTTTTAAAAAGGTTAACAATAATTCATGAATCATTAAAAGCACTCCATCCAGATTATCTTTTTGTAATAACAACTATTATCTTTCTGAAAATTATACTCTACTAATAGAAAGATGTCAATTAGCTTTGCCTAATTTATCCACTTTTTTATATTCTGCATCTTTTTCTTTTAAAATAAGCTCTTCTAAATAGTTTATCCGATTTTGTAAATCTTTTATCATCTCCACAACCGGATCAGGGAGATGGTGATCTAGATCAGTACGTGGAACTTTATGACCATTTTGGATTACAACACGCCCCGGAACACCAACAACTGTACAATTATCAGGTACCGGGTCTAAAACCACCGAACCAGCTCCTACTTTGACATTATTACCAATTTTAATAGAACCCAGAATTTTTGCTCCAGCACTGATCAGTACGTTATCTCCAATAGTAGGATGGCGCTTACCTTTCTCTTTTCCAGTACCACCCAGGGTCACACCTTGGTAGATAGTTACATTATCACCAATCTCTGTTGTTTCACCGATAACCACACCAGCACCGTGATCAATGAATACCCCTTTACCAATTTTTGCACCAGGGTGAATTTCAATTCCTGTAAGAAAACGGCTAAATTGGGAAATAATACGCGCAATAGTGGTGAACCCTTTATTATAAAACCAGTGGGCAATACGATGTAAAATAATTGCATGAAGTCCCGAATAGCACAAGATGACTTCCACAATATTTTTTGCTGCTGGATCTCTTTCAAAAATCGCCTTGATATCTTCCCTTATAGTTTTAAACACTTTTTCACACCTCCTATAATCTTTTTACTCTTAATAAAAAAACGCCCCTATAGTACCAGACTACAGAGACGGTTAATTTACCGCGGTTCCACTCTGCTTAGCCTTAAGGCTTGACCTTAAAGCTCACTTTACGGTGTAATAACGTACACCACCCGGGAATGGCCTACTTTTCCTTTCGACCATCCAGCTTAAGGGTGCATAAACAATCCTTCTCCTGAAAGATGCTTTCAGCCACGGGCATCTTCTCTCTGGCAGAAGAATCTGGACTGTTCTCTCCCCATCATTGCTTTTTCCGAGTATTTTACTATGATTTAATTATAATTGATTTTGCTCAATTTTTCAAGAGCCTTAGGTTCATCTTATAAAAATTTTGGCCAAAATATTGACCAATCTCTGAAGCAAATCCAATATTAGGGCCAGTATTCCCTTTATCTTTTCACCCTGTCTTTGAATTCCTTCAATCTTCGTCTCAAGACTTTTAAGTTGTTTGTTGATCTCTGTTACATTTAGATTCAGCATATTGATCTTTTCCATCAGTTTTTCTATATCCTGAATCTGTTTTTCTGTCAACTCCAGGTTATATTCACCTGCTTTGGTCTCAATAATAATCCTGATCTCTTCTGGATCTTTTACGTCCCTTTTCACTACTTCTTCTTTTACATCCCGCATTAAAACTTCTGCATTTTCCTTGCCAATCTCTTCTCCTAATTGACCAGTTATAACTAATTCTTGATAAGCGGTCTCCTTTCTCTTAGAATCAATAGGCTGGCCTTGGGCCTGTTCAAAAGTTTTAAAGATGCCCGTTAAAGCTGCAGTCCCTGAAACAGGAAAAGGAGCAGCCGCTTTGATCATTACATCTTTAACACCTGCCGTTACTGCTGCATTGGCATACATTCCATCGGTAACCCAGGTAATGTTTAAGGTCTCAACCTGGATTCCGGAATCGGTGGGTAGAGTCTTTAGATATACCGAAGATATAGCTCTGCTACCGATCTGTTCAGCCGGTACATATTTGCTCAGATAATAATATTCTTCAGCATTGGTCACTTCCAACATTTGTGGACGAGCAGCAGGCTGGAAGTATTTAAGCATCTGTTCCCGCTGGGCCCGGTTTAAATCTGTGCCAAATGAAATAAATTCCTGACCTTGAATAGCTAATACATTCATGGTTATTATACTAAGGAAAATGATAATTAGCAACAGGAATTTAAATACTTTCATCTCCTCATCCCCTTAACACCTCTTTTAGTTTAGGTTAAGGAGATTTATGAAAATTATACAAGATATTTATTTATGATTATACTGCAAAAAGCTAATTTTGAGCGACATAGAAATTTTTCACCAAATCATCTTAGCGAGATTTCCGACGAAATAAAACCTCATCACAGGAGGTGATGAGCTAATCAAGGGCAAGATGGCCCTTTGATTAGGAAGCCTTATTTCGGCGGAAATCGAGCTTTAGATGATTCGAAAAATTTCTCAAAAAGCGAAAAATTAGCTTTTTGCAGTTTAATCAATCATTATTTTGAATAAATCCTGTCCAATCATTTTATAGCCTTCAGGCATATACAATCAAAAAAAAGCTCTTAAACCATGGTTAATTAACCAGGGTTTAAGAGTTTAGCTAAAAATTTATCAATCTATAATCTGTACAGATTCTGCAAGGGGGAATGGCCCAGGATCTGGAGAAGGATCGGCCAACACCCCACAAGATAAAGAGAGGACAATTGCTACAGCAGCCAAAATCGTTAAAATCTTCTTCATCAATCTTCCCTCCTTTCTAATCTTAATGTTTCTTCTTCTCCTAAATTTTCAATCAAATTTGTTTTCAATCTATTACAAAGAATATCAATAGACTCCCGGTTTAACTTTTCATTTAATCGCAAAATATTTTTTAGAGATTTGTATGCTTCTAATAGTGCATTTGCCAGAACAAATTTATCAAAAGCAATTAAAAAATATTCTTTAGCCTTCATATAATCATTGTAGTTCCATTCATATATCCTGGCACGAATCAGGTTAGCCTGACCCAACTCAAAGTAATCCTTTTTTCTTTCTGCAATTAATTCAGCTTTTCGCAAGTATTTTTCTGCTTTATCAATTTTTCTCATTCTTGCATAGGTAACACCAATATTATTCAATATCTTAGGATCTGGATCATCTTTTACAAACTCAAGAGCTTTCAGAAAAAATTCAAGGGCTTTCTCATAGTTTTCACAGTACCAATAAGCATTCCCAAGGTTGATCAAGATACTTTTTTTAAGTACCGGATCTGTTATGAAATCAAATGATTCTACTGCTTTCAGGCCATATTGAATTACTTTGGGTAAATACTCTGTATCTGATTCCAACTGGTATTTATAAAGATATATCCAGGCCAGATTATTTAAACTCCATCCCTCAGATGAACAATTTTCTAAGAGCTTTTCAAAGATTTTAATTGCCGCATCCAGATTCCCCATTTTTCCTAAAATCATTCCTTTAGTACGTAACAATCTGTACCTTGTCTTTTCATTTTCTACCAGTGTTAATATTCTGTTAACTACCTCATATGCTTCCTTGTACTTGCCAAACTTATAAAAACCTTCTGCCAATAAAAACAATGTCTCTTCTAAAGACTCTCGATCATTTTCGGATAGATATTCAGCTATGGATATATTTTTCATAAAATTCACAAAATCATTTGTTCCTATGTATTTTCTTGCCATACCTAAATAATCTGAAATTTTTTCCTTATGTGTTACAAAAGACATCTCTGCACCCCTCTTTTGAACTTGCAAACAATTTACATTTTTATTATATCACCTTTGTTGACAAAAATCAAGATATGAAATAAATTTTTACTAATTTAAATTTTAGTTTGAAGAGAGTATAATTTCCTGAACACGAACAAAATGCCCTTCGAGCACTTAATCTTATTTTACTACACAAAGCTAATTTTTCGCTTCATAAAGAAATTTTTCGAACCATCTAATGTTCGATTTCCGTCGAAATAAGACACACTAATCAATGGATCCTCCTGGCCCTTGATTAGCTCATCACATCCTGTGATGAGACCTTATTTCTCCTTCAATCTCACTAAGATAGTTTAACGAAAAATTTCAATAACGCTCTAAATTAGCTTTGTGCAGTTTTTATAAATTATCTGTACCAAATATTATCTATAACCTACGAAAAAGTATAATTTCTTAAACACTAAAAAAAGCTGTTGACCTTTTTAACTTAGGTCAACAGCTTCAGTGCACTTAAGCAACAAATACATCTTCAATTGACTCTTCAACAGACCATATTTTGCTGAAAACACGAACCAGAAGATAGAGTAAAATTACACTAACTACCAGTGATACTAAAGCAGATTTTACATAACCGATAACCAGAAAACCAACCAATGCGCTCAAACCGGTTGTTATGGCATAGGGTAGCTGTGTTCGAACATGAGCCACATGGTCACAGGATGCACCTGTAGATGAAAGGATAGTTGTATCGGAGATTGGCGAACAGTGGTCACCAAAAATTCCGCCGCTCAATACAGCAGCAATAACAGGAAAAATCGGTACTCCCATTGAAGAGGCTATAGGTACTGCAATGGGCATCATAATGGCAAATGTACCGTAAGATGTTCCGGTAGAAAAAGAGATTATACATCCGGCAACAAAAGTAACTACCGGAATTAGAGATGGTGAAAGAACTCCTTTAGCAATTTGAACAATAAAATCGGCTGTTCCCACTGCACGGGTTGCATCACCGATGGACCAGGCCAGAATCAGAATCAAAAAAGCCAGAACCATCCCCTTGACACCTTCAATAAAAGTATCCAACCCTTCATTAAAATCAAAGATTTTCTGCCTAATTCCCAGAATAATTCCAACCAGACTAGCTATTAAAACTGCTATCAAAGTTGACATAGCTCCGTCAGCATTACCTACAGCCTCAACAATACTGCCGCCCCACTTATATCCACCAGTCCAGAGAAATAATGGTGGAATCATGATAAGAAGAACAGCCAATGGAATAACCATATTTGAAACCCGTGGAATAATACCTTCTTTCGGTCTAGCTTCGGTAATTTCTTTGGAAGATGGTGGATTTGCATCATCTGCTAAAACCTTTCCAGTCTTTCTTGCTCTCAGTTCAGCCTGAGCCATTGGCCCAAATTCAACTTTAGTAACAGCAATAATTGCAACCATCACTAAAGCCAGAATTGAATACAAATTATACGGAATGGTTTTTAAATAAGCCAGATATGGGGATTCAGTAATCCCTAACTTTTGAAACTCAGTTCCAATCAATCCCATAACATATACAATCCAGGTTGAAACAGGTATTAAAAGGCAGATAGGAGCAGAAGTGGAATCAACAATATACGCTAACTTTTCCCGGGAAATACGTACCTTATCGCAAATAGGCCGCATTACGTTTCCTACTGTCAAAGCATTAAAATAATCATCAAAAAAGATAACAATTCCAAATAGCCAGGTTGCAATCTGGGCTCCTGTTGAGGATTTAACCCGTTTCGTAATTGCTTCAGCTACTGCATGGGCACCCCCGGTTTTTTGTAAAATAGCAATCAGACCACCAAAAGCTGCTCCATACATAATAATTGTTGCATTCCATTTAGAGCCCAGGCTTGGAATGATAAATTCTTCAAAAGCTTTATAAAAACCCATGAAGGGATTAAATCCATTAATCATAGTTGCCGCAACCCAGATTCCCAAAAACAGAGATGGAATAACTCTCCTCCAATACAGTGCCAGAATAATAGCTACAAGTGGTGGTAAAAGTGATAGTACTCCAAAGTTTTCCATTTTTAAACTCCTCCCTTAACTTTTTTACCCATTAAAAAAAGCTCTCGTAGTCGAGAGCCTCTTACAGTCGGAAAATAGAAAAGAAAAACCCTTCCCTTTCCGTCTGAAGATAGCTCTCCACTACCCACCGGTAGGTAGTGACAGTCCAATACCTATTCGGCATTGGCCCAGCAAATGACACCTGGGTGAGTGTCATTCACTTCGGCGGCAAGACCTTTCGAGAAACTTCACCGTTCCCCAAAACTCAGTTTCCCTACTCATTCTTAACCGCGCCTCTATCCTCACTTTCCGCGAAAAGGTGAGAAGCACATATTAAGTTGTTAAGCCTATTATAACATAAATTTAACTGCTGTCAAGTTTTATCATAAAAATTTTATAAATCTTTCTCCCTCTACACTATTTCCTCTAAGCTATCTATTCAATAATTTCCTTTTTCTTCCTTTACTAAACCATATTTTTGAGGCTTTCGAAAATAATCTTTATAGTTAAATTTACCCACCAGGTTAAAAGTACCCGTTTTATCATCAAAATCAAACACTAAAACTGTTCCATATAAACCCGAATTAATATTTGTCTCCACTATCGCAATTCGATTAGGTCCAAGTTGAATAATCGAATCACCTAAATTTATCGCTGGTTGAATATTTAACTGTGGAGCAGGTTTAAAAGCAATTATAACTAAACAAATTAATATCCCTACCAGGACTAACCCTTTTATTCGTTCCGACACTCTTAACACCTCTTTATAAAAAGCTAAAAAATCTAGAAACAGCAAATAGAAGATAGATGAGAATTTTAACTTTTATTTCGTCAACATTCTTTTAAATTCCTTCTGTTTTCTATAAAAATTTATTAATAAATAAACTGTAAAAGTAACATGATTAGTTCATCAACTCCTATGATGAAGTTTTATTTCTCGTTCAATCTCACTAAGATGGTTAAATTAAAAATTTCAATGGTATTTAAAATTAGCCTTTTACAGTTTAATTATTAATGATTATACTGCAAAAAGCTAATTTTGAGCGACATAGAAATTTTTGCCAAATCATCTTAGCGAGATTTTCGACGAAATAAGACCTCATCACAGGAGGTGATGAGCTAATCAAGGGCCAGGAGGGCCATTTGATTAGGAAGCCTTATTTCGGCGGAAATCGAGCTTTAGATGATTCGAAAAATTTCTCAAGAAGCGAAAAATTAGCTTTTTACAGTTTAACCATTAATAAAAAAACGCAAAAAAATAACCCTCCTATAGAAGATTAACATGTTAATCTATAGGAGGGTATATTCTATGATCAAGCAAACTATAATTCCCCTATATCACACTTGTCCCCACAGTCAACTGCTCAGGCCCATCTACCAGCGCATGGCCAAATTTACCAAAGATAGCCACAGCGAGCCGACCTTCACCCCGAACAATGGCAATCTTAAATCCTCCACCGAGACCAGGGTTAACTAAGGCCAGCTGAGAATAAGCATCTTTAACCGCATTAGAAACGGCCATCTTTTCCCGGGAATTTTCACTGATCACACCACGGGCAATAGCTGCTACCGTTGTACTCTCTCTTAACTTTATCGCCAGTTTTTCAGCACTGGCGCCAGTCTGAGTGATAGCAGCCCGATAACCATAACCCTGGACCTTTTCTAACCAATATTTCTCATATTCTCTACTCCGGGTCATAGACAGATAAATGGCCGCACTCTCAGGAGTAATTTTTGCCTGACTTTCTTCACGGACAAAACCAACAACCAGATCTTCAGCAGTTACAATCCCGACCAGATTTTCTTCACGGTCAAAAACAGGCAATCCACCAATGTGATGGTCTGCCATAAGTGCAGCGGCTTCCTGTACTGTCTGGTCTTCATAAACTTTAATAACATCTGTTGACATCAAGACCTCAACTTTGGTCTCCAATTCATGTTGATGTACCAGATCACTGTCAGTCAACATTCCAATTACCTTTCCGTCCTCAACCACAATCAATCTGCCAATATTGTTGACAGACATGAGCTTTTCAGCTTCCAACAATGTAGCATCTGGAGAAACGGTAATTGGATTCTTCACCATTATATCTTTTACAAACATTCAACTCACCTTCCTACCTCTTCACTTTCTTCCTCTCTTTTTTTAATTAAAACAATTACCTGTGCAGCGATCCCTTCACCTCTACCAACAAAGCCGAGTTTTTCAGTTGTTGTAGCCTTAATATTTACCTGCCCAGGCTCTACCTTTAAAACCCGGGTAACATTTTGAATCATCTGATCAATAAAAGGTGCGAGCCTGGGAGCCTGAGCTATAATAATTGAATCCAGATTACCTAATTGGTACCCATCCCGGGCCATCAGTTCCTGGACCCGTTCCAACAATTTTAAGCTGGATATTCCTTTATATTTTTCTTCAGTATCAGGGAAATGATATCCTATATCTTTTCGTCCCAACGCTCCTAGTATAGCATCCATTATTGCATGAGTCAAGACATCTGCATCAGAATGACCAATTAAACCTTTATCATAGGGAATATGTACCCCACCCAGGATCAAATCTTCACCTTCACCCAATCTATGAACATCATAACCAATTCCTACCCGCATTTAGATCTCCTCCGTAATATCTCTTCTGCTAATAGTAAATCTTCTGGTGTGGTAATTTTGATATTTTCATAGGAGCCCTCAACTAAAAAAACCGGTACACCCATAGCTTCTACTAATGATGCATCATCGGTACCGTAAAACCCGGTTTGTTCGGCCTTTTCATAGGCAGCACAGATCAAATCTTTCCTAAAAATTTGTGGAGTCTGAACTGCACGGAGAGTTGCACGCTCCGGTGTTGATTTTACATATCCTTCCTGATCAACCACTTTAATCGTATCTTTGACCGGTACTGCGAGTACTGCTGTTCCTTTTTCTTTAGCTGTTTTCAGAGCATTTTTGATTAACTCTTTTGTGATAAGGGGACGGGCACCGTCATGAATCAAAACATAATCTGTCGTATGAGAGAGAACAGCAAGACCCGCCCTAACCGAGTCCTGCCGTTCTTTTCCTCCAGCTATTACTCTATAAGGTGTTTGAAAATTTCCTTTTGCAAAGATTTCTTCTAAACAAAATTTTACCTCTGAAGCACCAACAACTACAATTAGTTCTTTAATCTCCTCAATTTGATCCAATTGTTGTAAGGTCAAATTAAGGATCATATCATTGCCAAGTCTTAAAAATTGCTTATTTTGTTTGCCACCCATCCGTCTACCTCGACCGGCTGCAGCTATTATAGCCGAAACTTTCATATATAATCACACCTTCATAATACCTGTTTCATAGCCTTTGGTTTGGCAAAAATCATGCGACCAGCTGCGGTCTGTAGAATACTGGTAACCAGAACTTCAATCTCTTCGCCAATATGATTTTTTCCATGGTCAACTACAATCATGGTACCATCATCCAGATAGGCTACACCCTGACCATACTCTTTTCCTTCTTTAATTACTTTAACTTCCATCTCTTCACCAGGTAAGACAATAGGTTTTAATGCATTAGATAACTCGTTAATATTTAAAACTGGTACACCATGTAATTCTGCAACTTTATTTAAATTAAAATCATTTGTAATAATCTTACCATCCATCATCTTTGCTAATTTAACCAATTTGCTATCTACTTCATCTACATCATCAAAATCAGCATCTACAATCTCTACCTTAACATTCATATCCTTTTGAATCTGATTCAAAATGTCCAGACCCCGACGACCGCGATTCCTCTTCAATAAATCCGGTGAATCAGCAATATGACGTAACTCCTCTAATACAAACTCGGGAATCACCAGCGTTCCTTCTATAAAACCTGTCTTACAAATATCTGCAATACGACCATCAATTATAACACTGGTATCCAATATTTTAGCAGATATATTATCTTGCTGTTTACGCCATATTTTCCCGCCAGAACCGGGAAACTTCTGGAACAAATTAAAGAAATCATCCCTTTTTCTAACTGTAATTGTTAATCCCAAGTAGGCAAGGATCAAATTTACTAGAACCTGTATAGAAGAACCAAACTTCAATAAATTAGAAATTGGAAATGCATAATTAAGTAGAATACCTAAAATAAGACCTACAATTGCCCCTAATGCACCTGCTAATATATCAATAAAAGGTACCTTTTGCAATTGACGTTCAACCTTCACTACCAACTGAATAAGAAATTCAATAATAAAAGGAATTAAAATCATCCCAAAAACTGCGCCACCAATAACACCATAAAAATAAAAACTTTTAAATAAAGATTGCGGTTGATTCAATAAATCTTTTAAATTTAAAGCAGGGATAAATAATTCAACAACCTGATAACCAATCACACCACCAAAAGCTGTACTAAAAATTCTAATAATTTTTTTTAACATATTAATGACACCTCCTTTCCTATTATTTATCAAAATGCTGCATTTCATTCTTAATTTTAGAAAAGTTTATAACTTATAATGAAAACGTCAGGAGACCTGACGTTAACTTTTATCATCGGAATAAAAAATATCATTTATCATGGCCTCTACTTGCTCCTCGTCCATCTCCTTGGCCAATACTAATTCACTTATTAAAATTTGTCTTGCATTATTCAACATTTTTTTCTCACCAGTTGATAATCCCTTCTCCATATCACGTAATGTCAAATTACGTACAACTTCCGTAACTTCATAAATATCCCCGGTTTTAATCTTCTCTAAGTTATTTCGATAACGGCGATTCCAATTTTTTGACATCTTACTTTTATCGCCTTTTAAAACATTAATTACTTCTTTAACTTCATCTTCATCAATAACCTTACGAATTCCCAACTTCTCTGCCTTATTAATTGGCAGCATTGCAGTCAATCCACCAATAGACAAATCGATAATATAGTACTGCTGCTTTTTACCTAAAACTTCTCGCTCCTCTACCCCAATAATTGTTCCTGCCCCATGTTTGGGGTATACTACTTTATCACCAACTTTAAACATAAGTTAAAAACCTCCTGATAAATCCATTAAATTCCTATTTATTATTATAACACCCACCTATTTCAGGTGTCAATTCAGTCCATTAGTAAAAATTCATCCTAAACAAATTATATAAATTAATTAAATTCCTTGACAATCATTCACAGTTAAAACTATAATGAAAGAAAAAGAATACCGGGGAGTGAGTACATTGAAAAAGCAGAATGATTGTAATAAACTCTGTAGTTCATTTCAAAAAGAAGTTCGTTATTCTCTGGTTCGGCATCAGAGTATTCTCGATGTTTTATCCAAATTCCAGGAAACCAATGCTAGAACCAATCGTGCTATCATAAAAGCAGTTACCAGTTGCGGCTGTATTCAAATACATGCAGAAAAACAGAAAATACCAGAAGATATTAGCTTCTCAGAATTAAAGGAATATCTGGATGATCATTTAGAAGGACAGCTTTGTCAAAACTGTCAAGACATAATTGAAGACGAATTGGGCAAAGTGATGTTCTACACCTCTGCTCTCTGCGAACTTTTAAATCTGGATTTCAGAGAGATCTTAAATAAAGAACTAAACCGAATTAAAACCCTTGGAATATATAATCTCCGTTAACCCTTTAGAGATATTTTTTCCATTTTTAAAAAAAATTATACCTATTTAGACATATTTATCTAAACCAACCCGATCCCGCAAATGGCGCAGTCCTTCTTTTATAGCTTTGGCCCGTACTTCACCGATACCTTCTACATCATCCAGTTCATCAATGGAAGCATTCAAAATACGCTGAAAATTTCCTAAAGTCTGAACCAGATTTTCTATGACAGGCATTGGTAGACGTGGTATCTTTCGTAATAATCGATAACCTCTAGGAGTAATAAATTGATCCAGGACATTTAATGTACTGCCATAACCTAATGCCTTGCTAATTGTAGATAAACTTAACAAATCATCAGAAAACCAGTCAATCAGTTCATCGATAATCTCCTCAGCAATCATCTCCCGGCTCTTTTTCTTTATTTTATCCCTTTCTTTTTCTATTTTTTCAGTTTTTTCTTCTGCTATTGATTCTTCATCCAGTTTGTCCGATTCTTCTTCTTTTTGCGCAAGTAAATCTTCATGAATATAATCTCGAATAATTAAAACACCTTCTTCCCGTACATTTGCCATCAATTCTTCTAATTGCATCTTAAGAAGGCGACCTTCAGTTCCTAACTCACAGATATAACCTTCAATCTCTTTTTGAATTCGTAAAACCATTTCAATTCTCTGTAGTACTTTTGTAACATCAGCTAGAGTAACCAGATCATCAAACTCAAGTGAACTTAAATTGTTCAATACCTTATCAAGGACAGAACGATACTTTTCCAGTGTTTGAATTGCCTGATTACCTTTGGAAAGAATAACTCTAATATCCTCCAAAACATATTTTGAATCTCCGTAATAAAGAGAAATAATATCCCGGCGTTGGGAAATAGAGATAATCAATTCACCAGTTTGACGGGCTACACGTTCTGCAGTCCGGTGTCTGATTCCCGTTTCAAATGAAGCGATCGAAGGATCCGGTACCAACTGTGCATTAGCAATAAGAATCCGGTCCGCAGTTTTATTTAAAATAATGGCCCCATCCATTTTGGCCAATTCATATAACCTGGCAGGAGTTAGTTCACAATTAATATTGAACCCACCGTCTACTATTCCCAATACTTCTTCACTATCTCCAACAACAATCAACGCACCTGTTTTTGCCCGCAAGATATTTTCCAGACCTTCCCGGAAAGGAGTCCCCGGTGCAATAATTTTTAATACCTCCATCAATTTCTCATCCATTTATTCACCTCCCAACAATAAAGATAATGCTTCATTTAGATCTTTGACTCCTACTAATTCCATCTCAGGGTCAAAGTCCATAGCTTTATAATTACTCCAGGGCATGATCACCCTGGTAAAACCCAATTTTTTTGCTTCTTTAACTCTGGCTTCAATCTGCTGGACTGCCCGTATTTCTCCGGCCAATCCTACTTCACCCACAATTGCAACTTTAGAATCGATCGGTTTTTCACGGTAACTCGAAGCACAGGCAACAGCAATTCCTAAATCAAGGGCAGGTTCACTCAACCTGACCCCTCCAACCACATTAATATAAACATCCTGACTCTGGATATACATACCTATCTTTTTCTCCAAAACAGCCAATACCAGTGCAACCCTGTTACGATCTACTCCAGCTGTCATCCGCTGTGGAGTAGCAAAGTTAGCAGAACTAACTAAAGCCTGTAATTCAATAAGAATGGGACGACTACCTTCTACTGAGGGGATAACTACTGATCCAGAAGCTCCCTGGGGCCGTTCGGAAAGAAATACCTCTGAAGGATTGGGTACTTCTATAAGACCGGTCTGCTGCATTTCAAAAATACCTATCTCATTTGTCGAGCCGAAACGATTTTTGACTGCCCGCAAAATCCGATAGGAATGATGGCGGTCACCTTCAAAATAAAGTACTGTATCCACCATATGTTCTAAAACTCTAGGGCCAGCTAAACTTCCTTCCTTAGTCACATGCCCCACAACAAAAATGGGGATACCTCTTTCTTTAGCTATCCGCATTAAATGAGATGAAGTCTCCCTCACCTGGCTTATACTACCGGGAGCTGAACTCAAATCCGGATTAAATATCGTTTGTATAGAATCAACAATCACCATAATGGGATTAATTTTATTTATTCCCTCTTCAATGGTAAATATATTATTCTCAGATTGAACATATAATTTCTCACACATTGTCTTCAGTCTCTCAGCTCGCATGCGAACTTGACTACCCGATTCTTCTCCTGTTACATATAAAACCTTACCGTAATCCCGGGCAATCCGATCCGCTACCTGTAAAAGAAGAGTAGATTTACCAATCCCCGGATCCCCTCCTATCAGGATTAAAGACCCGGGGACAATACCTCCACCCAAAACCCGGTCAAGCTCACCTAATAATGTTTTTAATCGTTGATATCTGTCAGTTTTAAGTTTTCTAATTGATTGAGGCGGATTAACCAATGTTGGTCGTTCTTTTCTCTGTTGAGAAGTAACAATTTCTTCTACCAGTGTATTCCATTCTTTACAATCAGGGCACTGGCCATACCATTTTATTGCCTCATATCCACATTTCTGACAGATAAACCGGGTTTTTTTCTTCGCCATTTAGCGAACCTCCAGATACTAAAACTATCTTTTATTATAACATTTTTAGTAGCAATTTACAAGATGTTATTCTATTTTTTCATAAATTTGATTTCCTTGTTTTCGACATCGATTAAAATTGTATCATTTTCTTTAAATTCACCTTCCAGTATTTTTTCAGAGAGAGGATTTTCAATTAGCCGTTGAATTGCTCTTCTTAAAGGACGTGCACCAAATTCAGAATCAAATCCCTCTTCTGCTAGATATTCTCTAGCTGCTGGTGTAACTTCAATTTTCATATTCCGGTCTTTTAATTTTTCATTCAATTCATTAAGCATCAGATCAACTATGGCTTTAATATGTTCTTTATTTAGTGCATGGAAGACAATGACTTCATCAATCCGATTTAAGAACTCAGGCCTGAAGGTCCGGCGAAGTTCACCCATAACCCGTTCTTTCATCTTCTCATATTGATTTTTCTCTCTTTCTTCTTCAGTTTCAGTAACAAAGCCCATTCGACCTTTTTCTATCATAGTGGCTCCTACATTGGAAGTCATGATAATAACGGTATTTTTAAAGTCCACTTTCCGCCCCTGAGCATCAGTCAAATGTCCATCTTCCAGAACCTGAAGGAGAACATTGAATACTTCTGGATGAGCTTTTTCAATCTCATCTAATAGAATAACAGAATATGGACGACGGCGAACCTGTTCTGTTAACTGACCACCTTCATCATAACCTACATATCCCGGAGGCGCACCAATCAGACGGGAAACGGCATGTTTTTCCATATACTCTGACATATCAATTCTAATCATCGCATCCTCATCATTAAACATGGCTTCAGCCAATGCCCGGGCCAGCTCTGTTTTACCAACACCAGTCGGACCAAGGAAGATAAAGGAACCAATTGGCCGTTTCGGATCTTTCAATCCAGCACGGGCACGCCGAATAGCTTTGGAAACTGCCACAATTGCCTCATCCTGACCAACCACTCTTTTATGAAGCTCTTCTTCTAAGTGTAGGAGTCTTTCTGACTCTTCTATTGTCATTTTATTTACAGGAATTCCAGTCCAGTTTGAAACCACTTCGGCAATCTCATTTTCTGTCACTACAGATTGATCGATCCCCTTCTTTTGTGTCCATTCTTTACGGGTAGCTTCCAGTTCTTCCCTCAGTTTCTTTTCCTCATCACGGAGACGAGCAGCTTTTTCAAACTCCTGAGCCTTAACTGCTGCTTCCTTTTCCTTTTCAATATCTTCCAACCGTGCACTCAATTCTTTGATCTTTGGGGGACGGGTATTTTGCCGTAACCGGACTTTAGAAGCTGCTTCATCAACCAGGTCGATGGCTTTATCCGGCAAGAAACGATTGGTAATATAACGGTCAGATAGATAAGCAGCAGCTCTAATAGCTTCATCGGTAATCTTAACTCTATGATGAGCTTCATAGACATCTCGTAAACCTTCGAGAATTTTTATAGTCTCTTCTACTGTTGATTCTTCGACTAAAATTGCCTGGAAACGGCGTTCCAATGCTGCATCCTTTTCGATATATTTACGGTATTCATCCAGAGTGGTAGCACCAATACACTGAATCTCACCACGTGCCAGAGCAGGTTTTAAAATATTAGCCGCATCGATAGCACCTTCAGCTGCTCCTGCACCAACAAGAGTATGAATCTCATCAATAAAGATAATTACATCCCCAGCCTGGCGAATCTCCTCAATAATAGCTTTCATCCGCTTTTCAAATTCACCCCGATATTTAGAACCGGCTACCAAAGAACCCAGATCCAATGACACAATCCGTTTATCCAATAAGTTTTCGGGCACATTCTCTTCAACAATCCGCTGGGCAAGACCTTCAGCAATAGCAGTTTTACCAACTCCAGGCTCTCCAATAAGGCATGGATTGTTTTTGGTACGGCGGCTCAAAATCTGAATTACCCGTTCAATCTCTTTTTCACGGCCAATAACAGGATCCAGTTTGCCCTGTTCAGCCATCTCGGTCAAATCTCGACCAAACTCGTCTAGAGTAGGTGTATTGCTCCGGGTTCTACCCCCTTGAGCACCACCTGTCATCTTCTGAGGACCGCCTAAAAGCTTTATAACTGTATTACGTACTGAGTTTAAATCAGCTCCCAGTTCCTTTAAAACCCGTGCAGCTACACCCTCACCTTCTCTGATTAATCCTAAAAGGAGATGCTCGGTACCGATATAATTATGTCCTAACTGTCTTGCTTCATCTAAAGATAAGTTCAATACTTTTTTAGAGCGAGGAGTAAAGCCCAATTTACCTTCCACTGGATAATCTCCCCGACCAATAATTTTTTCAACCTCGGCCCTGACCTGATCAAAATTAATACCTACTTCTGCTAAAGCTCTAGCCGCTACACCCTGACCTTCCCTGATTAACCCCAATAAAAGATGTTCTGTACCAACATATCCATGGTTTAACCTTTTAGCTTCTTCTTCAGCCAGCAACATGACCCTTTTTGCTCTTTCAGTAAATCTTCCAAACATTAAATCCCACCTCCATTTTAAGAATTTAATTAACTGATTCTACTGCAAAAAGTTAATTTTGAGCGATATAGAAATTTTTCACTAAACCATCTTAGCGAGATTGAAGTCGAAATAAGGCCTCATCACAGGAGGGATGAGCTAATCAAGGGCCAGGAGAGCCCTTTGATTAGGGAATCTTATTTCGACTGAAATCGAGCTTTAGATAGTTCGAAGAATTTCTCTTTAAGCGAAAAATTAACTTTTTGCAATATAACCTTAACTTAACTTTGAGTTAACCGTAACCTTTTACGTATCAAAGCTGCCCGTCGAATATCACGCTCTTCCGGTTTCAAAGTTTTATTTTCAATTTTTTGTAAATATCCCGGACGGGTTAAAACAATCAATTCACTAAAGACATTCGGTTCAACATTTTTAATTATACCCAAGTCTATACCTAACCTTACATCAGAAAGCAAACGGACAGCTTCTTCACTACTCATTTTATGAGCATACATGAGCAATCCATAAGAACGCATAATCCGGTCTGTTAAATCATCTTTACGTTCTTTTAAAAGCTGTTGTCGCCAATAACGTTCATTTTCTATGATCTTTTCAGTTACCCGATTTAAATTATCAATGATCTCTTCTTCTGTCCGTCCTAAAGTAACCTGATTTGAGATTTGATATAAATTGCCCTGTGCCTCTGTTCCCTCACCAAATACTCCTCTTACAGTAAGCCCCAATTTAGAAACTCCCTGAAGCATCTGCTGAATCCGGTTAGCAAGATTCAAACCGGGTAAATGTACCATCACCGAAGCTCTCATTCCCGTTCCCACATTAGTTGGACAGGCAGTCAAATATCCATATTTCTCTGAAAAGGCAAAATCTAACTTAGATTCGAGAAAATTATCCAGTTGATTTACAACCCGATATGCTTCTTCAACCTGAAATCCCGGATATAGCACCTGGGCTCTTATATGATCCTCTTCATTGATCATCACACTAATGACTTCATCTTCGCTGAAGGCTACACCTTTGTATTGTCCTCCTTCAGCATGCATGGGGCTAATCAGATGTTTTTCCATCATCGCAGTACGTTCAATCTCGGATAACCGGCTTAAATCAACCAATTTTAAATTAAAAGCAGTACGATCTTCTAACGCTTTTTGTACCTGGTTGTAGACCTGTTTTGCCTGTTCGGGTGTGGCACGATTGGGAAAAGGAATTCCTGTAATATTACGAGCTAGACGAACTCTACTACTTATAACTACATCCGACTCTGGCCCGGGTGCCAGCATCCATTTACTTAATTCTTTATTAATCAGGTCACGCAAAGACATTAGCCTTCACCTCCGTCTTGAAACATACTCCGCCTTTCAAGTTCACGAATGCGGTCTCTAAGTTCTGCTGCTCTTTCAAATTCTTCTTTAGCAACAGCACGTTCAAGTTCATTCCGCAACTCTTTAATCTTCTTTTTGATCAAAATGGTTTTTCCTTTTCTTTCAGGAATTTTACCGGTATGCCGGGCACTTCCGTGAATCCGCCTAAGCAATTGATCCAACCTGAAATCAAATTCGTTATAACATTCACTACACCCAAATCGACCTATTCTCCCAAATTCAGCAAAACTCATTTGACAGTTTTTACACTGATCTCCATCTGTCTGAATAAAACTTCGTCCCGGATGTATTTCTGGTTTTAAAATTCCCGCCAAGAGATTATGGAAGGAAAATGGATCAGTAGCAAAATCCAATTCACCTTTTTCCCGGGCACACTGTTCACATAAATATAACTCAGTTTTTTCACCATTTATAATCCTTGTAACATGCACACTGGCAGTTCGTTCTCCACAATTTTGACATAACATTTATCAAAACCTCCTTTTTTTATTATGTTTATTTTTAATCATCGGTCTTCATGATGGCACCCAGAGCAGCTTTTAAAAGTCTGGCTCTTAGATAATCCCGATAGGGCAGTTCAATATTCAAATTCCTCCGATGCAGCATGGACTGCAAAATCGCACTCTCACGTTTGGTTAAAATCTTCCTCTCTTCTAGATTATGAATTAGATTCAAAGCCTGCTGTTGACTTAGTTCATCACCGATCAGCTCAAGAGCAGAATAGAGAAAATCTTCCTCAGGATGGTCAAAAACCAGTTTACGAATTTCGATAAAACCGCCCCCACCCCGTTGGCTCTCTACAATGTATCCCCGTTCAATGGTAAATCTGGTCTTTAAGACATAGTTAATCTGGGAAGGAACACATTTGAAGTGATCAGCTAACTCCCTTCGTCTCACACGCAACCGACCATCCGACTGGTTTAAAAGTTTTTTAATGTAGTTTTCTATCCGCTGCACCAGGCTACTCACCACTACCACCATCCTTTGATTTTGACTATCTTTGACCTTTTCTATTTACATTATATTCCTAATCATGTATATATTCAAGGTCAAAAAAGGTCAAAAAAAATCTTTTTTTGGCTTATAATTCCTAATTTCAGCGATTAGCTCACTTATTCATTTATTATTTCCTTTTTTCTTGGAAATATAAAAAAGAGCCAGTATTTTACCTTCTAAGAATAAGCTACTTTTAAAACTTTCAATAAAAATTGCAGGAAATTAAGGGTTCAACTTTGAATTTAAATAATTAAACCGCGAAAAGCTAATTTTGAGTTGTTAAACCATCTTACTTAATATGATAAACCAATCCATGGTTTTACTGCAAAAAGCTAATTCTTCACTTTATAAAAAAATTTTTCGAACCATCTAAAGTTCGATTTCAGTCAAAATAAGACACACTCATCCTCATATGAGGCCATTCTTTTCAATCTTACTAAGATGGTTTAACAATTCAAAATTAACTTTTTGCAGTTTAATCATCCATGAATCGAATATGAATTACACCGAAATCGAACTTTAGACGACTCGAAAAATTAGCTTTTTGCAATGAAATCATACTATATCGATTAAAAGCCTGGGAGGTTTTAAAAATGACAGAAGAACAAATGATCCAAAAAGCAAGAAAACTTGCCGCAGAAAGATATAAAAAAGGTGAATTTCTCTGTGCTGAAGCAGTTCTTTACACAATAAATGAGCTACTTGAAAAACCATTTCCAGATGAAATTGTCAAATTAGCCTCTGGTTTCCCAGCAGGAATCGGCGAGTCGGGTTGTGTATGTGGAGCCATAAGCGGCGGAGTGATGGCTCTGGGACTAGTATTTGGTCGGACTGAGCCTGGAAAAAAATGTCCCAAAATCTATCCTGCTGCCAGAGAACTTCACGATTGGTTTAAAAAGAACTACAAAAGTACCTGCTGCCGTGTACTAACTAGAAATTTCAAGTTTGGTAGTAAGGAGCATATTAAGCAATGTATTGAAATTACCGGTGATGTAGCAGGTAAAACAATGGAGTTAATTTTTAAATATCAGAAAACAGGAAGGCTGAAGTTACTTTTCAAAAAATTAGGCTAAAGAACATAATGATTAAACTGCAAAAAGCTAATTTTTCGCTTCATAAAGAAATTTTTCGAACCATCTAAAGCTCAATTTCAGTCGAAATAAGATGGTTTAAAGAAAAATTTCTATGGTGCTCAAAATTAGCTTTTTGCAGTAAAACCACATAATTTATTAGGGAAATAGAAATAAAAATAGTCGCCTTACCCCTCTTAATAAAATACGGGGTTTAAGACGACTATTTTTTATACCCATATCAAAACCATCAAAACTTAACCGATGCCGATAAAGTCCCATGCATATTCTCAAAGTCATTAGAAACCCCTAAAGCGCCATTTACATGGAAAGCCAAAATGTTCAAGCCTAATCCTGCAGTATAAGTCAACTTATCTTTAAAAGCTCTCTCAGAGGTCTGGAATGGACCATAAACTCCCGCCCGTAAAGATAGAGCATTAAAGAAAAGACGCTTTTCTAAACCCAAATGTAAAATATCAACCGCATCAACCGGGTTTCCAGCTTCGTCTTCAGTGCCAAAAACATGTTCTAAGTCAGCTGCCAAAGTTGCGGCAAATGGCACGGGCAGTTTTAATGCAGCACCAAGGGTAATGGATTCAGGTGCTTTTAAACTCATATGGAATTGGTCATCTTCTTTTAAAGTCACCTTTAAATTTCTCGCCACCAAAGCCACATTTAAAATATTAGTAACTCGACCAAGAGCACCTACATCCAGTCCCAATTCCTGGCTTTTACTCGGAGTCTGACTGAGTAATTCAAATTCTCCACTGTTATAATTGTATTGATACTGATATTTATCACGCTGGATAATTTTAAAATTAGCACCAATAGAAAGTCGACCCAGATTTAAAATCGGTCTGGTCAGGTCTACTGCCATACCTATGTTTCCAATCTTCTCAGAATAACGATAACCTATAGCATCATTGGTATTGAACCGCAGTTCTTCATTAATAATAATACCGCCACTAAATTTTTTTAGATTTGCACCGATAAATCCAGTTAAACGTCCGGCAAAATTCTTGCCTTTTTCTAATTCGTTTAACAGTTTTAAATAATCACCATTTCCAAAAGTTTGGGTCAGATCAGCAAAATCTTTAAGTGAGGAAGTACTTGCTCCAAAAGAAACCTCTCCTCCCAAAAAACCACTACTGGTTAGACCAGCGGGGTTCCAATATAAACTACTAGCATCATCGGCCACTGCTGTAAAAGCTCCCCCCATACCAAAAGCCTTTGGACCTACCAGTTCAGTAGCTCCAACTTGTTCACTTATTAAAAGAAAACAGAGTAATAACAAGATTGAAAACTTTTTCATCTTCCCTACCTGCCTTTCCTTTTTAGTCTTTATTGAAATAAATTCTACATAATTGCCTTATTTCCTCCCGTGACCTTTTTCCTCTTTTTTATGGTATATTTATCCGTTCTTCATTTTCTCTAAGTCTGCAAATCTTTTGCAATATCTGATGTTATTAAATACTTTCTGCTATCGCAGATGTAAATTTTTCCCAGAGATTTTAGTTTCTCATAAAAAACAGTCCCACCCTTTAAATTTAGGAACCAGTACTTTGATAACCCTTAAGCCCCTGCTTCCAAATAGCTAGTCCTAGTACAGTAAGTACAACTCCTATAAAAGGTTCAGCGAAAATAAACCACCTATAATTACCTACATTAAAGAAAAACTGAGCTGGATAAAAACTTACAAATCCCAGAGGTAAAACAAAGGTTAAGAAATATTTAATAAATACTCCATATATGTCAATTGGATATTCAATTAAACGTTCCAGGTTGTAAATAAATTCAAAAAGAGTATCACTCTGTATAGTCCATAGCGAAATACAGGATAATAAAAATATTATACCACCATACACCAATACACCACTCATTAGTGAAATGATAAAGTAAGCAATAGAACCTGAATCCCAAACAATTCCTAAATGGTTATTCGCATAAATTATCAAACCAAGTCCTAATACCAACTCATCAAGAGCAAATTCTGTATTATACCGACCAGTACAAATTAACTGAAATAACGGATTTAAGGGGCGAACCATAAATAAATCCAGTTTTCCACTACGAACCCAATAACCTATATCCAAAGTATTGATGAATAATGTATTCCAGAGTGTTTTAACCAAATAATAAAAACCCAGCATCCAGAATATATGATATTTATTCCATCCCATTATATTATCTACTTGAGTAAAAAGTATTTCAATATTAATTACCCCTACAACCAGATAAATAATATTTGAAACATTCAGTGCAAGAAAATCCAATCTATATTCTGCCCAGGTTAATAAATTTGCCTTAAAATAAGCACAAAAACATTTCCAATAACGCAACATCCAATTAACCTCCTTGTACCACATAGGTTTTCAATGCAATTTTTTCCAAAACAGAAACAATAGTTGCTAAGATAATAATCCAGAAAAGCTGTATTCCCATTAATCTTAAAACTTGCTCAAAATGAGTAGATTTAATCCAAATTGATACAGGAATATAATAAGTTGCCCTAAAGGGAAGTACATTTGCTAAATTTAATAACCACTCTGGATATAATTCAAACGGAATAAAAGTACCAGAGAGAATTCCCCAGATAGCAATTTTCAAACTGGTGATACCAATGATAGATTTAGTCCAAAAACATACTAATCCAAAAATAAAATTTATTAAAAAGTAGATAATATAACCAAAAATACACATTAAAATATATAAACATACTTTCTTAAAACTAAATTCTATGTATTGATAGCCCATAAATAAAATTACTATAAATGGAACTCCCACTGTAAATACTTCTAATAAACCTCGCCCCAGATCGTAAAACAAAGTTTTATAAACGATATTAATAGGCTTAACCAAATCAATAACAATCTTTCCTTCTTTAAAATTTTCACCTATTTCCCGGTCAACCCCCCCACCTAAAAATTTTCGAAGAATATGCCCGAAAATAAGATATTGAAATATCTTCCCAAAGGTGAGACCTACTATTTGATCTTTACTAAAAAAAACCGCACGCCATAATGCATATTCAACAAAGAACATAATTAAAGTACTCACAATCATCGAATAAAAATTAAATTTATAATTCTTTCCTATTTTTATCCTGGATTCAACATATGCCAGGTACTTCATATTAAACAACCACCTTATTTCTTCTGGATTTATAAAGATTGAGAATAATCTCTTCTAAATCAGGCTGTTCTAAATAAAAACCTTCAATGTTATAATTTGTCATCAATTTTTTTAGCAATGATTCTATAGTATAATATTTACGGTCATATTTAATTCGGGCAACATTTTTATCTTTACTCAACACTTCAATACCTTCAAATTGCAATAATGATTCAGGTACTCTCATATCAGCAAAGGTAACTGATAAAAATTGAGATTCAACTTTATTTAATAAATTATTAACCTGATCATCCAAAATAATTCTGCCTTCATCCAATACTACTACTCTTTTACATATCTTTTCAATATCCCGAAGATCATGTGTCGTCAAAAATATAGTACAACCCTTTTCTTCATTTAAGTAATGCAATAATTTTTTTATTTCATTTTTAGTAATAACATCCAGACCAATAGTTGGTTCATCTAGAAAAAGAATTTCTGGTTGATGTAGCATAATAGCTGTAAATTCTCCCCGAATTCTTTGCCCTAAACTCATAGTTCTCACGGGAATTTTTAGCAAATCACCTATACCCAAATATTTTTTAGCCAACTCAATACTCTCTTGATAAATATTATCCGGAATATTATAAATTTTCTTTAATAAATCCAGAGAATGAATTAAAGGTAAATCCCATAATAGATGACTCCTTTGCCCAAACATTACTCCTATTCTCGCCACTATTCTCTGGCGATGTTTGAAAGGATTCATACCGAAAACTTCTATACTTCCAGAATCAGGGTGAAGAATACCAGTCAGAAGTTTAATAGTAGTTGATTTTCCAGCACCATTCAAGCCAACATAACCAACAATCTCACCTTCGGATATGCTTAAATCAATTTCCTTTAAAGCTTTTACAACCTCATAATCGCGTTTTATCAAATGCTTCCAAAAACTATCTTCTTTTTTTACTTTTCGTTTATAATATTTTGTTAACTTTTTTACAACTATCACCTCTTTTTTCATATTCTCCCTCCTGAACTTTTTCTGTTTTCATAAAAAAAAATCATTGGTGATAAAATAATAGTTCATTGGTCAATACTCTTCACCCATAATATATGAAAGATGCAGATATGACTACCATTAATTAACAATATCTTTTTATTAACGATTAAAATTACAATCAAGATTTTACTACAAAAAACTAATTTTTCACTTTATAAAGAAATTTTTCGAATCATCTAATATTCGATTTCAGTCGAAATTAATATGGTTTAACGAAAAATTTCTATATAGCTCAATTAGTTTTTTGCAATTTAATCAATCAATAATTCTAAATACTACCTCTGAATATTATAAACTATTATCAAATAATGCCAGTTTCAACTGGATTGACCAACATAAATGATATTATTATAGTATAGTATCTTTATTAATTGACGTTAATTGTGATATCTTTTGTATAACATAATTAGTAATGATAGATTACATATTTACTTATAAGTTATTTGTAATATGTCAAAAAATGACTATATTAAATAAAAAAATAAGCCATTTTTTCACTACTGTAGAAAATTTTTATATTTTATAAGATACAACTATATCTATTATAACGTATAAAAAATATACTTTCAACATTAAATTATCACCTGATACTAATTTTAGGATTTACTATTTATATTTGACCACATCCGCAAATAATCTTCGGACACTCTATCACAATCAACATGTGTTACTCTTCAGAAAAAATTTTTCAAACCACCTACAGTTCGATCTCAGTCGAAATAAATGATAATTTCCTTGACATTAAAAAAACCTGGAAAAATCCAGGCTTTAATGACATAAAAATGGCTCCCCAAGCAGGACTCGAACCTGCGACCCACTGGTTAACAGCCAGTTGCTCTACCAGCTGAGCTATTGGGGAATGCTATTTAAAAAGTTCCCGCAACGTCCTACTCTCCCACAGGGTCTCCCCTGCAGTACCATCAGCGCTGGAGGGCTTAACTTCTGTGTTCGGAATGGGAACAGGTGTGGCCCCTCCGCTATCGTCACGGGAAACTTTATTACCTTTTCTCATTCACATCTCTTATTCTACTACATCACATCAACTTTGTCAAGACCATTCTCCTAACTCTGTACTTTCAAAACTGCATACTGGGATCTTCGATAGATCAAGCCCTCGACCTATTAGTACCGGTCAGCTAAGGACATCACTGCCCTTACACCTCCGGCCTATCTACCTGGTAATCTTCCAGGGGTCTTACCTGATTAACTCAGCGGGATATCTAATCTTGAGGGTGGCTTCACGCTTAGATGCTTTCAGCGTTTATCCACTCCGCACATAGCTACCCAGCGGTGCCCCTGGCGGGACAACTGGTACACCAGCGGTGCGTCCATCCCGGTCCTCTCGTACTAGGGACAGATCCTCTCAAATATCCTACGCCCGCGGCGGATAGGGACCGAACTGTCTCACGACGTTCTGAACCCAGCTCGCGTACCGCTTTAATTGGCGAACAGCCAAACCCTTGGGACCTGCTTCAGCCCCAGGATGCGACGAGCCGACATCGAGGTGCCAAACCTCCCCGTCGATGTGAACTCTTGGGGGAGATAAGCCTGTTATCCCCGGGGTAACTTTTATCCGTTGAGCGACGGCAATTCCATCCTCTACCGCCGGATCACTAAGCCCTACTTTCGTACCTGCTCGACCTGTCTGTCTCGCAGTCAAGCTCCCTTCTGCCTTTACACTCTACGTGCGATTTCCGACCGCACTGAGGGAACCTTTGGGCGCCTCCGTTACCTTTTAGGAGGCGACCGCCCCAGTCAAACTGCCCACCTGACAATGTCCCAATACCGGATCACGGTATCTGGTTAGAATTCCAGCACAGCAAGAGTGGTATCCCACCGACGGCTCCACCAACACTGGCGTGCTGGCTTCTACGCCTCCCACCTATCCTGTACATGCTGTACCAAAATCCAATATCAGGCTGCAGTAAAGCTCCACGGGGTCTTTCCGTCCTGCCGCGGGTAGTGAGCATCTTCACTCACACTACAATTTCGCCGAGTCCCCCGTTGAGACAGCGCCCAGGTCGTTACGCCATTCGTGCAGGTCGGAACTTACCCGACAAGGAATTTCGCTACCTTAGGACCGTTATAGTTACGGCCGCCGTTTACTGGGGCTTAAGTTCGATGCTTCGCCTCTAATGGCTAACATCTCCCCTTGACCTTCCAGCACCGGGCAGGCGTCAGCCCCTATACTTCGTCTTGCGACTTAGCAGAGACCTGTGTTTTTGGTAAACAGTCGCCTGGGCCTATTCTCTGCAACTCCTTTCGAATCCGCGGGCTCGCCGCTTCTCCTACTCGGAGCACTCCTTCTCCCGAAGTTACGGAGTCATTTTGCCGAGTTCCTTAACGGGGGTTCTCTCGCGCGCCTTAGGATTCTCTCCTCGCCCACCTGTGTCGGTTTGCGGTACGGGCGCCCATTGGCTCGCTAGCGGCTTTTCTCGGCAGCGGGGAATCAGCCACTTCGCCCCATTTCAGGGCTCCCCATCACACCTCAGAGTTAACAGCCGGACGGATTTGCCTATCCGGCCCTCCTACATGCTTGGACACAGTATTCCACCACTGTGCTGGCCTATCCTTCTGCGTCACCGCTTCGCTCAAACGCCAATTAGGCGGCATCGGAATCTCAACCGATTGTCCATCGCCTACGCCTTTCGGCCTCAGCTTAGGTCCCGGCTTACCCTGAGCGGACGAACCTTCCTCAGGAATCCTCAGGCTTTCGGCGGGGGAGATTCTCACTCCCCTTATCGCTACTCATACCGGCATTCTCTCTTCTATACAGTCCACCGCTCCTTACGGTACGGCTTCGCCCCGTATAGAATGCTCCCCTACCATCCGCTTACGCGAATCCGCAGCTTCGGCGACAGGCTTAGCCCCGCTACATTTTCGGCGCAGAACCACTCGACCAGTGAGCTATTACGCACTCTTTAAATGAATGGCTGCTTCTAAGCCAACATCCTGGTTGTCTATGCAGTCCCACATCCTTTCCCACTTAGCCTGTACTTGGGGGCCTTAGCTGGCGGTCTGGGCTGTTCCCCTCTCGACTATGAAGCTTATCCCACATAGTCTGACTCCCAGGCTCTTCGGTATCGGTGTTCGGAGTTTGAATGAGTTCGGTAACCTTTCAGGGCCCCTAGCTCAATCAGTGCTCTACCGCCGATACCTAACACCTGAGGCTAGCCCTAAAGCTATTTCGGGGAGAACCAGCTATCTCCAGGTTCGATTGGCTTTTCACCCCTATCCACAGCTCATCCCATGACTTTTCAACGTCAATGTGGTTCGGGCCTCCACAGACTCTTACACCTGCTTCACCCTGGCCATGGATAGATCACCTGGTTTCGGGTCTATGGCATGTAACTTGCGCCCTCTTCAGACTCGGTTTCCCTACGGCTTCGCCCCTTTCGGCTTAACCTCTACGCTACATGCCATAACTCGCCGGTCCGTTCTACAAAAAGTACGCGGTCAGACTTTCTAATAGTCCTCCCACTGCTTGTAGGCATACGGTTTCAGGTTCTATTTCACTCCCCTCCCGGGGTTCTTTTCACCTTTCCCTCACGGTACTTCTTCACTATCGGTCGCCAGGGAGTATTTAGCCTTCGGAGATGGTCCTCCTATCTTCCCACAGGGTTCCACGTGTCCCGTGGTACTCTGGATCCTCAACAGGGTCTTCAAGCCTTTCGCCTACAGGGCTCTCACCTTCTATGGCCTGCCTTCCCAGACAGTTCGGCTAGACTCTCAGTTTAACCCCTGACAGCGTGCAGACTGTCCGTTGAGGTCCTAAACCCCCATGTAGCAACGGCTGCACCCTTCTACACTACATGGGTTTGGGCTCCTCCCCTTTCGCTCGCCGCTACTCAGGGAATCGCTTTTGCTTTCTTCTCCTCGGGGTACTAAGATGTTTCAGTTCCCCCGCTTGCCCTCACACACCTATGCATTCAGTGTGTGATACCACAGCATTACCTGTGGTGGGTTACCCCATTCGGACATCCCCGGGTCTACGCTTGTTTGCAGCTCACCGGGGCTTTTCGCAGCTTACCACGTCCTTCGTCGGCTCCTGGCGCCTAGGCATCCACCGTATGCCCTTTACAGCTTGATCTATCTCGAACCCCAATATGCAGTTTTCAAAGTACAGACTGAAAGGCTTATGACCTCTCAAAAGTGAACAGCAATCAGCACTCTCTTCTCCTTAGAAAGGAGGTGATCCAGCCGCACCTTCCGGTACGGCTACCTTGTTACGACTTCACCCCCCTCACCAGACACACCTTTGGCGCCTCCCCCCTCATCGGTTAGGACAGCGACTTCTGGTGCATCCAACTCGGGTGGTGTGACGGGCGGTGTGTACAAGGCCCGGGAACGTATTCACCGCAGTATGCTGACCTGCGATTACTAGCGATTCCGGCTTCATGCAGGCGAGTTGCAGCCTGCAATCCGAACTGAGAGCTGCTTTTTGGGATTAGCTCCACCTCGCGGCTTCGCAACCCTTTGTACAGCCCATTGTAGCACGTGTGTAGCCCAGGGCATAAAGGGCATGATGATTTGACGTCATCCCCACCTTCCTCCGGTTTGTCACCGGCAGTCTCCTTAGAGTCCCCGGCTTTACCCGCTGGCAACTAAGGACAGGGGTTGCGCTCGTTGCGGGACTTAACCCAACATCTCACGACACGAGCTGACGACAACCATGCACCACCTGTCACCGTGTGGCTCAAAGAGCCAGACCCTGCTTTCACAGGTAGTCACGGGATGTCAAGCCCTGGTAAGGTTCTTCGCGTTGCTTCGAATTAAACCACATGCTCCACCGCTTGTGCGGGCCCCCGTCAATTCCTTTGAGTTTCAGTCTTGCGACCGTACTCCCCAGGCGGGATACTTATCGCGTTAGCTACAGCACTGAGGGTATCTAAACCCCCAACACTTAGTATCCATCGTTTACGGCGTGGACTACCGGGGTATCTAATCCCGTTCGCTCCCCACGCTTTCGCGCCTCAGCGTCAGGTACAGGCCAGAGAGCCGCCTTCGCCACCGGTGTTCTTCCTGATATCTACGCATTTCACCGCTACACCAGGAATTCCACTCTCCTCTCCTGACCTCTAGTCCGGCAGTTTCAAACGCAGCCCACTGGTTAAGCCAGTGTATTTCACATTTGACTTACCAGACCGCCTACGCGCCCTTTACGCCCAGTAATTCCGGACAACGCTCGCTCCCTACGTATTACCGCGGCTGCTGGCACGTAGTTAGCCGGAGCTTTCTTATGAGGTACCGTCAAACCGCACATCTCTTAAACATGCGGCCTTTCTTCCCTCATGACAGGGCTTTACGTTCCGAAGAACTTCTTCACCCACGCGGCGTTGCTCCGTCAGGGTTTCCCCCATTGCGGAATATTCCCCACTGCTGCCTCCCGTAGGAGTCTGGGCCGTGTCTCAGTCCCAGTGTGGCCGTACACCCTCTCAGGCCGGCTACCCATCGTCGCCTTGGTGAGCCGTTACCTCACCAACTAGCTAATGGGACGCGGGCTCATCTCCGATCGGCAGCTTAACGCCACCTTTCCTTCCAGGAACATGCGTCCCCGGAAGCTCATCCGGTATTAGCCCACCTTTCGGTGGGTTATCCCCGTTTCGGAGGTAGATTACCCACGCGTTACTCACCCGTCCGCCACTGCCTGACTTCCAACTTCAGCCCGAAGGCCTCCGTCAGAGCAGGCCGTTCGACTTGCATGTGTTAGGCACGCCGCCAGCGTTCGTCCTGAGCCAGGATCAAACTCTCCAAACAAAATCTATCTTAAGCACTTTAAAGCGCTTAGTTTCCTTAACTCAAAGGAAATCTTCTGGCTGATTGCTGTTCACTTTTCAAAGGTCATTTTTTCCTGTCGCTTATTGTCGCGACACCTAGTATCATATCATTTATTGTCATACTTGTCAAGAGGTTTTTTAAAAAATTTTTAAGTCAAGATTTTTTCATATTCAGTACCCAGATTAGAGCATAAAGTCACAAATCATACTATAAAAAACCAGGTAGAGCTAAATCTACCTGGCTTGTTCTAATTATTTTTCCGGACGCATCGTTGGGAATAAGATAACATCACGAATAGATGGAGAATCAGTTAAAAGCATAACCATTCTGTCAATACCTATTCCGAGTCCGCCGGTTGGTGGCATACCATATTCTAAAGCACGAATGAAATCTTCATCCATCATCTGAGCTTCATCGTCTCCAGCTTCCCGTTTTGCTACCTGAGCCAGAAAACGCTCTTTTTGATCAATAGGATCATTTAACTCGGAGAAAGCATTACACATCTCACGAGCAAAAATGTATCCTTCAAAACGATAGGTCAACCGTGGATCATCTTCCCGACGCTTAGCCAGAGGAGAGACCTCAACCGGATGATCCATGATAAATACAGGTTGAATTAAGTGCTTTTCTACCTTTTCTTCAAAAACTTCATTAACAATAGCACCCCAATTTGCGGTCGGTTCTACTTCAACACCCAGTTCTTTAGCAACCTTACGAGCTTCTTCATCTGTCTCAATCTCCTTAAAATCAACACCTGTAAATTCCTTTACAGCATCGATCATGGTCAATCGACGCCAGGGTGGAGTCAGATCAATCTCAACTCCTTGATAAGTAACTTTTACTGTTCCCAATACTTCCTGTGCCACATGGGCAAATAAATTCTCAGTCAATTCCATCATATCATGATAATCAGCATAAGCCTGATAAAGTTCTAACATAGTAAACTCAGGATTATGCTTATATGACATTCCTTCGTTACGGAAATTACGGTTAATCTCATAAACCCTCTCAAAACCACCAACAATGAGCCGCTTTAAATATAGTTCTGGAGCAATTCGTAAATAAAGGTCTATATCCAGTGCATTATGATGGGTAATAAAAGGACGAGCACTAGCTCCCCCGGCAATTGGATGCATCATAGGAGTCTCTACTTCCAGGAAATTACGTTCATCTAAATAGTTACGAATTGACCGGATAATTTTACTCCGGGTAATAAAGGTATTTTTTACTTCCGGATTGATCATTAAGTCAAGATACCGCATACGGTACCGCAATTCTTTATCTTTAAGACCATGATATTTTTCAGGAAGAGGACGCAATGATTTGCTTAATAATTTAAATTCCTTTACACGAATGGTAATTTCACCTGTTCTGGTTTTAAAGACTTCACCTGTTAAACCAATAATATCACCAATATCTAATGTAGTAAAAAGTTCATATAAGTCCTCACCTACAATATTTTTCCTGACATAAATCTGAATTCGACCATGCATATCCGCTACTTCAGCAAAACTGGCTTTTCCCTGACCACGCTTTGCCATTAAACGGCCTGCTATTGTTACTTCCTTACCCTCCAAATCATCAAAGTTTTCCTTGATATCAGTAGTATGATGGGTAAATTCAAATTTATCTCCATAGGGTTCGATATTCTTTTCTCTCAATTTCTTTAATTTTTGGCGTCTTTGTAACATTAGTTCATTTAAATCATGTTCTTGAAACTCCATTGTATAATTCCTCCTTATTACCTTTTACGTCTTTACTTTTTTAATGCCATAATCCGATATCTAACTCGACCAATTGGAGCATCAAACTCAACGATATCACCAACTTTTTTACCAATAATAGCCTTACCTAAAGGTGATTCGTTAGAAATTTTGTAGTTCAATGGGTCAGATTCTACTGAACCAACAATGCTGTATGTAATCTCTTCATTATTGTCTAAATCTTTCAATGTTACAGTTTTACCTACAGAGACTACATCAGCTTCACTCTCTTCTTCAGCAATCCTGGCCTTACGCAACAAATGCTCAATTTCACGAATTCGACCTTCGACAAATGCCTGCTCATTCTTAGCTTCGTCGTATTCGGAATTTTCACTGATATCTCCAAACTCCCGGGCATGTTTGATTCGTTTAGCAACCTCTCTACGACGTACATTTTTTAAATGATTTAACTCTTCTTCTAATTTTTTGAAACCTTCACGTGTTAAAATAATTTCCTCCGCCATAACACCCGTCTCCTTTTCTATTAAAATTTATCCTGAACTTAAAAACAGGATTTAACAAATTGATTTTACACAAGAAAAATTAGTGCCAGAAAAAATTTCTGACACTAAGTATGTGCCTTTCATTAATAACTTATTATAATTTATTCTCTAAAATTTGTCAAGTCAAATAACTTCTTTGACTCGATTACGAATTTGTTTTAAAACCTCAGGGGTTATGGCCCGTTCAAAGCTTCTCAAACCCGCTAATTTAAATCCATGTTTACGGGCCAGATCTGAGATCTCACGAATTTTTTCAAGTTCTAACTCAGGTCCTAAAGAATAGCACTCAAAACGTTTTTCTAACGCCAGAATCATGGTCTCAGCCATACAGGCATAACTGGTCTTCGGTGGAAATCCAAAATCAAGGTTAAACTCCACAGGACCAGGAACCATTACTACACCACCTTCAATAACCAGCACATCATCTCTTTTCTCAGCAACTTTTACCGCCACATCTCTGGGGCGAGCCACATCACAAACTACCGAGCCTGGGAGAAGCATTTCAGGTTGAATCAATTCACAAACAGCTCCAGAAGCAGACAGGATAATTCTGGACTTAGAAAGACACTCCTTCATTTGTTCCGGTAAATAGATATTGACCTTTATATCAGGATTAATAGCTGTTAACTCATCTGCCAACTCGAATAATTTTTTTTCAGTACGGGCTAGAAGATTGATCTCAGTACACTCTTCTGCCAATATTTTGCTACAGGCTCGACCAATAGAACCAGTAGCTCCCACAACAGTTATCCTTTCCTCTTTTAAATCCAGTCCCATTTCATGAGCAGCCAGAATAATACTTTCCAAAGCCGTAGCTACAGTGTAAGAGTTACCGGTTGTTACAGGGATATTTAGAGCCCGACTAATACTGATTCCCTTATCTCCTACTACCGATGTAAAAGCTCCAAGGCCAATTATTTCTGCCCCTAATTTTTCGGCCTTTTTACAGGCCTTAATAATTTTCTTTAAAACATAATGTTCCGGATACTGCACCATCTGTCTTGCTGTTAAAGGACAGGCAACAAACCATCCTTCTACCTCCTCACCCAAAACAGAGCGAACTCCGGTAATCTCAGATGCAGTAAATGGAGGAAGACAGCGCATAATATTTTCAACCATTTTATCAGATAGATGCTTCATCCAGGGAAACTTCCTGCTTACATCACCAACATCCAATGGATGAATAATAAAGGCAAATTTGGTCAAGTATATTAACCTCCTTAATAAATTTAATTTACAATACGATTGTTTGACTTTCCTGAACAGGGTTTAGAATTTCAATTCTGGGAACAAATCCGATCTGATCCAAAAGTCGATCATAGTCAGCGGGAGTTAATTCTGCGGGCTTTTTATCGGATAATGAGACCAAAACCGCTTCCATCACATTGGTTCCAAAAGAACGACCATTTAAGTTAGGAGTTGTGGTCACCAACATCCAGGCTCCACGTGATTTAAGCATCTCTACATCACGGGAGGTCACGGTATTTGTCAAAATCAACTTTCCATGAATATCTTTTGGTAAATATTTTCGAATATAGTGGAAATCACCCGCAATAATATCTGCCTCCTCATAAAATGAATTAAAACGTTCCTGGCTCTCTTCTTTTTGTCTATTTCCAGTAGGATAAAGCATCTTAAACGGTAGTTTAGTTATTACAGGACAAAGTACCCGGGCCAACCGATTTAAACTTTTAATAGATTTCAAAGGAACCGGAATCCCCAAGGCAAAGATCATATCTCCAAAGGTTACATCACTTCCCTCTTCAATCAAAGCTTCTGCCATACCAAATCGATCCACAGCGCAGACCATAAGCACCTTTTTACCTTTTAAATCATAACCATACTCCTGTGCAAGGTAATGAACCACTTTTCGCTCCAGCGTATTTTTAAGTCCACTGCCATCGACTACGGGTGTATGACGGATATGTCGAATAATCTTTTCTGCATCCCTAAATGTATAACGTTTTTGACCAGCATAAATGTAAAGATCAATTCCGCCCAACCCAAAAGCATCCACTTTACCATCCATTTCTTTAAACAACTGGATAGCTTTATTTATATCTCCATCAGTTCCCCGGCGTTCGATTAAAAACTTTTCACCTAAAATCTCCGTTTCTACTGCATGATCCCTTTCTGATGAACCGAGACTAATACTGACCACATGTTTCATCTATTCACCCTCCTTTATTTTCGAAAATTCTTAATAATGTTTTTAAGAATTGACGGGTCTATGTATTTATCTTCTGTAATAGGGGAAGTACCAAGTTCAATCCCAACAACCTTTCCTTCCAATAAAGTATCAGCCAGATCAATCCGCATATCTGAACCTAAAAAAATAACCAGATCATATTCCTTAAGACGAATAAGAATCTCCATTATCTGATTAAAGATATCAAGCCCATCTCTTTTAATAAATGACCAACGTTCCTTCTCTGACATGAGTAAAACAAATTCTACTCCCTCATTTAATGCCATCTCCCGAATCTCTTCTACATTAGCAATTGGAAATCCAACAATAGCTATCCTACCACCTTTATGCACCTCCCCAAGGCTCTCTAACCTTGAAATAAAAGTCCGTTCAACTTCTAATTCTCTAGCTACCTCTGTTTGAGAAAGACCCTGACTGCGAAGATTTAAAATTTTTTCGATCATTCTAAAAATTTTATTTTTATTGATAACTTTATCACCAATGCGGATTAATTCCAATGATTTTTCACTCCTCTTAAAGATATAATCCCCAAAAAAATCTTTATTATGTGCACAATTTTGTGTACAATTAGATTGTAACAAATTTAAGTCAATATGGCAATTAATTTTTGGAAAATAATACTGAAAAACTAACATAAAAATATTATAATAATAATTAGGGCATTACTAAATAATAAACTCAAGTAGGAAAGGTAAGGGGGCACCGCCATTGAAATTATTTAGAGATATTCGGGGAGTTACATGTGACTCCCGGAAAGTAAAGCCCGGGTTTGCTTTTGTAGCAATCCAGGGCCTTAAAAGAGATGGACACGAGTATATTGAGGACGCTTTAGCCAGAGGGGCTTCAGTTATCATCACTGAAAAACCTATAGATTTATCCGTCGATGTACCGGTTCAACAGGTTCCAGATGGTCGGATTGCCCTCGCCGAATTGGCTGCTTATATCTATGATTATCCATCCCGTTTTTTGCTAACTATTGGAGTAACGGGAACAAATGGAAAGACAACTTCAACTTTTTTGCTCCACCATCTCTTCAATAAAAATGGGATCGGCTGCGGACTTATAGGTACTGTGGACATTGATACAGGATTAAAAACAAGAAAGGCCCAACTGACTACACCTGATGCCGTAGAACTGCAAAAATATCTGCGTGAAATGGTGGATGCAAATCTTAAAGCAGTTTCTATGGAGGTCTCGTCTCACGGAATTGAATTAAAGCGAACCTATGGAATTGATTTTGATCTTACCATTTTTACTAATGTAACCCGGGACCATTTCGACTTTCATAAGAATTTTGAGCACTATGTTAGAATTAAAAAAAGTCTTTTCGAACAACTAAAAGATAATGCCATTGCCCTTATAAATGGGGATGATCCTCATGCCAATTTTATTTCCAAAGATATTAAAGCACAGGTTGTCACCTATGGATTTAAGAAAAAGAATATGATTTCAGCAGAAAACATCCGCCAGAAAAATCTTAAAACCTATTATGATCTGGTAGTGCGTAATTCCATTCAGACCAGATATGCCAAAATTGAACCAATGCGAATACCAATTGAGATCAAACTACCAGGTAAACATAATGTATATAACACTCTGGGCGCCTGCGGAGCCGGGCTTCTTTTGGGATTAACTCCAAAACAGGTGCAAAATATCTCTACTTTTACCGGAGTATGGCGACGTTTTCAGATTATCTATGATGGTGATTTTACTGTTATTGATGATTGTGCCCATAATCCCGGAAGTTATACCGCAGTTTTTGAAACCGTACAGAACTTAACCTATAAAAAACTATATATCATTAACGCTATCCGGGGCAACCGGGGAGTTAAAATCAATCAGGACAATGCCAGAATCATCGCTGGATGGGTTAAAAAACTACCCAACGTTAAATTGATGATCACAAACTGTGCCGAACTGGTAAAAGAAGATGATCTGGTTCATCCCGAGGAAGAGGAAATCTTTTTAAAAACCCTTAAAGAACAAGGTATAAAGTTTGAACATAACCCTGAGTTACTACCTTATTTTAAGAAAGTATTAAAAATGGTTGAATCCGGAGATATAATTCTTTTATTGGGAGCTCATGCTATGGACGAAGCAGGAAAGTTAATTTTAGAAGAAATATATAGAACATAAAAAAGGGGCTGTCCCAAAAGTCCCTTTATAACCCCCAAAAGTAAATATTAAAAGAAAGGTGTTGTCAGAAATTTTTATAAAGACAACACCTTTTTTTTATGGTAAAATATAAATATGAAGAGGAAAAACCATAATAAAAAGACATTTATTGAATATAATATGAATCAGACAATGTTGCCTTTGAGTTTTGATGTGTTTATTCCTGAAAATCATTTAGTAAGGGTGGTAAATTCAGCTATAGAAAGGATGAATATTGAACCCCTGCTTGAAAAATATAAAGGTGGGGGTAGAAGCAGCTACCATCCGAAAATGATGCTTAAGGTTATAGTATATGCCTATACTCAGAGAATATATTCATCAAGACGAATTGCCAAGGCACTTCGGGAAAATATTTATTTTATGTGGCTTAGTGGTAACAATAAACCTGATTTTCGGACGATAAACCGATTCAGATCAGAGATCATGAAAGATGTTATTGATGAGGTATTTGCATCAGTATTGGAACTTCTTATAGAAGAAGGATATGTAAAGTTAGAGAATTACTTTTTAGATGGTACAAAAATAGAAGCTAATGCAAACAAATATAGCTTTGTCTGGAGAAAAGCGACAAAGAAGTACAAAGCAAGGCTTAGGGCAAAAATTAATGAACTTTTAAAAGAGATTGAGAAAACCAACGAAGAAGAGAATAGATTGTATGGGGATAATGACCTGGAGGAGATGGGTGAAGGAAAAGAAATAGATTCAAAGAAACTCGAAGAAAAAATTAAGGAACTTGAAGAACGTCTAGAAAAGAACTCCAAAGATAAGAAGTTAAAAAAAACAGTTAAAGAGCTCAAAGATAAATGTCTTCCTCGAATGAAAAAATATGAGCAGCAGGAAGAGATTTTAAATGGACGAAACAGTTATTCTAAAACAGATACTGATGCAACTTTTATGAGAATGAAAGAAGACCACATGAAAAATGGGCAATTGAAGCCCGCATATAATGTTCAGATAGGTACAGAGAATCAGTTTGTAGTTGGTTATAGTATTCATCAAAGGCCGGCAGATTCAAGATGCTTAATACCTCATTTAGAAAAAGTAAAAGAAGTTACAGGTAAGATTCCGGAAAATGTGATAGCTGATTCAGGTTATGGTAGTGAGGAAAATTATGATTACTTAGAGAAAGCCAATACTAATATTTATGTTAAGTATAATACTTTTCATAAAGAACAAAAGAAGAAGTTTAAAAATGATATATTTAAAGTAGAAAACTGGCCGTATGATAAAGAAAACGACGAGTTTATTTGTCCTGCTCAAAGAAGACTCATTTACTGTAAGACAAAAGAAATTAAGACTGAAAATGGATATACTAAACAAATTAGATATTACAAATGCGAAAATTGTGATGAGTGTGAGTTAAAAGAAAATTGTACCAGGGCCAAAGGTGATCGAGTAATAAGAATAAATTTTAAATTACGTGAATATAAGCAAAAGGTAAAGGAAAACCTTTGTTCCGATAAAGGTATGAAACTCCGTTCTCAAAGAGCAATTGAAGCGGAATCTGTCTTTGGAAGGATCAAAGGTAATTGGTCATTCCGGAGATTTCTGCTTCGTGGCCTTGAGAAAGTAAAAATTGAATGGGGTTTACTGTGTATAGCCCATAACCTGGCTAAACTGGCAACAGTATAGAATGTCAGGTATGGGTTTTTATTTTCTTAACAGAAAAATTTTCAATGAATTTAAAATGAACAATGAAAAAAGGGGCCATGCCCAAAAGTAATTAATTACTTTTGAGACAGCCCCTTAAATATAATGGCTAAACTACAAAAAAGCTAATTTTGAACGCCCTAGAAATTTTTCGTTTAACCATCTTAGTGAGATTGAAAAGAATGGCCTCATCACAGTATATAATAAGCCAATTCATAGGTAGAAGACCCATGGATTATACCGAAATCAAACTTCAAATGGTTCAAAAATTTCTTTTAAAGCGAAAAATTAACTTTTTGCAACTGATCACCTTCTAACTCCCCTAAATAATCCCGCAAAGTTGAAATGATCTCATCAGAACTCTTTAGACGGAAGATTTCCTCTTTCACCTTAGTACAATGAGGTAAACCCTTTATATACCAGGCCAGGTGTTTGCGCATCTGAGGAATACCAGCTTCTTCCCCTTTATAGGCAATATGTCTCTTAAAATGTTCGATAGCCATCTTAATCCGTTCAGAATATGAAGGAGGTGGCAGGATTTCACCTGTTTTAAGATAATGGGTCACCCGCTTAAAAATCCAGGGATTGCCCTGACAGCCACGACCAATCATCACAGCATCACAGCCTGTTTCTTCAAACATAGCTACCGCATCTTCCGGCGAAAAAATATCTCCATTACCAATAACAGGAACATCTACAGCTTCTTTTACCTCTCGAATAATCTTCCAATCTGCTTTCCCTGAATAAAACTGTTCTCTGGTTCGTCCGTGAACTGCTATTGCTTTAGCACCATTTTTAACACAGATTTGAGCCAGTTCTACAGCATTAACACTATCTTCATCCCAACCTTTACGCATCTTAACAGTAATGGGTATATCAACAGCCTCAGTCATAGCAGCAACAATTTCGCCAGCCAGAACTGGATCTTTCATCAAAGCTGAACCATCACCATTTTTAACTATTTTAGGAGTAGGGCAACCCATATTGATATCAATAATCGCTGGCTTTTTTTCTGCTACCAGGCGGGCTGCTTTTGCCATAATCTCTGGTTCAGAGCCAAAGAGCTGAATGGCAACAGGAATTTCATCTTTCTCAAACTCAAGAAGTCTTTCAGTCCTTTCATTGCCATAAATTAAACCCTTTGCGCTTACCATCTCGGTATAAACCAGACCACAGCCCATTTTTTTGACAATCTGTCGAAAGGGTAGATCTGTTACTCCCGCCATAGGTGCTAAAATCACCGGATTTTCAATGACTATATTTCCAATCTTCATGGAACCACTCCCATTAGGGATTCATTTTATCGATAATTAACAATCCCTGAAGGGTCAATAGAGGGTTGATTATTTCAATAGTTTCTGACTCGGGCCCGATCAAAGATGATAGACCACCAGTTGCCACAACTTTTGCTTTCTCTCCCAGCTCCTTTTGCATCCTCCGAACAACACCATCCACCTGACCTACAAAGCCATAAATAATCCCCGCCTGCATCCCTTCAATAGTATTTTTTCCGATAACCCTTTTAGGTTTGACAAGCTCAATTCTTGGAAGTTTGGATGCACGGGCAAAAAGGGCCTCTGTAGCAATACCTACACCGGGAGCAATGGCTCCACCCAAATAATCTCCTTTAGAATTAACTGCACAGAAAGTAGTAGCCGTACCAAAATCGACAATAATTACAGGACCACCATACAGATGATATGCTGCTACCGCATTCACAATACGGTCAGCCCCTACTTCTTTAGGATTGTCCATTTTAATATTCATTCCGGTTTTGGTACCAGGGCCAACCACATGGGGCTGAATGTTAAAATAGTTCTGGCAGACCTTTTCTAAAGTTGTCACCAATGGGGGTACAACGCTTGATATGATAATCCTCCGGATATCTTTGGTATTAATTCCCTTATGTGAAAGTAAACTATAAAAGAGAATTCCATATTCATCACTGGTTTTTTGACGGTCACTGGCTACACGCCAATAGGCAATTAACTCATCTCCACGATATACCCCCAATACAGTATTAGTATTCCCTACATCAATCACTAAAACCATCCTGATTCACTCCTTCAATTTCCAATTGCCAGAACTATTTTAACAGAATTGGATTTAAAAATCAATCTTTAACCTTCTTCACCAAAAATAAAAGGAACTCTACTGCTAAGTTGCCTTTTAATCAAAGCAGCTAATAATACTTTTGTAAGATCACCCGGGATAAAAGGTAACACACCCAGGGCAAATGCCTTGGAAAAAGATAATCCTGCAATCCAATGTAACCCCATCATTCCGGGCAAATAAATGAGAATTATACCGATCAACATGGCAAAAATATCAGTTTTTAAAGAAGAACGGTGTTCGGCAATCAATCCTACTACAAAGGCAGCCAAAACAAAACCCCAGAGATATCCTGCCGTTGGACCTACAAGAGCCTGAAATCCTCCACTACCTCCAGCAAAAACAGGAAGACCGATTCCACCCAAAAACAAATAGATAAGCTGACTTAAAGCACCATAACGGCTACCTAGAATAATTCCAGCAAGCAAGGTAAAGAGAATTTGCAAAGTTATAGGTACTGGGCTAAAAGGCAATGGAATTGTAATCATTGCACCTACTGCAGTTAATGCAGCAAATAAGCCTGTTAAAATAATTTGTTTTGTTTTCATTTTAAGATTCCTCCTTTGTTTTATTGAAGTCCTATTTCTCCTGAATGAACATTGATTATCTGACCATCAGGTAACTCAAAAAGCAAAGAACCATCCGGATTTAAATCAAGGGCTTTTCCAAAAAGGGGAAGTTCGTTAAAACGTGAAATTTTAACCTCGTGACCTAGAGTGCAGGTATATTCTTTCCATAGCTTTCGAATTGGCTCAAACCCTTCTTTTAAGAGTTGGAAATAGTATTTTTCCAATTTTAAAAGGATATCGCAAAGCAATTGAACCCGATCAACTTCCTTTTTAAGTACCATTTCCAACGATGTAGCAATAGTTCGAATCTCTTTCGGAAAGTCTTCAAGCTTATGTTTGACATTTATCCCAAAGCCGATAACCAGATAATTTATCCTGTCCAATTCTGCCCCCATTTCCGTTAAAATACCGCAAATTTTTTTTCCATCCACCAAAAGATCATTGGGCCATTTGATCTTTGCATCTACTCCTAGATTATGGAACGTTTCAGCAATAGCAACAGCTGTAAGCAGTGGAAATTGACCGGCAAAGGTTGGGTCAAGAGATGGTTTTAACAGTACCGAACACCAGATACCCTTTCCTGGTATTGAACTCCAGCTACGCCCAAGTCGGCCCCGACCCTTAGTCTGGGCTTCAGCTAAAAAGATGGTTCCTTCAGGATAATCTAAGGCAGATTCTTTGGCCTGAGTATTAGTAGAATCAATCTCTTCAAAAAATACAATCTTTTTTCCCAAAGTAGTAGTTTTTAAATTTCTCAAAATTTCTTCAGGAATCAATCTATTCGGGGTATTTAATAACCGATACCCTTTATTGGGTATAGATTCAATCTCATACCCTTTTTCTTTAAGGGCACTGATATGCTTCCAAATGGCAGTTCGGGAAACTCCCAATCTTTCTGATAGTTCCTGCCCTGATATATATGTATCCTGCTCAGATAACAGCTTAAGAATGGTCTGGCGCAGCGATTCTGACATCCCGTCCACCTCCTTTTATAACATCTAGCAAAATAATACCATAGAAGAAGCTAGATTGTCAACCTTTCTATTATTGAGGTTAACAATTTAAATAAATAAAATCCCCACCCGTTTTTAAAGTGTGGGGATTAGTTCTTAAAAGATAAAATCCAATTTCAAAAGTTCTTCAGGGATAAATTGTTTTACATCAATCTTCCATTCTCCATCTGAATCTTTAACCAGGATAAGTTCTTTATCTTTGAAAAGACGAACCGAAAAGAGTTCAATATCCTCTTCATCATAAATTCGCAAAACCGCAGATAAATCAATAACAGCAAAATCACCTTCTATCAGATTGTCTTCAATCTGATAAGAGATTTTAAAAGTATAGGGATTCCTATGAAAAACCTGTAAAAACTGATCTAATATGATCTGTAAATCTTCCTTTTTACTCTCCTCAAGATAAAGAGTTTCAATAATCTGAGTAGAATTATTTTTTGCGTAACCATCCAGATAATTTCCGATAGTCTGCTCAATCTTCATCTTCTCAATCTCTTCAGGATTCATTCTTTCTCCACAGGCAGCCAGGAAGAGTATGACTACTATCAGTACCAGTACTGTCGTCACTTTCTTAAGTAATTGCTTCATTATCTACAACAACTCCTTTATTTATACTTCCCCTATAGTTTATGCTATCACTATTTTTGATGAATGTAAAATGTATTTTTTAGCAAAAACAAACAGTACTTTTCAGGTAGTAATGCATGCTATATAGCCTCCTGTTAAGGGTATTATCTTCTTTTGTAACTAAATAAGCTCTACAATATCTATTTTATCTTCGAGAATTTTTAGATGACTTACTAGTAAGAATTTCAAAACACCCAAAACCAAGTGAATTTTTGGCTCCAATACCAATGTCATATGCAATTTTTAATAGTTTAAGGTCTCCAGAGAGTTCAAAAATTCCTGACCAACCTTTAATAACAAAATCGCGATATAAAATTATATTTGGTTTAGCAGTTTCTTTTTTAAATAGTGGCTTGATACTAAATTCCAAATTATCTGGTTTCTTACCCTCTACTAACTCATATTTTTTCAAAAGATTATTTTTAATTTGTTCTTCAAATTCCGGTTCCCAGGGAGAATAATAATGGGTTTTTTTGCTTCCATTGGCTTCATAAGTCTTATAAGTAACTACAGGTGATAACATTTTAATATACATTTTGTTACTCTCAACATTAAAAGATTCAAATTTGACTTCTTTTAAAAACAAATGTTCTTTTCCAATACGGACATAATTGTTTTTAATTATATTTGAAGTAATATCCTGTATGATTACAGGTTTTACAGATGTGACAACAAACTTCACAGGTGATTCAAAAATAATTTGTTTATTTTGATTATCAATAATAAAATCTCCCATTAAACGAGAAAAAGAAAATAGCTTAAATTTTCGTTTATTCAATTGATAACCATTATTGTGTAAAAAATCAGCCAGAGTTCTATCAGAAAAGGAATGATAAATTAAACCCTGAAGAATATGATTATAATGAATAGGCAAAACTAATTTATTTTCAGAAACAAATTCAAAAATCACTCGCAATATCATTTCCTCCTTATCATATTATACTTCTTAAATACGAATATACTATAAATGGTTTTTTGTCAATTTTTATTTAATAATTATTTTATACGTACAATCAAACTGTAAAAGGCTAATATTGAACAATATAGAAATTTTTAGTTAAACCATCTCGACAAGTTTTCAATCAAATTAATGCCTTATTACAATAAATTATAAGTTATTCCAAAACAATGTGTTTTAATATAATCAAGATACATAGTTTGGCCACCTAAAACACAGAGATGGTTAAAAAAAAGGGACACATCTAAGCATCCAGAACATAACCTCTTGAAGCCCAATTCAGGAGGTGCATAGAAAGGATGTTAAACATGACCCAAATTATATCAAAAAACTAAGAGAAAATGAAAGGTGCTCTATATCAGAAATTGCTAAGAGGTTAAAAATTAATTGGCGTACAGTTACATTGTTTCAAATTCAGTAGCTCATCTATCTCTAAAGCCAAAATTTTAAAATAGATTTACCACAGTATGATAAATTATAGATGGGATTAAACTTTTTGTTTTGTAATAAATAAAGGAAAAAATCATTCCAAAAAAACATTGTTCAATAGTCATTAAAATTTGCTTTAAAATTGGTGCATTAATCCAAAAATTGACATGGGCAAAACCAAATAAAATACCACTAATTACTATTGAATTAACTGGGTTTTTAAATATACGTCGCAAAGTTGTAAAAAGATAACCCCGATAAAAAATTTCTTCACGAAAAGCAACTAAGACCCAGTAAAAAATAACAAGCGGCACCCCAGCACTAAAATCTTTAAAACCTTTAAAAACTATATCAAGCGTACCTAACAAACAAAGGGGGATAATTACATATGTATGGCGCCATCCAAAACCCAAATCTTTAATTTTTATTTTTAAAACGATTTGACCAAATAGAATTACTGATAGGGTTCGTCCTATAAATAAGATTATTTTTAAAATAAACTTTCTATACATAAATAATAAGTAATTCATAATTATAAATTCTTCCATAATATTATATAATAAGAGTAGAATTAATATCAAGTATGGGGAAAGTTTATGAGCTGCTAGCTTTTTTTCTTCAACTGAAATCTTTGCTGTGGGAAAATAAATCAAAGCCAGCATTACTAGCATAGAAAATAAATATATTACTAAAAATAACATTGCTGAAAAAATAGACTTGTGGTAATAATAGATTTGCAAAAATGGCATACCAATCACTACTAGCAGCAAATAAAACCAAACTGCTTTATTTTCTCTTATTAACCAGATTAATTTCTTAAAATGTTCAAGGAAGAATTTCATTGCATTACACCTCCCAAAAAAAATATTTTAGAAAGTAGGACTAATATCAACACCTTCCATTGTTACACACTCATCAACATCACATACATCATCGCTATCACAAACATCGATATCACAAGTATCATCAGTGTCACAGTCATGGTCATTGGACCAACAAGCTGCCAGTGGTAACCAGTCATCATCAGAGTTTAAGAATTTAATGAATTACTCATATTTTCACCTCCTTTCATTACAGTTTTAGAAATTTCACTTTTTCTTTTTAACAGCATTAAACTTATAAACTACTTTGAGTTTTTTTGATAAAATAACAGTAAAGATATTTGTATAATGGTAATTTTTCATCTCAGGTATAAACCCCGAGTTCGATAGTGCATAGATAAAAAAATCTCCTGCAAAGCTTTATATTTCAACAATTTTGAACAGTTTATCTTCTTTTAGGCTTATTACTATGATTTTGGTTCAATTTCTGGATACCCTGGAGGCTTCTTGACTCCCATCATTTCAAGGATCTTAAGCTGTTCGTTGGTTAATTCTGTACATTGATATACCTCTCCAGAATTAAAAATAAATATGGCTATACCTTTTACTCAGCAACCTCTTCTAATTCGAACAAATGTTTGGTATAATATAATCAAACACTAATTCGATTGGGAGTGGTTTCAGTGAAAAATCAAAAGCTTTCTCTTATAGCTTTCCAAAAGAAATTCGCTACCGACAGAAGCATGCTACCAGTATCTATATAACATACGGGGGCCTGAAGGTTTTGTTTGCCCAAAATGTTCTCATCCTAAAGGCTATCATATCGTATCCCGCAAATTGATTCAATGTGCCAATCCTGAATGTCGGTATCAGGCTTCAATTACTGCAGGAACCATCATGCATAGAACCAGGACTCCATTGGTTAAATGGTTTCTAGCTATATATCTTGCTGCTCGGGATAAAAGAGGTATATCTGCAATGACATTAGCTAAAGAAATTGATGTAACATACAAAACTGCATAGCTTATGCTCCATAAAATCAGAAAGGCTATGAGGGACCGTAACGCTCGATATATGTTATCAGGTATTGTGGAAATTGATGATACATTTTTTGGGAGTCCCACCAGGGGCGGTAAACGTGGTCGTGGAACAGAAAAATCTAAAGTTATATGTGCTATATCTCTTGATGAAGAAGGCCGCCCTAAGTATTTGAAAATGGAAGTTGTATCTGATATTAAAACTTCAACTTTAGGGGATTTTGCCTGTCGCAACATTCAAGCTGGGTCGAAGATATCCAGTGATGCTTACCATTCCTACAGACAGCTTGGGAAAAATGGTAAGTTTGAGCACAAGTTTCAACACTATGATCCTCATGAGGATTCCCATTTTCTCAAATGGCTACATACTGTAATTGGTAATGCCAAGGCTTTTATAGAAGGTACTTATCATGGATTAAGCAGAAAGCATTTTCAGTCTTATTTGGAAGAATTTTGTTATTGTTTTAATTGTCGTTGGATGCAAAACTGGCTGTTTGACAGGCTTTCAGTAGCATGCACTTCTACTTCTACGATTACCTATGCTGAGTTAACTGCATAGCCATATTTTGTTAATAAATATTAGTTCCTCAAAGTTTAGGTTTGGCGAAGCGAATCATTGACATGGAGAAAATGGGTAGGATAGCCTTGAAATGGCATAGCCTAACTGCTTCGCCCCTAGGCTAATAACCATACCCATAGAGGCTCCATGTCAATGACAAACCGGTTTTAATGAGAGGTCTCTAACAAATTAAAAAAATCAGAAACAATACATGAAAATATTTTCTCATTCTCCACGTCTCTTCTTGTTTAGTTTTAATAACCTGGTTTTTTAGTTTCCCTGATCTTATATTTGTAATTATACCGTGTTATCCGAATATTCAACTTGCATTTTTTATTTAATATCACTTTCTTTAATTAAATTTTCTTCTAACAGTGATCCTAATTTCCCTGTCACTCTTCTCCATTCTAATAAACTGATTATACTGCAAAAAGCTAATTCTGAGCAACATAGAAATTTTTCGCCAAATCATCTTAGCTCGATTTCCGACGAAATAAGGCCTCATCACAGGAGGTGATGAGCTAATCAAGGGCCAGGAGGGCCCTTTGATTAGGAAGCCTTATTTCGGCGGAAATCGAGCTTTAGATGATTCGAAAAATTTCTCAAGAAGCGAAAAATTAGCTTTTTGCAGTTTGATCATAAACTTAATTGATTCTGAAAAATCAGATCAATATATTCACTTTCAGCTTTAGTTAATTCTTCGTTAATATTTATTAATTCTAGAAAAAATACTAACCCATTTTCATATTGAAGTTTAAAAGATTCCCATTTTTTTTAAGAAGATTTAAGCTATCTTCTTTATCCTTAATTGATAAATTTAGCTGCTGTAAATTATAATAAGCTTGATATACTTCTGAAATAATTTTATTTTTAAGGTATATAAGATTGGTCTCAAGTTCTTTTAATTTATTCTCAGCCTCGATCTTATCTAATTTAGAAACATCAGTACTTTCAAAAATATTTAAGATATATTTTTGATTTTCAATATCTCGCTGAAGAGATTTTAATTCAATCCGGTTATTCAATGCTGACTGAATGCCTGACTTTAAGTCAGGAAGTATTTCCTTATCTATAACAATTTCCTCTATTTGGATATTCAGATCTTTTTCAGTATAATAATTCATTTGTAAATATAGATTTCTTTTTGTAACTTGTTTTAAAAATTCATATTTTTTACTTGTCCTTATACACTGATCTAAGGCCTTACTGGCTGTCAATAACTCAATTTGTGAAATCAAACCATCTTGATATTTAATTTTAGCCTCATCTAGTTGTAATTTACACCTTTGTTTAGCCAGTAAACTCTGTTCATATAGCTTTACCGCTTTAACCCAATCATAGTAAGTTGTATATACATTTATAATTATTTATATTTTTTAAATTTAAAGCAGATTTTTTATCATCAATTTCTTGCTTTAACTTTTGAATTTGATATGGTGACTGGTCATTGACAGAACCACAGGTAACTTCTTCATATTTTAATTGTGCTTCCATAATTTCATTTTGAGCAACAATAACGTCCGGATGATTTTCTAATGCAATTTGAATACATTGTTTCATATTCAGGGGCTCGTCTATCTCTAAAGCTAAAATTTTAGTTGATATTTGAATAATTAATAAAAGAATTAGAATAATGATTTTTTTCTTTCATAGTAACCTCCTTTTAATACACCAAATTTTAAAGCAGATTTATTACAGCATGATAAACTGTAGATGGAATTAAACTTTTTGTTTTGTAATAGATAAAGGAGAAAATCATTCCAAAAAAACATGTTTCAATACGTATTAAAATTTGCTTTAAAATTGGTTCGTTACTCAAAACACTGACATGGGAAAAACCAAATAAAATACCACTAATTACTATTGCATTAACTGGCTTTTTAAATATACGTCGCAAAGTTGTAAAAAGATAACCCCGATAAAGAATTTCTTCATAAAAAGCAGCTATGAACTTGTGAAAAATAACAAGTAGCACCCCATCACTAAAATCTTTAAAACCTTTAAAAACTACATCAAGCGTACCTACCAAACAAAGGGGAACAATTATATATATATGGCGCCATCCAAAACCCAAATCTTTAAATTTTATCTTTAAAACGATATGACCATATAGAATTACTAATAGGTTTAATCCTATAACCCAGATTATTTTTAAAACCAACTTTCTATACATAAACGAGAAATTCCTAATTATAAATCTTACCATAATTTGATATAATAAAAGTAGAAATAATGTCAAGTATGGGGAAAGTTTATAAGCTGCTATCTTTTTTTCTTCAACTGAAATCTTTGCTGTAGGAAAATAAATTAAAGCCAGCATTATTAGCATAGAAAATAAATATATTACTAAAAGTAACATTGCTGAGAAAATAGACTTTTGGTAATAATAGATTTGCAAAAATGGAAAACCAATCACTACTAGCAGCAAATAAAACCAAACTGCTTTATTTTCTCTTATTAACCAGATTAATTTCTTAAAATGTTCAAGGAAGAATTTCATTGCATTACACCTCCTAAAAAATATTTTAAAAGGAATCCTCTTTGAGCGATCAACATAACTGTTTATCCAACAAAAATCTCAACTTAAAAGAAGATTCCACTTATAAATCACAAAAATTATTGGCAAGTCAAGAAAATTTAATTAGTTTGTTAACTAATTTGATTAAAGAATTTTTTCAAATAATTTATAATTTAAAGATACCAGGACCCAAAATGATGAATTAAAATCTGTTCTTCCAACTAAATTATGTTTGCAAGATAAAAATCCTGCATTTGGCCATATACTTTTCAGTTCAACTGCTGGTTTTTTATGTTGCCGTTTGCCCCATTTTTGTTTTACCAAAAACAACTGTTTTTGACCATATAAAAATCACGCATTTGGCCGTATATTTATTCATCAAATGTGATTCAAATTACAGCTTGACATGGAACCTCTAAGGGTATAATTTAAGACAAATGCGGGTAGAAGTTAATTTGCCAGGCTAATTTAGCCTATCATACTCTTTTCTCCATGTAAAGCTATAATTTGAATATTTTTTGTATAATTACCAGGCCAAATGCTCCATTTTTACATTGCCAGATACACAGAGTATATCTCCACCAATAATCTTTTCTTTAAATTCTTGTGCCTGTCTTTTTCCTTCTAAAATATAACCTAATTCATAATTGTTTTCTTTTGAACTATCATATAAGTTCATAGAACTAAGAATTACTTTTCTTTCATTCATATATAGTTTTGTATGCAAATTTTCCACCATAACTACATCAAACCCAAATTTTTCATTTAACAATTTCATCTCATTAGTTAAACTATCCCTTGCTCTGAAAATAAAAACAATCTTTTTTTCCAAATTTGCAGCTTTCTCTAAAGCTCTTTCTAACAAATTCCATGGTTTATAATAAGGAGTTATTAAAAAACAAAACTCCTTAGTTTCTTCAATTAAATCTATAACCGCACCTGGTATCTGATGACTTGTTAGAATTTTACTCATAATCATACCCTCCTTTAAAATTACATTTCCTCAAAAAACAATTTGAATCTGAATAAATCAAAAATTTTTCAATATACTATATCTTCAATATTTCACCTCCAAAAAATCACTAACATTTACAAACTATTATTCGTCAGTTTTTATTCGTGTTCCTTCTTTTTTTCTATAAAACAACAAATTAACCGTTAATGCGGCCAATATGTTAATTTTATAATATTTATAATTATATACTACAAAAAGCTAATTTCGAGCAGCATAGAACTTTTTCACTAAAACATCCTGGCAAGACCTCAGTCTAAATATGTCCTCATCACAGGCAATAAGCTAATCAACAGCACCTTAACAACCTTTTAAGTCTGGAAACTTTTAACCAAAATTGAACTTTAAATATTGTTAGAATAGTTTCTTTTAAGCGAAAAATTAGATTTTTACAGTGCAACCATTTATCATTTTAATGAAAAATCAACTTCACCTTTTTAATCAACCAAACCCCATATAATAAATATCCTGATTGTACTGCAAAAAGCTAATTTTGAGCGACATAGAAATTTTTCGTTAAACCATCTTAGCGAGATTTCAGACGAAATAAGGCCTCATCACAGGATGTGATGAGCTAATCAAGGGCCAAGGACGGCCCTTTGATTAGGGAGCCTTATTTCGGCTGAAATCGAGCTTTAGATGGTTCGAAAAATTTCTCAAAAAGCGAAAAATTAGCTTTTTGCAGTATAACCATATCTTAAAATAAAAAAAACCAATCCCAGAAAAGGATTGGTTAATGCCGGCCAGTAAGATCTTTAATTTTTTCAGGATTAATATTCAAACTTATATCCAGAGATTTTACTGTATGAGTCAAAGCACCCATAGAAATCACATCAACACCTGTAGCAGCCACATCCTTAATATTCTCATCAGTTATACCACCCGAAGCTTCAATGATGGCACGACCATTGATCATCTCTACAGCTTTTTTCATCATCTCTAAACTCATATTATCCAGCATAATTATATCTGCGCCAGCCTCCAAAGCTTCTTTAACCCCTTCTAAATCCTCTACCTCTACCTCAATCTTCATCGTATGAGGTATAGCTTTGCGTGCCAGTTCTACAGCAGTGCGGATATCTCCCGCTGCCTCAATATGATTGTCCTTAATCATCACCGCATCATATAAACCCATCCGATGATTATGGCCACCACCAACTCTTACCGCATATTTCTCAAGAATTCTTAAACCAGGAGTAGTCTTACGGGTATCAACAATCCGGACAGAGTAATCTTCAACCAGACTCTTATAATAAGCTGTTTTGGTAGCAATTCCAGAAAGTCGCTGTAAAAAGTTCAAAGCAAGCCTTTCACCTTTAAGAATACTCCGGGTAGCTCCGGTGATTTTAGCCAGATGGTCACCAAATTTTACCCGGTCTCCATCTTTACGAATAGCTTCAAAACGCAAATGGGGATCTATATACTCAAATATCTTCTGAGCCAGAGGTAAACCAGCCACTACCCCCTCTTCTTTAGCGGTAATATAAGCTTCACTCCAATGATCTTCGGGTACTACCGAATCTGTAGTTACATCCCCTGTTCCTAAATCTTCCTTCAATCCTATCCGAATGATATCTATAATAATTTCATGATTCCAGTTCAACACTATCACTCTCCTGGCTTTCACGCTGAAAAACAAAATGCCGTCCCTTATAACTTAAGATAGATTCCGGATAATCTCTCCGATAATGGGCACCTCGACTTTCCTTACGAACCAATGCACTCCGTACCATAATATATGCTATCTGTATCATATTCTGAGTTTCCCATTCTTCCATACTGGAAAATTCAAACTCAAGACATTTACTCCAATCTTCAAGGGTCTCTAATGCAGATTTTAAACCCTCTTCATCCCTTATAATACCAACCTTCTCAGACATCAACAGTTGTAAGCGCTTCCGATATGTGCTACAAAGTGAACGCCGCTTCTTATATTTAGGTTCTGGTATAAAAAGAGGAATTTTGTCTAAATCCTCATTAAAACTTTTAAATTCAGGAATCGCCTTTTCAAAAATCCGGTAGCCAAAGACCAATCCATCTAAAAGAGAATTACTGGCTAGCCGATTAGCACCATGAACACCGGTACAGGCCACCTCACCACAGGCAAATAAACCGGGAATCCGGGTAGCTCCATAAAGGTCGGTTCTCACTCCGCCCATCATATAATGGGCTGCAGGTGCAACTGGAAGCCAATCTTTTGCCATATCTATTCCGTTCTTCAAGCAGGTTTTATAGATGGTTGGAAAACGATTCTTTAAAAATTCTGCATCCCTATGGGTAATATCCAGCCAGACATGAAGTTTACCATCTTTTTTCATCTGATCGACTATGGCTCTAGCTACCACATCCCGGGGAGCCAGTTCAGCCATAGGATGATATTTATGCATAAATCGTTCCCCATTGGCATTGCGTAAAACCGCTCCCTCTCCCCGAACTGCTTCTGAAACAAGAAACGCAGGCAAACCGGGAATATAAAGAGTAGTGGGATGGAATTGAATAAATTCCATATCCATTAATTCTGCACCTGCCCGATAGGCAAAGGCCATTCCATCACCGGTAGCTACATCTGGATTACTGGTTGTCCGATAAAGCTGGCCACAACCTCCAGTAGCTACAATTGTAATAGGTGCCAAATATGCTACAAATTTCTTATAATGATGACAATAGGCCAATGCTCCATAGCAACGGCCTTCATGAGTAATCAAATCAAGAATAAAAGTTTTTTCATGAACAGGAATGCCTAATTGATTAACTACCACATTGGTAAGAGCACGCCGGACTTCTTCACCGGTAGCATCACCACCTGCATGGAGAATCCGACGTCTGCTGTGAGCACCTTCCCGGGTCAGAGCAATCTGGTCATGATGGCGGTCAAAATTGGTCCCCATATCAATCAATTCCCGAACCCGGGCAGGACCTTCATTGACCAATACTTGAACTGCCTCCCGGTTGCATAATCCTGCTCCTGCCACCAATGTATCTTTTAAGTGCAGCTCTGTACTGTCCTCTTTATCAAATACAGCAGCTATTCCGCCCTGGGCATGTTCAGTATTACTATCTTCCAGCTTTTCTTTAGTCACAATCAGTACTTTACCCCACTTATGAGCATGAATAGCAGAATAAAGACCAGCAATTCCCGTTCCGATGATTAGAAAATCAATGTAAACTTTCTCAAAATTAATGTTTGAATAATCTAACAAATATCGAGGGGTTTTCATTCTCTAATCACCAATCCATTTTATTTTCCCTTAATAGCTAACATTCTTTCTAAAGCCCGTTTGGCTTTTATGCGAATCTCTTCAGGTACATGAATCTCCGGACTCAAAGTTTCCAGAGCTTCAAGCACATGAGATAAGTGGGTCTTTTTCATGTTTGCACAGATCAATTTGGGAGTTAGAATATAAAATTCTTTATCTGGATTCTCTTTCTTAAGTCTATGGAGAATTCCCATCTCAGTTCCTATAATAAACTTTTTATGATTACTTTCGCGAACATAACGTAAAATTCCTGCTGTACTATCCACATGATCAGCTAAAGCTACTACTTCCGGTCTAGTCTCAGGATGAACCAGCACCAAAGCATCAGGATGAGCTTCTTTTACTTTTCTCACTTCATCAGGTTCAACCCGATGATGAGTGATACAATATCCTTCCCAAATGATTACATTTTTATTGGTTTTACTGGCAACATAAGAACCTAAATTCTTGTCAGGTGTAAAGATAACAGTATCAGAATCTATAGAATTAACAACCTCTACAGCATTAGAAGAAGTGCAACAGACATCACTCTCAGCTTTTACGGCAGCAGATGAGTTTACATAAGTAACCACCGGTACTCCCGGATGTTTAGCCTTAAGTTCCCGTAAACCCTCTACATCCACCATATCAGCCATCGGACATCCTGCATCCAATACCGGTAAGATGACTTTTTTATCTGGAGATAGAATCTTAGCACTTTCTGCCATGAAATGAACTCCGCAAAATACTATTACATCTGCATCAGTTTCTGCAGCAATCTGACTAAGTCCGAAGGAGTCGCCAACATAATCAGCAATATCCTGAACCTCTTCAATTTGATAATTATGAGCCAGAATAATAGCATTATGCTTTTCTTTCAATTCCTTAATTCTTTTGGCTACTTCAGCAGTAGGCATAATAAACCCCCTCATTATAATGACTTTATCAATCCTATTCTATCCCTTTTCTGCGAATTTGTCAAGTTATGTCAATCGGTTATTATCTCATTCTTTTCATTGAGAAAGATAACCTTTGGCTGCCAGTCTCTTGCTTCTTCTGGTGTCATATAAACATAAGCAATAATGATTACTTCATCACCCGGCTGAACTAATCGTGCTGCGGCTCCATTTAAACAGATAACCCCTGACCCTCTTTCGCCTGAAATTACATAGGTTTCAAAACGAGCACCATTATTATTATTTACTACCTGTACCTTTTCATTCGGCAGAATACCAGCAGCATCCAGCAAATCCTGATCAATGGTAATACTTCCCATATAATTTAAGTTAGCATCAGTTACCCGGGCCCGATGTAATTTCGCTTTCATCATCTCTAAATACATTTTACTCCACCTCCAGCATAATATTATCAATTAAACGGGTTTTACCTATAAATACAGCCAGTGCAATCAAAATTGGACCAGAAAGTCGCTGTACCGGCTTTAAAGTAGTTGTTGAAACAATGGAAACATAATCAATTTTTGCTAATGGTTCCTTTTCGATCATTTCAATCATTGCTGCCTGAATCAAAGCCGCATCCCTTTCACCGCCCTCTATCATCTCTTTCGCTTTCTTCAAGGAACGATTTAGAACCAATGCTGCTTTTCTTTCTTCGGGATTTAAATAGGTATTTCTAGAACTCATGGCCAAACCGTCTTCTTCACGTACTATGGGACAGGTTATTATCTCAATAGGAAAATCCAGATCTTTAACCATACGTTTAATGATAATAGCCTGTTGAGCATCTTTCTGGCCGAAATAAGCCCTGTCAGGCTGAACGATATTAAAAAGCTTGGTCACAACTGTACAGACTCCTCGAAAATGTCCAGGCCTTTTGGCTCCGCAGAGATTCTGAGTCAATTCAGTAACTTCTACATAACTCTGAAAGTTTTCTGGATACATCTCATCTACTTCCGGCACAAAGATAATATCTACACCTACCGATTCAGCTAATTTAGCATCCCGTTCAAGATCCCGGGGATAGGTAGCATAATCTTCATTGGGGCCAAATTGAGTAGGATTTACGAAAATGCTTACCACCACCAGATCATTTTCTTTCTTTGCCCTTTCCATCAAAGACAGATGACCTTTATGAAGATAGCCCATCGTTGGAACAAAGCCAATAGTTTTACCCTCACGTCTGGCATTGCATACCTCTTTACGAACCTCAGCTTTGGTTTTAAGAATTTTCATCTTTACTATCTCCTCCTGAATACAGTTGGGTTTTATTTACTGAGTCAGACAGACTGAAACTTTCCTTTTCATCAGGGAAATTCTGCATTTTTACATCTGTGATATATTCCTTTACTGCCTGGGTGATTATCTGATGAAGATTTACATAACGGCGGACAAATCTGGGCTTAAAATTAGCATCCATTCCTAATAGATCCTGGGTCACAAGAATCTGCCCATCACAGTAAGGGCCAGCACCAATACCAATGGTAGGTATAGTTAAAGATTCACTGATTTCACGGGCCAGTATTGCTGGAATACACTCTAAGACAATAGCAAATGCCCCTGCATCTTCTAGCTCTTTAGCCTCTCTTTTCAAACGTTCTGCCTGAAGCTGATCCTTCCCCTGAACCTTAAATCCTCCCAATTGATGAACCGATTGGGGTGTAAGTCCGAGATGGCCTAAGACTGGGATTCCAGCTTTAACAAGGGTTTCAACCTGTGGCAAAACTTCCCGTCCACCTTCCAGTTTAACACCATGTGCTCCTGCTTCTTTCATCAATCGACCTGCATTTACTAAGGCATCCTTTACCCCGGTCTGGTAAGACATAAAAGGCATATCTGCAATCACCAGCGCACGTTCAGTTCCCCGAACCACTGCTTTTGTATGATGGACCATTTCCTCCATCGTAACAGGTAAAGTGTTCTCATACCCTAAAACCACCATGCCCAATGAATCACCAACTAAAATAAGCTCTACACCCGCTTCATCTACAAGTCTAGCAGTCTGAACATCGTAAGCGGTGAGGGCAGTTATTTTCTCCCCTCTCTCTTTCATTTCAATCAAGGTTTTAATTGTAATTTTATTTTTCATTGATACTCCTCCCCGGAAAAAATTTTTGATAAAAGCTTAACTTCATTCTCAGATAGAGGGGCATATTGCAAAGTGGCACTGCCCAATATGCGATAAAGTTCCAACCATTGATGATTTACTTTAGAAATGGCCTGAATATGTTTAGCAATAGTATAACTATCCCCTCTGGCAATGGGACCTGTCAAAGCTTCACAAGGTGGCTTTTCTTTTAAATTAAGGACAGTCCCTTCAATTAGAGGAAAGAGAGCTTCCTGGGCCAGCTCAGGTGAAAAACCCACCTTTTTTAGCATTTCAATCCCCTGTTGCATAAGGGTTACAAGATAATTAGAAACCACACAGGCTGCTGCATGATATAGTGGCTTTTGTTCTTTACTAATTTTAAGCCACCTGACCGATAGAACCCCAAGTAACTCTTCTCCCAAAATAATTCCCTTATCATTACCTTCCATACTCCAGACAGATTGGGTTAGTTTACCGATTCCCGTTTCCACATCTGCCACTGCTTGCAGAGGGTGAAGGGATAGGCGGCCAATTTCTGGCATTTCAGAAAGCTGACCTACATCTGATGGAAGGACTCCACTTAAATGGATTAAAACTTGTTGGGTTTTGAGCAAATTTTTATACCATAAGCTGTGTACCACTTCTTCAATCCCATCATCTTTAACACCGAGGATAATAAAATTCAAATCGTTGGGTAATTCAGCCAGGTCTTTTGTAAATGTAATTTCTCCGCGCAAAAATAATTTGGCCCGGTTAAGAGATTTATCAGAACGGCCTACCACCGTTCTAAGAATATACCCCCTCTCCTGTAAAAGATACGATAAGGCCGTACCCACCCTACCAGGGCCAATCAAGGCAAAACTTTTCCTGGCCATGGAAAATGCACCTCAATTCTCTTAAGTATTCTGGATAATAAAAAAGCCCTCCGAACCAGTCAGGAAGGCATAGATATGCTAAAGTTACAACGCCCAGGTTGAAACTCTTTTCCCAATAATCATTACTGGGAAAAGTTAAAGCATAGTACTTTATTCTTCCGTCCCGGTCCATAAACAGATCCAGGCGTATGTGATTAAATAAAAAAATATTTGTAAAACGGATAATCTCTCCAACGAGTAGATTTCCGTTTATATAATAACATGATATGTGCTAACTTGTAAACCATTCTTTAATATTTTTAAAAACTAATTATGGTTAAACTGCAAAAAGTTAATTTTTCGCTTCTTGAGAAATTTTTCGTTTATCCATGTAAGATTGAAAGAAAAGTAAAGTCTTATCACAGTATCTGATAAATTAATCCATGGATCGAAGATCCATGGATTACCCTGAAATCAAACTTTAGATCATTTCTACTCTCTACTATTTTCTTTCAACCGGCATTATAAGACAGCTAGGCCCCCCAGTTCCCTTTACAAACTCTGATAAATCCAAAGCATGAATAGTAAAATTAGCCTGTTCCAGTTTTTCAATAGCCTCTTTATTTCTAATATCTGCAATAACTTCATTCTCACCTAGATTTATTACATTTCCACTGATAAATGTATCACCGGAAACTTCAATCTTCTCAAATCCATTGAAAAAATCATCTGGAAAAACTCCTTTACAGCAAAGTACGCGTTCTGGACCAATCATGCTCATGGCGCCACCTATATGCAAATAAGGTTCTGGAACTGTTGTTACCCTCACTTCATACCCCATACGTTTTAGCAGATCAGATATCTGTCTTACTCCCTCTCTGTTCGTTCTTCTAGAACATCCTACAAAGGCAACCGAACCTGCTAATATGACATCCCCACCTTCTACCGTACCAGGTGGTTCAATACAGCCAGCATATGGCTCTCCCAATGTTTCTAAATGCTGAGCCATCCACTCTTCTTCTCCTTCTCTAGTTTTCAACCCCATTCTTAATTTAATATATCCCTGCGGAGTACATAATGCAGTATCCATGGTAAATACAGAATTCGGGTGATTTGAAAGTTCAGGGATGTCTATAACCTGGCAGCCAAACTCTGACATGGTTGACTTTAATTTATCATGCTGCTCTATCGCTTTAGCTGGATCAGAAAGTTCCGTAATATTATGTAATTTAAGATCATCAACACGGAAGTATTCTATTTTAGGACTACAAACAACAACCCGTGTTAATCTGTCACCTTCATTTCTTAACATATAATAACCCCCCCTTTAAGTAATTACCATCCATTTGGCCTCAATCTCAACCCCATCCCTGACCGAAAACCTGAATCTTTCATTCACCGGAAATATCAGCCTTCTTCAAGACCCTCTGAATAAAATCGGCTTTTCCTGCTGTATAAGCATCACGATCTTTTGCAAATTTCTCTGCCAATTCTCTTTTAAGCTTTAAGTATTCCTCAGCCACATCCTCATGTTTTCTAAGATAATTCCGAAACAATAAATGGTTCCTCCAGAAATCACTGTTCCATTCAACCATGTGTAAATGATGAGTTCTCATCGTTGAATCCCCTTTTGCAAAAAATAGTCTTCCTGGTATCCCGTGTTCCCCTTTGTATTCATATCCCAGTTTCTCAAGGAACTCAACACATTTCTCTCCATCTTCTAGATTTCGAACCCCTACCATTATATCAATTATCGGTTTTGCCTCAATTCCAGGAATTGAAGTACTTCCTATGTGTTGAATATCCACTACATAATTACCGATTGAAGACCACAACAAATTTTTCTCTTCTTCATAAAGCCTCTTCCATTCATTTGTATATGGATGAAGTTTTACAATACCTCTCTTTAAACCGAGCAAATTAAATTCACCTCTCATAAAATATTCATACTCCACCACCAATTTCCTGGGCTAAAAAAGAGGAACACCTCCTATATTCTTTGAATAAACTTAATATTTCCCAATAAAATGCAAACATTCCTAATTATCATGTTACCATTAAACTCACCTAATTTTCAAGATAAATTTTATGATTATGATTATACTGCAAAAAGCTAATTTTGAATGACATAGAAATTTTTCGCCAAATCATCTTAGCAAGATTTCCGACGAAATAAGGCCTCATCACAGGAGGTGATGAGCTAATCAAGAGCCAGGAGGGCCCTTTGATTAGAAAGCCCTATTTCGGCGGAAATCGAGCTTTAGATGATTCGAAAAATTTCTCAAGAAGCGAAAAATTAGCTTTTTGCAGTTTAACCATTTTATGCTTTTAGAAGTAATGGGAATACCATAGTCTTGATTGGCAATTCCATAACATTTTCCTGTTAAACATAAACCTCTGGTATATTACCAACAACTTGGACATTTTATGAACTCTCTAACTCTTTCTGCGGTGATGAAACATACATCAAGGTCGACGGTATATGGCAGTTTAAAAATTCGAAAACCTGTAATTTTGCAACTATAGATTTAGGCGGGCAGGAATCTGATCCCGACTAATCAGGTCACGATAAGTTTCACGTCTAACTATTACTTCTGCTTCTCCATCATTAACCAATACAACTGCTATCCTGGGTAATCCATTATAATTGCTGGCCATAGAATAAGTGTAAGCACCAGTACAGAAGACAGCCAAAATGTCTCCTGGTTCTACCTCAGGAATCTTAAGATCATGGATAAGCATGTCACCGGATTCACAACAACGACCAACTACGGTCACGGTCTTAATCGGATCTTTAAAAGCTTTGTTGGTAACAATAGCTTCATACCTGGCATTATATAAAGCAGGCCGAATATTATCAGTCATTCCTCCATCTACGGAAAGATAAGTACGAATTCCCGGAATCTCTTTAATTACGCCAATAGTATATAAGGTTGTACCAGCAGGGCCAATAATGTAACGTCCGGGTTCATTGATCACCTTTGGAAGAGGCAAATTTAGTTGAAAAGCCTTCTTTTTTAAAGTATCAGCAACAATCAGAGCATAATCTCTTATAGAAACTTCCGGATCCTTTTCGGTATAGGGAATACCAATACCTCCACCCAAATTTAACTCCCTTATCTCAATGCCTAATTCCCTGCGGATTTCATTACAAAAATCCATCATTACTTCCCCTGCTTTTCTAAAAGATTCCAGGTTAAAGATCTGGGAACCAATATGGCAGTGTAAACCGCAAATATTTATCCGAGGCAATCTGGAAGCTATGCGAATCACTTCCATAGCTATACCATTAGCAAGCCCTAAACCAAATTTAGAATCAGATTGACCAGTCTGGATATATTCATGAGTATGAGCTTCAATACCCGGTGTTACCCTGAACAGTACATTAGCTGTTACTCCCTGTTCTTCGGCCAGGTAATTTAAAAGCTGCAATTCCTGCATATTATCAACTACAAAACGACCAATCCCAGCTTCTAAAGCCTGTTTTATTTCCTCTGGGGTTTTATTATTACCGTGAAAATATACTCTATCCATTGGAAACCCGGCTGATTGGGCAATAAACAGCTCTCCACCCGATACTACATCCAGACCTAAACCCTCTTCTTTTAGAATCCGGCATAGAGCCATAGTCAAAAAAGCTTTAGAAGCATAAATAGTTTCTGCTTCAATACCTGTACCTCTAAAAACAGTACGGTATTCAAAACATCTCCTCCGCACTTCTGCCTCATCAATAATTAGCAAGGGCGTACCAAATTCCCTGGCCAATTCTACTGTGTCACATCCACCTATCATCAGATGACCATTTTCATTAATTTGCATCGTTCCGTGTAATCTCATTATCTTCCCTTACCCCCTGGCATAAGTTCCATCAAATTTCTTACTACATCCTGAGTGAAGAGATTTGTAACACTACCTAACTTCCAATTTATATTAATGATTAAATTTCATCAAGTAAAGTTTTACTCATAGGAATTAATTCATCTCGCTGAATGTAACCGTTTTTTTCATAAAAACCGATTACCTCTTTATTGGTATCTACAACAAAAAGGTGAACTTTTTTTACACCCATCTGGGTAAATCTTCGTTCCAATTCTTTAAGTAGTTGACCACCATAACCCTGGCCCTGCAACGATGGCTGAACTGCCAGATGATGGATATAACCTCTTCTCCCATCAAATCCTCCCATAACTGCAGCAATAATTTTTCCATCCTTTTCTCCAACCAGACAGGTATTAGGATTGCGTTTAAGCATCTTCTCAATCTCTTCCCGTTCATCCGATTTTTTAAGAGTTATACCAGCACTGGCCCATAACCTATAAACCTCTTCATAATCATTAATGGTCATTTCTCTAATCCTCATCCTTCTCTTACCACCCTCTTCAGTATTTAATCGATAATATTTCCATATGATAACCCAAAATTCCTGCTAAGTTTTTTAATTTAACAATAAAGATTTTACAGTAAAAAGCTAATTTTTCGTTTCATAAAGAAATTTTTCGAACCATACTAAAGTTCAATTTCAGTAGCTCGATTAGCTTATCACATCCTCATATAAGACCATTCTTTTCCATCTTATTAAGATAGTTAAACAACTCAAAATCAGCTTTTTGTAGTTTACCAACAGAGCAAAATACTTCCGCTAGTTGACGACTTTTTGATTTTTGATATAATATAAAAAAAAGCAAAATATCTTTTTTAAGTGAACTCCTATCACGAAAGTGCTACTGAACCGGAGTGTCAGATAAGTAATAAAACTCAACGAAAGGAAATTTACTCATTTACTATTAAGCAGCTTTTCTCTTTTCGTTGGAGAAAAGCTTTTTTGATTTATCGCATAGAAAGGAGGGTATTCTCATGGCTAATAAACAGCTAAATAACTTGCTAGACAATCTTAAAACCAAAAATTTTGACAAAATTAAAACCTGGTTAGATACTGTTCATCCAGTGGACTTAGCCGAAATATTAACCGAATTGAAAGATGAAGAAATTCTTGCCATCTATGAACTAATGGATTATGAACAACTTGCTGAAATGATCGAAGAAGCTGATGAAAAAGCCCAAATCCGACTTCTGAAATTGTTAGATTTAGATGAAATTATTCAAGTTTTTTCATATATGTCCGCTGATAATATTACAGATATTATGGGTAATTTACCTTTTAATGAAACTAAACAACTTCTTAAAATGATGAAAGAAGAAAATGCTGGAACCATCCGCCATTTATTAGGATATTATTCCGATACTGCCGGTGGTCTAATGACCACAGAATTTATCGCACTAAAAGAAAATCTTACTACTACTGAGGCATTATTAAAAATTAAACAGATCGGCCCCAAAACTGAGATTATTGAAACCATCTTTGTTGTAGATGAATCCAAACGTCTGGTAGGAACTGTGGACTTACGCGATATTTTGGTAGCTCCTGATGATCAACCTTTAAAAGAGATTACCGATTATAATGTCATCTCTGTCCTTCCTGGAACTGACCAGGAAAAAGTAGCAATGATTGTCTCTAAGTATGATCTGACGGTTATCCCTGTTGTCAATCGGAGAGGAGTTTTAATCGGAATTATTACCGTTGACGATATCATTGATGTTATTGAAGCTGAAAATACTGAGGATATGTTCAAGATGGTAGGTATCAATGATGAAGAACAGGTGATCAGTCCGGTGAGAATTTCTATTCGTAAACGTCTACCCTGGTTATATGTCAATTTAATTACTGCTTTTACTGCTTCTTTTACTATCGGACTTTTTGAAGATGTAATAGCTCAAGTGGTTATTCTGGCTACTTTTCTTCCTATTGTTGCTGGTCTTGGAGGTAACTCAGGACAACAGTCTCTGGCAGTTATGATCCGTGGACTGGCTCTAGGAGAAATTGATTTCAAAAACAGTAAAGAAACTCTTTTTAAAGAAATTCTCATCGGTCTGATCAATGGTACTGCTATCGGAATTGTTACTGGCTTAATCGCCTATTTCTGGCGGGGAAATTTCTTTATCGGTCTGGTAATCTTTCTGGCTATGGTAATCAATATGGTTATTGGAGCTTTAATGGGTTCTCTTATTCCTCTAGGATTAAAAGCTGTAGGAATCGACCCGGCTCTTGCTTCATCCATCTTTTTAACTGCTACCACTGATACCTTCGGTTTCCTTATCTTTCTATTATTGTCTAGTTTATTCCTGAAATTTATGATTTAAATGATAAAAGACCATCCTATAAGGGTGGTCTTTTTAAACAAAATGTAAAATAGTAAACTGATTTAATTGTATGAAATAAATAATAATGATTAAACTGCAAAAAGCTAATTTTGAGCGACATAGAAATTTTTTGCTAAACCATCTTAGCAAGATTGAAGTCGAGCTTTAGATGGTTCGAAAAATTTCTCAAGAAGCGAAAAATCAGCTTTTTACAGTTTAGCCTTTTATCAATTTTAAAATAAGGTTTTGATAATTTATTTTGGCATTTCAATTACAAAGACAGCTCCACCTTCTGGATAATTATCAGCCCAGATTTGTCCTCCATGTTCTTCAACAATACTTTTAACGATAGCCAATCCCAACCCTGAACCAGCTTCATTGGTAGAACGGGCTTTTTCTACTTTATAGAACCGATCAAAGATCAGCTCCTTTTCTTCCTCTGGAATTCCCGGGCCCTGATCACGGATCTGAATTTTTACTTTCCCATTATCTTCTATCGCTTTAATCTCAATAATACCACCGGGTGGTGAAAAGCGAATTCCATTATCCAGTAGATTATAAAAAACTTGTTCCATCCGATCAGGATCTAAGTCCATTTTTCTTTTCAGGGATGAATCCAACTGGACTGTAACACCGGTTTCCTCAAGCCTCAATGCCAAACTATCCACAACTTTCTGAACCAATTCCAGCAAATCTGTAGGTTCTTTTCTTAGACGTAGAGATTCCATTCTAGCCATTTTCAATAGATCATTGACCATGCGAATTAAACGAAGAGTCTCGGAATGAATGATTTTAAGGGAGTTCTGAACCGCTACTTCATCTTTAATTTTATGATCTAACATAAGTTCGACAAATCCTTTAATTGATGTGAGGGGAGTTTTAAATTCGTGGGAAACATTGGCTATTAGCTCTTTTTGCAACTGAACCAGACGCCAGCGATTGGTAATATCCTGCAAAACAATGACTACACCCAATACCTGATCTTCCCCAGTGCAGATAGGTGATACAATGGAAAGGAAGACCTGATTATTTAGTTCTATTTCCCGCATTAATGGCGCCCTTTCCTGCTGCACCTTTATAACCTGTTCCTCTAAACCTGGCAATTTTTCAAAAACATCCTGTAAATCTGCTGGCCCGGAATCGGGTATTTTCAAAATCCGTCTGGCCGCGGGATTAATCACCACCACTTCTCCCATTTGGTTTAAAGATATTACCCCCTCTGCCATACTGTTAATAATTCGCTGGGTTTGTTCCTGTTCAGTGCGCAAAAGATCTATGGTTTTATCTAATTCCCGATTTAAATCATTAATATGGCGCGCCAGATCACCCAATTCATCTCCCCGCTTAATTTCTAATTGACCGCTAAAATCCCCCTTCCGCATCTTATGAATTAAATTTTGCATTGCCAATAAAGGACGCGTCAGATGACGGGAAAATAAAATTGCTAAAAACACAGCTACTAAAGTACCAATCAGTGTAGAACCAATCATAAGTCGCCTAATCCTACTCTGGGCTATATGAACTTCTTCCATCGGTGTGATGATAAATAATCCCCCAATAACCTCATTGTTAATATTTATTGGAAGAGCAACAGCCAAAATTGGCTGATTTAATTCATCATTCCAATTGAACTTGGTAATTTTTTTCCCACTCAGTAACTGCTTTAGTTCATTTTCATTAAGTTCACGAACCAGATCTGATTCAGCATATATAAGGCCATTCCTGTCAACTAACCAGATCCTGGCACCCAAAACTTTTTCCAACTCACGAATCATTCCAGCAATCCGCATGACCCACATCCCTCTACCATGCATCATCCCCACCATTATATTATCACGCTGCTTCATATAGCGAACAATACTATTTATTACCCTCTCTCCTTGCCGGATCATCTCTTGTTCTTTGCTATAGAGAATAAATCGTTTAATAAAAAAATCCATAACAACCCCGGTTACTCCCGAAACCACCAAAATTATGACCAATGACATCAATAAAATTTTTCCAAAAAGTGTCTTAATCAATGGGTACCACCTCAAATTTATAACCCACTCCCCAGACAGTCTGTATATAGTTATACCTGGGCTGAACTTCTTCTAATTTGGCACGAAGCCTTTTAATGTGTACATCTACTGTTCTGGTCGTTCCAAAATAATCATATCCCCAAACCCTGTCCAGAAGTTTTTCACGACTATAGACTTGACCGGGTCGATGAGCTAGTTCCCAGAGTATATCAAACTCTTTGGGAGATAGCTCAACCTCTTTACCATCTACTTTTACTTGACGTTTCATCTGGTCAATGGTAATTCCAGGATATGTGAGAATATATTTGGAATTTCCATCAGTTTGATTGACACGGCGCAATACCGCCTCCACCCGGGCCAAAAGCTCCCGGGGGCTAAAAGGTTTGGTGACATAATCGTCCGCCCCCAGTTTTAAACCAAGGATGGTGTCAACCTCATCATCTTTTGCTGTAAGCATAATTATGGGAATATCACTCTCTTCTCTTAATTTGCGGCAGACCTGCCAACCATCAATCTCTGGCAGCATCAAATCCAGAACCACCAGATCTACAGGATTTTTTTTAAACTGTTCTAAGGCTTTTTTACCATCTTCTGCAAGGATAACTTCATAACCCTCCACCTGGAAAGTCATCTGCAAAAGTTGACGAATATTGGGATCGTCATCGACGACGAGAATCTTCACTACCAATGCCCCCTTTAGTTTTAATTATGCCTTTACTGCAAAAAGCTAATTTTTTACTTCATAAAGAAATTTTTCAAACCATCTAAAGTTCGATTTCAGTTGAAATAAGGCACACTAATCAAAGGGTCATCATGACCTTTGATTAGCTCATCAATCCTCAGATGAGGCCTTATTTCGACTGAAATTTCACTAAGATGATTTAACGAAAAATTTCAATAGCACTCAAAATTAGCTTTTTACAGTTTAATCATTATATTAGATTATAGCCGAGAAGTATTACAATTTTGTTACACTAAACAATAAAAGCCCACCAGATATGGCGGGTAATATTAAGAGCTCTGAAACAAAATATTTAGTTTCTTAAGACCACATTCTTCAAAAAAAGACATGTCTTTTAAACATCTTTTGATACCTTCTATTTCATATTCCTTATAAATTATATGAACTGCTATCATACCCGGAATTGCAAAATATTTTTCAAAATACGGACCAGCTATCCCTTTTATAAACAACTTTTTTGCTTCATCTAAAGGTAAATCTCCTTGAGTTAATTTATTAATTACCTTTTGATAATTTATAAAAGTTTTGCGCAGAATCTCATATCTTGTATCAAGATATTCTTCAATCTTGACTCTATCTCCAATAAAATGCCCAATTCCCTCATCAAGAATCAATAATTTCGCTTTCTTTAACTGAGTTAAATCTTTCTGATAAATTTTCCAATACGATGAGTGGGTATAAAAACGGCCAAATAATATATGAAATATTTCATGTTCTAGGACCGGAATTAATTTAGCAATTCTTTCATCACTATTATTACTATACCGCATTATGGCAGAAAGATTTACAAATGCAACAAATCTGCCATCCACATTCCGTACATATGCCTCACCAATTGGATTTCCGATTGGAGTAAGATAAATAGTAATCGGCTCCTGATCGAGATCAAATAATTGGGAGACAAAAGATAATAATTTATTAGGAGGTAGATTTTGAATTCTAAAAGCCAGATCCTTTATATCATCTTTATATTTCAGAAAACTTAAATAAGAGTAATACTCTTCTAATTTTTCTTTATCTTTCAATTGAGATATAGGTGGTATGGTTTCTTCTGTTCCAAAACTATTAATATAAGATTCTATCAGTTCAAGTTCTTTATGTTTTAAGCTGAATACCTGTTCTGAATTATTCAGCATGAGTTCTAATAAGTCAGATTTAAAATTAATCAATTTTATCCCGCCTTTTTCTATATAATCAATTCATCAGCAAGAGTCTATTTACGGTTTTTTACATGTATATTTAGCTCATCCTTAAAATACTGACATACTTTAGTATTCCAATCACTATCAGATTCATTAAAAGTTTTCCATTAAAGTCCAACATATTATATTATAACACAAACAATAAATGGTTTCAACAAATATAATTTCCTCAATAATTCAAATACAATCATCTCTAAAATAAAAGTCCCATCTTCATTAAAAAATCTTTATAGCCACCCCGATGAATCAATCTTGCTTTACTTTATAGCCAATAACCAGTGATTCCTCTGTAATAATTCCTTTTCCTTTGGGTCTCATTATAACGCAAACAATAAAAGGCTTTAAGAAATATAATTCCTTATTCCTTAAAGCCTTTTAAAATACCTTATTCCTTTGTAGCCACTCCAGCCGATTCAAAAGTAGCCATCTCCTTAACAATCCGTACGGCTGATTCTATTAAATAAAAAGTCAATACTGCACCTGTACCTTCACCCAACCGCATCTTTAAATCCAGTACCGGCTTAATCCCCAGAATTTCCAGACTCCGACGATGAGCAGGTTCAGCAGAACAATGAGACCCAATCATATAATTTACAGACTCAGGAGCCAGTCCTTTAGCTACAAGAGCAGCAGCTGTACTGATAAAACCGTCAATAACCACAGGTACTCTATTTGCAGCAGCCCCCAGAATCAAACCAGTTATTCCTGCAATCTCAAGGCCACCCACTTTCATAAGTACGTCCAAAGCATCATTAACATCAGGCTTGTTTACCTCAATTCCGCGCTTAATGGCATTTATCTTCCTCTTAATACCTTCATTATCCACACCTGTTCCCGGGCCAACTGCCTCTTCAACCGTACATCCAGTAAGCAAACTGACAATAGCACTACTTGCAGTAGTATTTCCAATCCCCATCTCACCTGTAGCCAATATACTAAAACCATCCTCAATCAGCTCTTCAGCTACATCTATTCCTACTTCTAAAGCCTGAATAGCTTCTTCTTTTGACATTGCCGGGCCTTGACAGAAATTATTCGTTCCGTATTTTACTTTCCTTACCCAGACCCCTGGCACCTCCACATCACCGGCTACTCCAATATCAACTACCTTTACCTCAGCACCAGCTTGACGGGCTAAAACATTAATAGCAGCACCACCATTAGCAAAGTTATAAACCATCTGTTGAGTTACTACCTGGGGAAATGCGCTCACTCCTTCAGCAACTACTCCGTGATCTCCAGCCATCACAACAACAGCTTTTTTGCCAAAATCAGGTGTTTTTTTACCGGTTATTCCAGCAACCTGAATAGAAATCTCCTCTAACCTACCGAGACTCCCGGTCGGCTTGGTCAAAGTGTCTTGATATTTTCGTACTTCTTCCATCATAACTTTATCCAGGGGTTTAATGGCCTTAACTGTTTCTTCTAATCTTTTACTCATTTTTATCTACCTCACTTTTTGATATTTGATATATGATTATACTGCAAAAAGCTAATTTTGAGCGACATAGAAATATTTCACCAAATCATCTTAGCGAAATTTCCGACGAAATAAGACCTCATCACAGGAGGTAATGAGCTAGTTCTAAGGGCCAGGAGGACCCTTTGAGTCAGGAAGCCTTATTTCGACGGAAATCGAGCTTTAGATGATTCGAAAAATTTCTCAAGAAGCGAAAAATTAGCTTTTTGCAGTTTCATCATATATTTTAAAAATTATACTTCCACAACATGGTTTAATTTTATCAAAATTGAAAAGCCTTGAATAATCTCTATGACTGATAAACTTCCAGGATCAACCCGAAAATGCCAGCTTGAAGCCAGATCAAAACCTAATAAATAAGCTATCATCTGCAAAATTACCCCTTCATGGGAAACGATTAACAAAGTAGTATCTTCATCATGCTTCTTCAATATTTTATCCACCCAATTTCTTACCCTCTCAAACATCTGTATTGCACTTTCTCCTCCTGGCACCCGAACCCGCTGCCAATTTTTCAGCCAATTCTGAAAATCTTCCGGGTATCGGGCCTGAATTTCATCTGAGGATAACCCTTCCCAGAAACCAAAGTTCATCTCTTTTAAAGCTCCTGCCTTTACTATTTCGGAAGGAGTTTTTAATCCTTCTTTAATGATTTCAGCAGTCTCCAACGCCCGTTTTAATGGACTTACATATATTTTCTCAAACTGATAATTTTTAAGCTCTTCCCTCAATCGAATCGCCTGTTTACGTCCCTTTTCACTTAAAGATAAATCCAGCCAACCCTGAAATACTCTTTTATGATTAGCTTCAGTATGACCGTGTCTTACGAGAATTAATTCCATACTAAAACCCCTCTAAGTTTAAGTTTATAAATAAAACTGCCAGAAGTAATACCAATAATTGATTCAGTTCGATGACAGCACCAATCACATCCCCAGTAATTCCACCTATTTTGGCCTGCACCCAGTGGGTGAAAAGATATGTAAAAGCTAGAACAAAAATCACAACCATAATTCCTTGAATACCCCTTAACCAGAAAGCTAAAGGCCAGGTATAAAGAGATGCCACCAAAAGTTCTTTAAGCCCGCAATCCTTAACAAAATATTTACCCATCCCCTCCGGCCGTGCATACTCAGAAATTGCATTTCCCACCACACAGCCATAACGGGCCACCATAGGTATTAAAATCAACCACTGCCATTGGCCATGAAGCTTTTGAATTCCACCTATCAAAATGGAAATAGTCAAAATTAAGATCAAAACTCCATATACCCCAACCCTACTATCTCTCATAATCTCCAGTATCTTCTCCCGGGAACGATTACTCCATAATCCATCAAAGGTATCACTTAGTCCATCCATATGCAATCCACCGCTAATCCAGAGATATGCCGCTACCACCAGAACAGATAAGAGATATCCATCTCCATAGAGATGAAAAAATATTTTATAGATAGCAGCAAGAAACAACCCAATTAGTCCTCCAATCAAAGGGAAATATATATTCCCCTTCCCCAACTCTTCATTTTTTATATCAATAGTAATGGGAATCGGAATCCGGGTCATCAATTGAGTCATTAAAATGAAATTCTTCAACTGTTATCCACCTCCTTTAATCAAAGTCGGAATTCCAGAAATCATAAAATAAACCCTATCACTCACCTCCGCTATTCTTTGATTTACCCGTCCAGCAATATCACGGAAAATTCGCCCTAATGGATAAGCTGGAACCAGCCCCATTCCCAGTTCGTTGGTTACCAGAATTATTTCTCTATCCTTTAACTTCTTAATCTCCCTAAGCATTTCATTAATCTCGTTGACAATGGCCTTTTCTACTAACTCTACTTCTTTTAAATTAGGTCTTTCTTCATTAAGACCAGCTTCAAAAAGAAGATTAGAGATCATTAAGGTTATACAATCCAGTAAAATCACCTTTTCCTTTGACCTTTTAAAAACCTCTGAAAGACCTCGATACTGCTCCACCGTTCGCCAATGGGCAGGTCTCTGGGCCTGATGACGCCTAATTCTTTCTTTCATTTCCTCATCAAAAGCAACAGCAGTGGCAATATAAAGAACAGACTCTTCTTTATTTAATGCTAAGTAGTGACTTACCAATTTCTCAGCAAATTTACTCTTCCCACTTCTAGCCCCACCGGTCACCAGAGTTAGCCCCATCCCTCTCGCCTCCATATAATTTTATTTTTATAAAAAAATAAAACCTCGACCTTCCCGTCGAGGTTTGAGTATCTTTTCACATAAAGTGAGTCCTCTCCTCCCCTCCGAAGGCGACCCATCTCATAGACTGGCTGGTCTCCTGACTCGTGTTTCCTCTTACTCCTGGCACCTTCCCGGAACCATCCCGGTGGTTTTAAGCCAGTTTCATCCACACTCACAGTAGCGGGGGCTGTAGTGGATTCTCACCACTTTCCCATTTAAGTTCATAAGAACACCAATCTATGCATATATTCAATTTACTAATATGATTTTACTGCAAAAAGCTAATTTTTCACTTCATAAAGAAATTTTTTGAACCATCTAAAGTTAGATTTCAGGGTAATCTATGGGGCTTCAACCCATGAATTGATTAATCAGATACTGTGATGAAGCCTTATTTCTCCTTCAATCTCACTAAGATGGTTAAACAACTCAAAATTAGCTTTTTGCAATTTAATCCTAATATAATTTTCTATATAAAAATGTAAAAATCCTTCTTGGCCCAAAAATTTGTTGTTATCCAAATAGCAAGAACATTTAACTAATGCATCCCAATTGTCCCCAGTTTTTTACATCGCCGTTCCAACCACTTAAAGACAAGTACTCCCAGTACCACCATTGCTCCCATAAATACTACTAAAATCATCTGTTCCTGGTGAATTGGTAATACTGTCCTGGTTCCAAGGAGCATACCCCTGATGGCATCATATCCATAAGTTAATGGAATACTTAAAGATACTACCAATAAAAAACGCGGCAATACAGTAATTGGAAAATTGGCCCCACTCAATAGATTGATAATAAAATTACCGGTATCTACTAAGGTATTGGCATCACGCATTAGCATTACCAGGGCAGCAAAACCAAAGCCAAATCCATAAATAGCAATTATCATAGGAAGAGCTGTCAAAATAGCCAGCAATATTTTCTCAAAATTCAATTCAAAACCAAATAACAACCAGATTATCAGTGCTACTCCAATAGAGTTTAGCGTTGTAATCAATACATTAAAGAGAGTCTGCCCAATGAGATGGGTAATTCGCGGAATGGGCGTCAGCCAATTGGACTCTAAAACCCCAATATCCATCTGCTGTTTCAAAGAATAACCAATTCCCCATAAAACTGCACTCACGTAACTGGAAAGAATAACTCCTAAGATGATAAATGCCATATAATCTCCATTTCCGGTATAAGCAGCAAAACCCACATTTTCACCATTGATAGCAAACCCTTTACCCATAAAATAGATCGGCGTTAACCACGCAACCGGCTCTACAATCCGAAAGATAGCATTCATTGGATAGCGAAAAAAGATTTTATAATCCCGTCTGAACATTCCTGCCATAGCCCGTAACTGAATTTGCAAATTTTTTGACACCTAATATCACCCCAATCATCTTTTAATAAACTCCCAGAGTTCCTTTCCTTTTAACAAATCTTTCACTCAAAGCAAAAGCCAAAATTCCCAGGATAAAAAATATCAATCCGAAAATTCCCAATATCAATAAATCACCTTTAATCGCCTCAAATCCTTTTTTGGTTAAATAGGCCAGCCGGAATGCTCTTATTCCATAGGTTATAGGAATCCATTTAGAGACAACCTGCATCCATTCCGGCATAACAGTCAGAGGAAAACTTACACCGCAGAAAATCATCATAATACCCCGAACCAGAAATACCATAGTATTAACCTCTTTAGCCCAGATAACCAGACTGGCAAACAAAAGACCGATTCCATAAATTGAAGGGATAATGAAAAGTAAAACCAACAAAATCAAAAGAGGATTACCCTGAATTTTTACACCCAAAAACAGATAAAATTCCAACAGACTGATAAAGATTACTGCACTCTGAATCAGGCAATTGCTAATACCTGCCCCTGCCAAAAGAAAGATCCGGGGCAAAGGTGAAAGCCAGTTAGATTCCAGAGTACCCCTGACCTGCTCATTTCTAAGATGGTTACCAAAAGACCATAATACCATATTCATCCACATCCAGAGCAAAGAACCGATTGCCACAAACCCTACATAATCAGACATGCCTGTCAACCTGGAAAAAGTAACCATCCCAACCTGGTTTGGACCGGCCAACGCTTTTCCACCAAAAATATACGGCAGCGGAAACAATACAGGCCAGATAAAAATTGCTACTACCCACGTTGGATATCTAATAAAAATGATAAGCTCCCGCTTAACTACTGCCCATAATGCCCGTAACATACAGGATAAACTATAATTTTCTATGGTTACTTCACTAACAGTTTCCTGCTCAGGACCAGATATGGTTAAACCATATTCACTCATCAAAAACTCCCTCCTCTTATCTTTATTCCCTTAGAGATTTCCCTGTTAAATGAATAAAGACATCTTCCAGAGTTGGTTCTTTTACATTCACATTTTGAATCTGTACCTGTTCTTTAGTTAAAGTCTGTATAATATCTGTAATAGTCTCCTCACCATTAGAAGAATGAATGGTTATCTGCCAATTCTCCTTTTCATCATCATAATGGGCTAAAACACGTTCTACATGTGAAACCTTATTTAATTTATTCTGTACCTCATCTGAAAGCCCCCTTACAGTTAATTGAATCATCCTTTTTTCTGAGAGCTGAGCTTTCAATTGGGAAGGCGGTGCTAAAGCAATAATTTCTCCCTGATCAATGATAGCAATCCGATCGCAAAGAATATCTGCCTCTTCCATATAGTGGGTTGTTAAAAGAATGGTTTTTCCCTCTTCTTTTAATTCCATGATAATCTCCCGCAATCTTAATGCTGCCTGTGGATCAAGACCAACTGTAGGTTCATCTAAGAGTAAAATTGGAGGATCAGCCATTAGAGCTTTGCCAAGAGCAATCCGCTGCTTCATTCCTGAAGAATAATTCTCAACTAACTCATCTCCCCGCTTGCTCAAATCCAGCCGTTCTAACAATTCCTGGGCCCGGGCTTTTGCTTCTTTCCGCTTCATTCCATACAATGCCCCAAAATATTCAAGGTTTTCCCGACCAGTCAATTTCCAATAAATACTCCGTTCCCCCGATAAAACAGTTCCCAGAGATTGACGTACTTTCCGCGCATCTTTAACCACATCATATCCATTAACCAATACCTTACCTCGAGTCGGCTCCAACAAAGTAGAGATCATTTTAATAGTTGTAGTTTTCCCTGCTCCATTTGGGCCAAGCAATCCAAAAATCTCACCCCGCTTAACCTTAAAATTTACATTTTTTACTGCTACAAAAGTCCTTCCACCTCTTATCATCCGTCCATCTTCCATGCTTTCGTTTTTATTATGTAATAACCTTTTAAATCGCTCACCTAATCCCAATTTTTGGCGTCTTGGAAACTCCTTCCGTAAATCTTCTACAATTAAAGCATAACTCATAACAATCCCTTCCTTTTTTTAAAAGTTGTTATATTTATATTATAAGTACTATTCTTAAATATGTCAATATTAAAATTAATTTTTTTGATATTTTAATTAAAAAAATTCATATTATAGATCAAAATACTTCTTTTAATTAAAAGCGTACTTTAATAAATTAAAGTGGAAGGTATAATGAAACTATTATTAGTTATCTATCAAAAAATCTTGTCCATAGCCCGAAGTCCATCATAAACTTTAACAATTCCTAATTTCATTAAGAAAATTAAAAACCTGTCCTCATAATAAGGACAGGTTTTATTTCCCGAGTTATTATCTTTTTAGAAATCTATATCTTTACCCTCGAAAGCATATCGGTAAATCTTCTCTATATCCTCAGGACTGGTTGGACGTGGATTGGTCAAAGTACATGGATCTTTATAGGCATTTTCACTCATCTTACTCAAAACCTCTTCAAACTTTTCTCTTTGAACCTCTTCTAAGGCAGCAAAATTTAAAGGAATATCTAACTTTCTGTTGAACTCCTTGAGGGTTTCAACCAGATCAGAAACTCCCAGTACTTTTTCAATCTCAGCATATCTATCAGTATTTTTCATATTGTATTTACAGATATAAGGTAGAAGAATCGCATTGGCCAGACCGTGAGTAATTCCAAACATTCCACCAATCTTATGGGCAAGACTGTGAACAAGCCCTAAAAAACTATTGTTGAAGGCCATTCCAGCAATAGTAGAAGCATTATGCATATGATAACGGGCTTCCATATCATTACCATCTTTATAAGCTCTGGGCAGATATTCAAAGACCAGTTTAATCGCTTCCATTGCCAGAGGCGAAGTATAACTGTTGGCCCCAGTAGAAACATAGGACTCAATAGCATGGGTTAAAACATCCATACCGGTATTTGCAGTAATATGCGGAGGCATTTTGGCAGGAAGTGCCGGGTCAACAATTGCAATATCAGGTATGATTTCTTGAGAAATAATTGGGTATTTGATATGTTTCTTTGTATCGGTAATAACTGAAGCAGCAGTAATTTCTGATGCGGTACCACTGGTTGAAGGTATAGCTACAAATTGTGCTTTTTTTCTCAAAGTTGGGATGGAGTTAATTTCTAAAATATCTTCAAACTTTAGTTCAGGATACTCATAAAAAACCCACATAATCTTAGCCGCATCCAGTGCAGAACCCCCACCCAAAGCTATAATCCAATCAGGTTTAAATTGGCGCATTTTTTCAGCACCGCGATTTACTGTCCCAATAGAAGGATTGGGCTCAACACCTTCAATTATCTCGACTTCCATACCTGCCTTTTCTAAAATCTCTTTTGCTTTGTCCAAGAACCCCAGCCTCTTCATAGAACTTCCACCAGTAACAATAACAGCTCGTTCTCCTTTTAAAGTCCCCAGATACTCGAAGGCACCTTCACCAAATAAAATGTTGTTAGGAATTCTAAAAGCCTGATAACTCATAATAAATCCCCCTTATTATTGAATAGCGAAGACTTTGTGAATTTTTTAACAATAAATACTTTCTACATTTTTTTTTAAATTCCTTCTAAAATAAATGATAAAAATTGGCTCTCCGTCAAATGTTGTGAAAGATAAGTTGGCTCCGTTGAATTGATTGGTAAATTGATTTTGAAATAAACATTTAAATTTAATAACTTAACATTGCATTAAATACTCTTCTCCTTAGATTCATAACATTTGGAACACCATATCCAATCCTTTTGATCAATTTAATCTTGTTATTGATACCCTCAGCAAAGCCATTGGTTATCTTAGTCTTAAAATAATTTAGTATTTTTTCTTCCCATCTTTGTATTATCTTTTTTACCTGGTAAAAAGGCATCAGCTTGCTTTTTATTACTTCTTTATACCACCTTTTTAGAGCTCTGGTGGCTTCTTTCACATCATCTAGCTGCAATAGGTCTCTGAATTCCTCTTTTAATTCCCAGGCCTTTTCTAGAGCTGGACTGAGTTCAAATAATTTGATGAGCTTTTCATGTTCTTCATCTGTCAATTCTTCAGCTCGTTTTTGGAGTAATAAACGACTTTGAAAAAACTTTCTTCTCTGATGATTATTTACTGTTTGTTGAACTTGTTTTCTAACTTCATCAAGGGCTCTGTTCATTAAAGTTACAAGATGAAATTTATCTATAACAATTTTTGCATGAGTAAATGCTGCATCTGCTACTGCTTTGAACGGCCGCCACATATCCATAGAGATCGATTGAATCTGTCGTCTTTGTTCATCTTCCCAACAATTAAAGTAGTCAATTAAATCATCCTTTTTGCGAGTAGGTAAAATGTCAATTAACTCCCGATTAATTGGATCTGTAATGCTAACTCCATATTTATGGCGTTTTAAAACTGCAAATTCATCGATACTGATGGCTTTTAATTGACTAAGTTTTGAAACTTGTTGTTTAATGAGAGGGTCAACTACTTTTTTAACTGCATTATTAACAGCTGTATAACTTAACCCGTTTTCTCTAGCAACTTTAGAATAATCCTTGCTGACAGTTTCTTTAGCAAGATATTTATCAAAGCGTTTGGTTTTACGGGCATATTTATCAATACTTTCATATTTTTCAGGGATACCCCTCTTATGACAATAAGGACAACGATATCTTTTCTTTAGAAGTCTAATGATTACTAGTTTACCTCTTATGGGGATGTCTCTAATATTTTGCCATTTTGTATCATGGATTTTATTAGTGATATTACCACACTGAGGACACACAATGTGATTTTTCTTTGCTTCAGCGATAAAAATATATCTGTCCTCCGTTGAAATAATTTCAGTTGCAATAATGTCTGGCAAATCAAGAAATTTTATGATATTATTATATTGCATTTGCTGGACTCCTTTCTTTGGTTTTTAGTTCGCAACTAATTAATTCAACGGGGCCAGCAAATGCCTTTTTATTTTTTATAATTTTTTCTTCACAACATTAATTATAGACCCTAAAAATTTTATAAATTTTACTCTTTAATTTTCTTTATATCTTATGATCTTACTACAAAAAGCTAATTTTTCGCTTCATAAAGAAATTTTTCGAACCATATAAAGTTTGATTTCAGTCAAAATAAGGCACACTAATCAATGGGTCCTTGTGATCCTTAATTAGCTCATCACATTCTGTGATGAAGCCATTCTTTTCAATCCCACTAAGATGGTTTAACGAAAAATTTTATATCGCTTAAAATTAGCTTTTTGCAGTTTAATCATCTTATTTAATTTTAAAAAAACCCCCATCCTGTAAGGATAGGGGTTAGCAATTAGCAGTTTAAAAAAGTACCTTTTAATTTACACCCGCTCAACCTTAATATATGTCTTGTGACCGTTAATATCCCACTCTTCGAAATCATTACCCGGTTCTACAACCCGTTTTACATCCTGTGCCAGTGTCTCTTCTTTTATATAATTCAAATGTGCTTCTACACCTTTAGCCACATCTATATCACTTACATATTCGACTTTAATATGATCGGTAATTTCAAAGTTAGCATTTTTTCTCATGGTCTGGATTTTGGATATCATCTCACGAGCCAGACCTTCTAAAATCAGGTCTTCATTTAATTCGGTATCCAGAATCACAAAGTTTTCATTGCTCATCTCTACAATAAAACCTTCCCGCTCCTGAACCCGAATATCCAGATCTTCTTCAGTTAAAGATAACTCCTTATCTTCTACAGAAATAGTGACAGCACCTTCATTCCTGATGGCCTGGACAATCTCTTTAGCATCAGCTCTCGCCAGGGTTGCTGCTATGGATTTGACCAGACTACCGTATTTGGGTCCCAGGATTCTAAAGTTAGGCTTAACCTGATAATTTACATATTGATCTAAGTTTTCAATATAGTGAATATCTTTTATATTCAGCTCTTCTTTAACCAGATTCTCTACTGGTTTAAGAATCTCTTTTTTCCGGCCATCAACCAAAATCTTATTCAAAGGCTGACGTACTTTGATCTGAACCTTATTCCGGCAAGCACGACCTAAAGAAACAATATCCATTGCCAGAGCCATACGCTTTTCTAATTCCTCATCGATTAAACTTTCATCATGAGTTGGGTAATCAGCCAGATGAACTGAATTCTCTTTACCATGGGTTAAGTTCAGATAAATTTCTTCTGATATAAATGGAGCAAATGGTGCCATCAATTTTGCAGTAGTAAGAAGTACTTCATAGAGAGTCAAATATACTGATTTTTTGTTGGTATCCAGTTCTGGTGCCCAAAATCTACTCCGACAGCGACGTACATACCAGTTAGAGACTTCATCAACCACAAAATCCTGGATAGCACGAACCGCTTTAGTAAGCTCATAAACCTCCATACATTCATTAACATATTTAATCAAACTGTTTAGACGGGAGATAATCCAGCGATCGATCTCTTCCCGCTCTTTTACTGCTACATCAAACTCAGTAGGATCAACATTATCAATATTAGCATACAGGGTAAAGAAAGAGTAAACATTTTGCAGTGTACCGAAAAACTTCAAAAAGACTTCTTTTACTCCATCTTCGTCAAATTTGGTTGGAGTCCAGGGAGGAGATACTGCCAAAAGATACCAACGGGTAGCATCTGCACCATAGTTTTCAATCAATTTCCACGGATCAACAGTATTTCCTCTGGATTTGGACATCTTCTGACCATTTTTATCCAGCACCAGGTCATTAACCATTACATTTTTAAATGCTGGCTCATCAAATAAGAAGGTAGAAATAGCTAGAAGTGAATAGAACCAACCTCTAGTCTGGTCAATACCTTCACAGATAAAATCTGCCGGGAAGAGTTGATCAAAATTCTCTTTATTCTCAAATGGATAATGCCACTGTGCATATGGCATAGAACCGGAATCAAACCAGCAATCAATAACCTCAGGAGTACGGTTCATAATATGTCCACAATCACACTTTAGATGAATCTCATCCACATAAGGACGATGCAGTTCAATAGTTTCCGGATCAACATCTTCAATAGCAAGTTCTGCCAGTTCTTTTCTGGAACCGATAGAAACCAACTTACCGCACTCTTCACATTTCCAGATATTTAAAGGAGTTCCCCAGTACCGATCACGGGATAAGGACCAGTCAATCAAATTCTCCAACCAATTACCAAAACGGCCCTCTCCTACATAAGATGGATACCAATTAATCTTTTTGTTCGCTGCAATCATTCGATCTTTATAAGCTGTGGTCTTAATATACCAGGACTTACGTGCATAATAAAGGAGTGGAGTATCACATCTCCAACAATGTGGATAAGAGTGGGTTAACCGTTCTTTATAAAAGAGAGAACCCTGATCTTTCAAATACCGGGTAATATGAGAATCTGCTTCTTTTACAAACATACCAGCCCATGGAGTAATCTCTTCTGTAAATTTTCCTTCTTTATCAACAGGCTGAAGCAGTGGTAAATCATATTTCTGACCAATCTGATAGTCATCTTCACCAAAAGCAGGAGCTATATGCACAATACCAGTACCATCTTCAAGAGAGACAAAATCCCCACAGACTACATACCAGGCTTTTTTATCCACTTTCAGAAATGGTAATAACTGCTCATACTCAATGCCCTCTAAGTCTTTTCCCGTCATCTCAGCAACCACTTCATAGTTTTCAGGCTCGCCCAATACAGCTTGAAGCCGTTCTTTAACCAGAATATAATACTCTTCCCTATCTTGCTCAGTAGTTACTCTGACTTTTACATAGGTAAACTCCGGGTTAACACATAAAGCCACGTTGGATGGCAGTGTCCATGGAGTAGTAGTCCAAACAAGGAAATATTCATTCTCTTTACCTTTAACCTTCATCTTAACATAGATAGAATCAATAGTCTCATCTTTATAACCTAAAGAAACTTCATGAGATGCTAACGGAGTTCCACAGCGCGGGCAGTAAGGCATAATCTTATGACCTTCATAAATCAATCCGGCATCAAAATACTTCTTTAAAATCCACCAGACGGTTTCTATATAATCATTATCCAGGGTAATATAGGGATTATCCATATCTAGCCAATAGCCAATCCTCTCAGTCATCTTCCGCCAGTGCCCCTCATAGGTCCAGACAGATTGGCGGCATTTTTCGTTAAATTCTTTAATACCGTATTCTTCAATTTCCTGTTTAGAAGAAAGACCTAGCTGTTTTTCAACCTCAATCTCCACCGGCAAGCCGTGGGTATCCCAACCAGCTTTCCGTTTTACCTGATAACCCTGCATGGTTTTGTAACGGCAAACTGAATCCTTAAGTGTCCGGGCCAGCACATGATGAATTCCCGGCTTACCATTTGCTGTCGGTGGGCCTTCATAAAAGACAAATTGCGGTTTCCCCTCTCTACTGGTTACACTCTTCTCGGCGATATTATTTTCCCGCCAATACTGTAAAACTTCATTTTCCCGATCATTAACAGAACTTTTTAGATCCACTTCCTTAAATTTTGGCATTTCACTTTCCTCCTTTAATCCAAATTTTGTTATATGAACCGTCATTTTTTCTAAAACAAATTGCCCTTTGGCCATAATATTTTACAAAAGATGAATGTTATCCACATCTGTATAATTTCCCTGGTATTAAAAAAGTCTCCCGTCCAGTTAGGGACGAGAGACTTAAATCTCACGCGGTACCACCCTGATTGGGAGTGACAGAATGATAGAATCTGCCATTCCCCACTCATTAGGCCTATTAACGGGAGCCACCCCGGGTACACCTACTTAATAGGCACTACCTGCCTATTGTTCAGTGTCCGGCTCAGGAGTGATCTTCGATTCTTCATTCTTCGCCAGGCTTCCACCATCCCTGACTCGCTATAGAAGAATTCTGAAGAATCTACTCTCTCCTTCAACGCCTTTACCTTTCTTCAACTTTTTATTATTATGCCATATTATGTCGCACCTGTCAAGATGGTGTATAAAAAAACTCTGTGATCCAGTGGCTTAAGAATAATCATAATAAGAACAAAATGCCTTTCAGGCACTTAATCTTATTTTACTGCACAAAGCTAATTTTCCGCTTTATAAAGAAATTTTTCGAACTATCTAAAGTCCTATCTCAGTCGAAATAAGGCTCCCTAATCAAAGAGCCCTCCTGGCCCATGATTAGCTCATCACTCCTCAGATGAGGCCTTATTTCTCCTTCGTTCTCACTAAGATGTTTTAACGAAAAATTTCAATAACGCTCAAAATTAGCTTTGTGCAGATAAATTATCTATAAACCTGCGAAAAAGTATAATTTCCTAAACAACTACAAAGCAGACCGTTGTTTCATCTACGGTCTGCTTTGTAGTTTACTTTATCAAAAAGGTCCAAAAATATTTTGTTTAATTTTTCTGGTTTCTTTTAAAAATCGATAACGACTGAACTCATCAGTAGAAGTCAAATCTATTTGAATCCCTGTTCCATCTTTCAACCATTGCCATTCCATCCCAAACTCTTCACATAGATCAATTAAAGCAAGAATTAGTTCCTGGTAAAGTACCAATATTATCTCTCCTTTCATTCTTAGTTTTGTGAAAGGAAGAGTCAAATATTCTGACAATATTAGTGATTTCCTATCTCATTTTAATATTTATCTGACTTGAAAGTTTTTACCTGAAGATATATAATGTAAAAAAGTTATTTGAAGAAAGGAAGTGATTTATGTGACCATTGAAAGTATTGATGTAGCAAAAGCTGCTATAAAACTTGCTATTTCCACCCGGGATGAAGAAAAAAAGTTAAAAGAAGAACTAAAAAAATCAGGGATTAAGGCAGCAGCCGTTGATTTTGGCGGAGATTACTTCAGTTCTATCCGGAAAATTATCGAACGAGCAATAATTGCTGCTAAAAGAGAAGGAGTTATTCCTGATACTCATTTAGGTGAAGGAGCTGTAGCCGGCGCAGCTAAAGAAGCTCTGGCCCAGATTAGCCCGAGAGCAGAAGGTTTTGACGTTGGAGGTAAAATTGCCATTACCCGGTCAGGTGAACATTTGAGTGTGGCTGCTTTCTTTGCTATAGGCCTGGTTCACCTAAATGACGTAGTTATCGGTTTAGGACATCGCTCCGTCTATGCTGACTAAAAATTATTTATAGCCGATTATTTTTAAAGATTGACTCTTGGGGGATTCTAATACAAAAAAAGCCTCTGTTAGACAAACAGAGGCTTTCAAACACATTTTTTAACTTTCCATTACCACAGCCATAGACTTTTCTTCAATATTTCTGGTAGCAGCTTTATACATAGTAATGGAAGTATAGTAGATTACACAAATTACTAACCAGGTTAATACTTTCAGTGGTAAGGATTTAACAAGGTAAGCTGCAATAAATACTCCCACAAGTCCTGCCAGAGAAATAGCTAAAGAAGCTTTTCTATTGTAAGCACCCTCACGAATAAACTTAACAGATGCAACTGGCATTAAGAATGCACAGGAACCCATCATAATTGGGAATGCAACTCTTGGACTCATTCCAAGCATATAAACCAGAGCCATACATGGAGCATAAAGTCCGATACCCAGAGTCATCAAAGCACCTAAGATAAAGTTAGCAACAATAGCAATTATAAGTTTAATGCCACTTAGACCAATTGCCTCACCACCAATAGGCATCCAACCCATTTGACCTGCAACCATAATTGAAGCAGTTACAAAAAGTGCTATAGACATACCATACTGAATCTTCTTCTCTGGTAAATTAGAAACAACACCAGCACCAATCCAGGCACCAATAGTAGCAGCCACCAACATACTGAACAAAGTAACTGGCTCTACTTTAATTACAGTAATAAAGATAAATGCTTCTACAATAACAGGAATAGTACAGGAAACATTCAAAGTACCAGGAATTACTCTGTCCCTAACTTGTTTAAAAGCTCTAACCAATGCAGTAGTAGGAGCAAAACTTCCAATTCCAAGAGTATCAAAGAAGTTTGTTACAAAACCAATCAGTCCAGATGTTACCCATTGAGTATCCTTTTCCAGTTTGTCTTTGTTCTTGATCAGATCCCGGGAGAACTCAATACCAAACCACCCAGTTAAAATTGCTAAAATTCCTAAAATTATATTAACCATTTTCATTCCTCCTTATTTTTATTGTTTTATTTTAAACTGAAACCATATTTTAATGGATCCTCTGGGTCAATAACGAAGTGATTAAAGCCTGTAATATATGCACTTCCTGTTATTTCAGGAATAACTGCATCAAACTCCCCAACTTTTGTTTGACCAATAATTCTACCTCTAAACGTAGTTCCTGTAATACTTTCATAAATGAAATCTTCATTTTCCTTAATTTGTCCCTTGGCAAACATAGTTGCCAACTTCGCACTTGTTCCAGTTCCACATGGCGAACGGTCAACCTGACCTCGTCCAAAAATTACTACATTTTTATAATCAGCTTCAGGATTAGTTGGGTCATCATAAATCTCCACCAGATCAACACTCCGGATATGCTTTTTCTCTGGGTGCTGTACCTTTACTGTTTTATTTACTATATCTTTTATCTTAAGACCCAACTTAGTTAAAATCTCTATATTAGCTGTATCCACTTTAACTCCCAGGTCTTTTGCATTAACTATTGCAAAGAAACTACCTCCAAAAGAAATATCCAGAGTTATCTTTCCTACTTCAGGCAAATCTATTTCCACATCTTTTTTATAGAGGAATGATGGAACATTAATAATTGAAACTTCCTTAGCTTTTCCATTCTCTACTTTAACTCTGGCTTTTATTAAACCGGCAGGAGCTTCCATTTTAATCTCTGTATAGGGCTCTTTAGGTTCTACCATACCACATTCAACTGCTACAGTAGCAGCTCCAATAGAACCATGTCCACACATATTCAGATATCCGCCGCCGTCCATAAAGATAATTCCTAAATCTGCTTCTTCGGTTGTAGCCTGAGTAATAATTGAACCGAACATATCGTTATGGCCTCGTGGTTCATGCATTACAGCAGTTCTTATATGATCCATATTGGTTTCTAAATATCTTTTTTTGTCTGCCATAGTCTTCCCCGGAATGGGAGGTAATCCACCTACAATAATTCTTGTTGGTTCGCCCATTGTATGAGAATCGATAGCATGAATACTCTTAATAAATTTCATTTTTTACTTCCCTCCCTCATCTTTAGTTTTAAAAAAGCCAGAGCTTTTTTAGCATCCAAAGCTGTCACATTATTTTCGCCCACAACTTCTGTCTCTATCCCCCTTTCTGATTTATTAAAATCCACTATAGTATCCATATATTGATTAGTAACTACAAACTGAGCCTGGGTTCCAATAAAGCTAAGACCTACCACCGGGATTCCACGTTTACCAATCTCTTCAATTGTATTTGCATAATCTACATGGCTATTTCCCCAACCATCCACTGAAATGATAGCACCATCTACTCGCATTGCCTCTAACCAGCTGGCAACACGCTTACCCACAAACATCTTATCTTCATTTTCTTGAGGAGTTCCCACCAATATCACACCAACCAGATCTATATCGTCATCTGCTGAGACCACATCTAAAAGTGGATCACGAAAGTGGTGTAATGTAGTCTCTTTAGTTGATGGGCCAATTCCCATGGATTCACCCCCCTTTAAGTCATAGCCCGTAAGGCACCATCTCTATATTCATTAGGGGTTAAAATAATAGGAACATTACCCAAATCTATTATTGAACGCCCACCCTGAAAACCACTTGGCTCATTTGGTAAAATAAGATTATCATGCATTGCTCCCTGGCCTGCAATCTGTTTAACAATAGCAACCTTTTTCTTACCCGGCCTGATTTTATCATAGAAAACATGTTTTTCTGTACATCCCCGTCCATCTACTTTTTTCAATTCATTTCTAATTTGTTGAATAAATATATCACAGGCTCTATGAGCTGCTGCAGGCCCGGGTCTACTATAACCTGCCTTTTCCTTTAAAGTAACATTAAATGAAATGATAAAATCCTGATCTGATGGAGTACCTGCTCGATTAAGATAAAGCTTGTCCTTTAAATTTCCTTCTGAGGAACCAAATTCAGCCACTTGATTTCCTGCCTCATCAACTCCAGTTAGCATAACATAAACTCCAGTAAGTGTATGAGTTATCCCTTCACCCAATTTACCCAATACCTTAGTTGAGATAGGAATAATATCCATAATGCTATTTGTCCATCTATCATGTTCACCAGGTGGAATAATTTCAACCTGAATATCCTTTATTAACTCCTCATTTGTGATAATTTTATCAAGCATACCTAAAGAAATAGTGAGAATTTGTTTATCAATGGAAAATTTTTCACCGAACCTCACATCATTAATATGAAATGTCTTTATTACTAATCTTCTTAAAATTTTTTCTTCATTACTCATAGTCCACCACCTAATTAATGAGGTTGGTTAGAGTCTACCTCAATGGAGAGGTAGACTCAATTTTGATAAACCAACCTAAACTTTTGCATTATATTCATAAGGTAATGGCACAATTTTGCCAGGAGACTCAATTTCTACTAATTGTTTTAATGCATCCTTGACAATCCCTCTTTGCATTTCAGGATTGTTTGGTTCACCTGCATTTGCACCCATTGGTACCATTGGAGCAACTGCTCTTGGAGCACCATTCTGTCTAACTACTGGAGGCAAAGCAGCAATAATGATAGTAGGAATACCAACTTCCTCAATCGCTCTCTGCACAATCACGGCAGAGCGGTGGCAAGTACCTCAGCCAGCAGTCAGTATAACTGCATCTACACCTTCCTCTTTTAAGATTCTAGCAATTTCAGGACCAGTCTCTTCTTTGAATTTTTGCTGATCACCACCTCCGCCCATAAAACCAATATGGGTGGATGCTATACTTTTAATGAATCCTTCCTCAGCTAATTCTCTGAGTCGATCAATTGGGAACATACAGTTTATATCTTTATTTACATCAGCATTATCATAACCACCGTGAGACACCATCAGCTCACTGGATGACACATCCCCAGGAATTTTTCTGAAAGTGAAATCACCAGCAAGATTAAACCTTTTATCAGACTTTAAATGAACACCAGCTGCAGTAACCAGTGCCACGGTCATATCTTTAAGCTCTTTTGTAACTGGAGCCCAAACCGGCGGGGGAGTTATAGGCACATAAATCTCAGACTGAAGACCTTTAACTACTGTTAAATCTGCCATTATTCATCCTCCTTCTTTTTCATTTTCCTATTTCGTTTTTCAATATTGCTCACATAGTGTTCATTGATCTCAGGTCCCAACACTTCAATAAAACTCATCTTAAATCCGACTTCCTGGCCCACCTTAATCGGGTGATCAGATATGACCATCCGCAGAGGAACTTTTAAAAATCCTAATCTTCCTTTTAAATCAATGGAAATGGAACCTTCATGGACCTCTACCACTATGCCTCGCATATCTATAATTTTGTCACCATATTTCATTAAATCACCTTTTTCTTATTCATCTTCAGGTTCATAAATTTCTCTTCTTTTCTTGCTCTTTGGCAATATCTGCTCATTTGGTACCAGATCAATTTTTCTACCAGTTTGGCTTTCAATTAGATCAATGTTGTTCATTTTAACATTTGGATTATACTTTCTTTCTGGAGCCTTAATTTCTTCTCCAGCCATAACTGCTTTTAACATTGCAACAGCTCTAATTGCATCTTCTGGACATAATGTGTTGTTCGCCAGAATTTCATTTTCAATACCTTGCTCTGATTTGTTCAAATCAATCATATTCTTCATATATTTATTACCAACAACCAGTGCACCTTGTTCAGCGCAGAAAGACATACCTACAACAGCTACGCCTCTTTTACCTACCTGTTCATGGTGACTTGCAAAATCTATATGGTTGTTTCCAAAACCCTCAGTAGTAATGAAAGCTCCATCTACATCCAATGCTTCAACCAACATACCTAATCTTTCAGATACATAGAATTTCTCTAAATTAGCCTGAGGTGAACCAACAAAGATAACTCCTACAAGATCCAATTCTGGATCATTCATAACTTCAAGTACAAGAGGTTCTCTCCAGTAATGTCTAGAAGTTTCTTTGGATGCAGGACCAATACATGTTAGAGCATGAATTCCACCATCCAATACTTCCAATGGTGACAAGACTACAGGTATATTACCAAGGTCAACATTTGGCTTACCACCGACAATTCCTACTGGCTCTACAGGCAGAATAATATTATCATGCATAGCACCCTGGCCCATAATTTCTTTAATTATTACTACTCTCTTTCTACCAGGTCTTCTATATTGAACAAACTCTTCTTCTTTCACAACCAGGCTCTCATCAGCTTTCTTTAAAGCTTCTCTGATTTCTTGAGTGATATAGTCGGTAGCTTTATGAGCAGCTAGAGGTCCTGGCCTTTCCATATTTGTATTTTCTTTGATAACTACCTCAGTCTTAATGAAAATTTCACCTTTATCTGGTGCACCTGGTCTACCCCACATAATATTTCTTTCAAGAATACCCTCAGAAGAACCAAATTCACCAATCTGGACTCCATTTTCATCAGTTCCAGTAACTACTATTACTACACCATCAATTACTCTGGTAACACCACTACCAAGTTTGCTGTCTCCTTCTTTGGTAGCAATTGGTTGAACATCCATAATGGTTTCACTATATTTGCCATAATCTTCTGGGGTAATAATATCTACTTTAATTGAACAAACTAATTCGTCAGCTTTCACAGCATCGTCACAAATATCTTCTCTGATATAAAGGGTAGTTCCATCAATTTTTGTTTCTGGACCAAACTCTACTTTATCAATTTTGAAATACTTTTTAACAAGCTTTCTTACTACTTTTGGTTCTTCTTTTGGTTTTTCTTCAACTTTTATAGGCTCTGCACTCTGAACTGGCTCAACTTTTGAAGTCCTAAATTCTGGAGTCTGAATATTACCACCAACCAGTCCAAGTGGAAACTCAAGATTGATATTTTTACCTTCACCAATATAAATTTTGACCATACCGCCTGTGGTCTGTATAACTGGTGCTGCCTCTTTATTAACATCATTTTCTACTACTTCTTCTGCTACAGCTTTTTCTTCTATTTTCTCTTCTTTAATATCTTTAACTCCTTCCAGCAAGTCTGGAGTTAATGGAGTTAAAGAATCAACAGTTTTAACCAATTTAGCACCTAAAACCTGTCCAATTTTTAAGCAGTTTTCAGGAACTTTCAGCAATCCGGAATCCTCTAAATCTGGAATAATTGCAGGATCCTCCAGGTTAGCAGGTTCAATAATTGTTCCTGCTTCTGTTCTACAGCATAAAATAGCTGGATCATTTTTATGCTGTTGTGCTGTTTCTGGAGTAATAGACATTTATCTTCCCTCCCTATTTTATATAAAGCTGATAATTTATTTATTAAGCCTTCTTACAAGTCTCATACCTGCAGCTCTAAGCACATGATCTGTACAATGATAAACTGGCACTCCTACACGAGGAGCGATATTCATAACTGTATTAGTTCAGTCACCACAGGTACTGACCAAAAGAACCTCTATCCCTTTATTTTTCAAAGCAAGAACTTTTTCAGCCTGACCCGGACATACTCCAGGCTTTTCACACCTAAATCTTCCATTTACCTCAACCATTCTTTTACATTTTTCCACCGCAACTACTTCAGAACCCATAGATTCAGCGATTTCTCTAAGTCGCTCTTCAGAGGCTCCACACTCACAAACCAAAAGTCCCATCTTTCTTGTTTCCTGAGGGAACGGCATCGCAACTAAAATTCCACCAAGAGTTTTAGTAACTGGTGTTTGTTCAGTTCCAGATTTTCCTGTAAAAGGTCCACCCAACACAATCTCTCCATGGGGTTCAATATACCCTCCACAGAGATTGATATACTTTCCTACAGGCTCACCAATTGGTACATCAAAAAATACCTTACCATTTCTTGCATCTTTAACTCTTCCTGCAACAGTCAAATCTTTTGTTATAAAGGGCTTTCTTTTTTCAATGGCATTAACAATATGCTTTAAAGTTTCTACATTTTGAACCACAGCATTAGCCTCTAAAGGCAATTGTCCAGGTTTCAATTCAACTCCTAAAATCTCCCGGACAATAACCCTTTCATCTCCTGCAGGATACATGTCAGGTAAAAGCTTTAGTTCAATATCCTTTTCTAATGAACATGCTTTTTTTAGAGCCTTAACAGCTTTTTTATATTTTTCTTTTACTGCAATATAACCCTTAGAAGCATTTGTAATCTCTTTTATATACTTTAATCCTCTTACTATAATCTCAGGGTGTTCTTCCATTAACTTTAAATTATGTGCCAACAAAGGTTCACATTCAGCTCCATTTGCTATTACATACCCACCCTGCAAATTTACATCTAATTTCACATGAGTCGGAAATCCAGCCCCACCTGCTCCTACAATACCTGCTTCTTTGATAAGTTCTAATTTATTATCACTTTCTTTTAACTTTACATATTCATCGGGCTGATTTTCATGAGGTTTTACTTTGATAAAATTTTCACTTACCTCAGTAATTAATCCATAAACACTGGAATGTATATTAGCCCCCAACCCTTGAGGTTCTGCAATCAACTGCCCCTTTTTAACCTCATCACCTACTGCAACTATTGGCTTACAAGGGACACCTACATGTTGCTTTAACAGAATTTTAATTTCCATTTGTTCACCTCCTTGCCTAAAAACCTTTCACTTAAATTTATTTGCAAGGAGTGTGCCAACTTAATATTTTAAATGATTAAAATTTGATTTTGCTTCAAAAATTGTTGATATCCTAAAGTTGATAAACATCATAATTTTTTTATAATATATCTGTTTAACAGATAAAAAATAAGCAAATATTATTTAGTGTTAATGTACTGACACTAATTTAGCATTTATAATATCTATTTATAAACATATATTCTCAAAATTCTTGTTATTTCAATAATTAGCGCTTATATTTGGATAAAAAAAATAAAATGTCAGCATAATGACACTTTGTCATTACACTGACACTGAAATTAAATAAATAAAAAATATAGTATCAGTAAATTTACAATAAATCCTTCATATTATAATATTTTAATTTGTAATATAAAGTACTTCTAGGTATATTAAGCAATTTTGCTGCTTTACTTTTATTACCTTCCACCATTTTCATAACTTTTCTTATTATCTCTTTTTCTGTCCTTTCAACTGCTTTTTGCAAATCAAAAACTGGTTCTCTATCATCTTCCCCAATTGTCTGCTCAAGTATATATTCAGGCACACTATCCAATCTTATTTCACCATTTTTTGAAAATACAACCAGATGTTCTGCTGTATTTTTCAATTCTCTTATATTTCCTTTCCAACTATAACTCATAAGCACCGCTAACACTTCGGGCTTAAGTTTAGGAACAGATATATTATTTTCTTTACAAAATTCACAAATGAAATGTCTTAACAGAATGGGAATATCTTCTTTTCTTTCTCTTAAAGCAGGTAATTCAATACTTACCACATTAAGCCTATAATAAAGGTCCTCTCTAAAAAGATTTTCCTTTACCATAGCTCTTAAATCACGATGTGTTGCAGAAATAATTCTTACATCGACATCAATATCTTTCTCACTTCCCACTCGTACAATCTTTTTTTCCTGAAGTACCCGGAGGAGTTTCACCTGCATATACATAGGCATATCTCCAATTTCATCTAAAAATAAAGTACCTCCATTAGCTAATTCAAACTTTCCTACTTTACCTTTTTTTAAAGCTCCAGTAAAAGCTCCTCCTACATATCCAAACATTTCACTCTCAAATAAGTTTTCAGGAATTGCACTACAATTTACAGCTACAAAAGGTCCTTTTCTTCCACTTGCCTGATGAATTGCTCTAGCAAATACTTCCTTTCCAGTTCCACTCTCTCCAGTAATTAAAACACTACTATTAGTTCGTGCAACTCTTCTGGCCCTGGCTATTTTTTCTTTTATCACTTTGCTTTTACCAAGTATAATGCCAAAGGAATATTTATCTTCATTAATTTTATTTACCTCTTCCTGTAATAATTCTAACTTGTCCTTTGTTTTTTCTAATTCAAGAGTTAAATTTGTCACTTCTGTTACATCTCTATCAGTAGATACAGCTCCCACAAATTCTCCATTTATAAATAAGGGGATAGCACTAATTATCACATAACTTCCTTCCCTGGGACTATGATAAATATTTTCTATAGGTTTTTTGTCCTTGAGAACTTTGAGTAAAAGAGCATTTGGGAAAAAATCTTCTAGTTTATTTCCTACAATCTGCTCAGCTTTGACGCCATAAAGTTTTTCCGATTTTTTACTCCATAACACTACAATTCCTTCTGTATTTACCACACATACTGCTTCATGTAAGTTGTTTAAAATTAAAGCAAGACTAGCACTTTCTTCCTCAATCCTACTATAAATTTTATCCAAAATATCAATAATTCTGATAATACCAATTAATTTTTTATTTTTAACAACAGGAAGTCTCCCAATTCCCCGATTTTTCATTATATTCTTGGCTTTGATAGCCTTTTCATTAGGCCCAATGGTTAAAATATCTTTTCGCATATAATATTTAACACTTTTATCAAATCCATTTTTTTCCTCCTTCATAATCCTGGCAACATCAGTAAATGTCAAAAGCCCTTTTAAATGTCTTTTTTCATCAATTACAAGTATTTCACCTTTATTATTTATAAGCATCAATTTTATACAATCTCTCAAAATGGTATCAGCAGTTACCGTCAATACATCAGTATTCATAATATCTTTGACACTATTATTTAATTGACCAGATAACATTTAACCAACCCCTTAGGCTTTAACATAGAATGACATTTAGTTCCTCTATCATTATTCCATCCCCATTTAACTTTTAGAACAAAAAATAGATACATCTTTATTAAATCTATGTTTAATTTTTCAATTTATTATAACAAACTGTTTCATTTTGTGTCAAGTTGCACTTTTTTTGAGAACATAGATTTATCTGGGTAAAAATAAGTTCTATAAGTTAATTTCTTTTCATCTTGAATATAAAAAAACGCTAGAAGAAAATTCTTCTAGCTATCTAACCTTCTATTTTTTCTCCGTTCATGAAGTTCAATAGAACCTACATCTTTTAAAAATCTAAAGAAATCGTAAATAAATTCTACTTCACGCTGTCCTGTCTCTAGCTCCACTAACTCCATAATTTCAAAGAGATTTCGTTGACCATCTGCCCAATACTGTGCCAGAACAGGAATATCTAAGTTATCTTTCTCTATTATCCGCCAGAGATCAATTAATCGCTTCTTTTCTACTAAATGGCGCTTCTGAGTCAATGTACTAAATCCCCAGTACTTACGTTCTGGAACCAATTGAGTCAACTTCCGCTCTAGTTGACTTAAATTACGCTGGCACATGTTCTTCGCCAACTCAGGTTTGACTTTAACCAATTCCCTTAAAGCTTTGTTCATCTCTTTCATTAACTTACTCCGTTCAACCTGATAACTTTTCTGCCATTCTGCATTAAGTTTCTGGAAATAATTAAACTCGTCAGCCTTAATATATTTTTTAAAATAATCTATAGCCTGAATATAGCAATCTGAAATTTTAATAACCCAACGGTTACAGTAAGCAAAAACATTGTTGGGTAAATTTTCTTCCTGGGCCCGCTGAAGCACTTCTTCAATCTGGGATTTAACCATTTCAAGAAAGCCCTGTTTATAAATTTCCATAATCTCTTGAACCTCAGCCAGATGAGCATTAGCCAAATAGTAGAGGTAAATTGCTGTCGCAACAGTAACATCTTTTAAAATTATCGGATCAAGCTTATCCAGAGTATCTTGATCTGTATGGTAATACCTATCAGGCTGCTGAATTAACATAGGACATGGAATTCCAACTGTAGGATCTGAAAGAATTGCATGGTCACTGCCACCCATAAAAGGAACTTTTTTCAAACGAATTTTATCTTCATCTGTTACCTGTTTTAAAATATAGTATAGTAAATCTCCAGTTAGTCCTGGCAAACTTATAGGTGGAGCTACTACCTGGAGCGTACTACCACATTTATCCTGGTTTTCTCCTACCATATCCAGGTTAATTCCAGCCAGATAATTACCGGTCTCTAAGTAATGATCCAGAAAGGCAAAGGTACCACTAAACTCAGGTACTAACAATAACTCAATTCCCCGATCCGGCCTGGGAATCTTTTTCTCCTGAATCATTCTATTCAAAAACTGCATTACTTCTACTGCTGCTCCTGCACCTGAAGCATTATCATTTACGGAAGGATACGGATGACAAATATGTGCAACCATAAGCAGGTTTTCATCAGTTTTACCAGGGATCCGCGCATGGAGTACTTTTAAAGGTTGATCTAAAAACTGAGCCTCAACCTCACATTCTACTTTAACCTGCTTTCCTGCTCTAATCTGGTCTCTCAACCTTTTACCAAGTGCAGGAGAGATAACAAATCCAAAAGTACGTTTTTCATCTCCACTCCACCAGAAAGATGTATATTGACGTGCATCTTTCATCTCTTCTAAGTTACGCCCAGGCACCGGACGCATTCCATCAAAAATAATTCCCCTGGCTCCTAGTGGATCATGAACCAGATCTTTAATCTTATGCACATTCTGATCTGTAAGAAGAATCTTACCGGTTAAATCAGGTTTCTCTTTAAGTACCTGCTCTAGATCATCAACTACATAAACTTCCAACTCTTCTTTACCATCGGTTGAACAACTACGCTGAATCAGTTGAATCGGATTTATTTCATAATCAGCCAGAACTTCACCGGTTTCTTTTAAACGTAACTGCCCTTTATGAGCAAGCCAGCCACCAGGGGCCAGATAGTCTTGGTAAAAGGTTCGATCATCTGATTTAAAACACTTAATTTGGGTGGTTATTCCATATTTTGAAAGTTCATTGGCCATCTCATTAATAGCAGCATCAATACCCGGAGAATTCTGAATTCGATGATAAGAAGCAATTTTTTTAACCTTTTCATCAGGCTTCAACTTATCTCTTTCAGCCTTCATCACACGAATTAAATCTTCTAAAGTAAACTCTTCTTTTGACCTATTTATTTCAGTTATTACTCTCCAGTAATGACCATCTTTCCGCTCCATCAATTTATACCCGATAAGTTCCCGCCTTAAAGTACAAAAATCATCATGGAATCGGGCCAGTATCAAATTAACTTCCTGTTCTGAATACCTCCGGTTAGGCTCAAAAGCTTCGACAATTTTCTGTAAAATAACTTCCCTTTTTTTACGTTGGCTTGGGATAGACTTCAACTTCCCCTGTGAATCAAAAAAATCTTTAATAATCTTTTGCTGATATTCAGAATGCCATTTATCTACCTCTTCATCCCTTAAGCCTTGAGTCTTAAGAACCTCAGATAAGTTAAGTTCCGATAGAATCTGATCATTTACAAAGTAATAAGTATAATACTGCTCTTTTCTGGCTATCACCAATCCCGCATCCTCTAACTTTTTCATATGATGGGATATAGTCGCAGATGAAAGATTTAACATCTGCGCCAGCTCTTCACCACAATAATTTTTCTTTAACAAAAGGCTAAGAATTTTAAGCCTCGATTCATTACCCAAAACCTTAAAGATATCCTCAAGTTTTTTCAATTCCATCAAACCACCCCTCTTGAGTAAATTTACATCCTGCTCACATCAAACTGACTCGAATAATTTATTTATATAATTATCTAATTAAATTTTATCATTCATTTAGATACTTGTCAATATAAAAATGACATTTTAATGAAAAAAATAAAAATGCAGCTTCCATATGGAAACTGCTTTCAATCCTTACTTTTAATACATGATTAAACTGCAAAAAGCTAATTTTTCGCTTCAAAAGAAATTTTTCGAACCATCTAAAGTTCGATTTCAGTCGAAATAAGACACACTAATCAATGGGCCCTCCTGGCCCTTGATTAGCTCATCACATCCTCATATGAGGCCTTATTTCGACTGAAATCTCACTAATATGGTTAAACGAAAAATTTCTATGGTACTCAAAATTAGTTTTTTGCAGTAAAATCATACATTAAATTATAACTGCTCTTCATCAATATATCAGGTTACGGAATAACAAAATCTAGCTCCTGAAAAAGATCTGTCCCTACAAATTGCTCCGGATTTAAATAAACATCACCAATTTTCATTACCCAATGGAGATGACTACCGGTAGAAAACCCTGTACTGCCCATTTTACCGATAATTTGTCCTTTTTTCACCATCTCACCTTCTTCAACTAACAGTTCACTAAGATGACTATAACTGGAATATAAACCCGCTCCATGATCAATTATAATTGTATTCCCGGTAACCAATAACTCTTCTGCAAGCCGGACAATTCCATCATTGACAGCATATATAGGAGTTCCAACAGCATTAGCTATATCCAAACCCGAATGACGATTACTTAACTTACCATTTACATATCTTGTATAACCATAACCTGTAGTAATCCGTCCCTCCGCTGGCCGAATAAATGGCCCATTCCACAAAGGGAAAGGCTCACTCTGATTATAGGCTTCTTTTATCCGTTCCCTATCTCTAGCTTTCCGCTCAATTATAGCCTTATCTTTAAAAGACGGGTTGACTAATTTTGCTTTTTCTTTTGAAATGGTCAAATGGCTTTCTTTAAAATCCCCTTTATGAACCCGGATTGACTGTTCAATCTCCTTACCATTAGATAATTTAATCCATAAAGGATATGTTCCAGGTTCAGTCCAGTAAGAGATTCCGATAAGAGCAATCCATCCATCTTGATAAGACTGAAAATTTAATTCTCTTCCTAGAAATGTCCCATAAGGTGGAGAGGTTTCACCAGATACCTGAACCATTAAAACTTCTCCCTGAACCTGGTTAATATCATTAACCTTTACCTCAATTGATCCTATAACCTTCTCTACAGGACCAGTTAACGCCAATACTATTACCATAAGTAAACTAATTAATATTTCACGCATTGTAACCCCTCCTTTCTACCCTGCTTATAAATTCACCAAAGAGGACAGTTTTACCTTGCAAAAATAGATGGTAAATATTAGGAGTGAATTTTTTTTCTAAATTAAGACAAACTAAATATAAAGATAGAAAGGAGATGTAAATAAATGAAGTTTGAAAGAGCACAGGAGATTTTAAATTCCCCTGAAACAATTGATGTTACTTACAAAGGAACAAAGGTCTGGATTACCAATTTAAATGCTAGCAAAAATACAGCACAGGTAAAAATGCCTGCTACATCAAACAACATCATTGAAGTTCCGGTTGATCAGTTGGTGGAAGAGGGATAATAAAACAAAATGCCCTTCGGGCATGTCAGGCTGTTGAAAAAGAAGAGGTGCACATAACTTACTCCCACAGAGGAACAGAAAAACTAAATATAATTTTCTCCGCTACCGGACGCTCCGCCATCCTGGCTACGCGTCCTTAAAAGTCAAGGCTTCTGCCCTCCTGGCTTTAAGCCTTGACTTATACGCTTCAGAAATTATATTTAGTTTTTCTGGCAGTGCACAGGCAAATCTTTAAAAAAGAAAGGTTTGTCAACAAGCTCAAAATGCCCTCCGGACATGTAATCTTATTTTACTGCACAAAGCTAATTTTTCGCTTCAGAAGAAATTTTTCGAACCATCTAAAGTTCGATCTCACTTAAGATAGTTTAGCGAAAAATTTCTATACCGCTCAAAATTAGCTTTGTGCAGTATAATCATATATTAACCAATAAATTTATGTAAACGAAGTTTTTCATGATGGACCAATTGATTCACCAGTTCCTTTGCTTCGTTAAATCTTTCTTCTATCTTTGACTGAGCATATTTTTTATAAATTTTATATACTTCATACCATTGAGCTTCCATGTGGAATTTTTTATAAATAGAAAGACTTTGCTTTAAAAACATAAGCATATTCTTTCTATCACTTTTCTCCCGACAATACAATCCCATCAGAAAAAAAACATGGGCAAGTTGTTTTTCCTGGGCTTCTGTAAATCGATAACCCAATTCCTCTAAAAGAATTTTAATAATCTCCTGACAATAATATTTAGTTTTCTCTGGATCAATCCTTAGATATAACCTTCCCAGTTGAAGTAAAGTTTGAGACAAATCTTCATCCTGATATTTTTTTTGTATCCGTAAACTATATTTAAAAGCATTAATCGCTTTTTTAACATCTCCCAGCTGGCAATATAAATAACCCAGATCATCTAATACCATCCCAATCCGCCGTTCTTCCTTTAATTCTTTCCACTTAGCAATAGTTTTATAATATAATTGCAAAGCCCTATTCCATTCTCCCATCTTAACCCAAACCCGGGCCAGTTCCTGGGTTATCAATGCCTCCTCATAGATATACTTCCCCTGTTTTGCGATTCTGGCCCCTTTTTTTAAATATTCATTTGCCCGCTCCAGCTCACCAATCTCCAGCAAAGTTTTACCAATCTGATAAAGAGTTTGACATTTGAGCAGAGCCTTCTCTTCCTGGTCATCAGATAAAAGTACCAACACCTGATTCCATTTTTCAAGAGCCTTAACTACCTCCTCTTCTTCTGAAAAAAGGAGTCCTTGATAATAATAGGTTAATGCAAGATTAAAGGGATCACTGAAATCTTTAAAATAACTGGCGGCTTTTTCCCAGGCTTCATGAGCTAGAGGGTAATTTTTAATTTTGCAATAAACCAGGCCCTGGTTCAAATATAGTTTTCCAATCAGCGGAGGACTGGGTTTATGCTGTAAATGATGATACAATAAGGTTTTTATTTTTGAAAGATTACTTACATCTGCATCATCTGCCAAATCTATTTTCAGTATATTCCTTTCCATAATCTAACCCTCCATTTTTCCTGTAAGTACTATTAAATATATTAAATATAATTTTTTGGGTTCCTGCATTATTATAGAAATTTAATCGACATTTTTATAACAATAAAATTATACTGCAAAAAGCTAATTTTGAGCGACATAGAAATTTTTCGCCAAACCATCTTAGCGAGATTTCCGATAAAATAAGGCCTCATCACAGGAGGTGATGAGCTAATCAAAGGCCAGAAGGGCCCTTTGATTAGGAAACCTTATTTCGGTGGAAACCAAGCTTTAGATGGTTCGAAAAATTTTTCAAGAAGCGAAAATTAGCTTTTTGCAGTTTAACCATCACATTAAAAAAATTAAACAATGAACAAAATTTTTTTGGATTCAATGTTTAGATAAAACTATTTGGGGTAATACTGATATGTGTCAGGACATATTTTTATAACAGGAGTGATGCATATGAAAATCACAAAAACTTTTGATGAGATTTTTGATCAGCTTCATCATTTATATAAAGGCAAATGGATTCAAATCCAGGTAAAAAAAGATGGCCTAATCCTCTCCAATTTTTCAGTTCAGGTCAAAGATTTACAAATCCGACCTTTAGAAGATAAAGGCCTTTGTCGCCGTCTGGGATTAAAGCGCAAAGAAAAGCTTGGTTCAATTGTTATTAAAGGAAGCCATACTGAAAACGGTCAAGTGGTAGATTGTTTAAATATCCCCTTTAAGCTGGGATTTGACACAATGGATGCACATTTTCTCCGTAAAAATGTCTCAATAGAAACCTGTGGATTTGAATTCATCTTACGAAAACTCTCTCCCAAAGAAATCCGTACTTTGAGTGCTTAATTTCTTTTTTTATGTCAGAAGAAATTTTTCGAACCATCTAAAGTTCAATTTCAATCGAAATCAGGCCCCATCACATCCCGTGATGAGGCCTGATTTCGACTGAAATCTCACTAAGATGGTTTAACGAAAAATTTCTATGTCATTCAAAATTAAATTTTTGCAGTTTAATCTTTTTATTTTTCCTCAAAATCGACATCAATTGAATCCTCATAATTATAATCATCGGTTCCATAAGGATTCCGATATTCATCATAACTGATATGGAGCTTACCCTTTTCAATCCATTTACGTATTTTTCTTCTAACATAACTGGCAGTGAAACGACGAGTTGGTGGGATAATCAAAAGAAATCCAACAGTATCAGTCAGTAAACCTGGGGTAAGAAGCATAGCTGCTCCTATCAAGATTAATAACCCTTGAATAAGGTGATCTGCTGGTAGCTCCCCTCTTTTAAGAGTTAATTTTAACTCCTGAATTAATTGAAACCCCTGAGAACGGGCCAGAGATACCCCAACCACACCAGTACCTGCTACTAAAATAATGGTAGGTATAATTCCAAGATAACCACCTACCTTTATTAACAAAGCCAATTCTATCAGTGGAATAATCGAAAAGATTAATAACAAGCGTATAAACACAAAAATGCCCCCTTTCGCTAATCCACCTTCTTTTATTTTATGCTATGGAACGGTTAAATAGAATTAAAATAAAATAGCCCTTTCTGCAATTACTTACAGAAAGGGCAGAACTGAAGATTATAAAACTGTTGCTTTACCTCTATAGACCTGGCCGCGAATACAATCTACCGTTACAACCATCTCATCTTCAAGAATTGACATTGCATCTTCTGCACCGACAATTACTGGAATTCCTAGATTAAGACCCACAATAGCCGCATGGGAAGTCAGACCGCCCCGTTCGGTAATAATTGCCACTACCTTCTCAATAGCAGGCATCCATTCCCGATCTGTTTCATAAGCAACCAGAATATCTCCTTCTTTCACCTTTTCAATAGCTTCCTTGGCATTATTGGCAATAACCACACGCCCAGTTTTTGCTGTTTTACCAATACCGGTACCGCGTACCAATACTTTTCCTGCAACATGTACTTTTAATAAATTAGTAGTTCCCGGTACACCTACTGGAGTACCAGCAGTGATAACCACAAGGTCACCCTCGTTAATTAATCCCTGTTCTAAAGCTCCATTTACAGAAACTTCAATCATTTCATCAGTTGTAGATGTTTCCGGAACAAGAATCGGATAAACTCCAAAAGCAAGTAATAATTTACGCAAAACTGATTCATTCGGAGTAGCTGCAATAATAGGTGACTTAGGTCTATATTTGGAAACCGCCCGTGCAGTATAACCGGAACGGGTAGAAGTTATTATAGCAGCAGCACCTAAGTCTAATGCAATATTACAGGTAGCATAACTGATGGCATCAGTAGTAGTTGCTTCAGGAGTATCAAAATTAGCAAGAATTTCCTCGAAACTGAGAGAAGACTCAGTCCGTTCAGCAATTCGTGCCATCATTTTAACTGCCTCAACAGGATAAGAACCAGCAGCAGTTTCACCAGAAAGCATTGTAGCATCTGTACCGTCAAAAATTGCATTAGCTACGTCACTGGCTTCTGCACGTGTCGGACGCGGATTACGGATCATGGAATCCAGCATCTGAGTAGCAGTAATAACCGGTTTACCTGCTTTATTACACTTACGAATAATCATCTTCTGAACAATTGGTACCTGTTCAGCAGGAATTTCAACCCCCAGATCTCCTCTGGCAACCATAATTCCATCAGATACTTTAATGATTTCATCAATATTTTCTACACCTTCAGCATTTTCAATTTTAGAAATAATATGAATATCAGCTCCTGCTTCCTCTAAAATACGGCGAATTTCTAAAACATCTGCAGCTTTACGCACAAAAGATGCTGCAATAAAATCTACACCCTGTTCAATTCCAAACTTAAGATCATCAATATCCTTTTGAGTTAAAGCAGGCAGATTTATCTTAACTCCCGGCAGATTAATACTTTTACGGGAACCTAAAATTCCTCCATTAATAACAACAGTATGGATCTCATTTTCGTAGATCTTCTCAACTTTAAGCTCAATCAATCCATCATCAACCAGAATTCGTGCTCCTTCATAAAGATCATTAGGCAGATTCTTATAACTTACACTAACCCGATTAGCATCTCCTTCAATCTCCTCAGTAGTAAGAATCAACTTCTGTCCTTTTACAAGTTCTACCTTATCTTCTTTCAGGATACCGCTCCGAATCTCCGGACCTTTGGTATCCAGCATAATTGCAACATTAACACCCAACTCCTTAGCAGCCTCACGGATTCTTTTAATTCTTCTTCCGTGTTCTTCATGACTACCATGAGAAAAATTCAAACGGGCAACATTCATACCAGCTTTTATCAATTCCTTTAAAACTTCTTTACTCTCACTAGCAGGTCCAATAGTACAAACAATTTTAGTCCTTCTCATCTTTTTAATCACTCCCACCACTCTTTTTAATATATTAACCTTATAAAAAGATAATATATCACTTCAATAAAGAGTTTAAATTAAAATAATTTATAATGATAAAATATGAGCAAGATGATAAATATCTTCATTCAGCTCTTTCTTTTGGTTCAAAGCATATTCTATATCAAAAGCTTTTACTTCATCATGAATAATACCTACCATTTTGCCTTTTTCACCGGCAAGCAAAAGTTCCACAGCTTTTGCACCCAACCGGCTGGCTAAAATCCGATCCAAAGCTGTTGGAGAACCACCGCGTTGAAGGTGACCTAATATGATTACTCTGGTTTCAAATCCTGTCTTTTCTTGAATTATTTTACCAATAGCAAAAGCTTTACTTTCATTTATATCACGGTTAGTCTTAAAGTCATCTCCGATTCCTTCTGCAACCAGAATAATACTATGCAATTTGCCCCGTGCATAACCGTGTTTTAGTTTTTCAATAACATCATCAATATCAAAAGGCATTTCCGGAATTAATATCGACTCAGCACCACCAGCAAGACCAGACATTAAAGTCAAAAATCCAGCATGGCGTCCCATAGTTTCCACAACAAAGGTCCGCTCATGACTTGTTGCAGTATCGCGGATTTTGTTTATAGCATCAATTACGGTATTCATTGCTGTATCAAAACCAATGGAATAGTCAGTACAGGGAATATCATTATCAATGGTAGCAGGGACTCCAATTACGGGGAAATCAAATTCTTCTGCTAATTTTTTTGCGCCCCTAAAAGAACCATCTCCCCCAATAACTACAAGTCCCTCAATTCCTTCATCCTGAAGCTTTTGATATGCTTTTTTCCGACCTTCTAAAGTCTTGAATTCTTCACTTCTAGCTGAGAGAAGAATAGTTCCTCCCCGATGAATAATATCGGCTACTGAACTTCTGTCCATGGGAAGAAAATCTCCATTCATCAAACCAGCATATCCATGGCGAATCCCAACAACCTCTAACTCATGAAAAATAGCTGTTCGTACTACTGCACGGATAGCTGCATTCATTCCAGGTGAGTCTCCTCCACTGGTTAAAACTCCAATTTTTTTCATCATTTATACCACCCCTTTATTCCATTTTATTCTTATTGAGTTGCTGCATCAAAAATTGACCTATTTTTCTATACTTATTATACCTTCTAGCCAACAATTCTTCTCTAGAAAGTTTTCTTAAGTCATTTAAGTTTTTAAGGATTGATTCTTTTAAAGTTTTAGCCATACCAGTCGGATCTTTATGAGCACCTCCGCGGGGCTCTATTAAAACATCATCCACAATTCCCAATTCTAAAAGATCCGAAGCGGTCAGACGCAATGCTTCTGAAGCAGCTTTTGCTTCTGCAGCATTTCTCCAGAGAATTGATGCACAGGCTTCAGGTGAACAGACAGAGTAATAACTAAATTGAAACATAATAATCTTATCCCCTACACCAATTCCCAGAGCGCCACCGCTACCTCCTTCACCAATCACATAAACCAGAATTGGAACTCTCAACTTAGACATTTCAAAAAGATTTCTTGCAATTGCCTCTGCTTGTCCTCTCTCTTCAGCTCCTATCCCCGGATAAGCACCCGGAGTATTAATAAAAGTTATAATAGGACGATTGAATTTCTCAGCCTGCTTCATTAGTCGTAAAGCCTTCCGATAACCTTCAGGATGAGCCATCCCGAAATTGCGCTTAAGATTTTCTTTGGTAGTTTTTCCCTTTTGATGCCCAATAATGGTGACAGGATTACCTTCAATTAAGCCAATCCCGCCTATAATAGCCGGATCATCACCAAATCGACGATCTCCGTGCAACTCGATAAAATCATCACAGATCAGCTCTATATAATCACTGGTGAGAGGACGTTCCGGATGACGGGCAATCTGCAATATCTGCCATGGATGGAGATTATTATAAATATTCTCACTTATCCCTACCAATTTTTCTTCCAACCGTTGAATCTCCTCTGAAAGATCAATATTCTGTTCTTCCATAAAGGCCCTTAATTCCTCAATCTTCTTCTCCAGCTCATAGATCGGGCGTTCAAATTCTAAAATATTCATTGTCAACTTACTTCACCTACCAATCTATGCATTTGAAGAATTCTGAACAATTCATCCCGCAACTTATGCCGATGTACAACCCGATCTATCATTCCGTGTTCGAGTAAAAACTCTGCTTTCTGAAATCCTTCTGGTAATTCCTGTCTAATAGTTTGCTTAATCACCCGCGGACCGGCAAAGGCTATCAAAGCACCAGGTTCTGCTAAGTTAATATCACCCAACATGGCATAACTCGCTGTTACCCCACCACTGGTCGGATCTGTTAAAATGGAAATATAGAGTAAACCCGCACTATCAAATTTGGCCAGAGCAGCACTTGTCTTGGCCATCTGCATTAAAGAAAGCATTCCTTCCTGCATTCTGGCGCCACCAGCAGTGGAGATTATTATAAGTGGCAAACGTTTGCTTAGTGCATATTCTATTAAAGAGGTAACTTTTTCACCTACAGCAGAACCCATACTTCCACCAGCAAAAGAAAAATCCATAACCCCAATAGCAATAGGAATTCCTTTTAGTTTTCCTCTCCCTGTAACCACTGCTTCATTTAATCCGGTCTCCTTTTGGGCCTTTTGCAATTTTTCAGAATACCCCTTAAAATTCAAGGGGTTATCCGAAACAATTTCAGAGAAAAGTTCAATAAAAGACCCTTCATCTAAAAGCCATTTTAAACGATCTCTAGCTGAAACTCGAAAATGATAGTCACAGACCGGGCAGACCATCTGATTCTCCATCAATTTTTTATTAAAAATAATCTCTTGACAGAAATCGCACTTGATCCAGAGTTGATCTCCCTCTTTAGTTTTTCCCTGAGGTGAGAAAACACCCTCTGATTTATGCAATTTTTCATCTCCATTTCTGTCCCGTTTAACTGTTACGTATTTATTACGATTTCTAAAAAAATCTTTAAACATGTTTCTCCTCCCTCCGGGAATTATTTTCAATAGTCGTAACTTTGGGAAAGAAAATCTGCCACCTCCAGAGCTTCTCCCTCGGGTACCAAAATCTGGTAACCATCAGATTCTTTAGAACCCATAGGCTCAATTTTTACTAAAAACCCTTCCTGGATTAACCTATTTTTCATATTTTCAGCCTGTTTTTTATTTGACGCGATATATACCACCTGCCACATGTTGTTAACACCTCACTTAAATTAATTTCCTTAGTATAAGTATTCACTAAAGAAAATTTTAACATTCTACTCTATTTAGTCAACCTCTTCCTACTAAAATAAATAGGAAATGCAGGTAATTGAGGATTCAGGTTCATTCTTTACCGCTTTTGATCACACCATGCCGTGTAAGTATTTCAGCCTTGCCGCGAATTTTGATCGCAGAAGTATTTACAGTAAATTGGGCAATCATAACCTCACCTTCATCCAATTTTTCTGAATGATGAAAGCGAGTCACTTCACCACGGGTAAGACCAATAATAGTTACCCCATCCTCTAAAGCTTTGATAACAACATAGTCTGCTGAGACATCATTCATTTCTTTTCCTCCTATTTCATATAAATGATTGTACTGCAAAAAGCTAATTTTGAGCGACATAGAAATTTTTCGCTAAACCATCTTAGCGAGATTGAAGTCGAAATAAGGCCTCATCTGAGGATTGATGAGCTAATCAAGGGCCAGGAGGGCCCTTTGATTAAGGTAGCCTTATTTCGACTAAAATCGAGCTTTAGATGGTTCGAAAAATTTCTCAAGGAGCGAAAAATTAGCTTTTTGCAGTTTAACCATAAATTAATTAACTATAATAAACCTTAAAACACCCCACTACTGATCAGCGTGACCAGAATTCCGGCAATCAATACACCTCCACTGATGGCAAAAAAAGCACGATAAAAAGAGATATGAAAAAGGATTGCGGCCACACAGGCAGTCCAGGCTCCTGTAGTCGGCAATGGAACTGCGGTAAAGATGATCAATCCTAATGCCCCATATTTTTCTACTTTATCACTTTTTCGTATTGTCCGGGCATGAAGCCAATCGAAGAATCTAGCAAAGATTCTAAAACGCCGGGACAAGAATTCAGTGATAGGATCCAACAGCAGCAGTAGTGGAATAATCGGTAAAATATTTCCAATAACACTTAAGATAAAAGCTTTATAAGCAGGTAAACCAAGGGCCATTGCCAAAGGAATGGCTCCTCTCAATTCTACGAAGGGAAATGCCGCCGTTAAAAGAACAGCTAACTCTTTAGATAAATATTGATTAAAAAATTGAAAAATATGCATTCCTATACCCCACTTTTAACTAGCATTATCATTAGCCTTAAAAAGTTCCTTACCAGCAATTCCGGGTTGAGTCATTTCATAAGGGTTTAAGATGATATCCAATTCTTCTTCTGTTAATACTCCTTCTTCCAGTACAATTTCACGAACTGGTCGCCCGGTCTGAATTGCTTTTTTAGCAATTCGCGCAGCCGTTTCATACCCTACATGAGGATTAATGGCAGTGATAACACCTACACTGTTTTCTACCAGCTCTTTACAACGCTCTATATTTGCCTTAATCCCTTGCACACATTTTTTGTTAAATACAGATACCGCATTTTTGAGTATATCGATGGATTGCAACAGGTTGAAAACCAATACCGGCCCCATTACATTTAACTCCAACTGACCTGCTTCAGAGGCAAGAGTAATGGTTAAATCATTTCCTATCACCTGAAAAGCAACCTGGTTTACAACCTCTGCTATAACCGGATTCACTTTTCCCGGCATAATAGAAGAACCAGGTTGCATGGCAGGTAGTTCTATTTCATTAAATCCACATTTGGGACCAGAGGCCATAAGGCGCAAATCATTGGCTATTTTGGAAAGATTTACAGCAGCACCTTTAAGGGTAGCAGAAACTTCTACCAATGCATCTGTGTTCTGAGTTGCATCCACCAGATCTTCTGCCTGTTTTAAATCAAGACCTGAGATTAAATTCAACTTTCGGGTAACGATCTTAATATACTCCTGATCAGCATTTAAACCAGTACCTACAGCAGTAGCTCCCAGATTAATAGTCTTTAAATTATCCAAAGTCCGGGTTAGCCGTTTAATATCACGTCCAATCACCGCTGCATAAGCTCCAAATTCCTGACCAAGACGGATGGGAATAGCATCCTGTAAATGGGTCCGGCCCATTTTTAAAACCTGATCAAATTCTTCTGCCTTCTTCTCAAAAGCAGATTTTAAACCCTTAAACTCATGGATAGCTTTATTTAATAAATTAATAGTAGCAATCCGAATGGCAGTTGGTACTACATCGTTAGTAGACTGTCCCATATTAACATGATTATTAGGATGAATAAAATTATAATTTCCCCTCTCCTCACCGATAATTTCCAGGGCACGATTAGCAATAACTTCATTCATATTCATGTTAAAAGAGGTCCCTGCTCCACCCTGAATCGGGTCTACAATAAATTGATCATGAAGTTTTCCTGCAATCACTTCATCACATGCTTTAATAATAGCATTACCTATTTTTTTACTTAAAAGTCCAACTTGCATATTAGCTTCAGCAGAAGCTTTCTTAACCATTGCCAGGGCAATTATCAATTCCGAATGAATCTTATACCCGGTAATTGGAAAGTTTTCAGCTGCTCTAATTGTCTGAATACCATAATATGCATCTTTTGGTATATCCAGTTCTCCCAGTGAATCATGTTCCTTTCTGGTTTCCATTATTATGCCCCCTCTTTATCTTAAAAAAGTAAAGATTGATTCTATTCATACATTTGACACTTAAATAAGGATTCCTGCACAGAGATAAATAAACTTAAAAATTTATAGTATAGATTTTACTGCAAAAAACTAATTTTTCACTTCAAAAGAAATTTTTCGAACCATCGAAATGGGCCCTCCTGACCCTTGATTAGCTTGTGATGAGGCCTTATTTCGACCGAAATCTCACTAAGATGGTTTAACGAAAAATTTCTATGGCGCTCAAAATTAACTTTTTACAGTTTAATCATAGTATATCATTCCCCCTGCTATGGGCCAATCTGGCAGATGCCGCTGAAGCAATTCCGGCAATAATATCATCCAGAAAACAATGCACCTGACCATTATTTTTATCGTCCAATCTTGCCATAACTCCAATTTTATTTTTATCCAGATAACCAAAACTGGTAAAACCGATAGTTCCATAAATACTTGCAATAGCTACTGCCAAAGATTCATCCACACCATAAAGGGGTTCATCGTTTTTGATGATTGTTAGTAATGGTTCAGGTAAAGCATTGTTTTCAGCTGCCATATCCAGGGCAATTCCTGTCATTACAGTATGATGAACTTCCCGCTTATCCATAACCCGTTCCACACTCTCCAGACACTCTTCCATAGTCAAATCAGGGTTAAAGGGGGATTGTAATTTATATACAATCTCGGCAATCTCCTTTAACTCAACACCGCGATCTTTTAACATTTGGATTACCTTTTCTCTTAACATACGCAAATTCCTCCTCAATATAAATAATTTTACTTAAGAAAAACAAAAATTACTTTTTCCGACAATCTGTTCTAAAAACTCTATAGTAATCTCTTCTTTATTTACCCAATATCTTTCATCAGTAATAACTGTAGTTATTTTTCCGTTTTTAATTAACTTTAAAATAACAGGTATTGATCCATTATGTTTCTTCAATCCCCTCTCTAATTCCTCTAAAACATCTTGACCATATTCTTCTATATGCAAAGAAATAATAAGAAATTCTTGATCTAATGGCAGAATTTGATCTACAATCAAACTTATTTCATCTTCTTTATGATTAACTTTACCCAAAATCAAAACCGGCTGGTCTCGTTTTATTAGATACTGAGCTTTATTATACTGTGATGGAAAAACAACCCCCTCCACACTTCCTGACCAATCCTCCAGAGTAATAAAAGCCATTATTTGACCTTTTTTGGTGGTATGAAGTTTTAAATCACTGATAATTCCACATACAACCACCTCATCACCATCTTCCAGCTCCATTAACTCCAAAACCCTCTCCCGGCCCCATTGATGGTATTTTTCTCGATAAGGATCTAGCGGATGAGCCGTAAGATACAACCCTAAAAGTTCTTTCTCCATCTTTAGTATCTCTTCTTTAGGGTATTCGGGAAGATCTGGAAGTTGATCATTAAACTGTTTTTCATATCCTTCCATACTTTCAACAAGTGAAATCTGCCCTCTAACTTTATGACGCTGCGCATATTGAGCACTTTGAACCACATTTTCTAAAATAGCCATATATTGAGAACGGCGTCCACCTAATGAGTCCAACGCACCACATTTGATCAGGCTTTCTAAAACTCTGACATTGACCTTGCCTGTATCCACACGATGACAGAGATCAGTCAATGAACTATAGGGTCTATTTTCACGTCCTTTAACCAGTTCAGCAATAGCACTTTTACCAACATTTTTTACAGCAGCAAGACCAAAACGAATCCTATTGGGACCAACTACCGTGAAATGAATACCGCTCTGATTTACATCCGGAGGTAAAACCTCAATCCCCATCTTCTGGCATTCTTCAATGTAATATGCAACCTTCTTACTGGAACCCATCACACTGGTTAAAGTAGCAGCCATAAATTCTACCGGATAGTTTGCTTTTAAATATGCTGTTTGATAGGCAATCAATGCATAGGCAGCACTATGACTCTTATTAAATCCATAACCGCCGAAATATTCCATCAAATCAAAGATAGTATTAGCAATTTCAGCAGGGATGTTATTCTGAACTGCTCCCTTTACAAAACGCTCCCGATGCTGTTTGATCAGTTCTTTTTTCTTTTTTCCCATCCCCCTTCTTAAAATATCTGCTTCGCCCAATGTATAATTGGCTAACTGACTGGCAATCTTCATCACCTGTTCCTGATAAAGAATCAGGCCATAAGTTTCTTTTAAAATTGGTTTTAAAGCCGGGTGTAAATACTCTACCTGTTTTTCACCGTGACGGCACCGGATATAGTCTTCCACCATTCCACTCTGTAATGCCCCCGGTCGCCCTAATGCCATCATAGCAATTATATCTTCAAAATTTTCCGGTTGTAAGTCTTTACAAAGCCTTTGATAAAGTCTAGACTCCATCTGAAAAATACCAGCCGTTTTAACCTCTCTAAGGAGCTGATAGGCTCGAGGATCATTTAATGGAAGATTCCTTATATCAATTTCAATTCCCCGTTCTTTCAACATCTCTAAAGTATCGTTTATAACGGTCAAAGTACGTAGTCCCAAAAAATCCATCTTCAAAAGGCCAAGAGCCTCTAAATCTTCCATATCATATTGAGTTGTAATTCCTTCTTTACTCCTTTGGATCGGTGTATAGTTATGCAAAGAATCTTTAGAAATCACCACCCCTGCCGCATGAGTAGATGCATGACGGGGTAGCCCCTCTAACTTACGCCCTATCTCAATAAGCCTTTGGGCCTCCTTATCTTTATGATAAATTTTCTTTAAATCGGGAGAGGAATCGAGAGCTTTATCAATGGTCATTCCCGGCGCCTCAGGGATTAATCTGGCAATCTTATCCACTTTAGAGTATGGCATTTCTAAAACCCGCCCCACATCCCGGACAACAGCCCGGGCTGCCATCGTTCCAAAGGTAATAATCTGGGCTACATGATCTTTGCCATATTTTTCTGTAACATAGCGGATTACCTCATCTCGTCGAACATAACAAAAATCGATATCAATATCCGGCATGGTAACCCGTTCCGGGTTTAAGAAACGTTCAAAGATCAGTCCATATTTGATGGGGTCAATATCGGTAATTTCCAGAACATATGCTACCAGACTTCCCGCAGCCGAACCCCGCCCCGGCCCGACGGGAATCCCTTTTTTTCTGGCATAACTAACAAAATCGTGAACGATCAGGAAATATGAAGTAAAACCCATCTTTTCTATCATATTTAACTCATAATTTAACCGTTCCTTAATCTTCTTATCTATATGACCATATCTCTTTTTTGCTCCATTAAAACAAAGTTCTTTCAAATATTCCACCGGTCTTTTTTCTGACGGCACCACAAAGTGTGGTAGATGAAAATTATCAAAATCCAATTCAACACTACAGCGTTCCGCAATCTTTACAGTATTACTCAAAGCTTCAGGCCAATCTTCAAAAAGTTTAACCATCTCATCTTGACTTTTTAAATAAAACTGATCACTGGTAAATCTTAACCGATCGGGGTCAGATATAGTTTTACCGGTCTGAATACAGAGTAAAATATCATGAACATAGGCATCTTCACGGTCAAGATAATGAACATCATTGGTTGCAGCGAGAGGAATCCCTTTCTTTTGTGCTAACCGGATTAATCTGGGGTTTAAAATGCGTTGTTCTTCTAATCCCTGATCCTGAATTTCAATAAAGAAATTATTTTCACCAAAGATCAGAAGATATTCCTCTAAGATTCCCTCTGCCTGTTCCCACTGTTCCTGAAAAAGTAAAGTAGGAATTTGACCCTTAAGGCAGCCACTTAATGCTATCAAACCTTCACTATGCTGCCGCAGCAAATCTAGATCAATCCGCGGGCGATAATAAAAACCTTCTAAAGATGCTTTTGAAACCAACTTTAAAAGATTTTTATATCCCTCATTATTCTCGGCCAATAAAGTCAAATGAAAGGAATGTTCATCAACCCGCGCTTCTTTATCAAAACGGGTCCGGGGTGCCACATAGACTTCACAGCCAAGTATGGGTTTAATCCCGGCCGCCTTAGCCTGGCGGTAAAATTTTATCGCTCCGTACATAACACCATGATCTGTAACCGCAACAGCAGGCATTCCGTATTCTTTAACTCTCTCTATTAGTTTATCAATCCGGACAGCTCCATCGAGTAAACTATACTCAGAATGTAAATGTAAATGTACAAAATCAGGCATTTCCTCTCACCTAACTTTCATTTTAATACCATAACCAAAATCTATTGTTTAATTATAAGAATATAACAAATCTATTCCTTTATCAAGAGTTTAATTCCTGCATTACTGCATGAAGTTAGTAATTTTCGAAGGAAATAAATGATTAAACTGTAAAAAGCTAATTTTGAGCGACATAGAAACTTTCCGTTTAACCATCTTAGTGAGATTGAAGGAGAAATAAGGCCTCATCACAGGATGTGATGAGCTAATCAGGGGCCAAGAAGGCCCATTTCGATGGTTCGAAAAATTTCTTCATGAAGCGAAAAATTAGTTTTTTGCAGTTTACTCATAAATACTATGATTTTACTGCGAAAAATTCTTCAAAAGAAATCGAACCACTAAAACTTCCTTAAAAAGAAGTTATATTCCTAAATCTGAAACCATATCATATATTAAACCCACTGACTTCCGTTTCAAGGAGTTGACAGATCGATGATAAACCGATTGGTAGCAGTATTTTTTACTGCTCTGGGAGTAATACTGGGGGGATCTTTTATCGGAGGACTAGCAGCCCTCTTTACAAAAGATTCCCCTATTAAAATGATGGGAGAGATATCACAAAGGTTAAAATTATATGCTGTTGTCAGTTCCATTGGAGGAACATTTAATAATTTAAGAATTCTTGAGGGAGGATTTTTTCAGAGAGAACTTTCAATAATCTTTCAGCAAATAGTTATCATTATAACCGGTTTTATAGGTGCAAACATTGGTGTCTGGATCATAAAAACACTTATAGGAGGGTTTTAATGAAATTTCTCATTTTAACAAAAGAAGATCTAATAAGGATGCTAGCCGCTCTTGTGCTGGGAGTAATTCTGGGTGCTGCGGTCACTAATTTATTGTTGGGATATCAATTAGACCAGCTAGTTTATGAGAATAAAAAGCTGGCCCAACAATTAAACGAAGAAAAGCAGCGGCTTAAGCAATTTGAAAAAGATTACTATGGAACACCTGTAGTACAAAAAGTGGTTTTAAAGTTGATTTCCAATGAAGATAAGTATACAGAACAGGAACTGGAAAAAAAAATTAAAGACCTGTTAACAGGTCTTGTTGGACTAAAGATTAATGACCTTGATCCTACCATCTTAAGAGATATTCTCCATAAAAGAGCAATCCCTCTTGGTAAAGATACATATCTTTTAGAGTCTGAAACTATCATTATAGATGATAAATTAACTTTCTTTATCAGAGTAAAAAAAATTCATAACAATAACTTGAATGATTAGTTCAGACAGGTATATAACTTATATAAACTTTTCGATCTCTCGGTCCATCAAACTCGGCTAAATAAATACTCTGCCATGTTCCCAATTGAAGTTTACCTTCCATTAACGGAATATGAACAGAACTTCCTAAAAGACTGGCCTTCATATGAGCAGCTGAATTCCCTTCAAGATGGCGATACCCTCCTTCCCAGGGAACTAACCGATCCAAAATCATTAAAAGATCGGCCTTGACCGTCGGGTCTGCACCTTCATTGATGGTAACACCTGCAGTAGTATGAGGCACGAAAATATGGATCAAGCCTTCTTTCCACCCTTTATCTCTAACCAATGCTTCTACCTTTCCTGTGATATTAACCAATTCATCTCTGGATGTTGTTCTTATTTTCAATACTTCCATCTTATCCTCCCCTTTCTTCGACTAACCTAATAAATGGTTAAACTGCAAAAAGCTAATTTTGAGCGACATAGAAATTTTTCGCCAAATCATCTTAGCGAGATTTCCGACGAAATAAGGCCTCATCACAGGAGGTGATGAGCTAATCAAGGGCCAGGAGGGCCCTTTGATTAGGCAGCCTTATTTCGGTGGTAATCGAGCTTTAGATGATTCGAAAAATTTCTCCTCAAGCGAAAAATTAGCTTTTTGCAGATGACCATAAATGGTTAAACTGCAAAGAACTAATTTCCAAAACATTAGAAAAAAGGCTTCCGACCATCGCCAGAAGCCTTTTTTCTTTAGAATAATCCAGTAATCCTACCTTCAGCATCCACATCAATATCAACAGCAGCTGGACGCTTAGGTAAGCCTGGCATAGTCATAACATCACCGGTCAATGCAACCAGGAATCCTGCACCGGCTGATACATAAATCTCACGAACGGTAATCTTGAAGTTACGCGGCCTACCGAGCAAGGTTGGATCATCAGAGATGGAGTTTTGAGTTTTAGCCATACAGATTGGCATCTTATCAAAACCGTGCTCAGTCAGTTTTTCAATTTGTTTTTCACAGTTTTTGGTAAAGATAACTCCATCGGCACCATAAATCTCTTTAGCAATGGTTTCAATCTTTTCTTTGATTGGCAGATTAACATCATATAGTGGCTCAAATTCAGCTGGAGTAGTCTCCAGAACTTTAAGTACCGTTTCAGCTAATTCAATACCACCTTCGCCACCTTTTGCCCATACTTCAGACAGAGCAACAGGAACTCCCAACTTCTCACAGTGTTCTCTGATAAATTCAAGCTCAGCCTCAGTATCAGTTGGGAATCTGTTGATAGCTACTACTACAGGCACCTTAAACTTCTGAACATTTTCGATATGCTTATCTAAGTTTTCAATACCCTTAGCTAAAGCCTCCAGGTTCTCTTCTGTCAGGTTATTCTTTGGAACACCGCCATGCATCTTCAAAGCACGGGCAGTAGCAACAATAACAGCACAGTCAGGCTTCAAACCAGCAAAACGGCACTTAATGTTGAAAAACTTTTCAGCACCTAGATCAGCACCAAATCCAGCCTCGGTAATTACATAATCAGAGAGTTTCATTGCCAATTTAGTAGCCATGATACTGTTACAACCATGAGCGATATTGGCAAATGGTCCACCGTGGATGAAAGCAGGAGTATTTTCTAAAGTTTGAACTAAGTTTGGCTTGATTGCATCTTTCATCAGAGCCGCCATAGCACCATGTACCTGAAGCTCCTTGGCACGAACAGGACGGCCCTCATATGTATAACCAATTACAATATTACCCATACGCTCTTTTAAGTCCATTAAATCACTGGCAAGACAGAGAATAGCCATAATTTCAGAAGCTACTGTAATCATGAAACCATCCTGACGAGGTACACCATGAGCTTTACCGCCAAGTCCAATAACAATATTTCTTAAAGCACGGTCGTTCATATCTACAACCCGTTTCCAGGTAATCTGGGTCGGGTCAATACCCAGCTCATTCCCCTGCTTTAAATGATTATCTAAAGCAGCGGCCAACAGGTTATGTGCAGTACCAATAGCATGAATATCACCGGTAAAGTGTAGATTAATATCTTCCATAGGTACTACCTGGGAATAACCGCCACCAGCAGCTCCACCCTTAATTCCAAAACAAGGACCCAAAGATGGCTCTCTTAAAGCTACAGTACACTTTTTACCCAAACGGTTCAGGGCCTGTCCTAAACCAACAGTTGTAGTAGATTTTCCTTCTCCAGCCGGGGTTGGGGTAATTGCAGTCATTAAAATCAACTTGCTATCTGGATTGTTTTCTACTCTCTTATAAACATCAAGTTTTACCTTGGCCTTATAATCACCGTACAGTTCAATATCACTTTCAGATAGACCTAGCTTGGCTGCAATTTCTTTGATATGCAGCATCTTCGCCTCCTGAGCAATTTCAATGTCACTCTTGAAAGCCACTCTGACTCAGCTCCTTTTCTTATATTGTTTTAAATTTTTTATCTATTCAGAATTTTTAATTCTACTTAATAATTCGCTATTTTTTTAAAAACTCCTGCAAACAATCTGTAAAATATTTAAACTCCCAGAGCTTTTTCAACAGTATTTTCGATCTCCATAGAAAGGTTTTTGGCTTTTATAAGAATTTCACTTACCCGATCTGCTTTTTCACGTTTAAAATCTTCATCTTTAATGCTCAAAAGATTAATCTGAACATTATAAGCTGCACCTTTTACAGCAGCATAACCCATAAGTCCGGCTACTCCCGCGTCAGTAATGGCATTCTGGTTGCCTACCTCTGCAATCTCCCGGGCCAGCTCCATTACTTTCACTGCTTTTTCCATAACCTTCAACGGAACCAAAGCAGCTTCCTTCATCCCTTTCTGGATGGCTCGACTCCTGGCAGCCTTTTCTTCATCAGTCCCTTTAGGCATCTTAAAAGCAGCCATAACCTGATTAAAAGCCTGGGTATCTTTCTCAATCAGTTCCTTTAATTCTTCTACCAGTTGGTCACTGATTTTAATAATCTCCTTAATCTGTTTCTGGGCTTCTTCACATTTTCCGGAAAGTCTACCAACCATAGAGACCAGCGAACCCGATAAAGCCCCTGCCAAAGCAGCAACACTCCCACCACCGGGAGCAGGGCTATTTGAAGCAAGTTCACTTAAAAAATCCGCTACTTTCATATCATTTAACATTTCTTAAAACCTCCCCATTAAGATTAATCAACTACAACTTTTCCTTTTTTAATCACTTTATCCACCAGATTAACTCCATAAAAATAGGGAATCTTACGATAACTATCAATATCAAAGATAACCAGATCTGCCTGTTTACCTACTTCAATACTGCCAATTTGATCTGCCCGTTTTAGAGCATAGGCAGCATTGATAGTAACAGCATTAAAAACTGCTTCAGGAGTAAGCTGCATATACAGACATGCAATAGTCATCGCAAGCGGTAGTGAAGGAGTCGGTGAAGAACCCGGGTTAAAATCTGTAGCCAGAGCAAACGGTAAACCTGCTTCCATCATCTTTTGCACTGGCGCATAGGGTTTTCTTAGAGTGAAAGCAGTAGCTGGTAATAATACTGCCATCACTCCCTTATCCCGCATGGCATCAATTCCTTCATCCGAGATCATCAAAAGGTGTTCTGCAGAAACAGCCCTAAGTTCAGCAGCCAATTCTGCACCTCCAAGAGAGGTCATCTCATCGGCGTGGAGCTTAAGGTCAAAACCCATCTCCTTTGCGGCCAGCATAATCTCTCTTGTCTCCTCTATGGAAAAGACCCCTTTTTCACAGAATACATCACAAAACTCAGCCAGCCCTGCCTCCTTTACTTTAGGTAACATCTCTTCGATGATCACCTTTATATACCCTTCATGGTCATCCTTATACTCTTCCGGCCAGGCATGAGCTCCTAAAAAAGTATTGACAATATCCATAGGGTGTTCCTGATTTAGTTCATAAGATGCCTGTAACTGCTTCAATTCTGCTTCCAGATTAAGACCATAGCCACTTTTAGACTCAACAGTAGTAGTTCCCATCTTAAGCATCCAATCTAACCGCTTGCGACCCAATTCCTTTAACTCTTCTAAACTGGCAGCCCGGGTAGCCCGCACGGTGTTTAATATTCCCCCACCTGCTTCCATAATCTCCATATAGCTGGCTCCCTGAATTCGCATTACAAACTCATCTTCTCTAGAACCGCCAAAGATAAAATGGGTATGGGAATCTATAAGTCCAGGTGTAACCACCTTATCAGTGGCATCAATAATCCGGGTTTTATCCGTAATCTGCACCTCTGACATAACTTTGTCTTCTAAACCAACAGCGACAATCTGCTCTCCTTTAACAGCCACACAACCATTCTCCAATACTTCCAATTCATTCATATTTTCACCTGCAACCGGGCCATCATGCCCGGCTGCAGTGACAACTTGACCATTTTTTATTAACAGATCAACAGTTTCCATATTTAAAGTCACACCTACCTTATTTCAACCGATTCTCCAATACCTGATCAGAATTAAATTCCTCAACCTGCAAATACCATTCTGCTACATCTATCAATGCCTGCTGCGGAACAAGACCGATAATCTCACTACCCACTACATTAACACCGTAGCGGGCAGCTTCCCGTTTAATAGTTTCAAAAACACGATATATCGGAGTTTTGACGTAATTTTCCAGGTTCATGGAAACCTGAACCTGATTTCTATCTTCGAGCATTACACCCATTGCTTTAACATTCTTAAATCCACCACTGCTCTCCCGAACAGCTCTGGCAATCTTATCAGCAATCCATTTCTGATCTGTATCCAGATTGACATTAAAAGCAACAAGTGGCATTCGGGCACCGACAACTGTCGCACCAGCAGTTGGATGGGTTTTTGCCGGACCAAAATCGGGGCGCCTTTCTTCTTTACCAATCTCTTCTTTCAAAGCCTCATACTGACCTTTGCGGATATTGGCAAGATTGCGCCGTTCAGGACGCTGGGCAGCTTCACCATATAGATACGTAGGTACATTCAACTCATCTGCTATCCTTTTTGCCACTTCTTTCGCTGCAGCAATACATTCTTCCATCTCTACACCCTGGATTGGAATAAAGGGAATTACATCAACAGCACCAATCCGGGGATGTTCTCCGGTATGTTTTTCCATATCGATCAATTCAACCGCTTTTTTAGTTAAACGAAATGCAGCTTCCTTAACCGGTTCCATTTCACCTACAAAAGTAATTACTGTCCGGTTATGGTCAGCATCAGAAGAATAGTCAAGTAAAGAAACCCCTTCAACCTGGCGAATCTCGTCAATAACCGCCTCCACTACTTCCGGACGGCGTCCTTCACTAATATTGGGAACACATTCTACAATTTGTGGCATTTTTCTTACAACCTCCTTAATTTAAATCTTTTTTATCCATTTAACATTGGGATATGGACACCTTTTTCTTTAGCAGTTTTTATGGCAATCTCATAACCGGCATCAGCATGACGGGCAATACCTATACCCGGATCACTGGTAAGTACCCGCTCAAGACGTTCTCCACCTTCATCAGTACCATCAGCAACAACTACCATACCGGCATGAATGGAATAACCAATTCCTACTCCACCTCCATGATGGACAGATACCCAGCTTGCACCTGCGCAGGCATTAATAAGTGCATTGAGAATTGGCCAGTCAGCAATAGCATCACTACCGTCTTTCATACCTTCTGTCTCACGATTTGGTGAAGCAACAGAACCGCAATCTAAGTGATCACGGCCAATAACAATTGGAGCTTTCACTTCACCGTTCTTAACCATCTCATTAATAATCCGTCCAAATTTTGCCCTTTCACCATAACCTAACCAACAAATCCGGGCAGGCAGACCCTGGAATTTAACCTTCTCTTTAGCCATTTTAATCCAACGAACCAGACGTTCATTATCAGAAAATTCTTTACATAAACGATCATCAATCTTATAAATATCCTCTGGATCACCAGAAAGAGCAGCCCAACGGAATGGACCTTTACCCTCACAGAAGAGCGGCCGGATATATGCTGGTACAAAGCCCGGGAAATCGAAAGCATTCTCTACCCCCTGCTTTTTCGCCTGTTGACGAATATTATTACCATAGTCAAAGACTACAGCCCCGGCTTTCTTAAGATCAAGCATTGCCTGTACATGAACAGCAATAGATTCCATAGCCCGTTTAATATACTCATCCGGGTTGGATTTGCGCAACTCTAAGGCTTCTTCAAGGCTCATACCGGCAGGCACATAGCCATTCAGTGGATCATGTGCAGAAGTCTGATCAGTAACTACATCAGGTATAATACCCCGTTTAACAAATTCAGGATAAATTTCAGCAGCATTGCCTAAAAGACCAATGGAGAGAGGCCTTTCTTCATCTAAAGCTTTTTGTGCCATCTCTAAAGCTTCATCTAGAGTTTCTGCCATTACATCACAGTACTTGTGATCAATACGGCGCTGAATCCGACCCCGATCTACTTCTACTATAATAGCTACACCTTCGTTCATAGTTACAGCCAACGGCTGAGCTCCACCCATTCCACCTAAACCAGCAGTTAAAACTAATTTACCCTTCAAACTGCTATTAAAATGTCTTTCTGCTAGTTCAGCCAAAGTTTCATAAGTACCCTGCAAAATTCCCTGGGTTCCGATATAAATCCAGCTACCGGCGGTCATCTGACCATACATAATCAATCCCCGTTTTTCTAAATCCCAGAAATTCTCCCAACTTGCCCAGGCAGGTACCAATAAAGAGTTAGCAATGAGCACTCGGGGAGAATTTGGAGTAGTCTTAAAGACTGCAACTGGTTTTCCTGATTGAACCAGCAAGGTTTCATCATTTTCAAGATTTTTCAGTGTCCGGACAATAGCGTCAAAACATTCCCAATTTCTTGCAGCTTTCCCACTGCCGCCATAAACCACCAATTCTTCCGGCTTTTCAGCTACTTCGGGATCCAAATTATTCATTAACATCCGCAAAGCAGCTTCTTGATGCCAACCTTTACAATTCAACTCTGTACCTCTAGGTGCACGAATCACTCTTTTCATTTAAATTCCCTCCTTTTAAATATTTTGACTTTGCAATTATATTAAACTAAGATCTTGTAAATACTACTAGAACTGTTGTTTTATTTATTCTATAATAGTAATCCAACTACCTGCTCAACAGCCTGAATAATTTCACCTGAATGAATCTTCTCTTGCATTTTATGAATCTCGGGAGCAATCAATCGATCATGGGTTAAAGCAGGAATACTGGATCTGATTAGATCATAGACCGCTTTTGTACCAGAGGCTAGCTTATCCTTATCCCTAAATTCCAGTGCCTGAGCGGCAGTCAACAATTCAACAGCCAGCACATTTTCTGCATTGGTCAGAATATTATACATTTTACGTGCAGCAATGGTTCCCATACTGACATGGTCTTCCTGATTGGCGGATGTAGGAATAGAATCGACCGATGCAGGATGGGACAGTACTTTGTTTTCTGATACCAATGATGCTGCTGTATATTGAGCAATCATATAACCCGAGTTAATTCCACTGTCAGCAATCAAAAATGGCGGCAGTCCGCTTAAATTTGAATTAACAAGTCGCTCTATCCGCCGTTCCGAGATATTAGCCAACTCAGCCAGGGCTATACCCAGAAAGTCCATGGCCAGAGCGATAGGTTGACCGTGGAAGTTACCACCTGAAAAGACTATGCCATCTTCGGGGAAGATGAGAGGGTTATCTGTCGCTGAATTAATCTCACGAACCACAACTTCCGCTACATAATTGATGGCATCCCTGGATGCACCATGCACCTGAGGTGTACAGCGTAAAGTATATGCATCCTGTACTCTATCCCTCTCTTTCCGGTAAACCAGACCACTTCCATTAAGGATGGCCCGGATATTTCTGGCTGCCTTTAACTGTCCGGGATGGGGTCTTAACTGTTGAATTCTTTCATCATAAGCATCGGGGATTCCCTGCAATGCTTCCATAGTTAAAGCAGCACAGATATCTGCCGTTTTAGCCAGATTTAAGCTATCATAAACTCCCAAAGCTCCAAGTGCTGTCATGCACTGGGTTCCGTTGATCAAAGCAAGTCCTTCTTTGGCCCCGAGAGTAATAGGCTTAAGTCCGGCTTTTATAAGAGCCTTATCTCCCGGCATGCGCTCTCCCTGATAGTATGCTTCACCATACCCCAACATAACTAGAACCATGTGAGCCAGAGGTACTAGATCACCGCTAGCTCCAACTGAACCCTGAGAATAAACCACTGGCACTACATCAGCATTGAGCATATCCACTAAAAGTTGCAAAGTCTCAAGGCGTATGCCAGAATAACCTTTTACAAGAGCATTGGCCCGTAAAAGCATCATTGCCCTTACTACTTCTTTAGGTAATGGATCACCAACTCCACAAGCATGGCTCAAAATTAAGTTTCGCTGTAACTCTTCCACCTTTTCCTGTGGGATCATAACATCAGCAAGTTTACCAAACCCAGTAGTAATTCCATAAACGACTTCTCCCCTCTCTATCAGCTCCTCTACCAACTTCCGCGAGGCTTTAACTTTTTCAATTCCCTCTTGATCTAAGGCCACTTTTTCAAATCCGCGTACTACATCAATCATCTGCTGTAATGCAAGATTTTCCCCGTTAATGTATATCATATTATTTTCACCCCTTTACAATGTTAAATAGTCAAAAGAAAAGGAGCATCAATCAAGATGCCCCTTTTTTGCAAATATTTATTTAATTTTATAAAAATTTTCCCAATCATGATTCCCCACCTCGCGGGTAAGTGAAATATCGGTATTTTAATATATATTCTTGCTTGCAGAAAAAAATCCTCTTTTTGAAATAAAAAGAACAGAAACCTTTAAAACAAAATGGAAAGCCGCCTTCAAAAAAGTGATCAAGTCTTTGTTTTGTTTACTAATTAACCATCTTATCAACCTTACGCGGGGATGTAATATCTTCCCAATACATCTAATTTTTCCTAAATACCTGACATATTAATCCACCTTATTTCTGCCCTGGCTTTATTTAAATATATAAACGGTAAAAATTCCAAAACCGTAAAATTTACCGGGTTATTTTTAATATAATTACCTACTTACAGCCTTCCACTGTATCAGATATCTCTAATCTACTTCTATCATTCCAAAATAAAATCAATGGCTGATGTCAGCTTTATATAAAAGTCTTCTGGAAAAGAATGGCCTAATCTCTTTTCAACCATCAATTTACAAGGTAAATTCCTCTTTTGAATCTCCGCATAAAGCTCCATAACTCTGGGATAAAAATAGTCATTATCACCTATGACAATGCACCCTTTAATTCCTCTTTTAGCTGCCGACTCAATCAACGGAACATACTCTTCGACATCCCCGATAGCTGGCATTACCGCAATAAATCCCTTACTGGGAATCTCATCATTCAGTACCAGATCAATTGCCAATTTACCTCCCTGAGAAGCCCCAGCAATAATTGTCTGATCAAATTTAATAGTATAATCCCTTCTTATTTTAGCATACATCTCTAAAATATCTTTTTTGGCCAACGCCTGGTCATCCCAGCAAAATTCATCAATTCCACAGACCTGGGATGATTGGGGAAGAGCCAGCATAAAACCCCTTCCTAATACTGTAGTTTTCCAATAATCCGCAAAACTTCTGGCATTTCCCTGACGCCAGTGAATTGAAAAAAATAGAGGTATCGGTTGACTTTGAGTATATTCTTCTGGAGTAAAGATAAGTAATTCTGCTTTTGTCTTAGACTGAGCAATAGCATAAAGTTTTTCAGATTCTGATAAAATATTTTTAAATTCATCTCTGTCGTGAATCGGTTTTAAATCCCAATCATTGAGCAAAATTTGCGGAGCCCACCAACAACCTTTTTCAACAGCCGATTTCAATGTTTTTATTGCCTCCTCTATTTCACCAAGCCGACAATAAAGACAAGCAATCCAATAACTTATCCTGGACATTTTTTCCGGAAAGTTTTCTAAAGCAAGCTTAGCCACTTCTAAAGCTTCTCTAAACTCACTTTTCCCATAGTAGTCAAAAATCTGTTTTTGTAAAGTATTAAAAGTTATATTACCCATCTAACTCTCCTCCCAATTAACCTTTAATTTATACTACTTTTTCTACTTTCAATCAAAAAATTCCTTTTATATCTATGACTTTACTACAAAAAGTTAATTTTTCGCTTCAAAAAGAAATTTTTCGGACCATCTAAAGTTCGATTTCAGGCTATCTTATATAGTTCTTTAGTACTCAACTTTTTTATGAATTTGAAATTATCTGATTTCATCCTGTTTTAAACCTCTCCAGTTTGTCTTTTTTCAGAGCTTTGGCTCTCTGCTAATGTTTTAAGCCGGTATATAAGGGACTTAAACCCTCTATTAAAAAAAAAAACCGCTGATATATCAATCAGCGGGTTAATCTTACCATATTTGCTTATTCATTTTGCTCTCCCTCAGGCTCTGCTTCTTGATTCGCCTGATGGTTATCCTCTTTACTTTGAGGGGTGTGTTCATCATCTAGAGGTTCACCATTAATAATCTTATTAACCTGTTCAGCATTAAGAACTTCATACTTAAAGAGAGCCTGAACCATTCTTTCAACAATATCAGCATTTTCTTTTAATATTGTCAAAGCTTTTTCATAACAGTTATCAATAATAGCTTTAATTTCCTTATCAATAAGAGCAGCAATCTCCTCACTGTAATTTCTGTCGCGGGTAATATCTCTACCTAAAAAGACATTTTCCGCATCTTTATGGCCCAGAGTGATATGGCCTAACTTTTCACTCATACCATATTCAGTCACCATGGCACGGGCTATGGCAGTCGCTTTCTCTAAGTCATTGGACGCTCCCGTACTGATTTCACCTAAGAAAACCTCTTCTGCAGCACGACCACCTAAAAGGACAGTAATCCTATCCTGTAAATCCTTTTTGGTAACCATCATCCGTTCTTCTTTTGGAATCGGAATATGATATCCGCCAGCCTGGCCACGTGGAATAATTGAAACTTTATGGGTCCGTTCTACACAATCTAAAAGTTCATTTAATACTGCATGACCTGTTTCATGGTAAGCAATCAACTTACGTTCCTCTTCACTGATCCTCCGGCCACTACGTTCCAGCCCGACAATGATCCGATCAATTGCATCATCAAAATCACGCATTGTGATTTTACGTTGTTTACGACGAACTGCTAAAATAGCCGCTTCATTTGCCAGATTTTCCAGATCAGCACCGGTAAATCCGGAAGTCCGACGGGCCAGTGCATCTAAATCCACATCATCTGCCAGGGGTTTATTGCGAACATGGATTTTTAAAATTCCCAAACGACCTTGATAATCAGGTGCATCCACTACAATCTGGCGATCAAAACGTCCAGGTCGTAATAGTGCTTGATCAAGGACATCAGGACGGTTAGTTGCAGCCATAACAATAACGCCTTCGTTGCCTTCAAAACCATCCATCTCAACCAGAAGCTGGTTTAGAGTTTGCTCACGTTCGTCATGGCCGCCACCAAGGCCAGCACCTCTCTGACGTCCTACCGCATCTAACTCATCAATAAAAATGATACATGGCGCATTACGTTTCGCCTGTTCAAAGAGATCCCGTACCCGGGAAGCACCAACACCGACAAACATCTCAACAAAATCAGAACCACTGACAATAAAGAAAGGAACACCTGCTTCCCCAGCAACGGCACGTGCCAGCAAAGTTTTACCAGTTCCCGGAGGTCCTACCAAAAGCACTCCTTTAGGCACCTTAGCCCCCATAGCATTAAATTTTCCAGGATCTTTTAAAAATTCAACAATCTCTGCCAGCTCTTCTTTTACTTCTTCATAATTGGCAACATCAGCAAAGGTAATCTTCTTATCTTCATCTTGAAGAAGTCTTGCTCTGCTCTTACCAAATGTCAGTACCTTATTACCGCCCCCCTGCATCCGCTGCATGAAAAAAATCCAGACAGCTATAAGAATGATCATCGGTAAAATATAGCTCAAAACAGCAGTCCACCAGGGAGCAGAAGGTTCTGGTTCGGTATTAATTATTACATTTTTTTCTACCATTAATTCCATCAAATTTGGAACTACTTCTGGTGGAATATTTAAATAAAATTCTCGACCATTATAAATTCCCTCAATCTCATTGGAACCAATCATTGTCACTTCCTTGATCTTACCCTTCTCAACCAGTTGAAGGAATTGGGTATAGGTAAGATCCAGGTTGCCATTGGTTTTGGGGATGAGGAAATTGGCTAGCAAAATGGCAATAGCGATAATTATTACATAAAATCCAACATTTTTAGAAAAACTATTCAATTCTAAACCTCCCCTCACTTACAAATAAATAAAACCATGAAGGTATTATACCATACTTAATGTAAAATGGCAAACCCCTCTCCCCTGGGAATATTTTTTTATATTTATGCATAAACTTCTGGTTTTAAAACTCCTATAAAGGGTAGATTACGATATTTTTCAGCATAGTCAAGACCATAACCGACCACAAATTTATCAGGAATCTCAAAGCCATTAAAATCGGAAGTAATATGCTTTTCAGTCCGGCGTGCTGGTTTATCTAACAGAGTACAGACTTTAATACTGGCAGGCTCTCTGGTCTTTAACATCTCTATAACTTTCTTTAAAGTAAGACCAGTATCAATAATATCTTCCACAATTAAAACATGTTTTCCTTTAATATCCTCTTCTAAATCCTTGATAATCCGTACAGAACCTGAAGATTCTGTACCAGTTCCATAGCTAGAGACATCAATAAAGTCAAAGGTTACCTGTCGTTTGATCTGGCGAGCCAAATCAGCCATAAAAATAAACCCACCCCGCAATACACCAACCATGATCAATTCTTCAGGTTTGTCAGCATAAGCAGCATTAATCTCAGCACCTAACTCTTCGATTCGTTTCTGAATTTGTTCCTCGGTCAAAATAATTTCTTCAATATCATTTCTGAGATCATTTTTCACCTTTTTATACCTCCCTTTAAAATAGTTAAAATACACGTTTTTTGGGTTTTTGGTGTAACTTTAAACCGGTCATCTACACGATAGCCAGCAACCCAGACAATCTGCCCGTCTAAAGTTGTAACTATCGGAATCAGATTTCTTTCAAAACGATCAACCTTTTCATCAATCAGAAAATCCTTCAACTTTTTCTTTCCTTTAAGTCCCAGTGGATAGAACCAATCTCCCGGTTTACGGGAACGGATTAAAAGAGCTGTTCCTAAAAGATCTGCATCTAAAGCTGCCTGATCTTTTTTTACTAAAACCTGCCCCTCCTTTACTTCAGCTTTAATAAGCAAATCTGATTCCTCTAAATAGGTTTCACCTGGAATAGTCAAGGTATATTGTCTAAGAGATTGATTTAGAATCTCCTCCTTTTTCCCAAGACGCAGCATCTTGTATCCTTTATATAATATATAACCATCAGGTAAATACACCATTTTTCCAGGCGAACCCTGTAAAATTAATTCTTGCATTTTTATATAGTGCTGATAGTAGAAATCTTTTTTGTCTCCCTTTAATTTTTCCATTCCTAACCGTAGAATCCTTCTCAAAATTGCCGGTTTTTTTTTCGACATTACATTAAGATCAAAACTCAAGACTTCCGGCTCCTCTTTTATTAAAACATTCTCAAAGATTCTGGAAACATATTCTTCCAATATCAGGTTCTCTTCTTCCAAAAGGTGAGCCATCTGTACCAGCTGCTGTCGTAAATTAGGATTATATTCTTCTTCTAGCATCGGAATTAACTTAAGGCGAATTCGATTTCTGAGATAGACAGGTTTGGCATTAGAAGGATCATAACACGGAGTTAAACCTTTCTCGTCACAAAAAGCTTCAATCTCCTCCCTGGTTACATATATTAAAGGTCTGATCAAATTTCCCCGACTCCGGGCAGTAAAACCTACCAGGCCTTCTAATCCTGCCCCCCTTAAAAAACGCATCAATACCGTCTCAGCCAGATCATCAGCATGGTGACCTAAAGCAATCTTTGTTGCTCCAACCTTCTCTGCCACCCTATTAAACAATCTATAGCGTACCTCTCTGGCTTTATCCTGAACAGATCCACCTTCTTCTTTAAGCAAAGCCGGTATATCATATTCAAGAATAGTTGCAGGAATTTCATGGGATTTCGCAAACTGACGTACAAATTCGGCCTCATCTTTAGCCTCTTTACGAAGCTTGTGATTTAAGTGTACTACATGGAGCTGATAATTAAATTCATCTTTCAACTCATACAAAATCTCCAACATGGCCAGGGAATCAGGCCCACCTGAAACAGCTGCCAAAATTAACTCCCCATCCTGAACCAACTGATATTCAGTTATCGCTTTTCGAACTTTATCATAAATGGTCATTTTCAAAACCCCAATCTATAGATTAAACTTAACTTCTATCTCTTATACAGAAAAATCAGGTATCTAACAGGCGGCATATAAAAATATTAATACGACATTAGGGTATAATTGTCCTTCTAGTTTTAAAAAATCAAAGGGTAAAACCTCCTCATATTGAGAAAATTTTACCCTAAAAAAGCTGGTTTAATAAACCTTTTCTTCCTCCAATTTTAAAACCACCACTGTCATATCATCTTCCGGTATTCCATTAGCTACCGCCTGGTCATATATATATCTCGCTAAATCCTCAGGTGATTCAAATGAACACTTACATAGCAAACGAACCATCCAATCCTCTTTATCAATAGCTTTTACAGCATCTAAAATTCCGTCACTCATCATCACCACAAAATCACCAGGTAAAAGGCGCCGTTTAAAGGTAGATGGTTCTATACTCTGCAAAATACCTACAGGTAACGAACTTCCCCGGATCAGATTAACCTCATGACCCCGCTTAATAAAACTGGCAGCAGCGCCAATTTTAATAAATTCCACTTCTCCATTAAAAAGATCAATAAAGGATAAATCCATTGTAGCAAAACATTCATCTGTTGAACGACTAATCAGGGCAGTATTTACCGTCCGTACAGCTAGATCATGATTAAAGCCAGCTCTTACGATCTTTTGCACAAGGCGTGTAGCAGTACGACTTTCCCGGGCTGCTTCTTCACCTGTTCCCATACCATCACTTAAAATCGTCATAAACTTCCCCGATTTCAGCTGTTGATAAACCAATGTATCACCAGAAGTATTTTCCCCTTCCTTTGGCTTGTTATAAAATCCTATCTCGATTTTAAACTTTTGGGCTGGACAGAATTTTAGATGACAATACTTTTGACCCTTTTCCCGACCGCAAACTCCCTCATATTTAGTCATTGGCTGCTGAATCATCTGGTTAATTACTTTAAAGATCTGCCGACATTCCCCATCACCGTCACAACGTTCTTTGGTTATAGAGATCTCTAATCGATCATCAAAGGTATCTCCAATAAAATGACAATTGATTATATTTAGTCCATTTTCTTCTAATTCGGTCTTAAGCCGCTGTTCCCTTTCCTCTTGAGTAGTTATACATAGATCCAACTCTTTAGAAAAACTATCAATAATCCGGGATACTTCGCCCAATTGTTCAGCAACAATGGCCTGCTGATTTTTTAATTTCTTACTCCAATGCCGATGCAATTCATAAATCTCTAATGACCCGTTAACATATTCTTTTAAGCGACTTAAATTTCGACAGTGGCCTTTTAAAAGTCGTATGAAATCTTCCCCTTTGGCCTGGCCCTGGCTCTCTAAAAGAGATAACAATTTAAAGATCTGTGTATAGGTCTGATAAAACTGCTTGTCCCAACAATAATTTTCATAATTACAGCCTTTACAGACTCGATTGGAAATGATATAGAGAAAATAACTTAAATCATTTTCCTCCACCTCTTCACTAAAAGCCACTTCTTTAAAAGTAGTACTTAACTCAGAAAAAATCTGAGAAAACTCTTCTAATCGTTCTGTAAACCGGCGCTGTATTTTCTGCTGGTAGTTGGTTTCCTCAATTAATAATTCGCCTGTACCCGGCAAATAGCGTCGCAAATTTGTTAAAAACGAACCTGGAAAAATTAAAAAAATCATCCCCGATATCAGACTATCCAAAATTATATATTGAAGTTGAGTTTTAATAATATCCAGTCCTGTAAATACCAATGTGGCAAGAACCATCCCCAAAATAATAGCAAACCGACCATACTCCCGGAAATACCCGGCACTAAGACCAAGAAAACCATATAGGCCTACCACTACCGGATTATAAAATCCGGTTAGAGTCAAGGCCATTCCTAGAAACATCCCCGATATGGCAGCATGGGACATTCCCCCAATATATGCAAAAATAAGCAAGATAGTCTTAATCAATACTGAGGTTATCTGAATATTCATAACTTTGAGCCCTGAAAAGCTAATTATTACTCCAGCAGTTAAAAAAAGCACAGCCAGAACATTAATCCGGGCCAACCGTTTTTGCTTACCCATTATCAGACCTGTCAAACCCTCAGCAAAAAGCCAACTAATACAAAGAATAAATATCGATTTCAACAACCCCATCAATAACTGATAAATCTCACCCGGATAAAAAAGAAATTTTAAGAGATAAAAAGCCATAACCATGCTGGCCATAATAACCCCTTTGACTACATCGTGTCGTATTTTATCCTTTAATAAACGAATAAGATAAACACCTAAAACCGCAGCTACAGTAACTCCCAATCCTGTCCAACCATTTATTAATACTGAACCAGCCCCCACTCCCAATACGATCAGTGCCAGACGCTGCGGATGCAAATTTATAAAAATGGTAAGAAAGGCAATACCAAAGGGTGATAATTCTTTAAACATAACAGCATGTCCTAGTAAAAACCCCAGCAACGCTGTCACAAAATCAATCAGCTTTAACTTCACTTTTCCACCATCCTTAGCTGCTCTTTTAGTGGTTAAAAATTTTTGCTTATTTCGATAAATCGAAGCAGGTATAACTATACTCATTCATAAACCCCCCCGGATTTTTAATCTGATTCTCTTTATATTTTATATTATATACTTTTTCTGGAAAAAATGTTGTCGAATGACCCAGAAGACCGTTCTAAAAATTTGTAAATTATCTCCATTTATTTGAGAAGTTTCTCCAAAAAAATTCCACATTTAGGGTAGAATGTCTGTCAAAAAATAGTTTAAATAGTTAAATTGATTTCTACCAATTTCAGGAGTATAATTAAATTATAAAATAACAAGGAGGATCAGAAATGTCAAACATTATTGAAGTACACAATCTTAACCACAATTATGGTGATGTACAGGCATTGTGTAATGTAAATCTAACAATAAAAAAAGGTGAAATATTCGGACTTTTAGGGCCCAACGGTGCAGGAAAAAGTACTTTAATTAAATCCCTGGTAGGGGCACTAAAACCCACTTCTGGCAAAATAAAAGTTAATGGCTATCAACTTCCCGACCAACGTAAAATTGTGCAACGATTTATCGGATATATGCCTCAAAACCCTGCACTCTATGAAGATATCTCAGTTGAAGAAAATATCAGATTTTTTGCCAGGGCCCATTTCATTACTAACCCAGAAGAAAAAGTTGCACAGGTAATCAAATTTACAGCTTTACAGAAAAAAAAGGATAAACCTGTTCGGACCCTCTCGGGCGGGATGAAACAGCGAGTTTCTTTAGCATGTGCTCTGGTTCATCAACCTGAGATACTTTTTTTAGATGAGCCTACAGCAGGGATTGATCCCCAACTTCGCCAGACTTTCTGGCAATACTTCCATGAGTTATCAGCTAAAGGAGTAACAATCTTTATCACTACCCATCTAATGGATGAAGCTGAGGACTGCCATCGGTTGGGAATTATGAATAAAGGGCAAATTTTAAAAGTAGATTCAGTGAAGAAAATCATGGCTCTCGGTCAAGAATTTATCTCCATCAAAAAGAATGGTGAATGGAAAGAAATAACTCCCAATGCCGGATTGGCTGAAGCCCTTTACCCCTATGGACTAAGTACAGATATTGAGGAGATTCGCATCCAACATGAAAATTTACAGCAAATTATTTTAAAACTATGTAAAGAAGGTGATTCAAAATGAGAGCACTGCTAATTGGAAGGCGAATTATTTTACAATTAAAAGGCGATCCCCGATTTTTAGTAATTTCAATAGCTGCCCCCTGTCTGATCATCTATCTGATGAAAGTCCTTTTCGATACTCTGGCTAATCCCTTTTTAAACCTGAATCGCTTTATTATACCTATGGCTGGGTTTATCGTCTTTTTTGTCACCTTTATCCTATCAGCCATAGCTGTCACCAGGGAACGCTCCCATCAGACGTTAACCAGAATGTTTGTTAATGGTTTTCGCCGGGTTGAAATTATTTTTGGTTATCTGATTGGTTATATTAGTCTGGCAACCATCCAGACGCTCTTTATCTTTTTTGAAACCATCTGGTTATTTCAATTGCAAATCTCTACTATAAAGAAAATAGAATATATTCTTATTATCTGGCTTTTAGCTATAATCTCCATTGCTCTTGGAATTTTAATCTCCACACTGGCTCAAAATGAAGGTCAGGTCTTCCCTTTCATCCCATTAATAATCTTGCCTTCTATATTCTTCTCTGGTCTTTTAGTCAAAGTTAAACTTTTACCCAATTGGGCACAAATTTTATCAAAAACAATCCCTTTCACCTATGCTTATAATGGAATTACCGGACTGATGAACGATCAACTGAATGAATACTGGCAGAACCTGGGATTCCTCTTTGTTTACGGAATCTGCCTTTTGGTTCTTTCCAGTCTGACTCTACGCGAATTTGACTAAATCATTCTTTCATTCATTAAGCTATGCCTATAATTGGTTTTATAAATGATATTACTGCAAAAAGCTAATTTTTCGCTTCATAAAAAAATTTTTCGAACCATCTAAAGCTCGATTTCAGTCTAAATAAAGGCACACTAATCAAAGGGCCCTTCTGGCTCTTGATTAGCAGCTCATCACCTCCTGTGATGAGGCCTTATTTCGACTTCAATCTCACTAAGATGCTTTAACAAAAAATTTCAATAACGCTCAAAATTAGCTTTTTGCAGTCTACATAAATAAAAAAACTATATCTTTTTAAAAGATATAGTAAGCTTGTTGACAAACCTTTCTTTTTTAGAGACTTGTCCGTGCACTGCCAGAAAAACTAAATATACTGAAGCGTATAAGTCAAGGCTAGAGCCAGGAGAGCGGAAGCCTTGACTTTTAAGGACGCATAGCCAGGACGGCGGAGCGTCCGGTAGCGGAAGAAATTATATTTGGTTTTTCTGTTCCTCTGTGGAAGCAAATTATGTGCACCTTCACTTTTTCAACAGCCTGACTATATCTTTTTAAAAGATATAGTTTATTCTTGAACACACTGATGACAGTTTTCATTTATCTTATCTCCCAATCGCTCTGCCACAAGGAATCCAACAGGATTAACCTTATTGACCAGATAATCTGCAAAATGGGTATGCAAGCACTTAATTCCCTGACTCATTATACCTCCTACACCAGAATGGAGGAGTACCTCATATTGAGATGGATGACGTTCTTTTAAAAGCTTTAAGGTTGGATTCTTAACCAGGGCCATCCTCTGGTCAGCATATATCCGATAAACCTCATCCAAAGTATTTTTTAATACAGGATCGTTAAATATTATATCCTGAATTTCTTCAATAGCTCCTGTCCCTTCTAATCGTGAAATCTCTTTTACAAGCCTGGGACAGGAAAGCCAATAGAGGGTCGGAAATACTTCTGGATACTCTCCGTGAAATATGACCGGGTGAGTGACAATCACCTGGGGTATACCATCTTTACAACGGACAGCCACCCCTATTAAATTCCGCGGCGGTCGCCCTAATTGTTTGGTTATAATTGATTTATCTCCTTCTTTTAACGGCTCATATTTTGCCAAGCCTTTCACCACCTTTTTAGATATTTTTCCCAAATTGAAGAATAGAAACACCCTCAAAAAATTGAGGGTGAACCTTTTTATATTAAGAATTATTATATATTAAAAAAGCATAAGTTGTCAAATAAGGGTTTCAATAACTTTCTTTTAATTTTTTATAATTTCATAGTCAGTGCTATACGTCTCCTCTCCTGATCCACTTTTAAAACTTTGACTTTAATAATGTCCCCTACTGAAACCACATCCAGTGGATCTTTTACATAATCATAACTCATTTCAGAAATATGAACCAGACCATCTTCTTTAACTCCAATATCTACAAAAGCTCCAAATGGAACTACATTGCGAACTGTTCCCTGTAAAATCATATCTGGCTTAAGATCCTCTATAGTCATAACATCAGTTCTAAATACGGGTTTTGGCAGTTCTTCCCTTGGGTCACGTCCAGGCCGCATCAAAGCCTGAGCAATATCCTGTAAAGTAGGTAATCCCGCATTTAATTTTTCGGCAAGAGCTTTTATATCCAGTTTACTAATATCCTCTTTAATCTGAGGCAATTTCTCCCGATCTAACAAATCTTCCGGGAGATAATTACACTCAGCCAACATTTTTTCAGCCAGATCATATGATTCAGGATGAATTGGTGTATTAGCAAAAGGATCCTCTTTTGAATCGGGTATTCTCAAAAAACCTGCCGCTTGAACAAAAGTTTTTTCACCAAGCCGGGGAACATTTTTTAATTCCTTCCGAGATGAGAATTTGCCATTCTCTTCACGATACTTTACGATATTTTTAGCTACACCGGCATTAATACCAGAGACATATTGGAGCAATGACGGAGATGCGGTATTAAGATCTACTCCTACATAGTTAACTACAGATTCCACTACTGCATTCAGACACTCTCCTAATCGTGTCTGGTTTACATCATGCTGATACATACCTACACCTATAGATTTTGGATCAATTTTCACCAGTTCAGCCAATGGATCCTGTAATCGGCGGGCAATAGACACAGCACCACGCATGGATACATCCAGCTCAGGGAACTCTTCTCTTGCTAACTTAGAGGCAGAATAAACAGAAGCACCTGCTTCATCAACCACAATATATTGAACCTTATCTGAAATTTCATTAATTAAATTAGCTATCAAAAGCTCTGTCTCCCGACTTGCAGTACCGTTACCTATAGCTATAATATCGACCCTATACTGGTCTATCAGCTTCTTTAAAATTTCTTTCGCTTCTTCTATCTCATTTTGCGGAGGATGTGGATAGATCGTAGCAGTATCCAGCAATTTACCCGTCTCATCTACCACAACAACTTTAGAACCAGTCCGATATCCCGGGTCAATCCCCATTACCACTTTGTCCCTGACCGGCGGTTGCAGAAGAAGATTTCTAAGATTGGTTTTAAAGATTTCAAAAGCATATTCTTCTGCCTGCTCTGTCAAATAGGAACGAATCTCTCTTTCGATAGACGGAGCCATAAGACGGTTATAACTGTCTTCTATTGCCATCTTCAGCTGTTCAACAAAAATACTATTTTCATTGGTAATTATTCGTTTTTCTAACTCTGCCAGAATTTGCTCAACCGGTGTTATTATCTTAACCTTTAATACTTCCTCTTTTTCACCCCGATTAATAGCTAATATTCTATGGGGTGGAATCTTTTTAACAGCTTCTTTATAATCATAATACATCTCGAATTTGGTAATCTCTTCAGTCTTTCCTTCTGATTGAATAATCCCCTCATCAAAGGTATATTTTCTAATAAACTTTCTAACCTCAGCATCATCTGAGATCATCTCAGCAATAATATCTCTGGCCCCTTGTAAGACAGCTTCCACATCTTCAAGTTCTTTTTCCGGATCTATATATTCCGCCGCCAGTGCCTCTAAGTCCCCAGAAGTCAATTCCTGAGCTAAAATAGTTAATGCCAGCGGCTCTAATCCCTGTTCTTTGGCCTTGGTAGCCCTGGTCCTCCGTTTTGGACGATAAGGACGGTATAAATCTTCTACTTCCTGCAAAATCTGTGCCGATAAAATAGCTTCTTTAAGTTCAGGAGTTAATTTACCCTGTTCATCAATAAGTCGGATTACTTCTTCTTTCCGTGCCTCTAGATTACGTAAATAATTAAGTCGGTCAGCTAAATTCCTCAACTGTTCCTCATTTAAAGACCCGGTTACCTCTTTTCGATAACGAGCAATAAATGGGATAGTATTTCCTTCATCTAACAAGGTTACAGTACGTTCCACCTGTCCTAATTTTAAATTGAGTTCTTCTGCTAACCGTTGGTAAATATGTTGACTCATCAAACTTCCCCCTAACTTACTGAATTTTACACAAAAAAAAACAGGTTAAAAATTCTCCTATTCTTCAACAGTAATAATTAGAATTTCTCCTCTTTTAACCAATCCCAATTCTTCTCTGGCAATCCGCTCAATATAATCTTCTGAATCCAATTTTTCCAATAAGTTTAACAGCCTCTCTTTCTCATATTTCATATATTGAATTTGCGTCTTAAGCTCAGCTACCTGTTCCTGCATTAAAGCTAGCGTCTTATAACCTCGATAAAATTGTAAAGAACAAAAGCTAGAAATCAAAATCATTAGACTGCCAATTATAAAAATCCGGCGAAATTTTTTTTTCGGTTTGGTTGGATTTGGAACTTTTCTAATCATTACAGACAAATCCTTTCTTCTTTACAGAGAATCTAAAAATTACCCTGGAAGTATTAATGTATTCCACAAAAAACCTCCATTCTCCTTCTTTTAAATCCTTACAAATCTCAAAAATTTAATGAAAGTATGCAAAAATTACTCTAGTAATTTTAAAATAAATAAAAATGCCAATCCCTAAACCGAAAAAAATATATAGGCGAAGTTCTCCCCAATTACTATAAAGGAGTAAACCTATAACTATAATTGTGGCCAATAATGAAAAGATTAGATCACCGACATGTTTAAGCCAACTACGCTGATACTTAGCTAGCCATAACCAACGGTAAATGTCATATAGGATACTAATAGCAAAACCGCCGGCTATCATAATCAGAAAAGATTTTATCTCCAGGAGCATCTCTTTTACCTCCTTAGAAATATCAATGTACCTGATTAGTATATGCAAAAAATAAAAAATTGTGCAAAATATTTATCCCACCGTCCAGTTACATTCAACTGGTCGATGGGATTTTTTAATCGAAATTATTTATGATTAAACTGCAAAAAGCTAATTTTGAGCAATATAGTAATTTTTCGTTAAACCATCCTGGTGAGATTTCAGCCGAAATAAGCCTGAAATCGAACTTTAGATGGTTCGAAAAATTTCTTTTAAAGCGAAAAATTAGCTTTTTGCAGTAAAATCATTTATTTAAATATCCGGTTGATAAATCCTCTACCTCCACTGACATTATAATCAATAGTTGAAATTTCTCCTTCTACCACTAACTTTCCATTTTCCAGATTCAAATGTTGAATATTTAACCCATTTCCTTTAACCAGGCATGACCCCTGGACAGTCTCTAGATGAATCTGGTGCTCATTATAAGAAATAACTTCTTTAACCCCACTCATACTTAAATATTTACGATTAGTCAGAGTAAACTCGTGATTTTCACCTTTATGTTCAAAACTGGACATTTTGTCCTTACCATCCATTCATCAACTCTCCTTTCCAAACCAGTTCTTAATCCATATTTATGTAGGAAAGGAGAGAAATATAACTTATATTGCAATTATTTGATCTGTAATGTACGTAACCGATTAATGGCTGCACCTACTTCCAATAGTCGAGGTAAAGCATAGTCACCATCGGAATTGCCAAAAGGAGCAATGACTTCTAAGCCATATTGCTCTATATCCTGATAAACCATCTTAAGAACCTCAAAAAGACTTCTATTCCCATCCAGGTAACCTTTATTCAGTGCATAATAAATGATATCCCCAATAGCCTTAGTCTGACTCTTATCGACCAACTGTTCCACAAATTCAAGCTTAATATCTTCCATACCAAATTGTATATGATGTAATCCTCTAGCTTTGATTTTAACTTTACGCCCTTTCTTAGGATTAAAACCTTGAGGTAAAGGAATTCGATCCAATTTTATATCAGTAAATCCACCACTTTCCTCAACCCGGCGGTGGGTTGCATATTTTTTTGCAATCTCTTTAGCTTCAGCTGTCACATGATGAGGCAAATAGTGATCCATCATAATCACACAATCAGCTACATCAAAGTAATCACCCGAACCACCAATAACCATAATTGTTGAGACATCCAGCTCTTTTTTCAAAAAGGTAACCTGATCAATAAATGGAGTAATCGGTTCCTTCTCTTTAGCTACCAATTCCTGCATTCTAGCATCCCGAATCATAAAATTGGTAGCAGATGTATCTTCATCTAATAAAAGTAATTTTGAATTTAACTCTAATGCTTCCATAATATTAGCTGCCTGAGAAGTACTACCACTGGCATCTTCTGTGGAAAATTCATGGGTATCCTGACCATGAGGTAAATTGTTGATAAATGGACTGATATTAACTTTTTCCACCCTCCGGCCATCTTCGGCCCGGATTTTAAAGGCAGTAGAGACAGTTACTACCCGTTCCCGGCCGTCACCGGGAATGTGATTGTAAACACCTCTTTCTATAGCTTTAAGGACAGTAGATTTGCCATGATATCCTCCCCCAACAAGGAGAGTTACTCCTTCAGGAATTCCCATTCCTTTCACTTTCCCCTGATGTTTGGTCTCAAGTTCAACCTCCAGATCAGGAGGTGAAACAAAGGCTACTGCTTTATCTTTTGACATGGGCCGATCATCAATTCCACTCCGCCGCGGCAAAATCGATCCATTACCGATAAAAGCAACAAGCCCCTTTTCTTTCAGCTGATTCCGCATAACCTCCTGGTCTTCTACAATCTGAATATGATTTATTAACTCCTTTTCAGGTAAATTTTCGTATATAAGTGCTGTTTTTACTAATTCTGGTATTTCTTCAAAAAACATAGCAATTGCTTGTTTTGCCAATATCCGCCTCCCCTGTGCCGGCAGTCCAACCACAATCCTTACCAGAATTTTTTCATCATCTATATCCGCGGAGGTTCTAACCAAAACCTCCTGGCCTGGACAATCAATCCCAATCATACCGCTTTTTCCCGTACCTCGATTTCCTTTTGCATATTTACTGATCGCTCTGGCAAAAGCACGGGTTAGATAATCAGTTAAAGCTGTTTTCCGCGCATGATTTTCATAAAGTTCTCTTTTAAAACCTGCAATTTTTTGAGGTACTTTAATAGTCACTTTAGTAGGACTGGCAAAAGGGTCACCCTGAACATAATCAAAGGTAATGGAATATTCTCCAAAATCATATTCTTTTCCCTGTAATTCCTTATAAGCTTTATAACCTTTGCCATCAATTTTGCGTAAAGTATTTCTTAATTGGTCCTTATTGTACATCATCGACTCACCCCTTAAATTTCGTTTCTGCTACTATTATTCTTTGATAAAAGCTAGATTAATCCTTTTGTTTTTTGAAACTTATCTAAGATTAAACTGCAAAAAGCTAATTTTTCGCTTTATAAAGAAATTCTTCGAACCATCTAAAGTTCGATTTCAGTCGAAATAAAGCACACTAATCAATAAGTCTTCCTGGCCCTTAATTAACTCATCACGTCCTGTGATGAGGACTTATTTCGACTGAAATCTCACTAAGATGGTTTAACAAAAAATTTCTATGTCGCTCAAAATTAGCTTTTTGCAGCTTACATTTACTTAACTTTCGCAGTTGATAAAATACATTATTCTTTCCTCCGTAAACGAATGATCACACATTTTTCAACCTTAATTCACCTATTGTTATTAATTTTAATATAAATTTAAGAATAAATCCAAATCCGGTTTTTCCCTTCCCTTTTCGCCACATACATGGCAATATCAGCTTGTCGAATTAGCTCACCAGGAATATCATCACTTCTTTCCAGTACGCATGAATTCAAACCGGATACCCCTATACTTACCGAAATATCCTTTATTTGTGAAATTTTAATCTTATTAATAGCTAAACGTACCCGTTCTGCTATTTTTTTTGCATTATTAATATCTGATTCTGGCAATAACACAATAAATTCTTCACCACCAAAACGATAAACAAAATCAGACCGTCGAATACATTTCTTAATAGTACCGGCTACCGACTTCAATACTTTATCACCAACATCGTGTCCGTAAGCATCATTAATTTTTTTAAAATCATCAATATCAATCATTAATACACTCAAAGTTTTGTTAGTATTGAGGATTTGGGGAAACACCCGCTGCCACCAGCTGGTTAAAGCACGACGATTAAATAATCCGGTGAGTGCATCAGTGTTAGCACGATGTGACTCAATTTTTAATTTATTTTGAATATTTAACTGAGAGAAAATACCTAATAAAGGAGCTATTACTATAAGACTGCCCAACACACCCTGAGCTTGATAACAAACCGCCATAATCAATCCTGTTGCATAATATATTGGAAGCACACTTAACATTTCCTTAAACCAAATATCTTTAAAGATCCTGAAAAAATTACAACTCCCTTTAACTGAAATGAAAAGTACAACCTGGGTAATATTCAATAAATTAAGAAAAACTATGACTAAAAAAATCCATAAAATATCACGGCTAAGAACAATAGTTGAAAAACTATCCGGTAAAAATAAACTTACAATATATATAGAAATACTGATCTGACTGACATTATATATAATCTTAAACGGTTCCCGTTTATTCATAACCTGACTAATAACCAAGGCTGGAATATATACCCACATAGTAATAATTGGCCCAAATAAGAGCAAAACACAAATCATAATAGGATAACTCAAACTAATCTGAATTCCAATAGGTAACTCAACAATTAAAAGCTCAGCAAAAATATTAACAATCATAAAAAAAATTATTTCTAAACCTGAGAACGGGTTTACTTTGGGCAAATTATAAAATAATATAGTTAAACCTATAACAGGAATACCTACACAAATAAGTTTAATCTTAATTTTTTCCCATAACAACTTATAGTCATCCATATCCTATCCACCTCACCTATTTAAATTTAAAAAGAATCGACTTCAGTTATCCCTATGTTAGTAGATAAATTCCCCTGATAGACTCTCATTTTTCATTCTTTATTTTTATAAAAAATTCCTTTTTTAAAATAAGATTATTTTCATAAAAATTACCAGACAAATCGACAATTAATATATGATTTTACTGTAAAAAACTAATTTTTCGCTTCAAAAGGAATTTTTCGAACCATCTAAAGTTCAATTTCAGTCAAAATAAGACACTCCACATCCTGTGATAAAGCCTTATTTCGACTGAAATCTTACTAAGATATTTTTATGGCGCTCAAAATTAGCTTTTTGTAGTTTAATTATACTATATAGAAATATTACACCGACACTGTATTTAAATAAATGTTAATATTAAACTATCATACTATAGGAAATGAAAAAATAAATAATTATAGTATTATTTTTTAAAGTTTAATAGTTATAAACTTAATCAGAAAAAAAATAATAGACAAAACACCTATAGAAGACTATAGGGTCTGTCTATTATTGCATACAACTTATCCAAAATTTACTTTTTCATCTCTCTAATATCTTTCGTAAACCAATGATCATACCTTTCTTCTTCTCTCAGTTCATCCCAATCATTCCAGTAATTTGACCACCAACCACGGGTTGACCTTTCATCATACTCTGCAGCAATCTCAATATCATAAATACTCTTCCGACCCAGAAAGTAATGCAAACTCCTCAATTCCAGCTCATTAGGTATCCTGTCTTTTTTGTTATCGGTCATTATCCCGCTCCCTTCCGATTTATTTTTATGTATATTATTTGTATCCACTATTTTTTTAACCCGGAAGAGAGGGATTAATTTTATCCGACTTTGTAGATAACGTCACGGGTCTTATTTATATTATCAATTTCTTCAGTTAAAATATGGAAAATTACTGCTCCATTATAATTTTCTCTTATAAGAGTTTTACAAACCTCTTCATAGTTAAGTCTTCCGTTCGCCCACTTTGTATCCATACCATGTAAACGAACATGAAAAAGCTTACCAGAAATTGAACGAATAAATTCACATAATGAATCATTATCCAATTCATTAAATTCAACCATTGTCTCTTCTAAATCAAGGCAAATTCCCAGATAAGGTGAATCAATCTTTGCAATATACTCTTTAAGAACTGAAAGGTCAGAGAAATACTCACAGGTCTCTATAGCTACTTTAACCTTCTTTTCTTCTGCATAAGCAGCTAATTCCCCAAGAAATGTTGTGATTAAAAAATCCAGAACTCTTGTATCCATATCTTCCCTTGGTATTCCAGGATGAACAATCACCGGACTTAAACCCATCTCTTCAGCGATATCAATGGATGCTTTGATCTGTTCCAAAGCAGCATCTCTGATTACCGGATTTAAGGTAAGGAAATTGAGATTTGCATAAGGAGAATGGTATGCTTTAAAATGGAAAGGTTTTAATAGAGGTTTGATATGATTCCAAATTCTTCTCTCCCATGGCCAGAGTCCGCGTAAACCAAGATCAGAAAATGACTCATCTCCCGAAATCTCAACAGCTAAATAACCGTGCTCTGAAGCCTTTTTCAATCCCTCATCAACCTCAACATCCTGAAGACTACCCAATGCCAGCCCAATCTGCTCAGCTAATCTCATAATAAACCCCACCTTTCCCTTTTGATTATTTTTTAAAAGCTTAATTGCAGAAATTCCAAGATATACTTTCTGAGTATATATTTCTAGATCAAAGCAAAAATTCCTGTTGACAATATCATTTTTTTGAAAAAAATTAAAGAATGGCACATAATGATTGCCATTCCTTTAGAATCGTTACCATTATATAACATTAATTTTTTTGCGATTAAACTGCAAAAAGCTAATTTTGAACGCCATTGAAATTTTTCGGTTAATCGAAAAATTTCTTTTGAAGCGAAAAATTAGCTTTTTGCAGTAAAATCATATATTTTGTTCTAGAAGATTGCCTCTTCGGTCTCTGCATCAAAGATATGCATTTTGGAAGTATCGATTACCACTTTAATGTTATCGCCAACTTTTGCAGTACTGTCAGCCTTAACCCGTGCAATTACAGAATGATCATCAATTTTTAGATAGAGATAGATTTCAGAACCCATTGGCTCTACTACTTCTACCTCAGCAGTAAAACTGTTGTCATTTGTTATTTTAATATCTGCTAATTGGGCGTCATTAATATCCTCTGGACGGATACCAAAAACAACTTCTTTACCTTGATATTCTTTAACTTTCGGGAATTCTCGAACCTTATCTTCAGGAATCTTAATTTTAAAAGCACCACCATCTACATAATAATTTTCGTCTTCCTTAACAATTACAGTCTTTAAGAAGTTCATGGAAGGAGAACCGATAAAGCCAGCCACAAACATATTAGCTGGTTTATTATAAAGTGTTAATGGGGTATCAACCTGCTGAACAACTCCGTCTTTAAGAACAACAATTCTATCCCCCATGGTCATCGCTTCAGTCTGATCATGAGTTACGTAAATAACAGTAGTTTGTAAACGATCATGGAGTTTTTGCAACTCAGCACGCATCTGAACTCTTAATTTAGCATCCAAATTGGAAAGGGGTTCATCCATCAAAAATACTTTAGGTTCACGAACAATAGCACGACCTAATGCTACACGCTGGCGCTGACCACCAGATAATTGCTTAGGTTTACGATCCAACAGGTTTTCAATACCCAAAATCCGGGCAGCTTCTTTAACACGGCGGTCGATCTCATCTTTCGGAAACTTTCTCAATTTCAAACCAAAAGCCATGTTGTTATAAACATCCATATGTGGATAGAGAGCATAGTTCTGGAATACCATCGCAATATCCCGGTCTTTTGGAGGAATATCATTAACGATGGTATCACCAATTTCAATAGTACCTTCTGTAATCTCTTCCAAACCAGCAATCATTCTCAGAGTGGTAGATTTACCGCAACCGGAAGGACCTACCAGTACCAGAAACTCCTTATCTTTAATATCCAGGTTCACATTATTAACTGCAACAACATCACCATATCTCTTTGTTACACCTCTCAGTGTTACTTTTGCCATAGTTTTTAACCTCCTTAATTAAAATGTAAAATATTTTTATGATTAAACTGCAAAAAACTAATTTTAAGGGACATAGAAATTTTTCATTAAAACCATCTTAGTGAGATTTCAGTCAAAATAAGGTCTCATCACAGGATTACTGAAATCGAACTTTAGATGGTTCGAAAATTTCTCTTAAAGTGAAAAATTAGCTTTTTGCAGTAAAAATCTTTTTATGAATTAGAATGGCTAATTCTAAGTCGAATGCCGCCTGATTAATTTAGAAGTTAAAATCTCAAAAGGTTCTTCAATCTTCGTTTTTTCAATTACTTTGACCAATCGATCTATCGCTCTTTTACCCAGTTCTGACAATGGCAGCCTTATTGTCGTCAGAGGCGGATGAATAATCTCAGTTATTAATGTATCACCATAACCTACAACCGCAATCTCATCTGGAATTAAATAACCTCCCATTTTGATTGCTTCCACAACTCCCACTGCCAACAAATCACTGGCAGCGAAAATAGCACTAGGGAGATTCTCCTCCTCTATTAGTTTAAGAAATCCATTATACCCTCCCTGGCGGGAATCCTCAACTTCAACCACCATGTTTTTTAAAAATGGCAGATTGCTCTGTTTCAAAGCTTCCTTATATCCTTCTAAAAGCTGAAAATTCGTCAAATCATCTAAAGAGCCAACTACCATCCCTATTCTTTGATGACCTCTCTCTATTAAGTGAGTAATGGCCAGCTCTGCACCTTGTTGGTGATCTATAAGAAGAGTAGGTAATGCCAGCTCTTCCATCAATTTATTAACTAACACCAGAGGATATTTGTTTAACCCTAATTTAATAATCTCTTCCTCAGCCAGAGAACCTCCCACAAAGATAATCCCTTCAACACGATTTTGTTGAAAAAGGGATAAATAACTTATCTCTTTATCACGGTTCCCACCTGTATTGGCAAGTATTAAATGATATCCCAGCTCATTTGCTCGCTCTTCTATTCCCTTCACAATCCTAGTCAGATAGGGATATGTAATATCTGGAATAATCAGTCCCAGGGTGCGAGTCTTCTGGGAAGCCAGACCTTTAGCCAGAGTATTAGGTTGATATTGATATTTTTTTACAAGCGCTAGAATCTTTTCTCTGGTTTCTTTTCCAACACCAGGTTTGCCGTTAATAGCCCTTGAGACTGTAGATTCAGAAACCCCAACCATTCTCGCAATATCTTTCATTGTTAACGGCATCCCGGCTCCTCCTTTAACGCAACCGCTTGCGTAAATTGCAGGAAAAAATAACGCAAGCCCTTGCGTTGCTTTTTCATTAGAATATATTCTACCCTAAGAGAAAAAATCCTTCTTTTTTTTTGGAAATCATCACTAACTAAATTTATCCACAAATCTTTTTCTGCTTATAAATTAATGCTACATGTTTTTAACAACTAATTAACATAAAAAACCCGAAGATATCAACTTTTCCTCAGGGTTATCCACATTATCCACAAATATTTATCCACATTATCCACAGTTTTTACACTACTTATCCACAATTTCAATACTTTTTATCAATAAAAACGTGTAAAATAATTATCTCCATTTACGAACAAAATGACCACCGGACACTCCACTGTGACCAATAATCTTATTTTACTGCAAAAAGCTAATTTTGAGCGACATAGAAATCTTAGTGAGATCGAAGGAGAAATAAGTCCTCATCATAGGATGTGATGAAGACTTATTTCGACTGAAATCAAACTTTAAATGGTTCGAAAAATTTCCTTGACATTAAAAAGACCACTCCTAAGAGTGGTCGAACTAACAATGATTAATCAGGAATAATCACAGTTCCTTTATCATTTTCCAAAGCTTCAAGAGCGTTTTCTAATGAAGCAATAATCGCTTTCTCTCCACCGTTTTCAACAAACTTAATTGCAGCTTCAACTTTTGGCCCCATACTTCCGGCTTTAAAATGCCCTTCAGCAAAATAGCGTTTCATTTCAGAAAGTTTAACTTTTTCAAGATTCTTCTGTTCTGGAGTTCCATAGTTAATAGCAGCATAAGGTACGTCAGTCAAAATCATCAGTATATCAGCATTCACTTCTTCAGCCAATACTTCGCCTGCCCGATCTTTATCAATCACTGCCTCAACCCCAGTATAGGTCCCATCTTCATTGATAACAACAGGAATTCCACCCCCACCGGAAGCAACAACAATAAAACCGGCATCTACCAGAGATTTAATCGCTTCAATCTCCACAATTCCTTTGGGAATAGGAGATGGAACTACTTTTCTCCAACCGCGGCCTGCATCTTCAATCCAGGTTTCACCCTTTTCTTTCATCATCTTTTTAGCATGTTCTTCATCAAAAAAAGGTCCAACAGGTTTGCGGGGATTTTGAAACGCCTCATCATTTCTATCAACAATAACCTGGGTTACCAATGAAACCACAGTTTTATTAATTCCTTCTTTCTTCATCTCATTGCCCAGAGACTGCTGAATCATATAGCCAATCTGACCCTGGGTTTGAGAACCACAAATATCCAAAGTCATAGGCGGAACCTGATCACTACCTGCTTCCTGCTGAATCAGGATTGAACCCACCTGTGGTCCATTTCCGTGGGTAATAATAATTTTGTGACCCTTTTTGATCATTTTTACAATCTGTTTAGTAGTATTTCGTACATTTTCAAATTGTTCTTCGGCAGTTCCCTTCTGACCTGGCTTATTAATTGCATTTCCACCCAGCGCAACGGTTATAACTTTAGCCATTTCTCTCACCCATCCTTTCTAATTTACTTAATTATCAAATATTTCTGCTCTTTCTGCTTAAAATAAATATTCAATATTTATCAGTAAATACCTTCTTTTATTTTAATTAAATTTAAATTTTTTCTGAAAAAAGTTTCATAGAAGACACTATATTTACAATATTTTAAGTAAAATAAAGACCCATCTTTTACATTACGGGTCTTACATTGCATAAAAATTTAAATATAATTAAAATTCATCGATGAATATTTATCTGGATAATCTTATATTCACAAAGAAAATATTTATCTCGAGAACATTTAGCCCGGTAGTCATTTCAACCACCTCTTTAACTTCTCTTTGAACCTCTTTTCCTATGGTCGGTAGATGTCGTCCGTACAGACATTCAAGAGAAACGGAAATTTTTAAACCTTCCTCTGACTTCTCAGTATCTAAGTGAATAATCCGGGTGATATCGGGATGGTTTTTAATCCCATGATTAATCAGTTGATTGATAACATTATCGTGAATTAAAAGCTTTCCGTAATAACTAAAACGTGGACGAACTATGGTTTTTTCCGCTTTTTTTGGCTCTTTTAGTCCCAATATCAGTTCCAGAGATTCCATAAGATAACCTGAAAACTTGGGCTTAACCTCTATTATAGGCACAGGAATAACGTGTTTTCCTTCTTTTATCCGTTTTTCTCTGGCAAGTTGTATCTCTTTCTCAGAAGCAATATCCTCAATCCGGATAATGTGATCAATTTTAGGAAACCCCAGCTCCCTGGCTATACGTTTTGCCATTTTTAGAGATGTACCCAAAATTAGTATTTTATCATCAGGCAAGATTTGTAAGACTTCACGTACTTCTTTCGAATGTTCTTCATCAATAAAAATGGCCCGTCGAATAGCAGCAATTTTACTGGATTCACGTTTTGCTGATTTACCGGCCAGAATTTTATTACCTTTAATTAATAACCCATCATCCACCAGTAATTGAATATTATATTTATGGGCTACCAATAATGCCCGATGACTTTTTCCTGTTCCACTCGGCCCAATTAAAGCATAGACTTCCATTTAACCACCTCTATTCTCAAATCTTTCCCGACTTCTATTATATCGTAATAAGGGAAGATTTACAAAAGATCTTTCCAGACTGTTGAAAAAGGGAAGGTACACATAACTTGTTCTCACAGAGGAACAGAAAAATTAAATATAATTTCTTACGCTACCGGACGCTCCGCCATCCTGGCTGCACATCCTTAAAAGTCAAGGCTTCCGCCCTCCTGGTTTTAAACCTTGACTTATACGCTTCAGAAATTATATTTAGTTTTTCCGGCAGTGCATGGGCAAACCTCTAAAAAAGAAAAGTTTGTCAACAAGCTCTTTCCTTTTTAGCAAAACAATTAATCATCTGATTTTACTGCAAAAAGCTAATTTTTCGCTTCAAGAGAAATTTTTCGAACCATCTAAAGTTCGATTTCAGTCGAAATAAGGCACACTAATCAATGGGTCATCCTGACCCTTGATTAGCTCATCACATCCTGTGATGGGGCCTTATTTCTCCTTCTATCCTGCTTAGGATGGTTAAACGAAAAATTTCTATGTCGCTTAAAATTAGCTTTTTGCATTTTATAATATATTTTCTATACCCCCCCCTGCGAATAATTTCCTTGATATTAAAAAAAGCCGCCTTAAAAAGAGACGGCTTTTTAATGTATTTCAATTTTGACCTCCCCAGAATTCAACTTCACATCCTCTTTTTTCTAATTCCTCAATTACCTCAAGAGCACTATCATCTAAATAATATATAGATCCAATACGAACATATTCTAATCTGTCCAACTCCAATAAAACATCTATATTACTGATCTTATTTCCCGCAATACTAAGCCTTCGTAAAAATTGCATTCCAGCTAGAGCACTTATATCACTAATATCATTATCTTCAAGCCAAAGCTCCTCTAAACGTGTTAATCCAGCTAAAGGTTCTATATTATCAATATTATTATTATCAAGATAAAGCTCCTCTAAATATGTTAATCCAGCTAAAGGACTTATATCAACAATATAGTTACCAGAAAGCCAGAGTCTTTGCAAATTCGTCAAATTAGCTAAAGGAGTAATATTTTCAATCTGATTCCAACCAAGTCCAAGAGATTCTAAATTTGTCAATTCAGCTAAAGAATCTATATCCATGATCTCATTATTCCAAAGATAAAGTCCTCTTAAAAGCTTCAATTCGGCTAAAGAACTGATATCTCTGATACTATTACCGCTAACATTAAGATGTTTCAAATTACTTAATTCTTTCAATGGGCTTATATCATCAATCAAATTTTCTGAAAGATTGAGCCCCTCTAACCCATTTAAATTAACCAATAAATATAAATGAGTATTAGTAAGTTTACTTCTGGTAAGAGTTAGCCACCTTAGATATGGCATTTCTCTTATGATATTAATTAATGCATCTATATCATTGATTGAATTACCTCCAAGGTGAAGATTCTCTAAATAATCCATTTCAGCTAAAACATCTATAGCATCATCATTAATAGGATTATCAATAAGAGAAAGTCCACGTAATTTTAAAAGATTTAATAAAGGACTAATATCATTAATTAAATTATTATTAAATTCCAACCATTCCAGAGATAATAATTCAGCTAAAGGATTGAGATCACTAATCTGATTATTATTAAAGTTAATCCAGTGCAAAGAAGTTAAGTGCTCAATCCCCTTAAGAGAAGTTATACCCCTATCCCAACCTTCCAAACCATCTATAAACATAACCTCTTTTGAATAAATAGGGCCAGAAGGTTTACCTAATGCCTCACGTACAACAGCCTCTAGATTAGAATCTTCAAATGTGATAATTTCACCCATATCTTCTTCATCGGTAGGATCATTTCCATCATTTGTGTCTTCTTTATACAAAATTATATCTTTTATCGTATTATTTCCCTCGGATACAGTAATATTAACCTGTGTAGTCTTGTATCCTTTAAGAGTAGCAGTTAGAATGTATTCACCTACTTCCAGATTAGAAATCTGAAAAACTCCGTTACTGTCGGTTGTATCGGCTTTATTACCAACTGTAACTGAAACTCCAGATAATGGGTTTTTTTGATCATCTTTGACAACTCCAGTTATAGAACCAGTTACCTTTCCGAGTATCTGACCAGATAACAATGAATCAGTACATCCGGTTAAAACCAACATCAAACTTATAACTAACAAAACAACCAAACCCAGATATTTCCCTTTAGTCATAATTCAAAACCTCCTTTTCTTAATTATGATTTATAATACTTTACACCAACAACCAAAAAAATCTGGGAAACCTGCTTACATATTATATTCTACTTTACTATGCTAAATCCTTCCAACTTTCTTACTATTTTCTGTTAGTATAATAGTAATTTTTAGAAAAATAATTAATTTATCTCTGTTTCAACCCCAAAATATAGAAGTTCCATGTCCAACTAATAGAGGACGTTATAATTACCCTTTCCCCAAAGGACAAACAGGATAGTGGCAGATCTCACAATGCATACACAATCCACCGTGTCCTAATCTTACAATATCCTCACGCTTAACCTTCCTTCCTACCAATACCTTTGGAAAGATAAGATCAAAAACGGTAATCTTATGATACATAGCGCAGGCAGGCAAACCGATAATAGGCATCTCATCAAGATAAGCCATCATAAACATGGAACCTGGAAGTACCGGAGCTCCATATTTAATCACCTCTGCCCCGGTTTGCCGAATTCCAAGAGGAGTAACATCATCAGGATCAACACTCATTCCACCACCCGTAACTACCACATCTGCCCCTGCTTCCTTTAGACTAAGAATTGCAGTTGTAATCTCATTGGCATCATCAGGTACATAAACCAGATCAAACAGATTAGCACCATATTTATTTAATTTTTCTTTCAAAACTGGACCAAATTTATCCTGAATTCGTCCATAATAGACTTCATTACCAGTGATTACTATCCCCACTTTTAACTGTTTAAAAGGCAAAATCTTAAGTAACTTATCACCTTGAGAAGCCACTTCTTCTACCTGCTTGATTCTCACTTCTTCAATCACCAAAGGATTAACCCGGGTACCGGCCACAATTTGCCCTTCCTGAATAATCCTGCCTGTATGTAAAGTTATAAGGCCAATACCATCGATTCCGTTAATTTTATGGAGACGCTCAACATCAATCTCTAACATCCCCGGATACTCAGCTATATAGTTCACTTTACCCTCAGAAGGCTCAGTTAACTTAATACCCTCACCAGCTGTTGCCCTGGCAATCCGGATGGCAGCATCATTCTCATGGAGCATTCCTTCCTTCAATTCCAGAATGTAAATATGATCTTTTCCCATACTCTTCAAAATCGGAATATCCTCTTCACGAATAACATGTCCCTTTTTAAACCTGGGTCCCTTAAATAAACCGGGAATGATCTGAGTCATATCATGTCCTAAAACCATCCCTACCGCTTCTTCAACAGGCACCTTCTTCATCTTACTCCCTCCTCATGTCCTAAATTTCAACTATATTCTGAAGCAAACTAAGTACTGCTTCCAGTACACCCCCACCTACTGCTAAAGCCTTATCGGAGATGGTATAACAATAACTGACATCTTTCCGGGGATCTATATCTCCCACTTTCACATTGGCTTTGACCCTGATACCTGGTTTTAAAAGCCCACGGATACAACCACTGATTTTAGCATAAATGGGGGTTTCTTCAATCCAACCAAAGACCTCTCCAGCTTCTATCATATCTCCAATTTCCCGTTCAGACTTAAATACTCCAGCTACCGGTGAATAGACCACCCGTTCACGTCCTATTCCTGCCACAATCCCGGGAATTCCTGTATTAGCTAAAGCTTCTCCCTCATAGAGAACGCGTCCTAGAAAATGTCCACGTTTAGTCTCTACAACAGCGTGTACATCTTCTCCTGCTCTAAATCCCGGGCCAAGTCCAATCACCACCGGTGCATCAGTCATCTTCGTCCCTGCCAGATTTCGTTTGGCCATAATTGCATCTACAACCACTGTAGGTTTCCAGTACTTAAGTATTTTACCATCCGGGTCTATCAATACCGGGATCACTCCACCTTCTGTTACTAACTCCACTGCTTCTTTAAGATCATTCACACATATACCAATCATTCCTTCTACTTCCATTCTTCCTCTATAAATTGCCTCCGCAAGAGAGACGGTTCTGCGTACCACTAAAGGCTCAGCCAATTCCGTTACAATAATCCTAAATCCGGCCCGACTTAACCGATAAGCAACACCAGTTGCTAAATCACCACCCCCACGGATCACTACCTTAACTTCCTGTAATCTCATCTAACCTCACCCATTTTCATTAATCTCAAATAATCTTCTTTCACATCCAGATCCAGGATAATCCCAGGATCAGCTACTTCAACCTTTCGTACCTGAGCCTGATTATCAAAAATAATCTCCCTGCCTCCACAATCTCCTTCTATTTTCATCAAATCGGAAAAAAATCGCTTATGAAAAAAAATGGGATTACCACGCTGATTCTGATAAGTAGGGACTAAAATACCCGGTTCTTCTTTCTCAAATACCTCAATTAAGTAATTATATGTTTCCACTTTAATCAGGGGTTGATCACCCAAAATGAAGGCTGCTCCTATTACACCAGGTGGATAATCCTGTAATCCTTTTTTAACCGATGTACTTTGCCCCTGTGGATAGGCCGGGTTAAAAAGAATCTCCACATCCAGATCTTCGATAAGTGGCTCAATCTGGTCTGCATATGCACCAAGAACCACTCTGACAGGATTAAACCTGCTGAACCAAACCTGTCTTATCACCCAACGTATTAATGGCTCACCCTGCCAGCTAAGAAGCTGTTTCGGTTCTCCCATCCGCTTTGCTTCTCCTGCAGCCAATATGACTCCCATTATCATCGACAAATCCTCCAAATAATCTGATTTTTTCGATAACAGGTTAAGAGTACCGGATCAATCCCTGACTTTAAAAATAATCCTGCCAGTTTTTGACCTATCTCTTCTAAAAGGTCATCATCCACCTGATTTATAATCGGTACCACCTTACAAATATCTTTCCATTTAAGCAAATCATATCCTTCCGGCTGAGTGTAAACCTGGAAGAGATGGTCAATCCCAATCTTTTCACCTATTTTTAATCCTGTCAGCTCCATAAATTTCTCTACCCGGTGAACTACCTTTTTACTCAAAGATTGACCTACACCACTCAAACCCAGTACAGGTAAAAGTAATGAAGTTGATTCAGGAATCACAGGTTCAAATTCAGCGGGAGCCTTCAAAGGTTTTTGGGCAGACCCATCTCCCTCTACTAAAATCAAATCAAATATTCCTGAACCCGCCAATTCATCGATCCATTCGGGTACCACCCCCAAAACCTTTCCATCCTTAACTCCAGATCCAGCTACCAGATATTTTCCTGGCCTGGCCCGTTCTTTTAGCTTATAAAGCCACTCATCATATATCTGAGCCTTTACAAACCTCTCTACATCTTTAGCTAAATAATATATCTTTGTTGTTGTGGTAATCAATACCCGACAGTTAGCCTGGGCCATCTTATAAGCCAGATAATACATAGTGGTAGTCTTACCACCTGCTCCTATCAGTGTTACTACCGTATGTCTTTTAAGATCCAGAATTTCTTTAAACACTATTATCCTCCCTATAAACAGGTTCAATATAGACCTCCATTTTCCCTCCACAGATCATTCCTTCATCAGCGGCAATATCGCCGGTCATGGAAACCTGATGGATTACTGGAATTCCTGTGTCCATAACCAACCTGGCCCGGGATTTAACCTCTCCTTCACTGCATCCACCTCCGATGGTTCCAAAAGTCCTCCCATCAGGGCAGATAACCATTTTAGCTCCAGCCTTACGTGGTGTCGAGCCCCAGGTCTGAATAATAGTTGCAAGAGCTACCACCGGAAAGTCCTCAAGAGCTTCCATCATCTGCATTATCAATTCTTGATTCATCATTTAAGCCCCCTTCCGCCAGATCTGAATAATCTCAGCCATTATACTAACTCCAATTTCCGCTGGAGTCTCAGCACCGATATCCAGACCAATAGGAGCATGGACCTTTGATAACCATTCGGAGTCAACTCCCTCTTTTATCAGTTCAGAAAATAGTTCCCGAACGCGCCGCCTACTTCCAATCATCCCAATATAGGCTAACTTTTTTCCCGCCAATTTCTCAAGACAGATGCGGTCATATTTATGTCCTCTGGTCACAATCACAACAAAATCATTTTCTTTTGGGTCAATCACTTCTATAGCCCGACTAAAATCATCGCAGATAATTCGGGTTTTAGGGGGGAAAAGAGTTTTATTCGCAAAATCAGACCGATCATCTACCACTACAAGTGGTAATTCTAAAAGATAAGCTATCTGAGCCAGTGCCTGGCCTACATATCCACAGCCAAGAATAATCAACCTGGGCATGGGAAGAATCGGCTCAAGCATGAGGTCAATCCATTCATCCCCTACTTTTAACTTTTCACGTCTAAATTTTCCCTCGTCCATAATTTTTAGACATAATTTTTGTAAATTAGCAAATAAAAGTTCATCGTTAAAATCTTTATCGTTATCACTCAAAAAGCCACTTTCTTTAAAGATACAGCGTTTTCCCTTTAACTCCTCAAAAGAAGGTGTACTGTCAACCACAGTAACCAATACACCTTTTTCATTATTCATAAGCATTTTCAGGACAGTTCTATATATTTTCAACATAAAATCCCTCCAGATTAGATCAGTACCCGGACATTATCTTTTCGACGGGTTAAATTGATCTGGTCAAAATATTCCATAATAGGTAAAGTATATTTCCGGCTGGATTCCAATAAATCTCTGGCCTCTGCTAAAGTAATTTCACCTTTTTCTTTAAGATAATTAACCACTTTATCCTGAACCTCATTTAGCACTGATACTGATAAATAATACCCATCTCTTATCTGGACAATTTCCCCCAGATACATTAAATATTCGAGATATTCCTGAACTTTCTTTTCATCAATCTTTATTTCCCGAGCCAGCTCCTTTATTCCCGGTGTCTCAATACCTTTATCAGCAAAAATTTTTTTGATCTCTTTAAGTATTTTTTCCTCTTCCTTTATCGGTTGAGGTTCAAAAGAAGCAAGAGCTACCATATACTGATCCAGGCGAATCTCCCCAGATTTAAGAAGTTTTTCAAGGAAAAGATCATATTTTTGAGTGGTCAATTTATCTGGCAGCACCTGCTTCAGTTCGGCTCTGGAGATTCCAGGTTTTAAGTGATTCTCCTTATGGAATTCTTCAAGTTTCTTTAAAATACGTTTTTTCCAATCGCGATAAACCGTTAAAGCCATCAAATATCCATCACCCAGTTCAATAATCATCTCCTTATCCAACAGTTTTTCTAACAGTTCATCTAGCTCTTTTTCTGCCAGTTTGGCCTCTTTTAACAATTCAGATGGTGAAATAATTCCATGACGCAAAATCTGTTGCAGAACTAGATCTTCACTACTACCTCCAGCCAGAAGTTTTAATTCAGCCATCTCCTCTTCCCCATATTTTCGATAGAGGCCTGGATTTACGTTTAACACCCTGCCACCACCCATAGTTTTAACAGGAGAGTAAAAACGAATGATAAAAAGGTCTTGATAGTAAGCCACTATTTTATCAGCCAGTTCCAACTGAGCAAATCCTTTTTCTCCGGGTAACAGTTCTTTTTTTTCAAGAAGATAAACTTTTGCCAAAAGATCACTGGTTCCTATATGAAAATGAACCCGACTGGCATGTTTTAAAGGATAAGGAAAATCGGGTAATACTTCAATCTCCACATCTAACCTATCTGTGGGTTTAAAAAAGCCTGGCTGGGCAATCACACTTCCCCGGGGTACATCTTCTTTTTCCACACCTGCAAGATTCAAAGCAACCCTCTGCCCGGCATATGCTTCATTTACAGGCTGATTATGTACCTCTATATTCCGGACACGGCACGTCAATCCCTGGGGGAGAATATCCACCTGCTGATCTTTTTTTACTTTACCTGCAAGAAGGGTTCCGGTTATAACTGTTCCAAAACCTTTCATTTTAAATGAGCGATCCACAGGTAAACGTAAAGGCGCATTAATATCTTTGGGTTCAAGAGTATCAATAATCTCATCAATTTTAAATTTTAACTTTTCAATACCTATCCCCTTAACTGCTGATACCCGAACTATCTCAGCATCTTTATAGGGTGTGTCTTTAAGTTCTTCACGTACTTCTTCTTCAACCAAATCCAGCCACTCTACTTCTACCGTATCTATTTTGGTCAAAACCACGAGCATCTTTTTAATCTGCAAAAGGCTAATAACCTCTAAATGTTCACGGGTCTGCGGCATAACTCCTTCATTGGCATCAATCACCAATAAAACCAGATCAATCCCGCCAATACCTGCTAACATATTACCCATAAATTTCTTATGCCCAGGAACATCTATTACACTCACCCTACGTCCACTTGGCAAATCAAAAGGAGCAAAACCCAGGTCAATTGTCAACTTTCGCTCTTTCTCTTCTTTTAAACGATCTGTATCTACTCCAGTTAAAGCCCGAATTAAAGTTGTTTTTCCATGGTCAACATGTCCAGCTGTACCTATAATCACCGACTGCACTACAAACCACTCCTTTATCCCCTTATACATCTCTTTTTATTTTAATGATTATACTACAACAAACTGATTTTGAGCGACATAGAAATTTTTCGCCAAATCATCTTAGCAAGATTTCCGACAAAATAAGGCCTCATCACAAGAGGTGATGAGCTAATCAAGGGCCAGGAGGGCCCCATGATTAGGAAGCCTTATTTCGGCGGAAATCGAGCTTTAGATGATTCGAAAAATTTCTCAAAAAGCGAAAAATTAGCTTTTTGCAGTTTAACCTTTTAATTTAATTATACCACTTTTCTGAAAAAATGAAAATGACCAACGGGGAATTATCAATTACCCCACTGGTCATTTAAAGTCCACTCATTCGATCAACAATCAACCCCTTCTCCTCCAATTTTTCTATAAATGGGTTAATTCCAACCAGGTCACTAGCAATATGCCCTGTTACGATAAGATTTCCTTTGGCTTCCTGGCGCAACTTTTTAAGATCAGCATGACTGATATGGATATAAAGTACTGTATCGATTCCATGCTCAAAGTAGGCATTGGCTACACCATATCCGCCGTTGGTCCCAGCTCCATGAGAAAAGACAAATTTACCCCTTTTAGCTTCAGGATCACCTATTAATATTTTAATCTCAGTATCAGCTTTTTGAAATTCAGGTAAAGTCATAAGTGCATCAACTACATCTTGCAACGTACTTTCTTCTGTTGTCTTTTCTTCGATTACCTGAGTCATAATTTTTCTTCCAATTTGATCTAAGGGGAAGTGAATATTCAAATAAGGCATATTTAACAAACGAGCTACTGAGGGAACATGATCAGCATTAGCCGTCTGTGCCCTCAACTGATGAACTTCAGTCATCTCTTTTATAACAGCTCGAGCCACCTCTTCTGGAACACCAGCCTCCACCATTTGCCGCACATGCTCTTCAAAAATCTTATAAAATGTCCTGACAGCACCTGTTGGATGATGGGCAATGACTGCATCATAACCCAATTGATGGGCCAAAAAAATTTCAGAAGCCCCCATATCTACTCCAAATAATACCCTTTTGATCCCCTCTCCGGGATGATAAATGGCACTGTCAGCGGGAATCTCATCAATCCCAATCATATCCAGCGCCACCTGCATAATTTGCTCTGTGGTCAGCATTTTTCGTTCCTCCTTTTTAATATTCAATCCCCCAACGGCTCATTATCCCCTTTTCAAAGGGATGTTTGATCATTTTCATTTCGGTAACCAGATCTGCAATTTCCACAATCTCCTGCGGCGCATTACGACCGGTCATCACAATCTCTACCAGCTCAGGTTTATTCTGAACCAGATTTTTAATCTGTTCAAAAGTCACCAGGCCATAATGCAAAGCATTTATCACCTCATCTAAGATTACCAGATCATATTCATCACTCATTATAACTTGTTCTGCCAGCTCCCAGGCCATCTGCGCGGTCTTTTTATCTTCTTCTGTAGTTTCTCCCGGCTTTATAAAACATGCACCACAACCGCTACATTTTGCAATCCCTCCACGAATAGCAGCAGCATTAGGACAGCCACGACCAAAACTTTTAAGCTTTATAAACGGAGCCAGGCGCGGAATGGAAAGTAACTCTCCTGAATAACTGACCCCTTTCATAAATTGAATAATATAAACTTTCAACTCATGACCGGCAGCTCGTAAAGCCAAACCCAAAGCAGCAGTTGTTTTTCCCTTACCATCACCTGTATAAACCTGTATCAGCCCTTTTTCTAAACGCTGTCTCATATACTACCTCCTTTTTTTAAAAGTACCGCCAAACTCTCCATACTTTCTACAACTTTGGCCCCTTTAAGAACCAACTTCTCATAGATTTCTCTAGCCTTACCATCTGTAAAATCCCGCTTTTCAATTGGAACTTTTTCCAACAGATATACGGGCTTTCCTGCCTCTCTCATCTTTAAAACAGCTTTCAAATTAGCCAGATTCCCTAAACCAAAGGGCAGATCTGTGACAATAATCAAATCCGCCTTCTCCATTCTTTCTAACAATTCCTGATATGTTTCAGGTAAAATCGCAGAAAAAGGTCTCTCCTCCACCACCGGTCGATCATTCTGTACCAGAAGTTGCCAATCCGAATCGCCCTGATTTAAAACTCCACCACTAATCGGATAACCTTCTTCTAAAAGAAAGTTAATTATTTTCTGACCCGAACCGCCCCCGCAGACAAGATGTACCCAGGGCAAATCTTTACGTACTTCGGGTAACCTTCGTTTAGAGACCAGAGTCACATAAGGTCGTCCGCTATACTTCCGTGAGATAATAACCTCTGTATTATAGACATCCCTGATATTTTTAACTGTTATTACTTCATCGGGTGTACCAGAAGCATAAATCTGACCTTTAGAGATAAGTAACAGATGATCACAATATTGAGATGCCAGATTTAAATCATGGGAGACCACAATTATAGTTTTCCCAGACCGATTTAATTCCTGTAAGAGATCAAAGATTTCAATCTGATAATTAATATCCAGACTGGAAGTCGGTTCATCTAATAAGATAATCTGAGGTTCCTGGGCCAATGCCCGGGCGATAATTACCCGCTGTCTTTCTCCACCACTTAAACTTTTTATACTTTGATTTCTTAACTTCCATGTTCCCGTCTGTTTCATTACCTTACGAATTACCCTATAGTCTTGTATACTTTCCCTATTCCAACGTCCCTGGTGGGGATAACGGCCCATAGCTACAATCTCGTATGCTGAAAAATCATATAAAACCTCTGTATTCTGGGGAACAACTGCCATCTGTCGGGCTAAATCCTTTATCCTAATCTGATCTAATGGTTTTCCATTTAAATAGATTTTACCATTCTCAGGAACCAATACCCCGGAAAGAAGTTTTAATAGAGTGGATTTACCAGAACCGTTCGGTCCAATAATTCCGACAAATTCTCCACTTTTAATTTCCAGATTTATATTTTTAATAATTAAATTTGAATTATATCCAAAACTCAGATCAATACACCTTATCATTGGTTTCATCAAATCCCTCTTTCAATCTCAAATCTTTCTACTCTTCCGTAGTTGGTAGAGAAAAAACGGCCCACCAAAAAGTGCAGTAATCACACCTACGGGAATTTCCGTTGGAGCTGCTACCGTTCTTGCAATTGTATCACTTAACATCAAAAAGCCACCACCAAAAATACTGGCAGCAGGAATCAACCGCCGATGATCTGGCCCTGTAATCATTCGCACAATATGTGGAATGATTAATCCTACGAAACCTATCACTCCGCTAACTGAAACCGCAGATGCTGTTAATAAAGCTGCTGTAATCAATACAATTCTCTTTAACTGCTCAACATTCACACCCATATTATGAGCTGTTTCCTCACCCAAAAGAATCAAATTTAAATCCCTGGCTATATATAGGGTTACAAATAAACCTGTTACCAGATAGGGTAAGATAATATACACTTCTTTCCAACTGGCTTTAGCCAGACTTCCCATAAGCCAGTAAACTATCTTATAATGATCTTTAATTCCAAGCACCATTACCAATGAAGTTAATGCACCCAGCAAGAATCCAACAGCCATTCCCGCTAATAGAAAGTGAACCACAGGGACTTTAGATCCCTGACGTGCCAGCTGATAGACTAAAAAAACCGCCAAAACCGCTCCAACAAAAGCAAATAATGGAACCGTACTTAAACCCATAAATTTAAAATTCAAATTAAAGACAATAGCTATTGTTGCCCCCAGACCTGCACCTGCTGAGGTTCCTACAATATACGGATCAGCCATTGGGTTCTGGATTAACCCCTGCATAATCACTCCAGCTGTAGCCAGGGCAGCACCTACAAGATAGCTCAAAATAATCCGTGGTATCCGAATTTTAAATAAAATCGTTTTATAAACCCGGTTCATCTCATTAGAACCTATAATTATCTTCCACAACTCTTTTAAAGAAATTCCAGCAGGTCCTATTGCTGCTGCTATCATTCCTAAAATAATTACACTTATGATCAATATTATCATCCAAATATAAAATCTTTTTTTCTGCATAATAGCCTCCATATTTGTTACCTATAATTTCTATAAATATTCGAGGCTATGATAATAAATTCCTTTAAAAACAAAAGTAATTTTTCAAAAAAGAACAAAATGTCCTTTGGATACTCTACTGTAGTCAATTATCTTTCGATCATATATTTTCAATTATGATGCTTTTACTGTAAAAAGTATAATCTCCTAAACGTGAACAAATTGGCCTTCGACCATAAAGTTTTGTAAGAAAAATTTGTTGATGCCAGAGATGAAAATTATCCTCAGCTGTATAATCTCTCTGGCATAAAAAAAAACAACCCATTCTTCGGGTTGTTGTACTCTCTTAACTGGAGCGAAAGACGGGATTTGAACCCGCGACCCTCACGTTGGCAACGTGATGCTCTACCACTGAGCTACTTTCGCCCAAAAAAAATGGTGGAGGGAAGTGGATTCGAACCACTGTAGGCAAGTGCCGGCAGATTTACAGTCTGCTCCCTTTGGCCGCTCGGGCATCCCTCCATAAACTGGTGGAGATAAGGGGATTCGAACCCCTGACCTCTTGAATGCCATTCAAGCGCTCTCCCAACTGAGCTATATCCCCACCTTGATATTTAACTTGATATTTAATTTGGAGCCAATGACCGGACTCGAACCGGTGACCCCTTCCTTACCATGGAAGTGCTCTACCGACTGAGCTACATTGGCATAAATAATGGCGGAGACGACGGGACTCGAACCCGCGATCTTCGGCGTGACAGGCCGATATGTTAACCAACTACACCACGTCTCCGCAAAATGGTGGGCGCAACAGGACTCGAACCTATGACCCCCTGCTTGTAAGGCAGGTGCTCTCCCAACTGAGCTATGCGCCCTAAATGGCACTCCCAACGGGATTTGAACCCGTGCCGCCAGGTTGAAAACCTGGTGTCCTAGGCCGCTAGACGATGGGAGCTCGCTGGCGGAGAGAGAGGGATTCGAACCCTCGCCAGGGGAAGACCCCTGCTACAGGTTTAGCAAACCCGCCCCTTCAGCCAGCTTGGGTATCTCTCCGCGAAATTGGTGGGTCTAAGTGGATTCGAACCACTGACACTGCGGGTATGAACCGCATGCTCTAGCCAACTGAGCTATAGACCCATGAAAAAAATGGAGCGGGAGACGGGACTCGAACCCGCAACTTTCAGCTTGGAAGGCTGATGCTCTAGCCAATTGAACTACTCCCGCTTGCTTAAAATTGGTTGCGGAGGTAGGATTCGAACCTACGACCTTCAGGTTATGAGCCTGACGAGCTACCAGACTGCTCCACTCCGCGATGAATGGTGAGCCATGGAGGAATCGAACCTCCGACACCCTGATTAAAAGTCAGGTGCTCTACCGACTGAGCTAATGGCCCATAATAAATGGCTGGGGTGGCAGGATTCGAACCTGCGCATGACGGAGTCAAAGTCCGGTGCCTTACCACTTGGCGACACCCCAGCGATTCTATCTTTTCTTAATCACGACATTACTTATTATAGCATAATCTTTTTAATTTGTCCAGTGTTAATTTTTGTTTTTTAATCAATTTCATCATTTAATGTTTTATTGTTTGCCTCATCGTTCTCGCGACATTGATTATTTTAGCATCCTTCAAGTAGATTGTCAACACCTATTTGAAAAATTTTTAAACCGTATTTAGTAAAAAATATTGGGAATTTAGTCACTAACAAATTCTTTTAATAGTATGTTTAAACTACAAAAAGCTAATTTTAAGCGACATAGAAATTTTTCGTCTAAACCATCTTAGTGAGATTGAAAGGCTTCATATGAGAATGTGATGAGCTAATCAAGGGTCATAAGGACCCATTGATTAACGTACCTTATTTCGACTGAAATCAAACTTTAGATGATTCTAAAAATTTCTTTATAAAGTGAAAAATTAGCTTTTTGCAGTTTAATCATATTGTTATTCATAACCTATAAAAAGTATAATTTACTTGACATTAAAAAACTCTACGCGTATGCGTAGAGTTTAAAAATAATTCCCGCAACGTCCTACTCTCCCACAGAGTCTCCCCTGCAGTACCATCAGCGCTGGAGGGCTTAACTTCTGTGTTCGGAATGGGAACAGGTGTGGCCCCTCCGCTATCGTCACGGGAAACTTTATTACCTTTTCTCATTCACATCTCTTATTCTACTACATCACATCAACTTTGTCAAGACCATTCTCTTAACTCTGTACTTTCAAAACTGCATACTGGGATCTTCGATAGATCAAGCCCTCGACCTATTAGTACCGGTCAGCTAAGGACATCACTGCCCTTACACCTCCGGCCTATCTACCTGGTAATCTTCCAGGGGTCTTACCTGATTAACTCAGCGGGATATCTAATCTTGAGGGTGGCTTCACGCTTAGATGCTTTCAGCGTTTATCCACTCCGCACATAGCTACCCAGCGGTGCCCCTGGCGGGACAACTGGTACACCAGCGGTGCGTCCATCCCGGTCCTCTCGTACTAGGGACAGATCCTCTCAAATATCCTACGCCCGCGGCGGATAGGGACCGAACTGTCTCACGACGTTCTGAACCCAGCTCGCGTACCGCTTTAATTGGCGAACAGCCAAACCCTTGGGACCTGCTTCAGCCCCAGGATGCGACGAGCCGACATCGAGGTGCCAAACCTCCCCGTCGATGTGAACTCTTGGGGGAGATAAGCCTGTTATCCCCGGGGTAACTTTTATCCGTTGAGCGACGGCAATTCCATCCTCTACCGCCGGATCACTAAGCCCTACTTTCGTACCTGCTCGACCTGTCTGTCTCGCAGTCAAGCTCCCTTCTGCCTTTACACTCTACGTGCGATTTCCGACCGCACTGAGGGAACCTTTGGGCGCCTCCGTTACCTTTTAGGAGGCGACCGCCCCAGTCAAACTGCCCACCTGACAATGTCCCAATACCGGATCACGGTATCTGGTTAGAATTCCAGCACAGCAAGAGTGGTATCCCACCGACGGCTCCACCAACACTGGCGTGCTGGCTTCTACGCCTCCCACCTATCCTGTACATGCTGTACCAAAATCCAATATCAGGCTGCAGTAAAGCTCCACGGGGTCTTTCCGTCCTGCCGCGGGTAGTGAGCATCTTCACTCACACTACAATTTCGCCGAGTCCCCCGTTGAGACAGCGCCCAGGTCGTTACGCCATTCGTGCAGGTCGGAACTTACCCGACAAGGAATTTCGCTACCTTAGGACCGTTATAGTTACGGCCGCCGTTTACTGGGGCTTAAGTTCGATGCTTCGCCTCTAATGGCTAACATCTCCCCTTGACCTTCCAGCACCGGGCAGGCGTCAGCCCCTATACTTCGTCTTGCGACTTAGCAGAGACCTGTGTTTTTGGTAAACAGTCGCCTGGGCCTATTCTCTGCAACTCCTTTCGAATCCGCGGGCTCGCCGCTTCTCCTACTCGGAGCACTCCTTCTCCCGAAGTTACGGAGTCATTTTGCCGAGTTCCTTAACGGGGGTTCTCTCGCGCGCCTTAGGATTCTCTCCTCGCCCACCTGTGTCGGTTTGCGGTACGGGCGCCCATTGGCTCGCTAGCGGCTTTTCTCGGCAGCGGGGAATCAGCCACTTCGCCCCATTTCAGGGCTCCCCATCACACCTCAGAGTTAACAGCCGGACGGATTTGCCTATCCGGCCCTCCTACATGCTTGGACACAGTATTCCACCACTGTGCTGGCCTATCCTTCTGCGTCACCGCTTCGCTCAAACGCCAATTAGGCGGCATCGGAATCTCAACCGATTGTCCATCGCCTACGCCTTTCGGCCTCAGCTTAGGTCCCGGCTTACCCTGAGCGGACGAACCTTCCTCAGGAATCCTCAGGCTTTCGGCGGGGGAGATTCTCACTCCCCTTATCGCTACTCATACCGGCATTCTCTCTTCTATACAGTCCACCGCTCCTTACGGTACGGCTTCGCCCCGTATAGAATGCTCCCCTACCATCCGCTTACGCGAATCCGCAGCTTCGGCGACAGGCTTAGCCCCGCTACATTTTCGGCGCAGAACCACTCGACCAGTGAGCTATTACGCACTCTTTAAATGAATGGCTGCTTCTAAGCCAACATCCTGGTTGTCTATGCAGTCCCACATCCTTTCCCACTTAGCCTGTACTTGGGGGCCTTAGCTGGCGGTCTGGGCTGTTCCCCTCTCGACTATGAAGCTTATCCCACATAGTCTGACTCCCAGGCTCTTCGGTATCGGTGTTCGGAGTTTGAATGAGTTCGGTAACCTTTCAGGGCCCCTAGCTCAATCAGTGCTCTACCGCCGATACCTAACACCTGAGGCTAGCCCTAAAGCTATTTCGGGGAGAACCAGCTATCTCCAGGTTCGATTGGCTTTTCACCCCTATCCACAGCTCATCCCATGACTTTTCAACGTCAATGTGGTTCGGGCCTCCACAGACTCTTACACCTGCTTCACCCTGGCCATGGATAGATCACCTGGTTTCGGGTCTATGGCATGTAACTTGCGCCCTCTTCAGACTCGGTTTCCCTACGGCTTCGCCCCTTTCGGCTTAACCTCTACGCTACATGCCATAACTCGCCGGTCCGTTCTACAAAAAGTACGCGGTCAGACTTTCTAATAGTCCTCCCACTGCTTGTAGGCATACGGTTTCAGGTTCTATTTCACTCCCCTCCCGGGGTTCTTTTCACCTTTCCCTCACGGTACTTCTTCACTATCGGTCGCCAGGGAGTATTTAGCCTTCGGAGATGGTCCTCCTATCTTCCCACAGGGTTCCACGTGTCCCGTGGTACTCTGGATCCTCAACAGGGTCTTCAAGCCTTTCGCCTACAGGGCTCTCACCTTCTATGGCCTGCCTTCCCAGACAGTTCGGCTAGACTCTCAGTTTAACCCCTGACAGCGTGCAGACTGTCCGTTGAGGTCCTAAACCCCCATGTAGCAACGGCTGCACCCTTCTACACTACATGGGTTTGGGCTCCTCCCCTTTCGCTCGCCGCTACTCAGGGAATCGCTTTTGCTTTCTTCTCCTCGGGGTACTAAGATGTTTCAGTTCCCCCGCTTGCCCTCACACACCTATGCATTCAGTGTGTGATACCACAGCATTACCTGTGGTGGGTTACCCCATTCGGACATCCCCGGGTCTACGCTTGTTTGCAGCTCACCGGGGCTTTTCGCAGCTTACCACGTCCTTCGTCGGCTCCTGGCGCCTAGGCATCCACCGTATGCCCTTTACAGCTTGATCTATCTCGAACCCCAATATGCAGTTTTCAAAGTACAGAAATATGGTGGAGGTAAGCGGATTCGAACCGCTGACCCCCTGCTTGCAAGGCAGGTGCTCTCCCAACTGAGCTATACCCCCACACATATATTCCTTTCACATCTTTGGTGGGCCTAAGTGGACTCGAACCACTGACCTCACGCTTATCAGGCGTGCGCTCTAACCTGCTGAGCTATAGGCCCTTAACTTCTGAAAGGTTTATGACCTCTCAAAAGTGAACAGCAATCAGCACTCTCTTCTCCTTAGAAAGGAGGTGATCCAGCCGCACCTTCCGGTACGGCTACCTTGTTACGACTTCACCCCCCTCACCAGACACACCTTTGGCGCCTCCCCCCTCATCGGTTAGGACAGCGACTTCTGGTGCATCCAACTCGGGTGGTGTGACGGGCGGTGTGTACAAGGCCCGGGAACGTATTCACCGCAGTATGCTGACCTGCGATTACTAGCGATTCCGGCTTCATGCAGGCGAGTTGCAGCCTGCAATCCGAACTGAGAGCTGCTTTTTGGGATTAGCTCCACCTCGCGGCTTCGCAACCCTTTGTACAGCCCATTGTAGCACGTGTGTAGCCCAGGGCATAAAGGGCATGATGATTTGACGTCATCCCCACCTTCCTCCGGTTTGTCACCGGCAGTCTCCTTAGAGTCCCCGGCTTTACCCGCTGGCAACTAAGGACAGGGGTTGCGCTCGTTGCGGGACTTAACCCAACATCTCACGACACGAGCTGACGACAACCATGCACCACCTGTCACCGTGTGGCTCAAAGAGCCAAACCCTGCTTTCACAGGTAGTCACGGGATGTCAAGCCCTGGTAAGGTTCTTCGCGTTGCTTCGAATTAAACCACATGCTCCACCGCTTGTGCGGGCCCCCGTCAATTCCTTTGAGTTTCAGTCTTGCGACCGTACTCCCCAGGCGGGATACTTATCGCGTTAGCTACAGCACTGAGGGTATCTAAACCCCCAACACTTAGTATCCATCGTTTACGGCGTGGACTACCGGGGTATCTAATCCCGTTCGCTCCCCACGCTTTCGCGCCTCAGCGTCAGGTACAGGCCAGAGAGCCGCCTTCGCCACCGGTGTTCTTCCTGATATCTACGCATTTCACCGCTACACCAGGAATTCCACTCTCCTCTCCTGACCTCTAGTCCGGCAGTTTCAAACGCAGCCCACTGGTTAAGCCAGTGTATTTCACATTTGACTTACCAGACCGCCTACGCGCCCTTTACGCCCAGTAATTCCGGACAACGCTCGCTCCCTACGTATTACCGCGGCTGCTGGCACGTAGTTAGCCGGAGCTTTCTTATGAGGTACCGTCAAACCGCACATCTCTTAAACATGCGGCCTTTCTTCCCTCATGACAGGGCTTTACGTTCCGAAGAACTTCTTCACCCACGCGGCGTTGCTCCGTCAGGGTTTCCCCCATTGCGGAATATTCCCCACTGCTGCCTCCCGTAGGAGTCTGGGCCGTGTCTCAGTCCCAGTGTGGCCGTACACCCTCTCAGGCCGGCTACCCATCGTCGCCTTGGTGAGCCGTTACCTCACCAACTAGCTAATGGGACGCGGGCTCATCTCCGATCGGCAGCTTAACGCCACCTTTCCTTCCAGGAACATGCGCCCCCGGAAGCTCATCCGGTATTAGCCCACCTTTCGGTGGGTTATCCCCGTTTCGGAGGTAGATTACCCACGCGTTACTCACCCGTCCGCCACTGCCTGACTTCCAACTTCAGCCCGAAGGCCTCCGTCAGAGCAGGCCGTTCGACTTGCATGTGTTAGGCACGCCGCCAGCGTTCGTCCTGAGCCAGGATCAAACTCTCCAAACAAAATCTATCTTAAGCACTTTAAAGTGCTTAGTTTCCTTAACTCAAAGGAAATCTTCTGGCTGATTGCTGTTCACTTTTCAAAGGTCATTTTCTGTCGCTATCACCGCGACATCCATTATCTTATCATCTCTTAACTATCTTGTCAAGTCTTAACTTCAAATCTAAAAAATAATTTTTTGCGAAACAACGTTAGCTATTTTAACAGATTGTTTAAACAAAGTCAAGATTTTTTAGCTTACTTCAAACAAATTTTTAACCTCCAGATTGCGGTATAGACCAACAACCCAGAGCATATTTTTTAAAGTAACATTTACTACCTTAACAAATTATTTCGGTCATGTCAAGCATCATTTCTAACACAGTTTTCAAAACGGACTTTTATATGATACCATGGGTTCTTTAAATTGTCAAGAAAAATAGTAATTTTTTATAATCAATAAAATGATTAAATTGCTTTCGACTGAAATCGAATTTTAGATGGTTCAAAAAATTTCTTTATGAAGCGAAAAATTAGCTTTTTGCAGTAAGATCATTGATAAATAAAGCAGCATGTCTAATCAGACATGCCGCAAATATTCCTCATAGATTTAATTCCATATAAATTTTTAGTTATAAACTTTCTTAATTTCAATATCTTTAAAATAGTATTTAACAATCTCCTCAGGACTCTTTCCTTCCTTAGCCATCTTATGTGCACCCCATTGACTCATTCCAACACCATGACCGAATCCTGAACCTTTAAAAACAAAATTTTCTCCTTCTTTAAAGATCTCTTTAATTAGTGTAGATTTTAGTTTCATTGGATCGAGAGCACTACGGAATTTTGGTGCATCAACTTCTCTTGAACCACCATCATAAACAATCCTGATTTTTGTAGCACGGCCTGTGTGATCTTTTTTGGTAATTTTAATATCAGAAATTTTATTAGCCTGGACACCAGTAATTTGAGCTAGCGCGTCAGCAATGGAAGCATTATCGAAAGATACAGTCCAATTTTTAATATCAGGCGGTGCCAGATCATCTGGAGATTTTACACTAGTAATATAGGGTGGTTCCTCTTCTTTGAATGCCAATCCTGCTTTAGCTGTTGTAGTCTGTCCTGCTGCACTGGAGTGAAACCAGGCTCGAATATATTTTCCATTGTAAAGGGCAACTTCACCACGGGTCTTTGATACAGCACGTCGGATGATATCGGTGACATTTTCAGGTTTAAAAGCCTGTGCTTCTTCGAAACTGGAACTTATCCGGTTAGTATTCTTACGATCCATGTACTCCAACGCAAAAGTCCGGGCAATAATTGCTTGAGCAGCATAGGCATTTTCCGGCCAATTAGGCTTCATCTCACCGGCCACCACTCCAGCAATATAATCTTCTAATTTCATTTTTTTCTGTTCTCCTGTTTCTTCCAAAATTACTATTACTTCCGGCTCCTCTTTCATTGTACCAGGTTCTTTAATTCCTTTAACTCTGGTCCTATTACATCCCACTATTCCTACACCTAAAAGAACAAAAATTAATAAAAATACTACATTCTTTTTTTTCACTCCACTAACCTCCTTATTTAGTTTCTTTTTAGTATTTTGAAAATTATATTAGAAGATTATACTGCAAAAAGCTAATTTTGAGTGACATAGAAATTTTTCGCCAAATCATCTTAGCGAGATTTCCAACGAAATAAGGCCTCATCACAGGAGGTGATGAGCTAACCAAGGGCCAGGAGGGCCCTTTGATTAGGAAGCCTTATTTCGGCGGAAATCGAACTTTAGATGATTCGAAAAATTTCTCAAGAAGCAAAAAATTAGCTTTTTGCAGTTTAACCATTAGAATATACAAAAAAAGTGCATGGCTTTAAATATAAAACCATGCACGCACACTTTGATACCTACTTTTTCAATTGTCCAATCAAATCAAGGATTAGTTTCCAAAGCCATCTAAAGAAAAGAATAAAGATATTGGCCTTTTCCACATCTTCCGAAGCCAGTAAATCTACACGTCCCAATTCCTTTTCACCCTGGTAAACGATAAGCTCGCCAACCTTCTCACCTTTAGATATAGGAGCAGACTTACCAAGAGGTTTAATTTCTCTACGGAGTTGATTAGATGTTCCTTTGAAAACTACAACCTGTAAACTCTTAGCAGTATAAGCATCTACCGTTTGCTTTTTCCCTTTTTGAATAGGAATATCCTTAACAGTTTCATTTTCTTTTACCACTACTTTATGCTCAAATACTCTAAAACCATAATCAAGTAATCTTGCACTGGCTTCATTACGCTGTTGTTCTGAAGCTGTGTTCATAACTACAGAAATCAAACGGAATCCATCACGTTCAACAGAAGCAACAAGACAATATCCAGCTTCAGACGTATGCCCTGTTTTGAGCCCATCAATACCTGGATAGCTTTTAATTAAAGTATTGGTATTGGTTATAGAACGTTTGCCGTCATGGAGTTGAATCGTCTCATGCCAAATTCGAGCCCATTTTCGAATCTCTTTATATTTAATTAACTCACGTGCCATTAAAGAGATGTCATATGCTGTTGTATAATGATTCTCTGCAGGTAATCCTGTAGAATTTACAAAATGGGTATTTACCATTCCCAATTCCCTGGCTCTCTTGTTCATCATTCTAACAAAATTTTCCTCAGTACCACCTAAATATTCTGCAACAGCCACACAGGCATCATTAGCAGAAGCTACTGTGATTGCTTTCAATAATGTCTTTAATGGTAATCGGTCCCGGGTAGATAGATAAATTTGAGAACCACCCATACTTTCTGCCCTTTTACTAATAGAAACCATATCATTTAAACTGGCTTCTCCCCGTTCAATGGCCTCCATAGCCAAAAGCAAAGTCATAATTTTAGTAATACTGGCAGGGGGTAATTTTTTATGTGCTTCCTTTTCATAAAGAACCTGTCCCGTTTTAGCATCTATTAATATAGCTGACTTGGCTGGAATATCAAATTCTACAGCATTAACAAACCCAGTTCCTAAAATGATTGTTAATAATACTGTGCTTATAAATAAGGATAATTTTCTTTTCATTTTACAATTCCTCTCCTTTATGATAAATTAAAATCTCTATCCTAATACTTTCCCAATTTATTTTTAAAGTATTTATCTACTATCCACTTTTAATAATACAATAAAAGTCACTCATTTGCAAATCAGATTAAATATTATACTGCAAAAAACTAATTTTGAGCGACATAAAAATTTTTCGCCAAATCATCTTAGCGAGATTTCCGACGAAATAAAGCCCTATCACAGGAGGTGATGAGATAACCAAGGGCCAGGAGGGCCCTTTGATTAGGAAACCTTATTTCGGCGGAAATCGAGCTTTAGATGATTTGAAAAATTTCTCAAAAAGCGAAAAATTAGCCTTTTGCAGTTTAACCATTAAAGAGTTTAGTAAAATAAATGTATGAGTCCTTACTTTGCCTGGATATAAGTTCAACACTAATAAATTAGAAAGCTTACTCCTCTTTAAAAATAAGTTCATGATTAAAACGACTTTTTCCTGTTTTTACCGTCATCTTTTTGTTAATTTCAATGATAATATAAAAATAAAGCAGTGAAGTAAAATGATTCACTGCCTTTTGTTAGACAAACCATTAATGTCTGTTTTTAATTTTTACTGGTTTGCTACATAACTAAACGCGATATTTATGTCATATGCCCATTTTATTGTAGACTTTTACTCTTAATCTTCTGCTACTAGTTTTTTTCATTGACTAAATCATGATAAAGATGGTCTAAAAATTTATCTTTGATTAAACTGCAAAAAGCTAATTTTGAGTTGTTTAACCATCTTAGTGAGATTGAAAAGAACGGCCTCATATGAAGATGTAATGAGCTAATCAAGTCATTGAAATCGAACTTTAAATGATTCGAAAAATTTCTTTATAAAGCGAAAAATTAGCTTTTTATAGTAAAATTTTTTCTTGTTTTTTTGACATTTAAGAAGAGGTATCAACAAAACTGTCGATACCTCTCCTCTATTCTTTACTTAGGATAGTTAATCTTAACAGTATAGGTTGCACTACCCGAGTAAGCATCAACTTTAACTATATAAGTACCAGTAGTACTTACAGGATAGGAAATAGATTCAGGATTCCGCAGACTATATGCTCTGGCTACTTCATTCCCACTTGGATCATAAAGAAAGATATCTAAGTCAGCAGAAGTATTCCAGGTCAATTCAACATTTATAGTACCTGAATTGCCAACTGTAATATAATAGTTTATAGAACGAGTACCAGTATTATCTACAAAATCACTATCTTCATAATGGGCTGTTATATTTGCATCAATAGGATGAGAAACTTCAAGGAGATATTCTTCACTACCAGAATAAGCATTCACCCTGATCATATAACGTCCAGTTATAGTAGCATCGTAAGAAATGACCTCTGGATTATTTAAAGTATAAGCTCTCGCTACCTGATTACCAGATGGATCATAAAGGTACATATCCAAATCATCACTGCTATTCCAACTCAAAGTCAGACCAATAGTACCTGGAGCGGTTACATCAATGTAGAAATATTCATCTGCATCACCACTTGAACTTACGTATCCTGTAAAACGCTCATTTATAATAGTAGTACTGTTAGTATTGTTAACAGTTACTGTAACTGTGGAAGAAGTACCAACATTACCTGCAGCATCATAAGCCTTTGCTACAAGATTATGGTCACCATTACTATAATTAGTAGTATCCCAGCTTATACTGTAAGGTGCAGTGGTATCTGTACCAACCAAAACGCCATCAATAAAGAATTTAACCTGTGTTACACCTACATTATCACTAGCATCAGCACTATAAGCAACAGTACCACTTACAGTTGCGCCATTAGATGGAGCCGTAATATTTACTGTTGGAGAAATGGTATCACTGCTATCAGTACCGAAATCACCAGAAGCAAAGAGAGCAAATGGTTGAGGACCTTGAGGTACATTGTATCCTCTAATTTCAATTGTATAAATACCAACTTCTGGATTGTCAATCCATACATTTTCCACGTTGTTTACCCGGTCAAATTCTGAATTATATGGGCTAGTAAAGTCATTACCATAATATACAATACCTGATGGTGAAGTTACTACCAGATCCAGGTCATTTACCAGGGCCTTAGAAGCGCTTGTAGAACCAGGATAGTCAGTCCAGACCAGAGTAATGCGGAGCGGTGTATAAATAGATTCTACATAATAACTGAAAGTCTTGCTCTGACCTGTGCTTAAACTATAAGTTTCATCTTCAAACTTATATTCTTTGGAAATTAAAGAATCTACCAGACTTACACGTCCCCAACCTTGATCTTTGCTAGGAACACCATAACCCAGATCAGTTACTCCATTAATGATAGCAGCTTTCATCATAGCCGGACTTGGTGTATGACCCCACTCAGTTTGCATATACTGACGCGCCACAGCTACTGCACCTGCTGTTATCGGAGTTGCCATAGAAGTACCACCCATATATGCATAATATTGATCGTATAAACCCCAGAAATTGCTATCAGGTGCTACAGAAGATTTAGTAGAGAGAATCCAGGTACCCGGTGCTACAACATCAGGTTTAACCCGACCATCTTCAGTCCAACCACGGCTGGAAAATCTAGCAATTTCATTTGGATTATCAGCATAAGAACCTTTAGAAGGTCTATAGTTTTCAGAGGCACCTACAGTAATACAGTTTTTAGCTGTACCAGGAGCACTAATACTCTGATAAACAGTCGAACCATCAGAACCATCACCTTCATTACCAGCGGCGAAAAGAATAATCATATCATTGTTCCAGACATATTCATCAACTTCCCGGGAGTTGGTTGTATAATCACCGTATACTGCTGCCCCCCAGGAATTTGTATGAATCCGTGCACCAGCATTCCAGGCTTGAGCAAATAGATCATTTAAATCAGCTGGTAAACCACCCAACCCACCATTACTATCCATTACGGATTGGAATACAAGATGAGCTCCTGGAGCCATACCTTTAATTTGACCATTAGACCTTGCACCATTACCTAAAACAGAACCGGCTACATGTGTACCATGACCATGTGGATCGTCTGCAGTACTACGACCCAGAGCAAAAATGGCATCAATCCGTCCCTGGAAATCAAGGTGCATTGAACTGTCATTTACACCAGTATCAAGACCTGTATCAGCCACCCCGACAACCTGACCTGACCCATCATACCCCAGATTCCAGAGATCATCAACATCAATATAACCTTTAGCTACATCATTTAGCAGCTGATATTCAGGTACTTCTTCAATGTATTTGACGGCATTTAAATGAGCAAATTTAATTAATTGGCCGCGATTTAATTTCACAACTGCTTTACCATTTTTACCATATAACTTGGTAGCATGAGCATTTTTAATCTCATTATCAAGAACAGAAATATCCTTACCAAAAGTGAGAATGTTGACAGTTACATCACCATAACCTTTAATATTACCCTGCTCATCTTTAAGGGATGGATGAATTTTGAAAGCTGGATGATAAATCATTACATCAACGACAAATGGAAGAGCTTCCACCCGGGCAGCTACTTCAGGTGTCATCAGAGCCAGGAAAGAAAAATCCGGTATATACTCAACCAGCTTTGCACCTTCTTTTGCTACCCACGCCTTCATTGGCTCTTCTATTGGCCCACTAAAAACAATAATATATGGTCCTTCTTCACCAACACTATAACTTTTCTTCAAATTATATGGCAAACTAATTTTTTGATTTGGCTTAATTTTATACCCTTTTAGATGAATTTCTGGCATATAACTATCCCAGGTAGCAATTTCACCACTATTATTTAAGTTTTTCGTCATATCAGCAAACAAAGGTGTAGGAAGAACTACAAATAATAGTAAAGCTATCGTTAATAACACCGAAACAAACTTTCTTCTCATTCTAACTCCTCCCATCTTTTTTGGTTTTCTTCTCAACTTTTCTCTCCTTCTCTTCTCCTTATTCTCGCTTTTTCTCTTCCTATCTTCTACCTCCTTTCTATATAAATATTTCAATGGTAATTATTTGATATAATACAGATATCTATATATTCTATCCCTTTCTTCAAATTCCTTCCTACAAAGCATTATTTTCCTAAAAAAATAAAAAACCTGCGGATTATTTCCAATCCACAGGTTATGTAATAGTTTTCAAGTATTATTTACGTTCTTGAATTTTTACTTCGTCCCAAAATCTATCCAGAATTTCCAGAGACAAATCCTCTATTTTTTTACCTTTCTCTGCTACTTTCTTTTCTAAAGCTTGAAAACGGCGTCTAAATTTATGATTAGCTTGACGTAAAACTAATTCGCTGTGGCATCCAGCTAATCGAGCTACATTGACAACTGCAAAAAGAAGATCTCCAATCTCTTCCTGGACAGCAGTTTTATCATCTCTTTTAAGAGCATTATTAACTTCCTCAAGTTCTTCTCTAACTTTAAAAAGCGCCCCCTGAATATTATCCCAGTCAAATCCCACTTCTGCTGCTTTCGCCTGCAATTCCTGAGCTTCCATTAGAGCAGGTTGATGGGGATTAACCTGATCCAAAAGAGAAGTCTGTTGATCATCCACACCAGCTTCTTTTTTCTCCTGAGCTTTAATCCTGTTCCAATTAACTAGCACCTGATCCGCATTTTCTACCTTAATACTACCAAAAATATGGGGATGACGGCGAATGAGTTTATCGCTAATTCCACTGATAACCTCTTTTATACTGAAATTCCCTTCCTCGTCAGCAATTTGAGCATGGAAAACAACCTGCAAAAGCAAATCTCCCAACTCTTCTTTTAATCCTTCAAGATTCTCCTTTTCTAACTGTTCCAAAACCTCATAAGTTTCTTCTAAAAGATAGGGTTTTAAACTAGCATGAGTCTGCTTTCGATCCCAGGGACAACCATCTGGTTCCCTTAAACGAGCCATAATTTTAAGTAATCTATAAAATTGATATAACTGATTCTTCTCCTTTTCAGATAGTTCTAACCAGAAATCATCTGTTAATTTCTTTTCCATAATTTACTCCTCCTCTACCTTTAACTCCTGAGTAATTTTAACCGTTGTAGCGGACTAATTAATCGCTTAAATCCAGGTAATGCACGTAAATCCTGTTCTCTTAACCCACCTGTAATCAAAAGGGTAATTAAAAATATTACAACTCCTATTCCCACAGAAACTATAGTTGCAATCGTTTTACTAACTTCCCTGGATAAGAAAATTTGTAAAAAATAATATAATCCATAATTGCTAAAAAAAACTGTACCTGCCATAACTCCAGCCGCAAAGATAGGCTTAAGTAACATATCTTTCAGTTGGAAACAGAACTTAACAGTTCTCCTTAATGATATCAAATTTAAAAAAGCAGCTGTAGCAAACCCCATAACAGTACCGAGAGCAGCTCCCCGGATACCGAATTGAGGGATACCTGTTAAAGTATAGTTAATTACAGCATTAACTCCGGCGCCAATCAACAAATTTCTCGCAGGAACTTTAACCTTTCCTACACCCTGAAGAATTCCAGCAGAAATCTGCTGTAATGCAATAAAAAATACCCCCCATGCTACAAAGTGAAGAGGAACAGCTGCAAAAGGCTCATCAAAAATCAACCAACAGAGAGGCTCAGCCAGAATATAGAGTCCTGCTGAAGAAGGTAAACCAATTAATACAGCAAACCGTAAAGCCCTGGTTGCTTGCCTTTTGATCGTATCAATATCATTTAAAGTGAACGCTGATGAAATTGATGGAACCAGGCTGGTTCGCAAAGATGTTGTTATAATTCCGGGAAAATGTACCAGGGTCAATGCCAGAGTCAATCCCCCATATTGAAATGTAGCCTCTTCAACAGTAAAACCGATAACCTGCAGTCTATGGGGCACAAAAACCAAATCTACCAGATTCATTAATGGTAAAACTAATGCTCCCAGACTGATAGGAATCGCATAATTACTAATCTGTTTGACTACCCGGGCCAGCTTTTCTCCATCCTTTTCTCCTTGCTCAAATTCCAGACCGGCAGATTTTACATAGCGGAAGTAGATAACTAAAAGAATTAATAGCCCAGCAATAGCACCTGTCACAGCAGCAAAGGCAGCCCCCGCTGCAGACAATTCAATACCATATGGTAAAAGAAAATAAACTAGTCCAATCATGGTCATCATTCTAACAATCTGTTCTAAGACCTGAGAAACGGCAGTAGGCACCATATTCTGTAAACCTTGAAAAAAACCGCGATAAGCTGCCATTACTGAAACAATGAGGATAGCTGGGGCTATAGCAATAATTGAATAATAACTTCTCGGGTCTAGATCTATAAAAGTAACAAGAGGTCTTGCACCAATAAAGAGCAAAATTGAAAGTAAACTGCCAAAGATAAAACTTAAACCCAGTGCCACCCGAAAAGTTCTTAATGCCTCCCTTTTCTGGCCCAGAGCCATTCTTTCAGAGATCAGCTTGGCCAAAGCAACAGGAATACCTGAAACGGAAACCACCAATAAAATGGAATAAATAGGATAGGCCATCTGATATAACCCTACCCCTTCTGCTCCAATCAAACGGGTAACTACAATTCGATATATTAATCCTAGAAATCTGGAAAAAATACCTGCTGCTGAAAGAATAGCAGCTCCCTTAAGAAAATTAACTTTTTCATTCCCAACCATCATCTATTTCAACTCCTGCTTTTCTTCTGGACCTAACTAGTATTCACTTCGCTTTTCTTCCTTATTCTCCTTCTTTTTATGGTTAAATCAGAACAAAATGTCCTTCAGGCACTTAATCTTATTTTACTGCAAAAAGCTAATTTTTCGCTTCTTGAGAATTTTTTCGAATCATCTAAAGCTCGATTTCCGCCGAAATAAGGCTTCCTAATCAACGAGCCCTCCTGGCCCTTAGAACTAGCTCATCACCTCCTGTGATGAGGCCTTATTTCATCGGAAATCTCGCTAAGATGATTTGGCGAAAAATTTCTATGTCGCTCAAAATTAGCTTTTTGCAGTTTAATCATATAGATTATTACAAAATATTATCCATAACCTATAAAAAAGTATAATTTCCTAAACACTAAAAAACCGAGCCCTTATGGGCTCGATTAGCTTTCCATCTGTTTTGCTAAAAAACCGGCAGCTGTATTTGCCAACTTTACTTCTAATTCTCCCATTTTTGTATCCGGATCTTTTGAACTAAGTACTACTAGACCTACTACCTGTCCGTCGGAAAGAGTAATTGGGGCCAACACTGTCGAACTAAATTTGCAATCTTCAGTTTCAGCTTTACATCCTTCACAAAAAGCATGGGCACCTGGCTCATTGATAATCGTAGTCTCACCAGTTTCCATAACTTTTCTAGCAGCAGCACTCAAAGGCTTTTCTAAATATTCTTTGCGGGGAGCACCAGCAACTGCCACAACAGCATCTTTATCAAGAACACAGGCTACATAATTTGTTACTTCTGCTAATGAATCAGCATATTCCTGCGCAAATTCTGATAATTCTCCAATTGGAGAATATTTCTTCAAAATTACTTCTCCATTACGATCAACAAAAATCTCTAACGGCTCTCCTTCGCGAATTTTCATTGTACGCCGAATCTCTTTTGGAATAACAACTCTTCCAAGTTCATCAATTCTTCTTACAATACCAGTCGCTTTCATAAAGTTTCTGGCAGGAAGTTCGCCTTAAGGATAAGGCTACTTTCGCAACCAGCCTTCACCTCCTTTAGGATTTGAAAAGTTTCTTTCACTGCTAGTATATAACATTGTCGCTAATTTTATTCTTAATCCTAACGTGATGGTAAGTGAATATAAGGCTGGTCGCTTGATCTTTTTTGATAGTTTTTCCACAGAGAAGAATATTATTCCTCAAAGTATCTGCTTAACCCTGTAAATAGGTGATAATCTCTCTTAAAAGTTTTAAAACTTCTGCATCATCTAAATCAGACCGTTGAACTACTATGACCGGTTTAACCCCATTACGAATTTTAAGTTTACGCCGATAAATTTTGGTTAACTCTATAATGCGATTACCATCCAGGTTATCAGCATTACGGAATTGGATATTAATTTCTCCATTTTTAGATTTAATCTCTTCTATATTAAGTTTGCCAGCAATACATTTTAACCATGCAATTTGGATCAGATTTTTAACTGGCTGGGGAATGTCACCAAATCGGTCGATCAGCTCATCTACCAGTTCATCAATATCATCCTGACTTTTGATGATAGCAATCTTTTTATAAATTTCAATCTTCTGTCTAGAATCAGGAATATAGTCTTCCGGTATATATGCATCCAGATTTAATTCAATAGCAGGCAATACCTCTTCTTCTTTAATTTTTCCTTGAAGTTCACGGATAGACTCTTCTAATAGTTTACAATAAAGAGAAAATCCAATTGAAGCAATATGACCATGCTGTTCTGGGCCTAAAATATTTCCAGCTCCCCGAATCTCTAAATCCCTCATTGCAATTTTAAATCCTGATCCTAAATTAGTAAATTCCTTTATAGCTCTTAGCCGCTTTTCTGCCACTTCTGAAAGAACTTTACCTCTCCGGTATAAGAGATAAGCATACGCAATCCGGTTTGAACGACCAACCCGGCCGCGAAGTTGGTATAATTGGGAAAGTCCCATTTTATCTGCATCATTGATAATAATAGTATTTACATTGGGAATATCCAGTCCTGTTTCAATGATAGTTGTACAGACTAAAACATCGTAATTCCCTTGCAAAAAATTTACCATCAATTTTTCCAGCCGATGTTCATTCATCTGTCCATGAGCCACCGCTACTCTTGCATCAGGAACAAGGCGCATAATCTTTCCTGCTATTTCATCAATATCCTCTACCCTATTATGGACAAAGTACACCTGACCACCCCGACTTAATTCCCGGGTAATAGCATCGCGAATCAATTCTTCATTATACTCACGTACATAAGTTCTAATGGGGTAACGGTCTTCCGGCGGTGTCTCAATAACACTCATATCCCTAACTCCTACCAATGCCATATGCAGAGTCCTGGGAATGGGAGTAGCTGTCAGAGTAAGCACATCTACATTTTTCTTTAGTTCTTTCAATCTTTCTTTGTGAGTAACACCAAAACGCTGCTCCTCATCTACAATGACAAGACCCAGGTCATGAAAAACAACATCTTTGGAAAGAAGTCTATGGGTTCCAATAATTATATCTACTTCTCCCCGGGCCAGCGCGTCCAGAATCTTCTTCTGTTCAGCTTGAGTACGGAAACGGCTAATCACCTCTATATTAACAGGAAAATCCTTAAACCGTTCTGTAAAGGTAGAATAATGCTGCTGAGCCAGAACCGTTGTCGGCACCAAAACAGCTACCTGTTTGCTATCCTGCACAGCTTTAAAAGCAGCACGGATCGCCACTTCCGTCTTACCATAGCCTACATCCCCACAGAGAAGTCTATCCATTGGTTTAGGTTCTTCCATATCCTGTTTGACTTCCTCTATGGCCTTCAATTGATCAGGAGTCTCTTCATATGGAAAAGCATCTTCAAATTCTTTTTGCCAGGGGGTATCTTTTGAGAAAGCATATCCTTTAATCATTTCCCGTTCTGCATATAATTTTAAGAGGTTCATTGCAATATCCCGAACCGATTCTTTTACTTTCTTTTTGACCCGGTTCCATTCATTGCCGCCTAACTTATATAATTTGGGCGGTTGATTTTCCACACCGATATATTTCTGAATTAGATCTACCTGATTAGTCGGCACATAAAGTTTATCTTCGCCAGCATATTTGATCACCAGATAGTCCTGATGATTACCCTGAATCTCTAATGTCTTAACTCCCAGGTATTTACCGATTCCGTGATTTTCATGAACCACATAGTCCCCAATTTCCAACTCTTCAAAAGAAGTTACACGAACCCCTTCATTAAATTCTTTTATCTTCCGTTTTTTCTTCTTCTGTCGGCCTAAAATTTCCATTTCGGTATAAACTACCAGTTTTAATTCTTCAAAAACAAATCCTTTGCTTAAATCCCCTGTAGTAACAACTACATTACCGACTTTTAATTCTTCTTTGACTTCCGACACATAAATCGGAGAGAGATCTTCTTCTTTTAAATGTTCTACAAGACGTTTACACTTACTATCTGTACTAAGGGTTAAAAGAATCCGGTATTTCTTTTTCCTCCACTCTTTAAGCGCCTGGGTCAATAGATCAACCTTACCATGGAAAGGTTCTACATCTTTAGCAAAAAAATTGCTAACAAGTTCTGGTTTCATCCAATCCAATGTATAAGAACGATAATCCATCATTAATAATGGCGTATCTTCTAGTTGCCAGAGAATCTGAGAAAAATCGCTGAAAAGTTCATTATATAAAGGCAAAATAATTCCCTGTTCCATAAGGGTTTTTTCCGTCTCATGAATCTCTTTGATATAATGCTCCGCTCTACTCTGAGTACGTTCAGGGCTGTCAATAACCACCAAATGTTGACTGAAAATTTCCAAAATATTTCCCAATTTGATATTAAAATAAGGTAAATATTGTTCAATACCTTCAAACCGAATCCCTTGAGATAAACGTTCCGTATCTTCGCTAATCTTATGTCGCAAGGAATTATATTCTTCCTTTTTACCTACGTTCTTAAGGGATTCAAGCAATTTTTCGGCATCTTTACGAATCCTCTGGACAGCCTCTTGACAGGTTTTTTTATCAAAGATAATTTCATCAGCCGGAGTAATTACTACCTGATCTAAATTCTTTATTGAACGCTGGGTTATAAGATCAAACTCCTTCAATGTATCCACTTCATCACCAAAAAGATCAATTCGTATAGGGTTAACTCTTGTCATAGGAAAGATATCAATAATTCCACCCCGGATACTGAACTGGCCCCTACCTTCTACCATTCCAACCCGTTCATAACCCATCCTGACCAACCGCTCTGCCATCTCATCTAAATTTAATTCTAAACCCCACCTAATTTCAATGGAGCATTCTTTAAAATAACGTAAAGAAATCCCTCGACGCATCAAAGCCTGAACTGTAGTAACTACCACTTTATCATTAGGATTAAATAAAATTTCTTCTAACACCTTAAGCCGCTGTACCCTGAGACTGAGGTCATTAACCAATCTTTCATGAGGCAAAACTTCCAGCTCAGGAAATAAGAGAACCTGTTCCTCACTAAGCAGCCTTGTTAAATCCTCATAAATGGCTGTAGCTTCCTGAAGATCATGGGTTATAACCAATAGGTGACGATCTAAATGTTGGTAAAGATTAGCTAAAAAGAACCGGCGTTGTGAGTTAGCTAACCCAAAGAGACTGACCCGTTGTCCAGAAAGAAGAGCATCTTTTACAATTTGATATTTTTCATTTTGATGCAGAATTTTTGTTAATCCACTCACGATATTCTTCCTTTCTACACAACACGAAAAGGCCTTAAAAACCGGGGGTAAGGGTTTAAGGCCTGTATCCTTTGTGTTGTTTATTTTTTATTACTAATGAAGTCGGGGAAATTCATATTCACTATAAAGACCCTGGTCATGATAAGGTTTTAGCTCATTACCTGCAATGTTACTCAAATCTTGATAACAGTTATCACAAATACTTCTCACATACAACATATTCCCGGACTTACTCGACTTAATTATATCCTGTTTCTCTTCCGGCGTCAAGAGATCGAAACCAAGCTTTTTTTCATCCACCTTATCAACTGTAAGTTCATCGATAAAGTCACCGCAATTATGACAATAGTATAAGAGTTTCAATTCTTACTCCTCCTTTGGTTTGATAATTATACTATTACCAAGATAGTGTAATAGGATGGCTCCAATTAATCCCCAGACCAGATTTCCCATCACTGAACGAAGCAAAATAGTAACCAGACCAAAAACAGTATGCCAGACAAGACTTAAAACCCCTGCACTGACCCCCAATTTTGATGTTTTAAGATCATATATACCTTCAATAATTCCAAAAATGATATGCACGGGTAAAATAGTAGTATGGAAAAAAACTGCGAGTCCTGTTTTTAAAATCTCCTCCAGAATAGGAGTAATATAGACAATAATTTCTACCCCAAATCGCTGTACTAATTCCCTATTGATTAAATATGCAGCCACTGCTGCAATAAGACCTGCTAAAAGATACATTCCCATACCTCACTTCCTATTTCGTTAATATAGTCTTCATCGTTAATAAAAATTTTATACAAGGTTATTCTGCAAAAAACTAATTTTTTTCCATAATAAAAACCCCACTGAAAAGTTGTTATAAATCATAACTTTCCAGTGGGGAATCTATATTTTAAATTTATGGTTAAACTGCAAAAAGCTAATTTTTCGTTCCTTGAGAAATTTTTCGAACCATCTAAAGCTCGATTTCAGTCGAAATAAGGCTACCTAATCAAAGGCCCCTCCTGGCCCTTAGAACTAGCTCATCACATCCTCATATGAGGCCTTATTTCGACTTCAATCTCGCTAAGATGGTTTAGCGAAAAATTTCTATATCGCTCAAAATTAGCTTTTTGCAGTATAATCAAATTTATACTAAACTGTTATTGGTTTGTTAGCAATATATACCAGTTCATCTCGAGATTTTAACACCATCTCTCTATCAGGATTAGTTATAACTTCACCGGAACGAATTAGTCCCAAAAGAATAGCATCATAATTATTATAAAACTGCATATACATCTCTCCGAATTTCTGACCAACCCATTTTTCCTTAATCTCCATTTTATAAATCTCATTTCCATGGGTTGCAGTTGTCAGTTCTTCTATCACCTGAGCAATTCCACAATGAAGAGCTGAACGAAGCAAAAGCCGGCTATTAATCTCTGAATTAACAATTATCTCATTAACTCTGGCTGTCTCAAAATGGGAACGATTCTCTGATTTACTTACTTCCGCAACTATATATATATCAGGATTCAGCTTCCGGATGGTCAAACATGCCAGTACTGTAGTAGCATCTTCTCCATCTTCATTCAATACAATAGCCGATCTTGCTCGATCTACCCTGGCCCTTTTTAATACATCATCACTATCAATCCGGCCACGAACAAAATGAACCAGGTTATCATTCTCAAAAGGGTTAGTCTCTAAATCTGCCACCAGAACCACAGGATTATCTCCCACTACTTTCTCACTGTGCAGTTCCCGAATAATATGAACAGCTTTCTCAGACCATCCACAGATAATAATATGATCTTTAAAGGAAGTAATCAACTTACCCATCTCCTTCCTCAAATTGATCGTCTGAATTGCTGATGCAAAAACACCAATTATCACTGTCAAAAGACCAATTCCAGCCAGCATAACAAATACTGCTATTATCCTACCACCTGTTGTAACAGGATAGAGATCACCATATCCTACTGTGGTCATAGTTACCAAAATCCACCACAGTGCATCTCCATAATGGTGAATTCCTTCATTCACTCCAGATTCTAACCAATAAAATACTCCACTTCCGAAAAAAATTATCAATAAAGTAGAGTAAATTATCTGCTGAATTTTCTGTTCTTTAAAATGTTTAACAAAGGCCCGGAAATACTCCATCAAAAAGAAAATCATAATCTTCACCCCACATTCGCCATTACCAATGTTTCCAACCTTCTTCATAATAACGGAGTAAAACCGGATGACTAATACGATTAGGTTCCACCATCTTACGATATGCCAGGATATCTTCTCCAAAACTGAACATTGCAGCAAAATTCTCTTCATTCAAATAGCGCATTTTAAAAGGTAACTGAAATTTTTTAAAATCTATCTCCCTTCTCGTAGCCAGAGTAAATCCCCAATCTCCAAAACTGGGTACATATACATGATATGGATATACTTTAAGTCCAGCATCTTTTATTGTCTCTACAATTGACCAGAAAGCAAGAGGTGCAAAATAAGGTGATGTACTCTGTACGGCTATTGCTCCATCAGGAGTCAAATGCTTTTTTAATAAATAATAAAACTGAGAAGTATATAATTTATTAAGATTCTCATTATTAGGATCAGGCAAATCTACTAAAATCACATTATACAACTCATCTGTTTTCAGTAAAAATTGATATGCATCTTCATTTATAATCTGTACCCTCGAATCAGAGAGAGAACCACCATTTAATTTTACAAAATACTTATTCTCTGTTGCCAATTTGGTAATAACCTCATCCAGATCAACCAGTATAATCTGCTCCACATCCGGATATCGAAGCAATTCCCGTACTGCTAACCCGTCACCACCACCCAGGACTAACACACGATCATGTCGATAACTAAAAATCATCGGCGGATGAACCAGGGCTTCATGATACCTGTACTCATCATAACTGGAAAATTGCAAATTTCCATTAATAAAAAGTCGGAAATCGTTTTTGCCTTTTGTTAAAACAATCTTCTGATATGGTGTTTGTTTCATAAAAATAATTTTATCCCGATATAATCTCTGTTCCAAAAACCGCTCAGCTTGATTAGAAAACCATAATCCAACAATTAGACTTAAAAGAATTAAAATCAACACAGTTAAAAAAAGCCCACTTTTAATTAATTTTTGTCTATATTGGTAATAAATAATACAGGCTACTAAAATATTTAAAACCCCTATCAAAAGTGAGGTTTTAATCAATCCAAATCTAGGGAGTAATATCAAAGGAAAAGCAATAGACCCAAATAAAGCTCCAATATAGTCAAAACTGAGAACATTAGCAAGAGCGATTCTAAGTTCCTCATACTCCTTTAAAATTCTCATTAAAATAGGAATCTCTAATCCTACCATCACTCCAATGATAATAATAAAAAGAAACATAAAAATATGATAGCTGGAAGTAAATCCAAAAGCATAAAAAAGAACCAATGCTGAAAAACCGCCGACCAATCCAATCACTATTTCAACAATAACAAAACACTCCAGCAAATTATTTTTCAAAAATTTAGATAAATACGATCCAAATCCCATAGCACTCATAAAAAAGCCAATTACCAATGAAAACTGAGTTATAGAATCTCCTAAAAGATATGAACTTACCCCGGCAATAATCAATTCATAGATTATTCCACAAATTGCAACAATAAAAATTGAAAAAAGTAATATTCCAATTTCTCCATTTTTCATAACTATATTCCCTACTTTCATTTTATGTGAATAAGGAAGGCATTAAACCTTAGAGGTTTAATGCCTTTTCCCTTACTTATTTAAGCAATTACTGCACCAACAATCCAGGCAACAGCAAGAAAGATTCCTGCAGCTACAATACCTGCTGCTACATTACCTTCATCAATTTCTTCATTTAAATTAAAAGGAGTAACCCAGTCAAAGATTTTATAACCAATAAACATCAATACTAATCCAACTAAAGCCCAAATTAGCGTACTCCAAATCTGTTCCAACATCTCAATTCCTCCTTATATCTAAATTATTTTCCACCCAGACCTCCAATACCACCACCTCGCACCCGCGACGGACCTATTCTAAAAATACTACCGCGGCGTACTGATGGCCCCCAATAATAAATAAATGTAGAATTATATCGATCATATGCAGTTTCATAGTTGGTTACTTCAACTTGAGAACCTTTTCCATTCAATTCTCTAATACTAACCACATAATTATCATATAAAAGCAAAATTGGTTCTGTAGGATTGTTCTTCCATAGTTCCAGATTGGTCATTTCATACGGTCTTCCCAGCTGGTACAAAATTCTTTCAGCAGTAGGAATAGGAGATTCGTTAGACATGTAAATTCTCAATTTTCCTGTAGTCAGATTTTTCTGAGAATGAAGAGGATATAATCTACTGATCCGATCTGGTATCGTCTGAGTTGCTTTAATTGTATAATTTATTGCAAAAATTATAACTACAATAGTCACAAATATTCCCATTGTAATCTTTTGATTCCTATCCACTTAGTACTTCCCCCTCTTCTATTCAGGGATAAATTTAAAAACTTACTCTTATTTACCTAACTTTTTCTTCAATGCTGTCAGTTCATCATCAATAGAATTTTTCTCCTCTAATTCTTTAAACTCATCTTCCAGACTCTTCTCCATTTCAACCATCTCATTAGATGCTTCAGCCTCAGCTTCCATTTTAAGAATTTTCTCCTCCATTCGATTAAAATCATCCATAATGCTGGATTGACCAATTCCAGCCATCGCTTCATTTAGTTTTTTCTCTGTGCGAGCAGCTTTGGCCCTGGCTTTTAAGTCTTCACGTTTCCTCTTTGCAGTTTCCAACTTCTCTTCATAATCAGCCAATTTGCGCTTAAAAGCATCTACTTTTTCTTGCTGAGCTTTATATTTTTCTTCATAATATTTAGCCTGTTCTAAAGCTTCATTTTTCTTTTCTAAAGCCTTTTTCGCCAAATCATCCCGATTAGCCAAAATAGCCTGTTCTGCTTTGGTTTGCCATTTATTAACATCATTTTGATTCAACTCAAACTTTTTCTTATATGCTTTCTCCTGAGCAATAGCCTCTGCTACCAGAGAACGAAGTTTTTGAATCTCCTCTTCCATATCCCGTATATACTGATCAATCATCTTTTCTGGTTCTTCTATTCTGTTCAAAAAATCATTTAAATTAGCTTTAGTAATATCTTTAAGACGCTTCCAAAAACCCATTCAATCCATACCTCCTTTTAATTATTCCTGACTACCGGGTAAAAACTCTAACTCATGTTCATCTATCGGATAGCCATAACTGACTTCGATTTCATTACCCCATTTCTCCACTGAAAGAAAATCTCCATTATCACTTTCAAAATCCCAATATTCCATTACCTGACCAGTCTTAGCACCAACCCGACCATCAGCTGTAGTAATTGTAGCTTTACCGTGTTCTTCTAAATAAAAGATCTGCCCCTTATACTCAATTTCATTTGGAACATTTGTCAATCTCAGATCAGTAGATTCATATATACCTAAAATAATCTCATCATCATCTTCACTGGCAAGCCAAATTCGTTTAGAACCACTGTCTAACTGATATGCATACCACTCATAAGATGAATCATTATAGACCAATTTTCCAATCACAATATAATCTTCCAGGTCATAACTTACCACATCTCCCACCTGTAGATTAAATGGGTTACGTTTTTGAATCTTTGACTTTTTCTTACCTCCACCAAAAAGTCTTTTAAAAAAACTCATCACTCCCACCTCTCAGTAACTTTCATCTATTTATTTATTTATTTTAACAAATATAAGTATAAAGTGTCAATTAAATTATGGAAAAGAATATATTTTTTCTTTTTTGTAAGAACTGGTTCATTTAATTATACATCACTACATTTATTTTCATCAATACATCATCAACAATTTTGCTATTAAATTTTTCTAAATCCAGAGATTTTTAATAAAAGATTAAACTGCAAAAATCTAATTTTAAGCGCCATAGAAATTTTTCGCCAAATCATCTTAGCGAGATTTCCAACGAAATAAGGCCTCATCACAGAAGATGATAAGCTAATCAAGAGCCAGGAGGCCCCTTTGATTAGGAAGCCTTATCTCGGTAGAAATCGAGCTTTAGATGATTCGAAAAATTTCTCAAGAAGCGAAAAATTAGTTTTTTGCAGTTTAATCATAAAATAACTTTCCTCAATTTTATACTCTTCTTTTTAATCAGTCTTTCGATTCACCTGATTCATCGCTCTTTCAATCCCCTGCTCTAACCATAATTCGATCCCCTGACATGCCAGATTTACAGCTTCTTCCATCAACTTTAGTTCGTCTTCAAAAAACCTACTTAATACATAATCCCGAACCGGCATTAAATCACCCGGATGGCCAATACCAATTCTTAATCTTGGAAATTCTTTGCTCCCAAGGCAATCAATGATAGAACGAACCCCATTATGGCCCCCATGTCCACCTAAACGTCTCATTCTCAGCTTACCTGGCTCTAAATCCAGGTCATCATAAATAACCATCAGATTCTCAAGGGGTATCTTGAAATATCTGACCAGTGGAGCAACAGCTTCACCACTTAAATTCATAAAGGTCTGGGGTTGAGCAAGAATAACTTCTTTATCATTAATAATCCCCTTGCCAATCAAAGCTCGATATTTTAGTCCTGATACTTCAATTCTATGTTTCTTTGCCAATTCATATATAACTCGAAAACCAATATTATGTCTGGTTTCTTCATATTCTTTTCCCGGATTTCCCAAACCCACAATCAAATACACAACATAAGCCTCCTTTATTCTCAAATAAATAGAATAGATGGCGTAACCAAAGGTTCACGCCATCTATTTTCACCTATATTTAAAGCATTATTCTTATTATTCGGCTGGTTTTTCGCCCTCTTCACCCTCAGCAGCTTCTTCTGCCTCTTCTTCAGCTCCTTCTGGAGCAACCACGGTTACAACAACTTCTTCTGCTGGAGTAAGGATCTCGATATTCTCTGGAGTATCAATTTCACCAATAGTCAAAGACTCACCTATTTCCAGGTCACTTATATCAACAGCTAAGTAATCCGGCATTTCAGTAGGCAAACATTCCAGTTCAACTTCACGGACCATTGTTTGAAGAACGCCACCTTCTTTAACCCCAACTGGAGTTCCTTCAAAATGCAGTGGTACAGTGATAGTAATCTTTTCGGATAAGTTAATAGCCTGCAGATCAGCATGGAGTAGAAAACCTTTAATCGGATCACGCTGCACCTCTTTTAAAATAGCAATTACCTTTTCATCACCAAAATTCAAATCGATGAGAGCAGTTTTACCAACAATCTGTTCTAAGTCTCTCTCATTGATTGCTAATGTTACAGGTTCTCTGTCTTTTCCATAAAGTATAGCTGGAATTCGTCCTTCAGCCCGAAGTCTGCGTGCAGCACCTTTTCCTTTACCTTCACGTATATCAGCTTTTAGTGTTAGCCTCTCCATTTATATCCACCCCTTTTCTTAGATTAATCTCATAAATTAAATTATATCATGATTTTACTGCAAAAAGCAAATTTTTTGCTTCAAGAGAAATTTTTCGAACCATCTAAAGTTCGATTTCAGTCGAAATAAGGCACACTAATCAATGGGTCTTTATAACCCTTGATTAGCTCATCACTTCCTGTGATGAGGCCTTATTTCGACTGAAATCTCACTAAGATGGTTTAACGAAAAATTTCTATGGCGCTCAAAATTAGCTTTTTGCAGTTTAATCATATCATTTATTTTTTCTTTTAAGTAAAACCTTTCGCTAATTTACTCAAAAAGAGTACTAACTGATTGATGTAAATGTATTCTTTCAATAGCTTCAGCTACCAATGGGGCAACTGAAAGAATTTTCAACTTTGGTAATTTACCCTCATCCTGAGGAATGGTATTTAAAACAACCAATTCGTCAATTGGAGCTTCTTTAAGACGCTGAATGGCTGGCCCTGAGAAGACAGGATGTGTACAGCAAGCATAAATAGATTTTGCACCCATTTTCTTCAATATTTCGGCCGCTTGAGTGATCGTTCCAGCAGTATCGATCATGTCATCAAAAAGAATTACATTCCGACCTTCTACATCTCCAATTACATTCATTACTTCAGATACATTAGGCTTAGGTCTTCTTTTATCTATAATGGCCAGACTGGCATCCAGCCGCTCAGCAAAAGCCCGGGAATCCCTTACCGCTCCAACATCAGGTGCAACAACAGTAATATCACCAAGATTCTTTTCTTTGAAATATTCAGCCAGAATTTTAGCACCATAGAGATGATCTACAGGAATGTCAAAAAAGCCCTGAATCTGAGGTGCATGTAAATCAATAGTCAACACCCGATCTGCCCCTGCTGTGGTCAGCAGATTAGCTATTAGCTTGGCTGTAATCGGGTCACGTGCCTGAGCTTTTCTATCCTGACGGGCATAACCATAATAAGGAATTACTGCTGTAATCCGATTTGCAGAAGCACGGCGTAAAGAATCAATCATGACCAGAAGTTCCATCAAATTCTCATTACAGGGCGGACAGGTGGGCTGAACCACAAAGGTATCTGCTCCCCGTACACTCTCATTGATCTTGACCTGAATTTCCCCATCACTGAACCGGGAAATTTCTCCATCTCCTAATTCACACTTTAAATGAGAACAAATCTCCCGCGCCAACTCTGGATGAGCATTACCAGTGAAGACTTTCAGTTGATTTCCACCATCTTGCATCTTTACATCCTCCCCTGAGTTTATAAAAGATTATATAAAAAATTTTAACGTTTATTTTCTTTAAATTTCCGCGCTGGAACCCCCACTACTGTGGTATTGGCCGGTACATCTCTGGTCACTACAGAACCCGCTCCCGTTCTCGCACCATCTTTTAATTCGACAGGAGCTACCAGAGTGGAATTGCTTCCAATAAAGACCCCATTACCCAGTTTGGTTTTATGTTTATTTTTACCATCATAGTTGGCCGTAATTGTTCCAGCCCCAATATTACATTTTTCACCAATCTGGGCATCACCCACATAGCTTAAATGAGGTACTTTACTGCCCTTACCTATGATAGATTTCTTCAACTCTACAAAATCTCCAATTTTGGCATCAGCATGAATCTCATTTCCAGGACGGATATGAGCAAATGGCCCAATCTTTACCCGTTCGTGAATTATACTTTCTAAAATAACAGAATTAGTAATATTTACATCATCTCCAATTTGAGCATCCTTTATCCTACTATGAGGACCAATCAGAACATTTTTTCCAATTCGAGTTTTACCTTCGATAAAAGTAAAGGGATAAATAATAGTATCCTGGCCAATCTCAACATCCTCATCAATGTAAGTAGTTTCAGGATCAATAATGGTAACTCCTTTAATCATCAATCTTTCATTAATCCGACGGCGCAGTATCTTTTCTGCTTCAGCCAATCGAACCCGGTCATTAATCCCGATAATCTCATTGGAATTTAAGGTTTTCATTACTTCAACCTTTGCTTTTTCAGCAAGTAAAATATTAAAAACATCTGTCAAATAATATTCTCCCTGTGCGTTATTCGGCTGAATTTGATGAAGTGCTTTAAAAAGTTTTTGATTATTAAAAATATAAATTCCCGTATTAATTTCGTTGATTTTTTCCTCTTCCTCTGAGGCCAGATCAGACTGTTCTACTATCTTTAAAAACCGTCCATCTTTATCCCGAACAATCCGACCATACCCAGTTGGGTCATCTAAATATGTGCTTAAAATAGTAGCATCTGCATTACTATCTACATGAGTTTTAAATAATTTTTGCAAAGTTTCAATAGTTAACAGGGGAGTATCCCCATAAAGTACTAAAACATCACCTTGAAAATCCTTAAGAATCTCTTCAGCCTGTAAAATCGCATGACCGGTACCTTTTTGTTCATGCTGATAAACATAACATAAATTTTCTCCTTGAATGGTCTTCTGTACCTGTTCACCTTGATAACCAACAACAACAATCACTTTTTTAGAATCTAATTTTTTTACTGTATCAATAAGATGTTGAAGCATCGGTTTACCCGCCAACTTATGTAATACCTTAATCTTCTGTGACTTCATCCGGGTTCCTTTACCTGCAGCCAGGATAATAGTAATCAGATCTCTCATTAAATATCCCCCTTTAACTCTCTTTCACTAAATATAATATAAAACCAAATAAATAACTTCCATACATCCTACTTAATTCCTTCTTTTATTCCTCCGGAAAATGAATTTTCTTATACTTCAATTCAATTTCATTCTCTGGAAGGATTAAATAATCAATCTTTTCAGGTTTTTTAAATTCGGGTTTTCGGCCAGTCATTAAAAAATACCTGAGGTATATGGGAAATAACGCATCCATTAATCCGTATTCTATAAAAATCGTCAAATCCTTATAAGCTTTGTATACTTCTATAACCTTGATATCAAAAAGTTTCTGAATCAGTTTCTTTAATGCAGCACTTCCAACTATATTTGCAACATGACTTTTTCTAGCCATTTTCATAGTATCATCATATTTATGAAGTTCGGGAATTTGATCCTGATATACTCTTTCAAGAACGGAAATATCACAATTAAAATTGTGTCCTACTATAACGTCCGGTTTAAAATCCTCAATCACCCTTCGCAATAATTTAATGCCTTCCTTTGGACTTACTGCTTTGGCCAATTTCGGATTGGTAAAAATAAAACCTGAATAAAAGGAGTTATTTTGATAAATAACAAATTGAATTGAATCTAATGGACTTAAAAGATATTCAGTATCTATCCCCATAATTGTTTTTGCATAAGGAGCAATACTGAGGTCGGATCTATACTTTGGAGTAATCAGTTCATTATACGTTTCATCAAGGGTAGCCAATTGACGCATAATTTTGGAGTCTGGATTTTTAATTCCGATAACCTGACCGATCTCCTCGATTGAAGCTGCTTTAAAACGTCTTTCAGTAGGATAGACTTTTAAAATCCGTTCAAGCCTTTTACCTCTACCTAATATAGTAGCCAATTTATGAGGATATAGATCTTCAACGGTTACATATAAATTCACATAAAGTTGCCCCTTTCAATAAAAAATGGAGCAATTTTGCTCCATTTAAATCCAAAGAGGTCGGGTTAAATATTATGCCTAATTACCCGTAAGTATTGTAGCAGATCTTTGTTGTACTGTCAAGTTCAGTCTACCCATAATAGATTAAACTTATGCTGGAAATATATGTTATCCAATTTACACTATACTCTTATATTCTTCCAGGACTGCTCTTTGAATTAACTCCCTTGCTTCAGAAGTAATAGGGTGGGCAATATCAATATACTCACCATCTGACTTTTTCCGGGATGGCATAGCCACAAAAAGTCCATTTTTCCCTTTTACTACCTTTAAATCCTTAACCACAAAACAATCATCAATCGTAATGGTGGCATAAGCAAGAAATTTCCCATCCCTTTCAATTTTTCGAACTTTCACTTCTGTAATCTTTATCAAAAAAATACCCCCTTATCCTCAATTTCAAGGATATTTTACCATATACTAAATATTAATGTCAACTATTTTTTGTTATTTTATACTATTTTAGTAAGTTAATAAATTGAAATATAATTAAACTACAAAAAGTTAATTTTGAGCGCCATAAAAATTTTTCGTTAAACCATCTTAGCGAGATTTCAATCAAAATAAGGCCTCATCACAAGATGTGATGAAGCCTTATTTCGACTAAAATCGAACTTTAGATGATTCGAAAAATTTCTCCTGAAGCGAAAAATTTGCTTTTTTGCAGTAAAATCAAATATTACATTTAAAAAAATACCCCTATAAATTGTCACCATGAAGGTTTGACAATCTATAGGGTAAATTTTATTTAAATCTCCTCTAAAATCCGCCATAGTTCATCCCGTGGAGGAAGAACAAATTTTCTTTTCTCTCCATTAACCCAGAGAGTTTGTCCTGATTCAGTAATCTTACCAATCTTACATGCCGGGATACCTTTTTCTTTAAGGGCAGCAAGCAATTTATCACCATCAGGAATAGTAATTAACATAGTACCTGAGGAGATTAAACCCAATGGATCAATTTGAAGAGCATCACAGATCTCCCTTGTCTCAGGACGAATGTAAACCTGATCAGCAAAAAGATCAAAGCCAACTTCGGAGGCATTGGCCAATTCGTAAAGAGCTCCATAAATGCCACCTTCAGTTACATCATGCATAGCTGTGGCACCCATCCTTGCTGCTAAAAGCCCTTCTTTTAAGACACTAATCTCATCCATAAACTTTCTGGCAGATTTAATTGTTTCATCTTTAACACCTTTACTTAAAAGATATTCTACACAATCATTGGCAAGAATAGCAGTTCCTTCAATACCTGCACCTTTAGTAATGATTATATCATCTCCCGGTTTTGCTCCAGAAGAAGTAACATATTGACCTTTACGGGCTTTACCAATTGCCGTCGCAACAATAATCGGTTTGCTTACAAGACTGGTTATTTCAGTATGGCCGCCCAATACCTCAATTCCTAATTCCGCTGCCCCATAATCTACCTCCTGCATAATTTCTTTAATCCGCTCTTCAGTAATATCTTCAGGCAAAAGTAAAACCAATTGAACTCCGACAGGTTCTGCTCCATTAGCTGCCAGATCATTACAGGAAATATGAACTGCTAACCGCCCCATTCCTTTAGATGCTCCAGTTATCGGATCAGTAGAAATTACACAAACAACCTCACCAAAATCTATAACTGCACAATCTTCACCAATTCGCGGATGAACCAGAACATCACTTCGCCGACTACTAATCTGATTTAAAATCAGATCATTTAATTTATCAGGTATCAGTTTACCAACTTTCATTGTCTTTCATCTCTTCTGCAAAAATTTTTCTTAAAGCATTTGAAAGAGGAATGGCAACAACGCCACCTACTACTACCTGGATAATATCAATATAAAGTTCAGTTAAGGCAGCAGGCCAGCCATAAAGAATTGCCGAAGCAGCAGGATAACCTATAAGAATAGCCAATCCTCCCAGAAGAATAGCAACAATTTTACCACCCGTATTCCGACCATAACCCAATTTACCAACCAGATAACCTTCTATTCCTTTAACCACAAAAGTGATCGGAGCCCAGGGAAGCATATACCCACTGAACAGGTCAGCCAGGGCAGCACCCAGACCACCGGCAACTCCACCTACCATTGGACCAAAGGTCAAAGCGGCAGTATAGATCATGATTTCACCCAGGTTAAAATAACCTTTAGCAGAAGGTATTTTAATAAGCATAGTCGCTACGGTGGTAGCAGCCGCAAATAGGGCCATAAATACTAACTTCTTTGCAGAAATATTTTTCATATTGTACAATCACTCCTTTAAGGATAATATAACCTAATATTAAAATATTCAACTTAAGGAGCGATTTTTCCTGCAATAATGATTAAATTGCAAGAAGCTAGTTTTGAGCGACATAGAAATTTTTCGTTAAACCAACTTAGCGAGATTGAAGTCGAAATAAGGCCTTATCACAGGAGGTGATAAGCTAATCAAGGGTCAGGAGGACCCTTTGATTAGGGAGCCTTATTTCGACTGAAATCGAGCTTTAGATGGTTTGAAAAATTTCTCCTTAAGTGAAAAATTAACTTTTTGCAGTATAATATTTTTAATACATCTTCAAATACTGATCCAACTCCCATTTATGAACCTGAGTGCGATAAATTTCCCATTCAATCCTTTTGGCTTCAACAAAATGTTCATAAATGTGCTCACCTAAAGCACTCTTAATCACTTCATCTTTAGATAACTCTTCAACAGCTTCCATGATACTGCCTGGCAAACTACCGATTCCGGCTGCTTTCCGTTCTTCAGCAGTCATATCGTAGATATTATCCAGAGCCTGTGGGCCAGGTTCAATTTTGTTTCTGATTCCATCCAATCCAGCCTTCAAAATTACTGCTAACGCCAGATATGGGTTACAGGATGGATCAGGATTTCTCAATTCAATCCTGGAACCCGCTCCACGAGTAGCCGGAACCCTGATTAAAGCACTTCGGTTTGCTGCAGACCAGGAAATATATACCGGCGCTTCATAACCCGGAACCAGGCGCTTATATGAGTTAATGGTCGGATTTGTAATAGCAGTGATGGCCCGGGCGTGTTTTAAGATTCCACCAATAAAATAGTAAGCAACTTCACTTAAACCTAATGAATCATCAGGATCATAGAAAGCATTTTTACCATCTCTAAAAAGAGATATATGAATATGCATACCGGAACCTGCTTCTCCATATATAGGTTTTGGCATAAATGTAGCATGATAGCCGTGTTCTTTAGCAATAGCTTTGGTCACAAATTTGAATGTAACTATGTTATCAGCAGTCCTTAAGGCATCGGCATATTTAAAATCAATCTCATGCTGGCCAGGACCAACCTCATGATGGGATGCTTCTACCTCAAATCCCATTTCTTCCAATGCAAGAACAATATCCCGCCGGGTATTAATTCCCAAATCTACCGGAGATAAATCAAAATATCCACCTTGATCATTGGGGGTAGTTGTTGGCCGCCCTTCTTCATCCAGTTTGAAAAGATAGAATTCTGGTTCTGGCCCCGCATACATTTTATAACCCATTTCTTCCGCTTCAGCCAATACTTTCTTTAGGGTACTCCGGGGATCACCGTTAAATGGTTTGCCATCTGGAGTAAAAACATCACAGATCAATCGTGCTACTGAACTTTTCCGCGGATGCCATGGAAAAATAGAAAAGGTATTATAATCAGGACGTAAATACATATCGGATTCTTGAATACGGGTAAAACCTTCAATAGAAGAACCATCAAACATAATCTCTCCATCCAGTGCCCGTTCCAACTCTCCTACAGTAATTGCTACATTTTTGATCATTCCCAGAATATCGGTAAACTGTAACCTAATAAACTTAACATCCCACTCTTTTGCTAACCGAATAATATCCTCCCTGATATAGTTTTTACTCATTTTTTTCACTCCTTTTTAAATTTTTTCCTTATTTCGTTTCTTCTCTTTTCTTTGTTTTAATATCATTTCCAACAATTGGGCCCTGTTGGAAACTGGATACAGTGAAGTAATACCCCGCTGCATACCCGGTAATGTTTTAGCGGGTTCTATAGGAGTATAATCAAAGGAAGATTGGTCCTTTAAGGCAAGTTGCTCTTTAACCCCTGCAATAGTCAAACCCTTTTCAAGCAATTCTTTAATCTCTCTTAACCTTTGAATCTCTTCGGGTGTAAAAATTCTCTGGTTCCCCCTGGTTCGTGCAGGTTTAATCAGACCAACTTCCTCGTAATAACGAATACGACGGGCCGTTAAACCTGTCATTTTACATACCGCAGACATGGTATACATTGGCCTATTTCTATTGTTCATTTTGCTAATCACCACTTTAGCAAACTAAAATTATGGAAACATTTTAACATACTAACACAATCGATGTCAACTTCATGTCAGGTTTTTTAACATAAAAAATCGGGAAAAATTTTTTTGTTCCCGCATAAATATTTATTAACCATAAAAATTGGAGGAATGATTATGTCTTATTTTGCTAGCACTTTTTCTTTTAATGGCATATTTTACTCAGTTCCCATCTGGGATACTGACTATCATATAATTATAATCCGGGGAACACCCCGTTCCGCGGTCAGTATTTTTTTGCTGGACCTCTTAAAAGATCTTAAAATGCATGATATTCCTGTCCGGGCTTATTTAAGCTGTATATATCCAGATACACCAGATATACTTATTATTCCCTCTCTTAAACGGGTAATTCTAAATGCCAATAACCTTACAACTCTTTCAAATAAATTAAAGAAAAAATCGAAAATAAGGGAATTAAATTTGAATCGATTTTGCAATAATAAACTTCTCGAAAATTACCAAAAAACCATTGAAAAACTTAAGGAAAAAATATACTTTCATCAACAGCAGGGATTTCAGTATCTAAAACAGTTAAAAACTCAACATATCCAGACAGGACAGGTGACAAAAGAAATGCTGCTCCTTTTTCAATCCATCTTTCCGGTAACTGCTGAAAATAAAGGGAAACCCCAAAAAGTTTTAGCATCCTCCATCACCAGTTCTGGATGGATTTCCAACATACAATACCTCACCACCTCATTAAAACGAAGATATATCTTACACGGATCACCTACTTTTTTAAAAACCTTTTTTCAACTGGCCGAATCCAGAGCTTATAATCTAAATATGAAATGTCAATTAATCATAAACCCTCTAAACCCGGAGCAGATCGATGGAATTCTCTTTCCAGAAGAAGAACAGGTAATTCTAACACAGAATAAACACCATTCCATTCTCCTTTTACCTCATGATATCTCTCTTTATTTTAACAATGAAAATAATTCAGAGGTAAATAACCACTTTGAAAGAAATTTAAACCTGGCAATCAAATCTTTTATCAAAGCCCATTCTTATCGAGAAGAACTTGATGAATATTATTGGTACTCTTTAAATTTAGACCAATTCTTATCTGAGCGACAGCGTGTAATGCATCAGCTTCTGGCTTTATGTGATGGGCAAGAACTGTGGGAATATTTTATGTAGTAATGATTTCACTGCAAAAAGCTAATTTTTTACTTAAAAAGAATTTTTTGAACCATCTAAAGTTAGATTTCAGTACAATCTAGGGTCAAAGACCCATGGATTAGTTTATCAGATACTGTGATGAGGCCATTCTTTTCATTCTCACTAAGATGGTTAAACAAAAAATTTCTATGTTGCTTAAGAGATAGAGTATTGCTGTTCAATACTCTATCCCCCTACGCGCACCAATCTGCTTATCAAAAGGATGGGCCTCTTTTTGCATAACGGTTACATAATCAGCCATCTGCTTAAGTTCATATGGCGCACCCCGCCCTGTAAGCACAAGTTCTACTTTCTCTGCTTTATTTTTTATGATTTCCCGAATCTTCTCTACAGTAATTAAATCTCGCTTAAGAGCGCCAAAAATTTCGTCCAGAATGTAGATGTCATATTCACCTTTTTTAAGAGAAATCAATAAAGAAGCAACTGCTTCTTCAGTAAGTTGAGCCAGCTTCTTCCATTCATCTTCAGTCAATTTAAAGATCCGCTTTTTAAAATGATTGATTATTTCTATCTCTATCCATGGTTTAAGTAAAGATACTGTCTTAAATTCACCAGAATAACCGCCTTTAAGAAATTGAATTACTTTTACCCGCATCCCATAACCAATAGCCCGAAATGCCAGTCCCAATGCAGCAGTGGTCTTCCCTTTTCCATCACCTGTATAGATGTGAACTAATCCCCGGGTCATATTATTCACTCTCCTTAATTATTTCTTCAATTATCTTTAAAACCTCTTCAATACTGTTCATCCGCTGCAAATATTCTATTTGCGGCCTCCTAATCATTACAACAGGTATCTGACAATTGCGGGCTGCTTCTAGCTTTTCTATAACCCCTCCCCGAATGCCACTCTCTTTTGTGACCAGTACCTGGATTTAATATTGGCGAATCAGTGCTTCATTGAATTCACGACTGAACGGACCCTGACAGGCAATAATCTCACCCGGGCCAAGTCCCAGTTCCCAGCAGACTTGCAAAGATTCAGGTTGTGGCAAAACCCGTACATAAACTTTTTTATGAGGATTTTGAATCAGAGAAGCAAATCTTTTTAATTTCCTACTCTCAATAGTAAATAAAATCCGATCAAAGGGTTCAAGGAGCTTTACTGCTTCTTCATAAGTCTTTACTTTCCAAATTCCTGATCCTTCTATTCTACCTACCTAAATACTTTCCCGCTCCAATCTTAAATAGGGAATATTTACAGTCTGGGCTGCCTGTTGAACATTTTCAGAAGCTTTAACAGCAAAGGGATGGGTAGCGTCAATTACGCTCTTTAATCAAAGCAATAAGGCTTTTATAATCAAGTGGTCGATTGACCTGTTCAATTCAACTCCCTACCCTCACTGGTTCCAGCCATAAGTAAAATCATGGTTTATAACCCCTTGGAGTAATCATACACCCATTAGAGATATAAGTCTCAGAATTACCAATAATCAATGTTGTAAACATATCAACCTCCTCATGGGGAATCCGGGGCTTTTTCTGGTAATTCTGTCGTTTCCCGACCTACCAGATAGGATAAATATTGTCGTGCCATAGATAAGTTATTTTTTTCAAGCTCATTCATCACTTTGCAACTCTCTTTATCTAAACAGCGGGCGGCAATACAGGTATAAAGTAGAATAACCTGCCCAATTTTATTTAAAAAATAAAAAAGGATGAATTAAATTCAATAACCAGAGTACTGTCCAACTGACTATAAAAACAGAATCCACCACATCTGTCCAGAGAATTATTCCTTGAAATCGTTTATTTATAGAAAACCCCTTTAAACTATCTTCTAGCTTTTTAATCAACCAGCCAATTCCGCGAATGGGACGGGGCAGCCAATATGGATCACCAAAAAGCCAATCCAATAGCACTGCAATTCCAATCAATACTACCCGCTCCATCAAAGGTTCACACCCTCTGCAATGATTTGATAAATCCTTTCAATATTTACATGATTACGTACATGCTGGGCCAGTCGATTATATTCAGCTTCTTTGAAATCCCAATAACTTTGAACTGGCCCTTTTTTTTCTTTCATTCCCTTTAACCTCCGCAGGTTATTCAATAACTGCCGCGTCCAGTTCAAATTTTCAAAAATACCGTGGAGATATGTCCCAACAATATTACCATTTTTATTCACACCACCTTCCCATTCATCGATAGAATCAAGATAAATGGGTCTTAAAACTTCTTCACCCAGGATAGTCTGGCCCATATGAATCTCATAACCGCTGATAGGTATTCCCTTCATTTTAGCAAAATAACGGTTATCCTCATATGCCCATATCCCTTTTATCTGCCTTGTGGTCTTCTCTTTAGCCATCTCAGTCTCTGCCTGTAAAAGTCCAAGACCCGGTAATGACCTTAAACTGCTCTCAGCTCCATGAGGGTCATAAAACATTTTACCTAAAATCTGATAACCTCCACAGATTCCCATTAACAATCCACCACTATGGGCATATTTTCTTAAAACTCCATCCCAACCCATCCTTTGCAGATAAAGCCGATCATTTAATGTATTCTTTGACCCCGGTATAATAACCATATCCGGTTCATCTAATTCTTCCGGTCGGCGCACATAACTCAAAATTACATCTTCTTCCATCTCCAGAGGAGTAAAATCGGTAAAATTAGAGATATAGGGTAATAAAATTACCTGGATTTTTATACCTTCCCCTTTTTGTCTACGTTGAAACCGTTCTGTTACACTATCTTCATCATCAATTTGTACATTTATGTAAGGAACCACACCCAATACGGGGACATTTATTAATTTTTCCAACTGTTTAAGGCCAGGTTCTAAAAGTTTTACATCACCGCGAAATTTATTGATAATCACACCTTTAACCAGAGCCCTCTCTTCAGGTTCTAAAAGCATAATCGTCCCATATAGTGAAGCGAAAACTCCACCTCTATCAATATCACCAATAAGGATTACAGGTGATTTAGCCATCTTTGCCATCCCCATATTCACAATATCATCGGATTTTAGATTAATCTCAGCAGGGCTTCCGGCTCCTTCGATAACTATAATTTCAAATTCTTCCGCCAATTTTTTATAAGTCTCTTTAACCATCTCTTTAAGTTCAGACTTATAGCGGAAATATTCACTGGCCAACATATTAGAAGCCACTTTGCCTTTTATAATCACCTGTGCTCCTACATCAGTGGTCGGCTTGAGAAGAATAGGGTTCATCTCCACCCGGGGTTCAATCCCGGCTGCCTCTGCCTGAAAAACCTGAGCCCGCCCCATCTCAAATCCATCTTTTGTGATAAATGAATTAAGAGCCATATTCTGAGCTTTAAATGGAGCTACTTTATATCCATCCTGATAAAAAATCCGGCAAAAAGCTGCAGCCAAAAGACTCTTACCTACCGACGATGCTGTTCCCTGAAGCATAATCGAACCCCGCATCAATGATTCCTCCTTATTCGATACTCCCAACACCTTAAGATAAACTCCAAAGCCAATCGAGGATAGCTATAAAAATGCAAATGGGGATAACCTGCAAGAAGGTTTTCAGTCCCAACCCCACACTGCCAGTTTTTCGTTTTTTTGCGAATCTGATATGTATAAGGTAGCTTAGAATCATCTTGAAGTTTTGAGTAGTGAAATTCATGGGCTGGAATAACACATCCCTGGACATTAAAGAGATTTTTACCCATTTTAATCTCCACATAACCGAATCTCTGCAATCTTTCTGTCACTATGCTGGCTGTTAGAATTGCCCCAACCATCTGATAACTTTGATTATTTAAAGTTTTTATCTCCCTTGTAAGATACATCAATCCACCACATTCAGCATAAACAGGCATTCTGTTTTTTATCGCCCAGGCTATGGATTGACGCATGGATTTATTCTCTTCTAATTCGGCTCCAAAAACTTCTGGAAATCCTCCTCCAATATAAAGTCCGTCCAGATCAGATGGTAATTTAGAATCATAAAGAGGGCTGAAATAAACAAGTTCAGCTCCAAGTTCTTTGAGCAAATCCAGATTATCCTGATAATAGAAGTTAAAGGCTTTGTCATAAGCTATACCGATTTTTACAGAACTTATATCTCTTGCTTTGATCTTTAATTGTCTAATCTCTTCCGATTCTTTCTGAATTTTGAGCTGAGGAGCTTTTTTTCCCAATTCCATAAGTCCTTCCAGGTTGATAAAATCTTCTACCAATTTTATCAGTTTATCTATCTGACTTTTAAGTTCTTTTACTTCCATGCCAGGCACCAGGCCCAAATGTCTGCTTTTTAATTCAATCTGGGCTGTTTTGGGAAGATAACCAAAACATTTTATTCCTGTATCCCGTTCAATGGCTTCTTTTATCAGTTGATAATGGGCCTCTCCACTGACTTTGTTGACAATAACTCCTTTAAAGTCAATATTTCTATCATAAAGTTGATATCCCAGCACTTGAGCTGCTGCACTGGCAGAAATTCCACTCCCATCAATCACTAATACTAAAGGAGCCTTCAAAACCTTTGCCAGATGGGCAGTACTGGCTTTATCTTTTTTAGTTCCAACTCCATCATAAAGGCCCATCACTCCTTCAATGATGGAGATTTCAAAATCTCTGCTATTTTTCTGAAAGAGATATTTAACTTTCTCTTCTGTTAAAAGCCAGAGATCTAAATTTCGCGATTTAGTATTTGTGACAAAAGTGTGAAACCCAGGATCGATATAGTCAGGGCCAACTTTATACGGAGCAACTTTAAACCCGCGCCGGCTTAAAGCTGCCATAATGCCCAATGTAATGGTGGTTTTGCCAACCCCACTCTGGGTTCCGGCAATAACAAGACGCGGCAGATTCATTTCCTTCCCTCCCTAAAAATAAACCCCGACCTTCTGGTCGGGGTAGATATATTCTACTGGCGCTCTCAGGGCATACTTATAATATGAATATCAATACCTGATTGGGCCCACTCCTTCCCTCCGAAGGTGGTCTCCTCTCATAGATTGGCTGGTCTCCTGACTTGTGCTTCACCTTACTCCCGGCCCCTTCCCAGGACCTTGGCCCAGTGGGCTGTTTGCCGGTTTCATCCGCACTCACAGTAGCGGGGGCTGTAGTGGATTTTCACCACTTTCCCATTTAAGTTCTAAACAGAACACCAATCTATGCAAATATTTGGTTATATCAGGTTTATAGTATCATAAATTGAAGGAAATTGCAATAGATAAATCAAAATTAAAAAAAACTATATTCTACTCAATAAATTCAATTTTCAATCCATAAAACATAGGTTTAAATAATTCTATCTTTGGTTATTTTTTTAAAAATTTTTATATTTTGATAAATAAATTAAATACAGCAATCTAATATGTTTTTATAGTTTTATACACTATTTTGTTTGACTTTAGCATTTGAAGTAGAACGAGTTTTAGATAAAAATTGTGTTTGGCAAGATAAAAATCCTGCATTTGGCCATATTTTTTCCAGCATACTCATTTCCAACATTAATACTTAATGGTAGAGTGTTTTAACCTATAACTTTTTCCTGTAAACATCAAAAGATGGCTATAATGTATAAGTCTATCAATTATTGCATTCGTTATTCTTTCATCGTAAAATATATTTATCCACTTTTCTATATAGATGCAACTGCGGCTGATAAATTGTCAAACCATATCTTACAAGGAACTACTCCGATATATTCAAAAATTGTTTTAAGCCCTGTTAAGAGACATTCTTGATTTTCTCCTTTAAACAGTTGAATGAATCCTGCATTGTTGTTTGGAAATGAGACAGTCATATAATGGGTTTAAATTTATCCAATTTTGATCCCCGTTTTTTACGGATATTGGGTTTTAGATTCCAGTCATCTTTTTCAACATACTTTTTGACAGTTTTAAAATCATGTCCGGTAATTTTAGCAGTTTTTCTTAACGAATACCCTTTCTTTTCAACAAGATTTTTGATAGAATATATTTGTTCCATTGTTAGCATCCTTTCTATTACCTCCTTTAGCTATTTGGTGGATAACTAAAGGATAATATTTTTTGAGGATGCTGGCAATGGTTTTTTTATTTTTTCCAGTTCAACTGCTAGATTTTTATGTTGCCATTTGCTCCATTTTTATTATACCAAAAACAACTGGCAACAGCATAGAACATTGGTTATGGTTTTTTTGTTTTCTTAAAAGAAAAATTTTCAATGAATTTAAATGAACAATGAAAAAAAAGGGCTATGCCCAAAAGTAATTAATTACTTTTGAGACAGCCCCATAGCCCTTTTCATTTATTCCCCAAAAGCATTGATATATCAAGTTTTTAAAAAAGATTTATTTTTAGAATTTTCCAATGCTATAACATAAATGAGCATTATAGAAATAAGACAAGTTAATGAAATTGCTAATAAAACAGTTTTAGATCCAAATATTTTTATAGCCCAACCAACTAATACCTGGAATAAAACATTAAAACCACTTGCAATTGTAGATAATAGTGACATAACGCTGGCCCTGACACTAGAGCTTATGTATTCATTACTCCAACTTTTATATATGGGAAAATACATTCCAGTAGCGAGAAAAAAAAACACAACTCCACCTAAAAATAGTTGTAGATTAGCAGCTGACATAAAAACCAAACTTATAAAGAAAATACAATAAGATGAAATCAGCAATATCTTAGGTTTAATTCTAAGACTCAATTTCCCCACATAATAACTCCCTAATCCCATAAAAATTGCATTTAGTGATTGAAGATATCCTAAAGAATTAACCTTTAAACCTAATTCAATCGCCCGAGGTTGGTAAATAAATATAAAAACTGTATAAATCAAATAATAAATTGTCATTATTAAACTGAACATTATTAATGGTCTAGATTTAATAAAATGTAAAATTGCTTTTTTGCTAATTGATATTCCTTTCTTTGTATCTCCATAATTATCATTAAAAAACAAAACTGATACTACTGCTGTACAAATATAAATAAAACCAGAAATTAAAAATAAAATTTTTAAATTATTTTTCATTAGCAAACCTATTAATAAACCTATGATAAATTTTCCTATAGAACCATATGCTCTGGCTTTCCCAAAATATAAGCCTACCTGTTTTCTTCTATTTTCTTTCTGTAATTCATCAACTAACCATGCTTGAAGCGATCCACTTACTTGTGCAGATCCAAGTCCAGATAAAATAGCTGCTAAAATTAGCAAAGAATAGTTAGGAGCCAAACCATATACTATCTGGGAAACTCCGTTAAATAATGAACCTAACGCAAATGTTTTTTTTCTTCCTATAATATCAGCCAAACCACCAGTTGGAAAATCAGTTATACTGGCTACAAAAAGATATACACTCCAAATTGTTCCCAATTCAACATAACTTATACCTTTAGATAATAAAAAAACGGTAGCAACAGACGTTGTACAAGCCGCACCACAGTTAAAAAGGGTTCTAATAAAAAGGAAGAATTGACCTGTTTTCAAAAAAACCATCTCCTATTCTAATTTATTTTTGAAAAGATAGCCTTAAAAGTTTCCTTTAAAGGTGGTTGAACAATTAAAGATTGATTTCGTGATCTAAGATTTCTACTAATTAACTGTCCTTCACGAATAACCATTTGAGTAAGCAACCAATAAGTATATATTTGATTAGAAGTTAAATGTTTTGTTGAATAAACCGGATATCCTCCAGATTCAAGATAGTTATGCCAATTACGATGAAGAATTTCTATACCATATCTTTGAGGAAATCTTTCTATAGCAGTACCAGGATGTGGTGTCAATACATATGATTGAATATTTGTAATTTTTTCTTCTATAATTAATCGAAAAATATTATTAAGGTTTTCTAAAACATCATTTTCCGTTTCTTCAGGTAATCCTACTAACCATTCAAGACGAATTTTTAAATTAAATTTTTTAGCAATTATTATTGCTTTTTGTAGATCCTCATACTTTTGATTTTTATTTAACATCTTTAAAAGTCTATTACATGAATTTTCACCCCCAAATGCTACTGTCTTAGTTACACGTGAAAGAATCTTTGCTATTTCTTCATTAAAATAACGAACATGAGCATAAACCATATTTATTCTAAGATTCTTTTTTTCAAATAATTGAATAATATCTCTTAAATGCTCTTTATCATAAGTAAAAAGTTCATCATCTAAAAAATCTATTTGCGTTCTTTTTCCAAAAGCATTAAAAGCAGCATTTATGTCTTCATTAATTTTATCAGATTTTCTAGTCCTAAAATGATTCCACTGTTTTAATCCACCACAAAAAATACATCTAAAGGGGCAACCATAACTAGTCCTTAGTGTTATAGGAATTGACTCTGACGTAATATTGTTATTAACACTAATCTCCTCTAAATAAGGAGTTATTTCTTGGAAATCAGGAACAGGTAGCTTATTAATATCTTTAACATATAAATATCCGGAAGTTTGATATAACTCTCCATTATTTTTAAATAAAATAGATGGGTAGTTTTTTAAATCCTTCTTATCTAATATTTTTTTAAAAACCTCTGCAATTATTTCTTCACATTCTCCTCTGAATACTAAATCAACACAATTGTTTTTAATTAATTCTTTTGGATAAATTGTAGCATGTTTTCCTGCAAATGCTATTTTACAGTTGAAATTTGATTCTTTAAGATAAGTTCCAATTTTAATTGCATGTGGAATACATGCTGTATTACGATTAGAAATTAAGTGGTCTGTTTGAAATAAAACTATTTTAGGATTAAATCGTTTGAGATATTTAATAATCTCTTTAAAATGATCACTGGGAGAATAACGATAAAACAAATTAAATAATGGAAGGTATTTTGTCTTGAAACCGGCTTCCTTTAAAATTTTTACAACCCGTAGAGCCATCGTATCTACAGGAGGACAACCTGGATAACTATAACTTATAGAATGTCTAATAGTCGCTGTACGAGGTGGATAAATTACTAATACATCAACTTCTTCCTTCATTAGTATCACCCTCTCCATAATATTTTAAATAATCTCTAACTTTCGGACACCTAGGATCCGGAGCTGTCCTATCATTTAATAAAGCTTGAGCAGATATTCGACATCCACCTCCACATATTCTTTTAAATTCGCAATCAATACAGGGTTCCTTTTTAATGACTTCAAATTGAATTTCTCTAAACCAATTAAAAAGATCAGATTTAAACCAAATTTCACTCAGACTTTGCTCTTGAATATTACCAGCAACAAAATTAGTACTTATAGCAGGTACACATGGAAAAACATCACCACGTGAGTTTATACATAAGTCAGTTACTCCCGCTTCACACCAGATTGGGCGATATCTAAAAAAAACTTCCTCATCAAAATGCCAAATTTCTTTTAATTCTTGCTCCATTCCAAGTTCTTTTAAGGGAATAACTAATTCATAAAAAGTAAAAAATGTCATTTGCAATCGTTTTGATAATGAACCCCATAAATTATCTCTTTTAATAATTGTAACATGTCTTAACAATTCTTTCCATTCATCATAACTATAAACTAACTCATTAAAGTTCTTTTTCGCTCTTCCTGAAATAAATAACGGGTCAAGAACTACCTGGTTAACATTTAATTTCTCAAGAACAAAACGTGCTGTTTCTAATGCGTTACCCAAAGTTTTTTTTGTTACAGTATGAAATACAGTAATATGATGATTACGTTGTTTTAATTTCAAAATTACATCTATTAAATTTTCAAAATCATTTATTGTACTCCCCTTTCTTATACTAGAAAAAGTTTGATAATCGAATCCATCTATACTAAATTGTATTTTTAACTGATGCTTTTTGTAATCTTTTTCTATTAAAGTAATTAAATCATCATTCCAATTCGAACCATTTGATAACAATGTAAAAATATGCTGTTCGCCAAACGAAAAAGCTATTTCCAAAATTTTTTTTATTTTTGGATGTAAAAGTGGTTCACCACCTGTTAAATTTATCCATATAACTCCTAAATCATTTAATTGCTGAATACAATTTTTAAATAAATCCAATGACATTACATTTTCAAGTTTTTTAGAAGAATCAGTAAAACAATGGATGCATGAAAAATTACATTTTTCAGTTATTGACAATAAACATTGATTTGGGTTCTTAATTTTAAACATTTACTTCCCTTCTTTCTAACTCATCATAAATGTCAGTAAACCACCCAACTTGTTGAAATTTATCAAAAAAATTTATTAAATCTTTGATTAAAACATTCTCTTCCACTTGATATTCTCTTAATAAAGTCTGAATAAGTTGATCTACATTATAATTGACTTTTTCCAAGGTCTCAAAAATTTTATAGGCAGTTTCATTTCCTTCGACATATCTATCACGATTAAATATAACACATCCAAACGACTCTTTTCTAATCCTCAAAATATCTCCATTAGTTTTTAAAACAAGAATACCCATTATAAATCCCTCCCCACATATAATTAAATTAAATAAATCTTATAACATAAAACTTTATAAAATCTTATTTCAAAAAAATATTCAATTTTTTATCCTAATAATTTCAAAACTAAAACTTTACAAATTAGGGTTATCCTATATAATTCTCAGTAGGAATTAAGGGAAATATTCTTCCTCCTAGTTACATCGCTTACTGGCAAATTCTTATTAAGAGTGTATCACCTCCCCTGACCTATATTTGCAACTCATAATTTCTTTCTTTGAATTCTAATTCTCACAAAAGCGCTGAACTTGAACAATAAATTTTAAATCACTAAACATATAGTATTAAAGTTACATCTCTTTAGTAGTTTCCCCTGTTCTATACTCTTAGTTCATCAAAATATCTTAAAGATTATCCAATCTGAATCCTAAACTTATTGTAATTTTCGTATTTATAACATATTCACTGCTACAACCAGAAACTTATTGAAAAAGTTTTACTCAGCAAAAGCACTGTCAAAATACCTATTAAAGAACTTAAAAATATACTTACTTCACCCAGCAAAAATCAATTCTGGTAACTGCAAAACATTTATTCTTCGTACTTGACATTTTAGCTGAATAGATACAGTTTTTTAATAAACTAACCTTACAGTAACTAGATTTAATTGAAAAACATATAGCTCATCTAGATAAAAATTTTAGGTTCATAAAAAACCCTTTTAATTTACACAATCAACATGTAGATCATCACTTGACCTGAAAAATAATTTTTTAAGTGAGTAATCAAAACCTACCTAGAAATTTTAAACTAAACCTTATTGTTAACAAATTATTGAATTTAATAAATAATTTATATTTTAATATAGAAAAATATATTATTTTGGGATATTATTTATTCGCTTTTTTAACTACTGATTGACTTTCATCACAATTTTTTTGGACAAGCCGGGTCTTTTGCATCTAGACTTCCATTAATTACAAAAGCTCTAGCTCTACATCCACCACCGCATATTTTTTTTAAATCACATTTCACACATTCCCCATTATTTATATCCTTTAACTTTAAATTTCTTAATTTTTTTAAAACCTTTGACTCTCTCCAAACTTGTTCTAAACTACTTTCTAGAATGTTACCACAAAATAATTCTGGAATTCTTGCAGATACGGACCCGCACGGAGTAAGCATCCCATCAGGAGAAATAGCACAACTAGTTATACCAGCATTACAACCCAAATCACGATATTTGCTATAATTTTTATTTCTTAAAGGAGATATATAATTCCATATATATTCAATTTCATTTAATGAATACCCTAATTCTAATAAAGGTAAATACATCTCCCAAGGGCAAGTCACAGATATAATGAATTTTTTATATTTTTTATCTTTTTTTAGTATTGTAGCTTCTTTTAAAAAGTTTTTCCATTCACCATACGAAAGTTCTAAGTTATCATAATTTATTTTACCTCTTCCATAAGGAAAAAATTTAATACCCAAAACACCATTTACACCTAAATCCTTAATCAAAAAATCTAATGTTTTAAAAAAATTAGATAATGTTAATTTAGTTAGAGTATAATTAATATGTACGTTAATACTTTTTGATAACATATGTTCTACATTTTTTATAATACGATTAAATTCATTATAAGCAGGTTGTCCATCTCTTTTTTTTCTCAAAATACCATAGGATTTTGGATCATAACCATCCAGACTAATTGAAATATTAACTTTTTCTTTTAATAATTCTATAAAATCAATATCCTCTGGATTCCATAAAATCCCATTAGTATTAATAACTATTTTCCACTCTTTATCAGTTGCAGCATGTAAAACTAAATCTCGCCAATCTTTACGGCAAAGTAATTCGCCTCCAGTTAAAGCAATATTATATACACCTGCATTGTAAAGTTGATCTAAAACATCCATAACTTGTTCTGTAGTCATTTCATTATCTAAACTTTTCCCACCAGTTACGTTACAATGCAAACAATTTAAATTGCATTTTAAAGTCAAGTCAAAATCAATAGCTAATGGAGCTCTATAATATAACATATTCAACTCACTTCCTTTTTGCTATGATTTAAGGTCTGGATAAAAAACCCAGACCTTAAGGCAAAATTTACTCTTCTACCACAGAATCTTTATCCCACTTTAGCCATCTACCTGAAACAAAATCAGCTTTTGGAACTATCCATTTTTTCATATAAACTCCCCTCCTTTCTATCTCGTATTGTCAAATTACTCCCATTTTTCAGAGAGTAAAAGTTTGATTTTTCTTTATAGGGCCAAGATTTACCTAAAAAAAGAATCCTTCCTACCAAATCAATAGATAATATTTGAGCTTAGCATATCTTACTACACCAAAAAAACAACCAATTAAACCTATACAAAATTAAATCTTTAAATGTTGTCATCGATAAACATCCATAATATAGTGTTCCTAAAGATTTTCTCACATTCTTTAAAGATAATCCAAATAGTTATCACAAACCTCAATGCAAAATTTAAAATAGAAATGAAATCCATCTTTAACTATACTACAAAAAGCTAATTTTGAGCAATATAGAAATTTTTCGCTAAATCATCTTAGCAAAATTTCAGCCGAAATAAGGTCTCAACATAGGAGGTGATGAGCTAATCAAGGATGAAAACGCGCCTCTGAATCAGGAAGCCATATTTCAGCTAAAATCAATCTTTAGATAGCTTTAAAAATTTCTCAAATAGTGGAAAATTAGTTTTTACAGTATAATCATCTTTAAATTTTTAACTATTTTGCTTTTGTAAAATATTTCCTAATAGAATTCTTGGTCATTTAACCCTTTCTCTATCATATACATCCTATAAACTCTTGTATTTAATAATAAAATATTCCTTTTTATAGTATAAAATTGTATGATGCCTATAAATTATAATAGATATTTATTTTTTCCTTAAATATTAATTACCTCTTAACTCATTATCCTTACGTTTCTAATCTATTAGACACTTCCCATCAAGATTCCTTCTTTTTTTTTAAAAATTTTTTAAAAAAATAGAAAAATACTTTTTTATTAACTTTCAGTAAATATCATTATTTTATTATAATTTAACTTATTTTTTTTGCCTATTAAAAACAGATAAACAAATATCGAATAGAATAACGCCAAAGTGATCAACATTAACATTATCCTCCCACAAAACCGTATGTATGAACACCGTATACATCTTCTGATAAACCTCGGTCACTAATCATATACACTACTCATACACCCACATGATACTTTGCATCACCGGCTGAACTATTAAAACTATACTTTATACTACAAAAATATAAATTTCTAACTTTCTTAGTTTGAATAAAGATAATAAAAATTTTACAACAAATTGTAAATGTGATTTCATATGCTGATTCAACTCCCAATAATTTAAAAACTGATAGACTATAAGTCCATTTTTTATTCCCTTTAATATCTGTTTGAAGTGTGTTTGACAAGATAAAAATCCTGCATTTGGCCATATTTTTTCCAGCATACTCATTTCCAACATTAATACTTAATGGTAGAGTGTTTTAACCTATAACTTTTTCCTGTAAACATCAAAAGATGGCTATAATGTATAAGTCTATCAATTATTGCATTCGTCATTCTTTCATCGTAAAATATATTTATCCACTTTTCTATATAGATGCAACTGCAGCTGATAAATTGTCAAACCATATCTTACAAGGAACTACTCCAATATATTCAAAAATTGTTTTAAGCCCTGTTAAGAGACATTCTTGATTTTCTCCTTTAAACAGTTGAATGAATCCTGTATTGTTGTTTGGAAATGAGACAGTCATATAATGGGTTTAAATTTATCCAATTTTGATCCCCGTTTTTTACGGGCATTGGGTTTTAGATTCCAGTCATCTTTTTCAACATACTTTTTGACAGTTTTAAAATCATGTCCGGTAATTTTAGCAGTTTTTCTTAACGAATACCCTTTCTTTTCAACAAGATTTTTGATAAAATATATTTGTTCCATTGTCAGCATCCTTTCTATTACCTCCTTTAGCTATTTGGTGGATAACTAAAGATAATATTTTTTGAGGATGCTGGCAATGGTTTTTTTATTTTTTCCAGTTCAACTGCTAGATTTTTATGTTGCCATTTGCTCCATTTTTATTATACCAAAAACACATTTCCGGAAACAGTTGTTCAAAGGTGTATAATCCATCAGATAAAGAACACGATGAAGTATGTAAGTTACAAAGACAGAAAAGAACTAGCAAATGATTTAAAAAAGATATACAAAGCGTCTAATAAAGAAATAGCGTATCAAAATTTACAAGAAGTAATGAAAAAGTGAAAAAAATACGAAATAAACCTAAAGAGTTGGGAAAAGAACTGAGAAACATTATCACCATTTTTTGACTATAGTCCAAATGTGAGAAGGATAATGTATACGACAAATATAATAGAATCATTGAACAAACAATATCGAAAAGTAACGAAAAACAAGACATCGTTCCCGAATGATGAAGCATTGTTAAAAATCTTGTATTTAGCAACAAAAAATGTGACAAAAAAATGGACAGCACGGTATAAGGAATAGAACAAAGTACTAAACGAGCTATCCATATATTTCGGAGAAAGGATTGAAAAATACGTATAAATAGTCTTAAACTGTAAGAAATAACAAAAGCAAAAAAACGAAAATGGAAACGCAGCAAAACCTGCAAAAAGCTTCGAATGAAAAAATATCGATGAATTTTTCAAAAAATGAAAAACCTAAAGTTCTTTGAAAAAAGTACGATAAGAAAGTTGTGTTAATTGAAAACGATTGTAAAAAAATCTTACCTACCAAGAAGAGGATTTACACAAAATTTTAAGCACTCCCTAAAAATATCTTAGAATTTTGTCCAAATTTTTGGGAGTCATTACACTGGTACGTTACCAACATTTTTTTCATCTTTTCCGAAGCCCTTTATGTATATATTTGTTCTGTTTTGTTGGTTTCCTTATGGGATAGAACTTTACCTTGAGGTACTTGACCTTGTGATGGAATTTTTACTTCTTCTTCAACCAAGTTGCTCCAAAGTTCTAATTTGTTTTCGTTAGCGTAGTTTTCAAGCATTGCTAATCTGTTTTTTGTAAAAGATACTATTTCACCTATGTACTCTCTGGAAAAATCAATCTTTGTCTCAACTACTTTGTACACTTCATCGATTTGCATCTTATACTCTTCTTTTAGAAAGTTTACATAATCCTTTAAGACCTTTTTTGGATTTTCGATGTAATTTTTATCATAAATTACTTCCCTTTGAGACCAATTAGATATCCATTCCTCTTAAAGAGATAGAGCATTATAATTCCTGTAATAAATGTTATTAATGCACCTATTAAGAAAATTGGTTGGATACCTATCTGGATATTGAAGAATAGCTTTGACCATGCAAGAGACAGAATACTACCAACAGTAGAAGCAATTATGTAAATGGAGAATATCTTTCCTCTCACTTCCTCATTCAGGTGTTCCATGAATATAGACATCAAACCTATCTGTAGGAATGCATTTCCAATACCCAAAATAAAGAATAGAATGATACCAAGATAGTAATTTGGGATCAGGGAGAATGCTATTAGTAATATGCCATTAAATATTAACCCAAATAGATACATCAAAACTCTATCTAATCTCTTTGCCCATCTTGCCAATAAGATTGAAGCTATGAGAGCTCCTAAATTTCCTGCTGAAACTAAGAAGCTATAACTTTCAGATGGCATCTGATATGTTTTATCAACAAACACTACCAGTAATTCATTTATAACTCCTGCGCCAATTAATGAAACAAACTCTGCTATAAAAACTAACTTCACAATTTCTTCTTTCTTTAGAAAGTTCTTAGCATCCCTAAACTTAGAAAAGAATGAGGTGAATTCTTCCGAGATTTTCTTCTTACTTTCCTTCCATTCTATGGATAGCAGCATCAATATTAATGCACTTATGAAGTATGTAAGACTGTCAAGAAGGAATGCCATCTTTATTCCAAAGAAATATATCACCACACCGGCAAGTGCAGGGCCAAGTATCTCAAGTGTATTGTCAGAAACTTGCTCTAAAGCATTAGCAGTTGGTATTTCTTTCTCATCTTTCAAGATTTTTGGAACCAATGAGAATCTTATAGGCTGAAAGATTAAAGCAATTACCATCTGTAAAAAAACTATTAGATAGAGTATATATACTGATCTTATGAATAGATAACCCAAAACTATGACACCATTTACTACTTCGGAGAGAACAAGTAGTTTTTTCCCTTTACCAATATCTGCAAGGAATCCTCCAATTGGTGCAAAGATAAAACTTGGAAGATATGATATGATAACAAAAGTAGCCGTTTGGCTTGCTGAACCCGTTAGTGTATAGAAAAGAGTTATTCTTGAAATCAATGTAAGATACTTTCCTAATCTACTAACAAAATTACTTACCCATAGTTTGAAGAAGTTTGTATTCTCTCTAAAGAATGTAATATAGTACTTCAAATCTCATCTCCCCCACACACACATATAATTTGCTTTTATAACAATTTTATTAACCAGGTCAAAAGTCTTTTTTAAACAGACTTTTGACTTGTTTTGCTTATGATTAACTCAAACGAATTTGAAAATACTCAGTCTTGACACTTAAATTTTTCATCTCACTATTAAATTTTTTTATACATTCTTCTACTTATTACTTTATATTCTTTTTCTAAGTAAAATTGAATTGCTGTCTGATTAAATTCCCATACATTTATCTCAATACCATGAACATTTTTTTCTTTACCCCATTCTTCTAAAGCCTTTAATAGTTCTTTACCAATTCCCTTCTTCTGCCATTCTTTTTTTACTATCAACGTATCTACCATCAAATACTTTCTCTTTTTAAAAACAGGAATTTCAGGTGTTCTTTTAATAAAACCGTTAATTAATCCTACAACTTCATCACCTATTACTTTTACAAACATTGCCGCTTCATTATTATTTATAAAATTATCAATGAACTGACTACCTCGTCTATCAAGTTTTACAAAAAAATCTGGCATATTGGTTGCATGCAAATCATCAACCTGTTTAAAAAGTTGAATTAGCTGTTCATAATCTTCTTTTTTAGCAAACCTGATCACATTTGTCCCCTCCTTAAAGTTATGTTAATATGAAAATTTAGTCAGCCTCCTTCCTGGGATTTCAATCTTCTTAGAAAATTAACAATACCTCCCAGGAAAGGAGACTAAATTATTTTACCCAAGATGTTTCCTGAAAACTTTATAAATTTAATTTCTGGTTATACTGCAAAATGCTAATTTTTCTCTCTTTGAAAAATTTTTCGAACCATCTAAAGTTCGATTTCAATCGAAATAAGACTTCCTAATCAAAGGACCCTCCTGGCCCTTGATTATGTCGCTCAAAATTAGCTTTTTGCAGTATAATCATTACATTTAAATTGTCAAATCTTTTATTACCTCTTTCAGCTTATCAGCTGAAGCTTTTAATTTCTCAAGTTCATCTTCTGTCAAGGGAAGTTCAATCACCTGTCTGATTCCATTTTCACCTACTATACTGGGCAGACTTAATGCCACATCATCCAAACCGTGCTGACCTTCTAACACACTGGATACCGTCAAAACTGAATTTTCATTTCTCAATATCGCTTCTATAATTCTGCGAACTGCCAGAGCCACTCCATAGTAGGTAGCTCCTTTCCGTTCGATTATATAATATGCTGCATTTTTCACCTTCTCAAAAATCTCATCTCTATGCTCTTTACTACATTTTCTACAGACTTTGCAATAATTATCAATTGTCATTCCTGCAATATTAGTAAGACTCCAGATTGGTACTTCACTATCACCATGCTCACCTAAAATATAACCATGAACATTTCTCACATCTACTTCACAATGCTCACTTAATAGGTAACGAAATCTTGCACTGTCTAGAACAGTTCCTGAACCAATCACTTGATGTGGCGGTAGTCCGGAAACCTTTGCAGCAACATATGTAAGAATATCTACCGGATTGGTTACTATAAGAAGGATGGCATCTTTAGTGTATTTAATAATATTTTGTACAATTTCTTTTGTGAGCTTTGCATTTTTCTTTGCCAGATCAAGTCTGGTCTCACCAGGTTCTATACTTGGCCCGGCGGTAATAACCACAATTTTAGCATCTTTACACTCTTCATAATCCCCTACTTTTACCTTCACCGGTGCTACAAAGGATAATCCGTGGTTTAGATCAGCTACTTCACCTTGAGCTTTCTCTTTATTAATATCGATTAAAACCAGTTCTGAGGCTACACCACTGTGGATAAGGGTGTATGCCAGGGTAGACCCAACAAAACCTGCTCCTATAATCACCACTTTAGATCTGTTAATAGGCATATACACCATTCCTTCCTAATTTGGTTTATTATTAATATATCACTTTAGTATAATCATTCAAATAAAACATTATAATGGTTAAAGCTTATCTAAACCCTTTCAACTTCCGGAAATTTCCCCGAACAAGTTTAGTAAGAACTATCTCATGAAATTGTTCATATTCATTAACATCTATATCCAGACCCACCTTTTCTTTCTAAAGTCCTATCAAATTATTCTCTTTAAAAACAATTATCTTTATCTGTCCAGATAACCTTTATTAAAAAAGTTGCCCTTACAATATCTTTACATAGATTGCACATGAATTACCTTGATCCCATCCGGGATATGGATCGATTGTCTCTAGATACATAAAACCCATAACCTCATAAAAATGTCGTGTAATCTCATAAAGGGGATAATTAACATCATCAGAAAGTGTCTTTACTTCTAATAATCTAATTCCCTGAGCTCTTAAATCATTTACAATATGATCAATCAATGCAGAACCAATCCCCTGTTTCTGACGCTCCTTTTTTACAGTCATCCATAAGATTTCAGAAACATGATTATTTTTATGTTTTATTGCAACAAAACCTACTACTTCATCCACATCCATTGCAACATATAGCAAATGTTTTTGCAAATCCTGTCTTATTGCTATAATACCCTTTTCATCAAAATATTGTCGTAGTTCCTTTGAATTGAAAAGTACGCATCAATATGTTTTTTACTCCCCTTTAGAATCTCCATCACTTTTTTCTTACCCCTTAATAAGTTTAGCTATCAAGAACTTTTATCAAACTACAGCACCAATCAAATCTCACCACCAAATAGAGGGGGATTTCTCCCCCCCTTCCTATATCCTTTCACCCTTGTTAATCCCGCTGCTTTTGCTCCTTTCCGATAATCCCATCTATTTTCTGGCTCAACAAAGCCCGTTTTTATTCATCCTTCAACAACTCTCCTATACTTATTGCACGATATGTTTTGTATTTCTTTTCAGGTATATATATCGCCCCTGTAGGACAAAAAGAAATACATCGTAAACACTGCTGACATTTATCAGAGAACCATGGATATTCATTCATTCGGACATTATTAACGGGGCATAACCTCACACAAAGCCCACATTTAGTGCACCTTTCCCTATCAATCTTGAAACGTTTACCCCAATCTGCTACCATCCTCCAGACCATTTTTCTTGAAACCAAAAAGTAGAACATATCAGATAGTACGGGAACTCTTCTCCATTTTGCTCTGCCATTAATTATATCAAGAGCGTATTTTTTTGCTTTTTCCAACCCCTTGTCTATTTTTATTTTATTTTTATTTTCATCAATATTTTTAGGATAAAAATTAGAAGGCATTATTATCTCTTTTGCCCCAATGGTTTTATATCCTTTTTTATTCAAAACCCTTTTCAATGGACCAACTATGGCCCCGGAATACACGGCAAGAGTATCGACCATGAATATTTCGGTGCCATCAGTATCGGGCAATCTATTCACAAAATCCCAAACAAAAGGATATGTAGACTGGGCAGCTACAGGAAAACCCAATCCGAGTGTATGGTTTAAATTTATATCTTGAGGAACTGCCTTCTCAAGTCTATATAGATTAACATTTATTCCTTTCTCAACAAAGATATCTCTCATCTTCTTTACAACCAATTGTGTGTTTCCTGTTCCAGAAAAATAATAGAAATCAATAGTATTTAATCCCATATTCTACCTCCTGAATAAATAAACGGATTTCATATAAAATTATTTAGAACGAAATATTTCGTATAAATTGAGTTAACTGCCATTCATTCCGTCAATCTTTTGTATGCCCCACTTAAAATCAGGTATCTCAACACTTCGACATCCAGGAAAAAAGTCCTAAATTGTTATTCGGCACTTCCCATTACATTCCTTCTTTTTTTACAAAAATACAAAAAACTGAAATCAAACTTTAGATGGTTCGAAAAATTTCTTTTGAAGCAAAAAATTAGCTTTTTAAAGTAAAATCATTTATTTGAATCAATAAAACCCCAATGGCAAAATGGTTTCTCTGAAGGCAATGTATCAAACATAACTAACTTTTTTATTGACAATATTATTATGATTGGCAACCCTTATATTTTGATTTGAAAAAAAAATTTAGAGTTCTGTCCCATAATTCATCTTCAAAAACCCATTTACGTTACTTGGAAAAAGACTTAAAAAGATATGTATTAGTACATTCAAAACTAGCACAAGTTTCACTTTCTTTTTTAGTAAAATATATCCTTTTACAGATAGGACATTTCTTTTTTCTCCAATTATTTTTTTCAAAATAATCAGAAACAAGCTCTTCAAATTCTTTTTGTAACATATTAGATCACCTTTATAGCTTTAATTTTCCCATTACATACCAAACCCAAATGGATATAGGATATAAATCATAGGCTATATTTTAGTTTTTCTACACTTCTTTTGGTAATATAGCAGTCAAACCATCCATATATGGAACTAATTTTTCAGGAATTTTGATAGAACCATCAGCCTGTTGATAATTTTCCATTAAGGCGATGATTAATCGGTCACAAAAACCTGTAGCAGATATTGTATGAGGAAAACCTTTGGTACCGTCTATTTTAAATCTGATATTACCCCGTCTGGTCTGATAATCTCTGATATTAGTATTTGATGTTACTTCTCTATACTTATTTTGACTTGGAAACCATGCCTCAATATCATATTTAATACTTCCAGCTGGAGCTAAATCTTGGGAAGCAGTTAATACAACTCTATATGGTATATTTAATTCTTTCAGCATATACTCTTCATTTTCTAGACATTGTTGATGCCAGAATTCTGACTCATCAGGATGACAATATACAAGTTGTTCTAATTTGTAAAACTGATGCACACGGAAAATACCTGTATTATCTTTTCCATAACTTCCTATTTCTGTTCGGAAACACATCGATTCACCTAAATATAATAGTGGTAATTTAGTTAAAATCTCATCCATATGCATTCCTAACAAAGACTGTTCACTTGTTCCAATCAAAGATAGATCTTCATCTTCAATTTTAAAATTATCTTTTTCGGCAAAAGGTAAATAACCTGAAATATATAACGTTTTTTTCTTGGCAAGATACGGTGGTGAAACCAGTTCAAATCCTTGTTTTTTTACATTATCCACAAACATTTTAGTTAAAGCCCACCTCAGCATTACCCCCTCATTTTTTAGGCAGTAAAACCTAGTCTTGGATAGTTTAACTCCTCTAGGAATATCAATTATTCCCAAACTACTTCCTAGTTCTTCATGACTTTTAACTCTAAAATCAAATTGTGGTACTTGACCAACTTCTTTAATAACTATATTTTTTTCTTCACCGCCTACAGGAACTCTAGGATCTAGGATATTAGGAAGCCAGGACATTTCTTCCAGTAATTTTTTTTCTACCTCTTCCAGTTGTTTTGAAAGTTCTTGTTCTTCTTGTTTTAATCTTTTAGCCCTTTCAATTAAATCTTTTTCAATTTTCTCACCACCAATCATGCGAGATACTTCATTCTTTTCTTTTCTAAGTAACTCAACATTATATAATAAGTCCCTTCTTCGATTTGACAAATCAACAATATAGTCAAGATCCAGATTGACATTTCTCTTTTTACAGTTTTCTTTTACTATTTCCAGATTCTCAATAACATATTTAATATCCAACATCTTTAAAAAACCCCTTTCTTTTTTATAATACCCTTTTACCAAGACTATATAATTTCCTGCTCAAAAAAAGAGATTCAAGAGTTCCTAAAGCAAAAACATGAGGACATCAAAAAACAATAAACATTATCGGAATCAATAGAAATAATAACCCCTTTTTCATTACCTTCTCAGACACCACCCTTCTAGTCGAGATCTAACAGTTCCGAAACGGTTACCAGGGTAAAACCTTTTTCTCTCAGTCTGTCAATCAGTACAGGTAGAGCCTGAACAGTCTGTTTAACAGGGTGCATCAGTACTATTCCGCCTTTAGAAGCCTTTCTTAAGACCCGGTTAATGATAACATCGGCAGGAGGTTTCTGCCAATCTATAGTATCAGCTGACCATAGTATTAATTTATAACCCAGATCATCAACGGTTTCTACAACAAACTTATTGTACTCTCCATAAGGAGGGGCGTAGGTCTCAAATAGCTGAAGTAGTGGAATTAGCCCTGGAACTTAATAAAACCAGTGGCGAAGATATTAAAGCACTACTTGAGTACCAGAGCTCTAAACAAACTGGCAATCGGCCTTTAAAGGAACCCTGGACACCAGATAATCTAATAGATTGGCAACCCTCTCTAAGCTTTGTAGGGAGGTGAATTCCCATCATGGGCAGATTACAGGAGTTGTGTAAATAACTTAAAATATGGAATCTAGAGGAATTAGTAACAGAGATAGAATTTGAAAACCCCGAACAATATCTGGTAGATATATTAGAATTAGCTCTAAAACAAAGACACACTCGGAAAATAAAGAGATTAGTAAAACGTGCTGGTTTTCCTGGTACAAAAACACTGGAAAATTATAATTTTAAGCCTATCTCTTTTCCAAATAGTATAAAACGGAACTTCTTTCTCTTAAATTTATTGAAAGAAAATGTCTTAATGCTTGGTACTGTTGGAACAAATAAAACTCATTTAACCACTGCACTTGGTCTTAGAGCTTTTGCTCGAGGTAAAAATGTATTATTCTACAGAGCAGTTGACCTGACTAATGAATTACTTGAAAAAATATTCTTCAGGTCAAGCTGGCAAACTCATTAAAAAAATAGCTAAAGCTGACCTTTTGATCCTTGATGAACTAGGCTATATACCCTTTAGTAAAAAAATAGCTGAACTATTTTTTTCAGTAATATCAAATAATTATGAGTAACAAAGTATTGTTGTCACATCTAATCTTGAGTTTGGTAGATGAAATGAAGTTTTTGGGGATGACCGTTTAACTGCTACTCTTATTGACAGAGTAGTTCATCATGCTCATATACTTGCTTTTCAGCAAGCTATGGTGAAATGCAGTGGTAAAAAGAAAAGTGATTAAAGTTAAAATGTTTCAAAATACCAACTGGATGCTATGTACTTTTAAATGGTCATTTTATGCAAAAATATCTTGACAAACACACGATAAGAAAAAATAAAACCGGACAAATAATACCTAAAACTATACCCAAAAAAATTTTATCAACTTTTTTCATTTTATTGACATCATCCTTCTAAAACTTTCCCTAGTTCAAAAAATTGCTAAATTTTTATTCGTCATTTTCCATTACTATCCCTTCTTTTTTTCTATAAAATATAACTTCCTTACAATGGTAATGTTATTTCAAATATCGTCCCTTTTTTTGGCTCACTTATAAGCCGAATCTCACCACTGTGCTTTAAAATAATTTGCCGGGCAATGGCAAGACCCAGACCGGTTCCGCCAGTACTTAAACTTCGGGATTTATCTCCCCTGACAAAGGGCAGAAAGATTTTTTCTCTAATTTCCGGTTCAATCCCAATTCCATTATCCTCTATTATAATCTGAACTTCTTTGTCCTTTTCAATCAATGAGACAGAAATAGTGGTACCAGGCGGATTATATTGAATTCCATTCATTAAAATATTGGTCAAAGCCCTCTCTAACTGCTGTGGATCAAAATGGCAGATAATCTCTTTATCAGGAATAGATACCCGATACTCAAATCCCTGACTCTCCAATTCAGGAATATAGTGGGCAAACCAACTGCGAAGAAATTCTGCAAGATCGTAATCTTTAAACTGCAGCTTATAATCATCCTCCTCTAACCGGGTAAGCTGAAATAAATCATTAATTAGATTATTAACTTTGATGGTTTTCTCTTTCACCAACCTAAGATATTTCTTCTGAGTCTTTTCATCCTGAACCATACCGTCTGCTAAAGCTTCTATATACCCCCGGATAGAGGTAAGAGGAGTTTTCAAATCATGAGAGATATTCATTAGAAGTTGACGTCGAATCTCTTCCATCTTTTCTTTTTCAAGCCGTGATTTTTCTAATTCCAAAGCCATCCGGTTAAAGGCAGCGCCAATCTCCTCTAATTCATTACCTGTTTTTAAATGAATATGTACTTTTCTCTCTCCATGAGCCATCCTTTCGATTCCGTTAAGAAGCACCCCCAGTGGCTTACTCAAATTATTGGCAGTAAAATGACTATAGAGAAGAATATTAATGATTAACATAAGAAAAAATAATAAACCGCTTTTTATCAGAGTATCGACAAAAGGTTTAATCACCATATAAGGTACATTTTCTGGCTGAACGTTTATATTAATCTTAGTAGCCGGTATAGCTGTCAATAATAGATGATGTTCAGGATCTGATTCTGGATAAAAAGCAATGGTGTAAAAATATTTATCTGCATAGGGAAATTCCAAATATGATAAAATCTCTTCCGGTGTATATTTGAACTTATGAGGAGAATTCTTTCCTTTTTCGTAAACTACCCGGTATTTATAATCCAGAACCTGTACCCAGCCATCCATTGCCAGGACATCTTTTAAATCCATCTGGTAGGGATCGGATTGAATGATCTGTTTTGCTATGATTTTGGGAATCTGGCCCTGTTCATAAGCCCTTTTTATATCCCAGCCCATATAGATAAAAGTCAGAACACAAATTAAAACAGTAATAATTAAAAAGATAATATATTTAAAAACAAATCCCCGATATATTCGCTTACCTTTCATCTTTAACCCTTCTTTCAAAACGATAGCCAATCCCACGTATAGTTGTTAAATATATGGGATGACTGGGGTTGGGTTCTATCTTTTCTCTAAGGCGGCTTAAATGAACCATTATGGTATTGTCATCTCCCATGTAAGGTTCTCGCCATACCTGTTCAAATATCTGCTTTTTGGTAAAAACCTGGCCCGCATGTTCCATGAAAAATTTTAATAATCGGAATTCCAGAGAAGTGACTTCAACAGTCTCTCCCGCTACCTTAACTGTACAGGCCCCTGTATCCAATTCAATCTGACCAATTTTTAAAACTTCTGGCACTGACCTTTTCGATTCATTTAACTTATAAAACCGCCTTAGCTGGGCCTTAACCCGGGCCAGCACTTCCAATGGACTAAAAGGTTTTGTAATATAATCATCAGCCCCCAACCCCAGGCCCAGAATTTTATCCACATCTTCACTTCGGGCAGATAAAAAGATTAAGGGAATATTGCTCTTTTCACGAATTTTTTTAACCAATTGAAATCCATCCATCCCCGGCATCATAATATCCAATATGACCAGATCCAATTGATTACTATTAAATTGTTCTAAAGCTTCCAGCCCATCATAAGCTTTAAAAACCTGATACCCTTCATTGGAAAGGTATAAACTTAAAAGTTCCACAATCTCCCTTTCGTCATCAGCAATTAAAATTTTTTCTGGCATACCTACACATCCTTTCAATTGGCTTTTAACATTTTATGCAAAAGTTCCTCAAGACTGATCGGCTCTACTTCGGACTTAAACAGATGTTGATGCCAGCCTTTCTGGCCCCATTTGTCCAGAACAAGACAAATACCCATCCCTAACGTATAAAACCGATTCTTATCTTTCTCCAGATGTTCTAACCGCTTAAGAAATTGTTGCATAAGTTCCTCCTCACCTTTTTTCTGTAAGGCAGTTACCATAAAGTATGTAGCAGTTCCTTCCATTAATTCATAAAATCGTTCATATGCAACAGCTATCATATATCCCTTAATTCCTAACAATTCCTTTATCCTGCTGCGTCTGGTATCACGAATATCAAAAAATTCATTTAATAAAAAAAGAACTTTTTCTTTTGTTTCAGCATTTAAAATTCTAAAAAGAAGATCAGCCTCTTTTTGATACCATTCACTGATATGTTGATCTTTTGTAAGGTTTATCAATTGTTCTTCAATTCTTTTCTCTTCCTTTTCACTTATATTAGTTAGCTCCCTCGTATTCTCAAGAAGTTTAAAACCCCATTGCTCCAATTGATAAACATGAAAAGCTTCATGGAGAATGACAGCTAAATATAAAGAATCGGGAACTTTATCTTCTTCAGCAAAAGAAAATCTCTGGATAAAAATTTCTTCAACAGAACCATTGGTAACTCCTTCCACCAATACTCCAATTCTATCCATCTCAGTTTTTCCAGGAACAAAAGCCTGAATTTGACCATCTACTAAAAAAGCAGTAGCTGCCAGAACAGGTAAAACCGGTTTCCTTGCTTTAACCTGATCGTTTATTACCAGATATTCCCGATCTCCCTTTCGGTAAGCAACAGGAATCTGCGTTAGATCAAAATCTCTCCATGTCTCACGGGCCAACTCTTTCGACAGTTTAATTGCATCTTTGTGGTAAAAAAGATCAGTTTCATTAAATTGAGTTGGATCAGAAATAAATAAATATGTTAAGAAAAGTAAAATACCAATCAAACAATAAATAAGGATAAAACTTCGTTTCCTCATCTCAGACCTCCTTTCTAAAGAGAAAAAGAGTTCCCCAGAGAACCAGATATAAAAAGATGATCATTTCCAGAATAATATGAATTTTTACCGGTTTAGCATTCAAAAAAGCAGCAGCTTCCCGCTGTACACCTACTATATTGGGTGTCAAAAAAACAACTAACTTTAACCAGCTTCCTTCAGTCAGTTGAGCCATCGTGATAAAAAGATCATGTAACACTCCAAGAATATATGCGATAAAACCAATCATTCCAGCAAAAATAGGTGACATTTTAACACTACAGATACTGACAATAGCACTCAGTGTGGCTATATTGGTTGATAAAATAAGATAAGTCACTATTAATCGGAGCCAGTATTCAATCCTGCCATAAAAGATTATAAAAAATAGTAAGGAAAAAGCTAGAATTCCGAAAATGATAAGAGAAATACAGATATTCCCCAAAACCAGCGCCAGGATATACTGCCACTTTTCTATCGGTCTTACCAGAACCAGATGAGTAGTTTTTCGTTCAAACTCTTTTGGAATAGTATTCATGGATAAAAAAATAGTTAGCATAGACCCAAAAAAGACTACTATACTTATACCTACAAATAAAAGTTGGTTAAATTCTGTAACCTTTTGGCCATTAATCTTTAAACCACCCCCGGTTGTAATGATGTAGTTAAAGATCAAAGCAAGAATAGCAATAATTAAAACTGTGCGATTTCTAATTTGTTCACGAATTACATTTTTAATAATATAAATCATTATCGAACACCCCCTAAAGCCTGTAAAAAAATCTTTTCTAAGTTACGGGTTTCTTTTAATTCATAAATCTTTCCTCCACCCATAATAATCATCTTTGCAATATCAGGAATCTGTTCTCGAGCCAACAATTCTACTTCAAATCCATTTGACGTTGGAGTTATTCTTTTAACAATAGATTTTAGGGCCTCAAGTATGTCAGAATCATAAGTACAACTGATCTCCAAGTTAATCATTTTCTGCCTAAAATCCCATTCTGTTACCAGCCGACCTCTGTTAAGGATAATCCCTCTATCAGCTACCTGTTCTACATCATGGAGAATATGTGAATTTAGAATAATTGTTTTTCCCTCTTCTTTGAGTTCTTTTATGAGATTAAGAATTTCAATCCGTCCTTTTGCATCCAATCCCGCAGCTGGTTCATCAAGGATTAATAGATCCGGGGAACCGAGTAAGGCCTGAGCTAAAGCTAATCTCTGTAACATACCTTTGGAGAATTTCTGGATTTTTCTTGTCCGGTAATCTATTAGATTAACTTTTTTCAAGATAATTGAAATCTCTTTTACCAACTGTGTTTTTTTAAGTCTCTGTAACTTCCCATAGAAGTACAATACTTCTTCTGCCGTAAGAAATCCAGGGAAATAAGGAGTTTCGGGGGAATATCCAATCTGTATACCGGACTTTATTTGAATCTTTCCTGCCGTCGGTCTGGTTAAACCAAGAAGCATTTTGATAGTGGTGGTTTTTCCAGCTCCATTAGGACCAATTAAGCCAAATATCTCCCCTTTCTTCACCTCAAATGAAAGATGGTCAACAGCCAGTGTTTTTCGATAATATTTGACCAACCCTTGACATTTAACCATAATTCAACTGCTCCTTCCTTTAAACTCAGGAATATTATATTTGATCAAACTTAATTTAAAATTAAAAATACCTTAAATTAACCTTAAATCTATTTGCGTACAAAAAATTAAATAGGGAGGATTTCTCTCCCCCCTTTTTACAAAACCATACCTAATGGATTTTTATAAATGGTTCCTCCAATATCTATCTTTATTATTGAGTAGTAACTTCGTTACAAATTTTACTTAGTACATATCACCCTTTCTGATAAAACCATCTTTATCCATCACAAAATCTACTATTCCAACGGGCCGAAATCCTCCACTTTTCTCCCTTACCATCCTTTCACCCTTGTTAATCCCGCTTCTTTTGCTACTTTCACCGCATTTTTAAATTCCTGTGGTGTTATTCTTCTCCTCAGTTCTACATCTATGAACCGGGTAATACTGAGCCATTAAATTTACATAGGTGTCTTTGGATATTCTATCTGCAATAAACTGCATAATCTCTTTTGTACCAGCCAGATTTTCTGGAAGAATCAGGTGTCTAATAATTAGACCCTTATAAGCAATACCATCATCATCTGTCTTTAAGTTACCAACCTGCCTGTACATCTCCTTTACAGCAGCTTTGGCAATTGTATAATAATTTTTCACTCCCAGATACTTCTCTGCAAGTTTATCATCAGCAAATTTTATATCCGGCATATATATGTCAATAATACCATCCAAAAATTTTAGAGTATCCGTCAGATCATATCCATTTGTATTATAGACAACAGGAATATTTAATCCCCTATTTGCGGCAATAAAAATAGCTTCTACAACTTGAGGTATGATATGACCGGGAGAGACCAGATTAATATTGTGACATCTTCTTCTCTGTAAATAAAGCATAACCTCAGCTAATTCTTCTATTGTAATCTCTTCTCCCTCTCCACATTGACTGATCTCATAGTTTTGGCAAAAAACACATTTTAAATTACAATGAGAAAAGAATATTGTCCCCGAACCATATCTACCTACCAATTCCTCTTCTTCACCAAAATGAGCATTAGCACCCGAAACAACAACATTCTCCAAAGTCTTACAATAACCCCTTTCTCCATTTAGTCTATTAACCTGACACTGATGGGGACAGAGAACACAATTAGTAAGCATTTCTTTTAATCTTTGAACCCGTTTTTCCAATTCTCCATTTTTTAATAGATTTATATATCCCGGCTGGTACATAAATATCACCCTTTGTGAGTTATATTATATAGTAATACTATAATTATCTTTACCGGATAGGTGTAATTTCAATTCCTAATTCACAATCTATAAAATAACTAAAATTTAACATATATGATTGACACAGTATTTCTTTTTCCTTTTTCACAATTTTAAAATTTAACCTCCTCCATTCAAGGGTAAAGGCTTTACACCTACTTTACAGGCCCTCAACTGGAGGAGGTTAAAAATTTTGATTTATTTGAATGGATAAAAGATATTATTCATTTTGTTCAAATGATTTTATTTTTTCAATAAATTGAACTAATCCTTTTTTCGTTTTATCAGAAACCCAATAGTTCTTAATTCATGTAAAGATTTTTTATTTTTAGTACTATTATCAAATTTCATTTGACCAAAAATTAAAAACTTTTAATAGCTTTTTTGGCTAAATGTTGATAGATCAAAAATACCATAAAAAAAGCCAAAAATGAAAGGCTAAAAGGAATAAAAAACCCATATCGATTGACCAAAACACCAGACAAAAGTGGAATAACCATTCCAATCAGTTTTTCCAAAGAACTGACACTCCCAAAAAACTCCCCTCTTTTCTCACGAGGAACTAATCTCATCAGGAATGAATAATGATGTGGAAACCAGACTGTATTACCAATTGAATAAAAAATGAAAGCAGCAATAATCATCCAATAACTTTTAGCCTGACTCATTAAACCTGCAAATAATACAAAAAATCCAATCCCATATTGGGCAATTCTAACGTCAGAAATTTTTGACCCTAAATTTTTACTATATAACCCGGTAAAAATTATAACCAGAGACGAAACTATCTTTAAAACCAAAACATCCATGACTGTTCCCTGCATTTTATCTAAAATGTAGTAACTTGTCACTAACATTGAAGCAAAATTAAGTCCAACAAAAATTAAAATTTGTGCTGAGGCTACTAAATATAATTCACGCGGGAAATTAATTGCAGCCTTATGTTTTGTAATCTCTATCGGTTCAACCCATTTCAAAAATTTATAGGGAATCAATGCAACAAATAAAAATCCGATACCACAAATCAAAAAAACAACTCGAAAAGCAAAAATCGAAGTAAATTTATATGTCAATAAATAACCTATAAAAGAATAAAAAATCAAAGTAAAAACTTCCGGTGTAATCAGATGATATGTATAAATTAAACTTTGCTTATCCTTTGAAAAAATTTCATTTTCATAAACCTTATAAACAGGATTCAGTATATTTGTAATCCTACCAGCTATTGATCCCAACATAAAATGAAAGGGAGTAGATGCCAAACTATAAATTAATGGAGGTAAACTTTCTGTAAGCCAATCCAGACTCATTCCTATATTGGGAGATATTTTGTCCAAAAATCTGCTCAAGATAAATGTTAATATTACATCAGCTAATGCTGTGATACTAAAAATTGCTCCCGCAGTTATTATATTAATGCCTAATTTATTCATGAATATTGGTAGGAGTACTGTATAGATTAATAAAATTCCGCCAAACCAATGCATAACCATGTATCTAATTACGGTATTATCAAGAGCTAAAAATTCAGCCAGTGGAGTAGTTATTAATTCTGTACAATTAATTACCTTTTTTACTATTGCTCTCATGTAGAATACCTCCCCAATGGAATATGTTTACAACGAGGATCAGGTTGATTTATAGTTTATAAGCTATACCAACACAACCACCTTGACAGATACTTAAAAAACCGCATTTCTTACATTCGCTGTATCATGTTAACATTGAAAACTAGACATGTTAAAGACTCTAGAACTATTGGAGATCTATTCTATTATTTGCTTAGTTATCTTAAAAATAAAATAAGGACTTTGAACTGCAAAAATTAAGTAATTTATCCTATATATTTAGGATTAGCTATAAATCTTAATTTACCTTCTTTTTGAAATTCGATGATAGGGCATAGTAAATTATAGTAACCTTCATTACCACCCATTGGGTTTATCTTTAGAATTTTCAATTTTTCTAAATTCAAAATACCATAAGTGACTTTTTTACCCTAATTATACTATCTATAGCTTAGATGGTCAAAAACCTGAAGAATTTGCTACTCCAACAGGTATTGCAATTCAGGGAGAGTTCCTTTATGTAGCTGATAGCAGAAACAATCGAATACAAAAATATCGAATCAACCATGAGGCTTTAGATCAATTAGAAAAAGAAGAAAAATAAAAAAAGCCGGCTCAATTATGAGTCGGCTTCAGTACTTTTATAAATCCAATCACCCGGTCGGATGACTACAGAATTTGTATCATTATTTACATCCTCTAAAACCAACAGAGAGATATAATCCTCTACTAATTTTTTCTCAGGTTTAGCTGTTGTAACCAATACCCCCAGACCTAAGACTTCTGCTTTAAACTCCTGCATAAGCTCCATCATCCCCCGGGCCGTCCCACCAGCTTTCATAAAATCATCTATAATAATTACTTTCGAGTTAACCGGCAAGGCTTTCCGTGGAAGTGACATGGTCTCAATCTTTTTCGAAGAGCCAGTCACATAATTGATACTCACCACTGAACCTTCAGTAACTCTGCTGCTGCGTCGTATGGTTACCAGAGGTACATTAAAAGCCCTGGCTGTCATCAGAGCAATGGGAATTCCTTTGGTCTCCATAGTAATAATATAATCCGGTTTTTTGTCAGCAAAGCATGTGGCAAAGATTCCCCCAATCTTATTTACCACTTCTGGGGTAAAGATCAAATCTGTCATATATAGAAAATTTCCTGGTAAAACCCGCTCCGGGTCAGAAAGTCTGGTACAAAGATCTTTAAGAAAATTTTCAATCTCATCCCGGGAATATAAAGGAATATAACGAACCCCGCCTGCTGCTCCAGCCAGGGTTTCAATCAAACCTAACTTTTGATTTTGAAAAACTTCCTTAATAATAGTTAAATCCTCACTAATAGAAGATTTAGCTGAATTTAATTTTTCGGTAAAATATTTCAAAGGAAATAATTGATGTGGATTATCGGTCAAAATTCTGGTAATTACTGCAATTCGTTCACTTCTTCGCATTAACCCCTTAACCTCCTTAAAACGAACATTGAGTCATTTTAATCATCTTAATGTTCATTTCTACACTTATGTTTATTCTCCTTCATTGGTTTTAACTTTATTCCAAATAAAAAAAGTCATTCAATCACAGGAAAGGATTGAATGACTTACAGCTATTTCGCCTGCTGCATATATTTCTCCATCAAAGCAAGGTCACTTGGTTTGTCCACATCAAATCCTATCTCGGGATATTCAAAAATTAAGGTAATTGCAGAACACCCAGTAATCTCTTTCAAACGCTCTTCTAACTCGGAGATGGTTAAAGAACCCAGAACAAACTTAATAATAAATTTTAAACCAAAAAGCCGGCTTAGCTTCAAAGGCTTTTTTCGCCAGGTTACAAGTTTATGTATAAACTCAGAGGCAATTTCAATTACTGATGGATTAAGAATAAAAATATTACCTCCGGTGAAAGTTCCTTCCCGTAAACGGGCATAGGTACGCTGAGTTCCGGGAAACTTACTCTGGTTCGCCTCTTTACTGATAATCGGATAATAGAAATCTGCGTCGCAACTTTTACAATGAGAAACGAAAAGATCTATAGTTTCAGCACTGATTAAAGGAATATCTGAAGTAAGAATCAAAATTTTCCGGTTACTCTTGAGGGTCTCAATTCCAGCTTTGATATTTTCCACAATTTGCTCTCTACTCTCAATCAAAAAGTCCACCTGATCTTTAAGATACGGTCTTAAAATTTCTACCGGGCCAACGACAGCAATTCTTTCTACCGACCTGGCATTACGTGCAGCCCTTACTACATATTCTATCATCGGTATGCCGTTAATTTCAATCAATGCTTCATACTCCGATTGACTACATTCTCTAAGTGGCCCTTGATTCCTGGCTCCTGCCAACAAAATAGCATCAACTTTCATCACTTGACCCCCTTCTCTTAAAGACACTCTGACCTGGTTCTGGTTCTAATTACCTGCCCCATAACTCTATCTTTAAGCTTCATAGCATATTCGTCAGCTTCTCTTTTCGAATCAATAATGGCAAAGAGTGTTGGACCGCTTCCCGACATAAGAACAGGATATGTACCCAAATTTTCCATTATTTTTTTGGTTTCAGCCACCTGTGGATAATAGTATAAAGTAATATCTTCCAAAACATTGACCAGATTTCTCTTAACCCCTTCCAGATCCCTACATTCAATAGCCTCCTGCATTTTCCGTAAATCAGGTTTTCTTTTAACTAACTCCGGCTTATATTTAGAATAAATCTCTTTTGTGGAGATATCAATCCCCGGCTTGACCAATACCAGTTCCATCTCAGGTAAAGGAGAGATTGGAGTAAGATCTGTTCCAATTCCTCTGGCTATAGCAGTCCCACCAAGAATACAGAAGGGAATATCTGCCCCTAATCTAGCACCAAACTTCATCAACTCATCTCGGGAAATGCCTAACCCCCATAACTCATTTAACCCTTTTAAAACCCCAGCTGCATCAGTACTACCACCAGCTAACCCTGCTGCAACAGGGATATTTTTAATGATTTTGATTTCAATACCCTTCTCAATCCCGTACTCTTTGATTAAAAGTTCTGCTGCACGATAGGCCAGATTACCCTCATCCTGAGGCACAAGAGGATGATTACAAGAAATTTTTATCCCCTTTTCCTTCCTTTCTTTTAAAATAATCTGATCATGAAGTTCTATAGATTGCATAATCATTTCCACTTCATGATAACCATCAGGCCGTTTGCCCAATACATCCAGTGTAAGATTAATTTTCGCATATGCCGGAATACTCAACTGGTTCAATTTTAAAAACCCCTCTCCAAAACTCCAGTTTTACAAGATATTATTAGCTATATTTAAATAAATTCCTGCTTATCTATATGAGGTAATAACTAAAGCTTCCGGCTTTTCTACTTTCCTAAAATAATTAACTAATTTAAGATTAAACTGCAAAAAGCTAATTTTGAGCGATATAGAAATTTTTCGCTAAACCATCTTAGCGAAATTTCAGTAAAAATAAAGCCTCATCATAGGATGTGATGAGCTAATCAAGGCCAGGAGGTCTCTTTGATTAGGGAGCCTTATTTCCACTGAAATCGAGCTTTATTCGAAAAATTTCTCAAGAAGCGAAAAATTAGCTTTTTGCAGTAAAATCATTTAAATAACCTTTTAAAGTCTCACTATAACGGGAAATGGGTCCAGGAACCATTTTTATAGTACAACACCGGGGAAAATCATCGTCTTTTCCCTCTACAATCTCTATAGACCGTATATTCTTATTTTTCGCTTTTAAAGGTAATTTATACAAAGATTATACTGCAAAAAGTTAATTTTGAGCGACATAGAAATTTTTCGCCAAATCATCTTAGCAAGACTTCCGCCAAAATAAGGCCTCATCACAGGAGGTGATGAGCTAATCAAAGCCAGGAGGGCCCTTTGATTAGGAAGCCTTATTTCGGCGAAAATTGAGCTTTAGATGATTCGAAAAATTTCTCAAGAAGCGAAAAATTAGCTTTTTGCAGTTTAACCATACAAAAAAATAAGTTCTGATCTCTTACAAGATCAGAACTTATTTTAACTTAAAAGTACCTACCACAGGTAAATGGTCGGAAGCTAAACCCTGAATGGGAGTTACCTCTTTTACTACTTCCCACTCTTTAGATGTCAGGATATAATCTACTTTTAATTCAGGGTTATGAGCAGGAAAGGTAGGTTTATAAGAATGAACCATAAGACCGGTATCTTTTAAAAACTTTTGCATCACAGGAGCAGTTGGCGTTGTGTTAAAATCTCCTAAAACTATCAGAGGTTCTTTTATCTTTTGTATTTTAAGGGTCAAAAATTCCAATTGTCTTTGTCTTTCTACCGGATTTAGACCCAGATGTGTCACTATAATCTGTACATTTCTATTCTTAAGACGTATAGTAAATTGAAATACCCCCCTGACTTCACGCCCTCTGAATCCAGGCAATTCTTCCTCTTTTGGGTTTAAAATAGGAAATCGCGCCAATACACCATTTCCATAGTGTCCTATCCCAAACCATAGGGTGGGTGCAAAAAAAGCATTCATTTCTGTTTTTTTCCCCAAAAAACCGATCTGATTTACCATCCCTGAACGAAAGTTCCTCACATCCACCTCATTTAATCCTACCAGATCCACATTAGCCTCTTTGATAACTTTAGCAATCCGATTTAAATCCACAAGGCCGTCCATTCCCTCACCATGGTGAATATTAAAAGTCATTACCCGCAATTGAGTCAATCCTTCTCCCTCCTGAAAGGTTTGAAAAGCCGGACTGACCTTTTCTACCCAAAAAATTGGATATGTAATTAATAAGAAAAGTATTAAAAGAATAAAAAACCATATATATTTCAAGGTATATTCCTCTTTCCATTTTAGACTCGTAGCCCTCTTTTTTATATTCAATAACTTATCCTTAAAAGCCTCCAAGTAGTTTATTCCAAAAATCTATTGAAACTTAAAATTAGCTTTTTGCAGTTTAATCATGAAAATTATTTACAAATATGCAAAAAAGAAAGCCAAAGCAATAATTATATAGGCAGCAATCAGCTGAAATCCTTCAAACCAATTGGATTGACCCTGCAAGTAGATGGTATTGGCTGTTAGCACTCCAAAACCAATAGCACTGAGCTCAAAAGGACTGAACAATACATTCATCGGTTTACCAACCAGATGGCTAAAAAAGATAAGCAGCGGCACAATAAATAGAGCCACCTGAATACTGGATCCCATGACCATATTTAAACTCAAATCAATCTTTCCCTTTCTCGCCATTAATACAGCTGTTGTATTTTCAGCAACATTAGAGATTAAAGGTATAATTATTACTCCTATAAATACCCCCGAAATTCCCAAATGTGCCTCAACATGATCAATTGCCCCTACCAATTGCTCACCCTCAAAGGCAATCAAAACTGTAGAAATTAGAAGAGTTAATATACATCTGGCCAACCCCCATTCAATTCGTTCTTTTTTTTGTGTATTAATACAAAATTTACGATGTGTTACCTGAGTAAAATATAAGCTGGCCAGATAAGTGATAAAAAGGGATGCTCCCACTCCAAGACTAAACCGACCTAAAACCAGAGTTTTAATGTTAGGAGAAACATAATAAAAGATAGCAGGAATAATCATTCCTACTATTGCCAACATTAACATGGTTGCATTGGTAACAGCCATTAATTGATTAAATCTCTGCCTTTGATATTTTATTCCTCCAAAAAAGAGGCTCAACCCCAGCACTAAAAGAAGGTTGGTAATAATTGACCCTGCAATAGTTGCTTTAACCACTCTTAAAAGACCTTTTAAAATGGCTAAAATTGATATAATTAGCTCTGTAGCATTACCAAAGGTAACGTTAATCAAACCGCCCAGACTCGGCCCAAGATGCTTGGAAAGCTCATCTGTACTTTTGGCAATAAGAGATGCCAATGGAATAATTGCCAGTGCAGATATTATAAAATTCCAATCTGAAGTACCATCAATAAAGCGTACTAAAATACTGATGGGAACAAAGATAAAGAAAATTTTAAACCATTTTATCATGCATACCTTCACCTCACAGTGAAAGTATGTCCAAAAATAAGCTTTTCTATAGGTAAAAATAGAAGAATAAAATACCCTCCGAGCACTTAATCTTATTTTACTGCACAAAGCTAATTTTTCGCTTTAGTAAAATTTTCCGAACCATCTAAAGTTCGATCTCAGTCGAAATAAGGCACACTAATCAACGGGTCCTCCTGGCCCTTGATTAGCTCATCACATCCTATGACGAGGCTTTATTTCTCCTTCGATCTCACTAAGATGGTTTAGCGAAAAATTTCTATACCGCTCAAAATTAGCTTTGTGCAGTTTTTTAGAAATTATCTATACCAAATGTTTTCCACAACCTGCAAATAAAGTATAATTTCCTAAACATTTAAAAAGAACTGTAGGTTAACCTACAGTCCTTTTGCTTTTAGCCTTTAGCACCAATTAGGGCTTTCGGAATACAGATTTTTTGACCGACTTCCAGTTTGTCAGGATTTTCTATATTGTTAAACTCAATTAAAGACTCCAGATTTACTTTATAACGCCGGGCAATTTTCCAGAGGGTATCGCCCTTTTGTACTACATAAACTATGTAAGAAGGCGGACACGGTTCCTCTACTATAGGTGAAATCTCTACCAGATCTGTTACACATTCAATTTCAACCATACTTGTTACTTTAACACATTTTTCTAAGAGAACATTCATTTCCAGGGTCCGGTCGTTTAAGACCTGACAGGAAGTACGTTTAACTTCAACCTCAACATAAACATCCATTCCTTCTTCACAATCTTCAATAGAAATATAATTGTCAAAATCAAAGTAATCTTTTAAACAAACAGTCACTTCACCGTTACAGTAATCCTCTTCTGCGGTGTAATATGCAGTGCCTTCTATACTTCCTTCTACTACCACACCCCCATCATTGACCATACTGGTTAAATCTTTAATTCGACTATAACATTGGAGAACCCCTTTAACATCAGGTCTAGTTGGTGGAACATTTATCCTATGAACAATAGAATCCCTTACCCGATTCTGTCCAATCATTTCTTCTATCAATACAGTAACCCTTTCGGTATCAAACATATCATTTAGAATATCTGTAACTACGGTTAAGCGGCGCGGTCTAGTTACTTTGGCATAACATTCAACTTGCCCGACAATGCGAATTTTATCATTTGCCATTTTTTGAACACTTAGTTCAGTAAGTTTATAATTACCATAAACAATCATACCCGGTTCTACTCCATAAAGGTCGAGAGTATGATTAAATTCAATCCGTTCATCTAAATAGTGTAGTTTTTCCTCATCATCATTAGAACGATAAAGAATACTAACCTCTATAACTCCTTCACAGGTTACCGCATTTTCCATGGTCTTATACTCTGTCTTAACAATTTCTCCTACTATAGCTAAAACTTCATCCATTTCATGAAAATCGTAATTAAAATCTACCTCCTTTGCTACGGTTGCCCGAATTGTTTCATCGCCAATCCATTCTTCTAATCTAAGTTGTTCTTCAACGATCTCTTCTTTAGGAAGTCCACTGATTCCGGTAATACATTTGATATCCCTAATATCACTGACAGCACAATATTTGATTAAAGTAACAGCAACCTCTAACATATCTGTTTCCAAAACTTCATAAGTTATATCAGCTACGCGAATATTTAAGAAAATATTCATCCCCGACTTTGCTTCCGGTATATCAATAAAATTCTCAAACTCTATTCTGGCATTCTGCTGATATATACTTAAATATGATTCTTCATGATCTTCATCAACTTCTTCAACATTATAAAGGCAGTCTATATTGAGTACTCCATTGATTTCCACACCACCATCTACAATGATTGCTTTAACATCTTTAACCTGTGCTTTCACGTCCAGAACTTCACTTATCTGGCTGTCATTTTCATGAGCCCTAAGTTCAATATCCCCTGAAACTACATCCTTGACCACTTCCCGGGCAATAACAACTTCTGCCTTAATTCGTTCTTCTTTAAACTTGATAGCCAATTTCCTTTCCTCCTTTCTTAATAACTAAAATAAGTTCATTTATATAATATGCATGGATAACCATAAAGTGCAGATTCTAAAAATAAAATTTGCTTTTACAGTAATATATATAGTCTCTGCACAAAAAATATGACTTTTAGTCTCTTAAATTTGACCTGATCTTTAAACTGATTGGCTCTTCTGGAAAACTTCACTGTCAACAAAAATTAACCATACCAATAAGGCGATAACTAAGTTCCATTAGAATAGAAAGATGTAATTGTCCATTATTATGAGAGTGATATTCATATCCCTTTATTACAGGAAAAACTTTAATTTTATTATAATATTTACCTTTTAATGTTATTTTTTCTTTTATTTCAAGCTGAACCGGTACTATTTTTACTCTCTCTTTTTCTTTTATCTTAACATCAACTTCTCCATCCAACCTTAATACTCCACTATTTAAATTAACCTCATAATCCCGCAAATTTAATTCTAACTCCTGAACTTCTTCAATTTGACCCAGTAAAATCCGTTCTTCCAATCTTTGCTCCACACTACCCATCTTTAAAACAGGTCTAAACCATTCAGCAGTTTTTATCTTAAGATCAGTAACCAACTCATGTTCTTTCCTTTGATAAAGAAAGTAGTTAAGATAAACCAGACAACATACTCTGACCAGACTGCCATCCTCCAATAACTCATGATCCACTATCTTAATCCTGGGTGTAAGATGAATTTGAATACCCGGGATAAATTTTTTTAAAGGAATATATCTATAGAAATAGAAAGTTTGACAATGGTGTCTTTCACTGTTTTCAGACAGATAATATATAGTTAACTCTACCTCACCTCTAATTATCCATCCTCTTTCTGTAAACCTGATCTGCCAATCTTTGATTCTGCTCTCAATTTTAAGAATCTGACTGGCATACCTATATAAATAAACCTTCTCTTCCCTCGGGAAAACAATCTGATCCCTATCAACTTCTTCTGTCAGATAAAATTTCTCCCACTTAATTCCTTCACCCATTCCCTCAACCCGGGTTAGCACAGGTTCTCTAAATAGGTAATGATAAATCCCTTGATAATCTATTACTGCTTTAATACTCAATCTTTTATCCCGAATATTAAAATCAGGAATCTCTACCACCGCTTCTACTTGCCAGTATCCCCTTTGATCTTCTAAAAAAGTTTCATTAATTATCATCTGCTCTACCAGTCTTGACCACTTATGATTTCGTTTAATACCGTCTTTGTCCAGATAAGTAATTATATATTCCAGATCTCCACTTATAAAGAGCTGTTTTTTAACCTTTTCAATCTTTAATCTTATAAACTCACCCGTTATATCAACCACCTGTTCTATATTAAAATCGGATAAATCAATACTTTCTTCTAACATCTGAGTAGAATAAACTGGTTGGCCAATCTGTTCCACTTCTACTACCTTCATCTCTACACCCTCAGGTAAGATGCTCGATTCTCCTGTATAGTAATTAACTTCTTTTTTTTGAAAAAATTTAATCTGACAGTGATATAATACTACTAGCTCACCTTCCTCCATGACCAGATCATCTAGATCAATTAAGACCCAGGCTTCATCTGAAATTCCTTTTAAGTCATCAGACTTAGGAATAAAAAAATGTTCTTTTTTCTCAAAAAAAAATGTACCTAATTTTTGCTGATCTGTAACATACTCACCCCAAAACAAACAAGTAATATCTATAAAACAGCCATCCTGAGTTATTTCACTTTTCTTCTTATCAATTACCCCTGTAATTTTTGAAAGGAGAAAGAAGTCTTCAGGTAATTGAATAGGATAAATTCTTAAGAAACTCTTCTCTAATTCCCCCTTTTTTTTCTGAAAAATACCGGATTTTTTCTTGAGTCCTTCTAATTTATAATGATCTTTTACATGATATTCAGCAAATATAAGTTTCATTTGTATTTTTTGCTTTAAGAAGACCTGTCCTTTCTTTTTGATAAGATGATAATCGATCTGTTCAATGGAAAGATCAATCTCAAAATTCAATAGGTTTGCCTCCATTAAATCAGAGCCAGGAATCAGGTACGTGAAATGAAAAATATGATCCATCATTTCACGGATACCATCCCGGGTAAAAGTAAGTTCTTCTGCAATCATTCCGTTAACCATCAATCCTTCCGGACGCAGAAATTGACGTATTTTTTTAACCTTTGCACTGAGTTCGGGATATGAAAATGATGAAAGGTTTAGAGGCAGCTCAAAATCAAGATCAAATCTATAATGGCGAAGATTAACCAATTCTTCTACAAAGATGGATTCCAAAAACCTCCCCCCCTTTCTTTATAAATGTGTATGCCATAAACAAAAAAATAATAACCGGATCAGGCATTCTACCCAATCCGGTCTTTATAATTTTTTTAATGATTTTACTGCAAAAAGCTAATTTTTCGCTTCAAAAAAAATTTTTCGAACCATCTAAAGTTCGATTTCAGTCGAAATAAGACACACTAATCAATGGGCCCTTCTGGCCCTTGATTAGCTCATCAATCCTCATATGAGACCTTATTTCGACTGAAATCTCACTAAGATGATTTAACAAAAAATTTCTATGTCGCTCAAAATTAGCTTTTTGCAGTTTAATCTTTAATTAATATTATGCGCCAGGACCATAAGGACCAACAACTACTTCGGGTATGGAAATTTGGGTACTCTGGGTAACTCTAACGAAGATTTCAATGACTATTCTTTGATTTAAGATATCACTTGGTGCAACTAATTCAGGTTTAATAAATTCTATAACTGGACTAATATCTGCTTTCATTCCCGGTTTAGCACCAGGTACTTCTACAAAAGTACTAAATGGTATATCTACAGCTAAATGTCTTTCGATATTGTCTTCATCAATAAAGAAGATTTGCTTATGAACAACTCCATGAATAATTACCTTATCATTGATAATTGTACTTTGAACATCTATAACAGTTGCATTAATCTCTTTAATCTCAATTGCCGGAACTGGTAGTTGAACAGTGTTCTCCAACAGAATCTGGCGTACATTTTCATTAATTACTTCTGGAACTTTGAGAAGAATATCTTCACCGGTTACCAGGTTTAACTGAACATTTTCAGTAACTCTGACAAAAATATCAAGTACCACTTCCTGAACCAGGATAATTCCATCTTCACTGAGTTCCCGTTTAATAAATTCTATAGTTGGTTCAACCTGGTAATTTTGACCCGCTTCTGCTCCCGGAACATCTACAAAAGTACTAAATGAAACATCTTCCCCTATGTGACGTTCAATATTATCCTCACCAATGAAGAATATTTGCTTATGAACAATACCCTGAACAATTACTTTATCTTCAATAACTTCACAGATAATATCCTGAACCTGGGCACTAATTTCTATAATCTTTGTTGCTGGAACTGGAAGTTTCAACTCACTGGGAACCAAAGTTTGAACGGAATTTTCTCCAACTACCTTTTCTAATTTTACTAACGGGCCTTCTCCTACTTCAACAAAGATTTGCTGCATATCTGTTACTATAACGAAAAATTCCACTACAATCTTCTGATGAAGAACACACCCCCCATCGAGTAAATCTGTTTTGATATGTTCTATAATTGGATGAACCTTAACATCCATTCCCGGTTCTGCACCAGGAATATCGATAAAGAAGCTAAATGGAATGTTTTCAGTTTGATAACGAACCACATTATTTTCATCTACAAAAAATATTTGTTTGTATACTAACCCCTGGATGATTACCTTATCATTAATTACAGTTGCAGTAATATCCTGAATAGTTGCTTCTACATCCCGAACTCTAATTGCACAGAAGTTTAATGCTAAATCTGTGACAAACATTTGCTGAATCGTATTTTCACCAATCACTACAGGAACCTTCACCAATTCAATTCCCGTTTGCTGTTTAACATCAGCCATACTCCTCCCCCCTTCTAATAAATTTTGAATTTTATTTTCAACTTCAACTTTTAAATCCCCCTTTCTCAGCCCTTCCCCCCCTTCAAAAGATTGAACAGTATCTAAATTTTCGAAGATATTAACATTATTTTGCATAACTTTAATATATTGCTTCTCTAACTCTTCTCTACTAATAGTTGGTGAACTTCGCTGACCTATAGAGTTAGATCTTAACCAACCCAACATCCCGGCCCCCTGCCAGGCTTCTCTATACCAGTGCTGTAATAAATATAAATTACTTAATATAAAACCCATCATCATTCCGACCATGATAAAAATCTCAAACATTTACCTATTCCCCTCCTTTCTTCTCTTATACGTCTGAGCAGTTCTTCTCCAGCTTTTCTCTATATAATATGGAACAGGAATCAAATATGTGAAGAGATTTTTTTGATAAAGTATGAGAAAGGCGTAGATTAAATCTACACCCCTACAAAATTTCTACATCAGTTACAACTTCAAACGGCATTGGTCCCTTTCCATCTCCTACAAATACTGACATTAGCTTCAGATACAGTAAATGTTGCCTGAATAGCTGGGACTGTAAAAAGAAAAGATCAAAAGGGACTTCTTCCACCTTAACGGTTTCTCATCCACCTTCTGTCAGATAACAACACTTAAGCATTCACTGTAACTTGATCGGTAATGATTCCAGAACCTTCTACATTTGGTTACAACTTAAGTTTGTTCTGCCATTGCTGTACCTAAGATGAATTTAAAGATTATAGTTTGATCTACCCGTTGATTATCCACAAGTTTAAAAGATAGATTCTCAATTTCAATCTTTAAATCATCAACATTAGTATCAGGAGTAATTCCAGGCACATCAATTAAGAACTCAAACGGAACGACCTCGGTAGTACCCCGGACAATATTTTGAATATCTACAAAAGTTACCTGTTTTAAAACCTCTCCAGTAACCAAAATCCTATCATCCAGGACATCTATTTTAACATTCTGTATTATCGGCTCAATGGACTTAATTTTTATAGCCTTAAAAGGTAAATAAAAACTATTGGTCAAAATCTCCTGTACCATCTGTTCTTTTACTGTTGCAACCTCTCTTTCAACGGTAATCGGTAATATTATTTCTGGAACCCGACGTTCGATTAAAAGCTGTTTTGTGTTCTCTCCTATAACCTCCTTTACCTTTAACAAGGGACCATTTCCTGGTACAACATTGACCTGCTGTACTTCTGTGACTTTAACAAAGTATTGAACTATAACTTTTTGATGTAAGATATTACCTTCCTGTAATTTAAAAATTACATCTTCAATGACAGGATTAAAGTCTATATCATTTCCAGGTTTTGCCCCCGGAATATTTACAAAATTTCTAAATGGTACATCTTCTGCCTGGTAACGTTCTATATTATTTTCATCAACGTAAAAGATTTGCTTATGGAGAATCCCTTGAAGAACAACTTTATCCTTTATTGCAACCGTTCTTAAATTTCCAAAAGAAACATTAACCTCTTTAACTTTAATGGCTGGAAAATTAAGAGGAAGGTCACTTATGATTAAATCCTGTTTAGTATTTTCTCCAATGATAAATGGGAGTTTGATTAGCGGTCCTGAACCAACTTCCACATTTGCCTGTACTATTCTATGAACCTTGGCAAATATTTCAAAGACAATCTCCTGGTTTAAAATACTTCCCCCCTGAATCTGTTCTAAATCCCATTTAATCAATTCAATTTGGGCATTGACCTGAACATTATCTCCAAAAACTGCACCAGGAATATCAAGGAATGTACTAAAAGGTATATCTTCAGATAAGTGACGTTCTACATTATCTACATCCACAAAAAAGACCTGTTTATGAATAATTCCCTGAACAATTACTTTATCATGAATCACTTCTGTACCTGTTACACGAACCTCTGCTATAATATCATCAACTTTGATGGCAACTTCCGGAAAAGAGGTTTTATTGATAATAAGTTCCTGTTTTATGTTCTCACCAATCACCTCTTCTGCTTTAACCAGAGGTCCTGCCGGGTTTAAAGCTACATTGAACTGAACCTCATCTACCACTTTAGCAAAAATTTGCAAAATTATTTTCTGAGTTATCTGTGTGCCATCCGGACTTAATTCAGTTTTTATATGTTCAATCACAATCTCCACCTGAGTTTCCATCTCTGGCAGAGCACCGGGAATATCTATAAAAGTACTGAAAATTACATCCTCAGAAAAATGTCTGACAATTCCATCAAAATCAACAAAGAAAATCTGCTTATGAACTATCCCCTGAATAATTACTTTATCACGGATAACATCTATCTCTACATTCCGAATTTCTGCCCGAACATCTTTAATTTTTTCTGCCGGAACCGGTAATGTAACACCTCCTACCTCTTCTCTATTGACTATTATAGAATCCATATGCCAGGCCCCCTTTCATGTTTGGTTACTGTATTATATGGGAAACAGGTTAGAATTGTTAACAGATTTATATACACAAAAAAACAGCTAGAAATAATATTTCCAGCTGTTCCAATAAATTATTCGAAATTATAAATGATTATACTGTAAAAAGCTAATTTTGAGCAACATAGAAATTTTTCACTAAACCATCTTAGCGAGATTTCCAATGAAATAAGGCCTCATCACAGGAGGTGATGAGCTAATCAAGAACCAAGAGGGCCCTTTGATTAGGAAACCTTATTTCGGCGGAAATCGAGCTTTAGATGGTTCGAAAAATTAGCTTTTTGCAGCTTAACCATAAATACTTTTTGAAAAATATCTATCACTGCGATCAGGGAAAATAGTAACAATATTAATAGGTCCATCACCTGAACCTTTAAGCTTCTCAATCTGGTGAAATACTCCGGCCATCGCTGCTCCTGAGGATGAACCTACTGTCAAACCCTCTTTACGGGCCAGCTCTTTTACATAAAAAAAGCTTTCTTCATCAGTAACCTTTTCAACCTCATCAATTAAACTCATATCCAGCGTTTCGGGAATAAAACTGTTTCCAATTCCTTCAACCTGATAACAACCCTTTTCTCCTCCACCAATAATTGAACCATAAGGTTCTACCACGACACCCTTAATATCCGGGTTTTTCTCCTTAAAATACTGCATGACCCCTGTAAAAGTTCCGCCTGAACCTACACCCGCTACAAAAATATCAATCTTTCCTTCCAATTGTTCGTAAATTTCAGGCCCTGTTGTCAAATAATGGGCTTTAGGATTTGATTGATTAGTAAATTGATTGGGAATATAGGCATCTTCATTTTCTTCAGCCAATTCATATGCCCTTTTAATAGCTCCCTGAATACCGAGTGCCTCCGGTGTATTTATAATTTCCGCACCCAATGCCCTCATTAAAATCTGCTTTTCAACAGAGAATTTTTCAGGCACAACAAGCTTCACTTGATATCCTTTTATAAGTGCAGCTAAAGCTAACCCAATCCCTGTATTTCCTGCTGTCGGTTCTATAATCACAGTTCCCTCTCTGATTAACCCCTGTTCTTCTGCATCTTTAATGATTTGAAAACCTATTCGATCTTTTATACTACCACCCGGATTAAAGATTTCCAATTTGGCAAATACATTGAATTGCTCCGGTATTCCCATATTATTCAGTTTGAGCAAAGGTGTTTTACCGACCAGTTCTCCAACACTATTTACATAATCCATTATTCTCCCCCCTTCATTGCCTGTCCAAGATCTGCGATTAAATCATCACAATCTTCAATTCCCACAGAAAGACGAATTAGAGCATCACTAATACCGAGTTTGATCCGGTCCTCTTTAGGAATAGAAGCATGAGTCATTAAAGCGGGAAGAGAAATAAGACTCTCAACACCACCCAGACTTTCAGCTAAGGCAATCATCTTCACCCGTTCTAAGATTTTTCGGGCCAATTTTGGACTTTCAACTTCAAAAGAAATCATTCCACCTGGCCCTGAAGCCTGTTTTCGATTAATTTCATACCCAGGGTGTTCTTTTAAACCCGGATAGTAAACTTTAATTACCTGTTTCTGTTCTTTTAACCAATTAGCTATCCTCTGAGCATTTTCCTGATGGCGTTCCATCCGTACACCTAAAGTTTTAATGCCCCGCATCAACAACCATGAATCCTGAGGGCCAAGGATTGCACCAACCGAATTTTGAACAAAATGAAGCCGTTCTCCCAATTCTTCATCTTTAACCACAACTAACCCCGCTACTAAATCGGAGTGTCCACCCAGATATTTAGTAGCACTGTGCACTACAATATCTGCTCCCAGAGCTATTGGTCTCTGTAAATATGGTGTCATAAATGTGTTATCAACTATCAGTAACAGATTATTAGTTTGTGCAATTTTACTGACAGCACTAATATCTGTAATCTTAAGCAAAGGATTGGTAGGAGTTTCAATAAAAATCCCCTTTGTATTTAAACGAATAGCTTTTTCTACTTCTTCTAAATTGGTAGTATCGACTAACGTATACTCAATCCCCAGGTTGACAAAAATTTTGTCAATAACTCTAAAAGTACCTCCATAAACGTTATCAGATACAATCAAATGATCCCCGCTTTTAAATAACATTATCACAGATGACATAGCCGCCATTCCAGAACTAAAAGCAAAACCGGCTACACCTTCCTCCAGATCAGCAATCAATCTTTCTAATGCTTCCCGGGTGGGATTTCCAGTTCTAGAGTATTCATAACCCATATGTTGACCTGGTGAAGATTGTTTATATGTGGATACTTGATATATCGGTACACTAACTGCACCGGTACGCGGATCAGTTGAAATCCCCCATGAATTAATTTCGAATTCAACCTCATATTAATTTTCTACCTCCTTGATTTTTTTCGCATCCATAATCCAGACGAATTTATTCATTCTGGTAAACTCAACCTCAAAACCCGCAGCCGTAAACTGATTCTTTAGTACATCAATTGTTGTATAATATTCCCGTTTCAGGTCTTTTAATAAACCCATATAGCCCCTGGCCTTAGTATCCCGCAATAATTCTTCTTTAAATTTAAGATTCTCATAAACTGTATCTGCAAAAATTACCTGCCCTCCCATGACCAGGTGTTGATTAAAATTACGAATGGCATCAGCTTTCTCTTCATCTGTTAAATGGTGAAAAGCATAACTTGAAACTATTCCATGAACTTTTCGCAATTTTTCGGGAAAATTTAAAAAATCCCCTTCATAAATCTCCAGTTCAGGAAATTTTCTCTTTGCTATTTTTCTCATCTCCTTAGAAGGTTCTATTGCCATCACCTGAAATCCAGCCTTAATCAGAAAACCTGCTAAATTACCTGTTCCGGTTCCAATATCAATTACTTTACCTTTTTTAGGCTGCTTTAACTTTTCCACAATTGTTGCCAGTATTCTTGTATAACCTTCAAATACTTCATGATACTCGCCCGGATTTTTCAATACAGTATCATCATAATTTGCAGCCCACTTAGCAAATATGGTTTCAAACCTGGGCATCATAGTCTCCTCCTTAATCTATACTATTCCGATAGGGTTTGTAGGTATTTTATCAAAAAAAAATACATTTGTAAAGATAAAAAAGCAAATCAGCTAAATTTAATGGGTCTATAATTAATGTTGTGAAGAAAAAATTATAAAAAATAAAAAGGCATTTGCTGGCTCCGTTGAATTAATTAGTTGCGAACTAAAAACCAAAGAAAGGAGTCCAGCAAATGCAATATAATAATATCATAAAATTTCTTGATTTGCCAGACATTATTGCAACTGAAATTATTTCAACGGAGGACAGATATATTTTTATCGCTGAAGCAAAGAAAAATCACATTGTGTGTCCTCAGTGTGGTAATATCACTAATAAAATCCATGATACAAAATGGCAAAATATTAGAGACATCCCCATAAGAGGTAAACTAGTAATCATTAGACTTCTAAAGAAAAGATATCGTTGTCCTTATTGTCATAAGAGGGGTATCCCTGAAAAATATGAAAGTATTGATAAATATGCCCGTAAAACCAAACGCTTTGATAAATATCTTGCTAAAGAAACTGTCAGCAAGGATTATTCTAAAGTTGCTAGAGAAAACGGGTTAAGTTATACAGCTGTTAATAATGCAGTTAAAAAAGTAGTTGACCCTCTCATTAAACAACAAGTTTCAAAACTTAGTCAATTAAAAGCCATCAGTATCGATGAATTTGCAGTTTTAAAACGCCATAAATATGGAGTTAGCATTACAGATCCAATTAATCGGGAGTTAATTGACATTTTACCTACTCGCAAAAAGGATGATTTAATTGACTACTTTAATTGTTGGGAAGATGAACAAAGACGACAGATTCAATCGATCTCTATGGATATGTGGCGGCCGTTCAAAGCAGTAGCAAATGCAGCATTTACTCATGCAAAAATTGTTATAGATAAATTTCATCTTGTAACTTTAATGAACAGAGCCCTTGATGAAGTTAGAAAACAAGTTCAACAAACAGTAAATAATCATCAGAGAAGAAAGTTTTTTCAAAGTCGTTTATTACTCCAAAAACGAGCTGAAGAATTGACAGATGAAGAACATGAAAAGCTCATCAAATTATTTGAACTCAGTCCAGCTCTAGAAAAGGCCTGGGAATTAAAAGAGGAATTCAGAGACCTATTGCAGCTAGATGATGTGAAAGAAGCCACCAGAGCTCTAAAAAGGTGGTATAAAGAAATAATAAAAAGCAAGCTGATGCCTTTTTACCAGGTAAAAAAGATAATACAAAGATGGGAAGAAAAAATACTAAATTATTTTAAGACTAAGATAACCAATGGCTTTGCTGAGGGTATCAATAACAAGATTAAATTGATCAAAAGGATTGGATATGGTGTTCCAAATGTTATGAATCTAAGGAGAAGAGTATTTAATGCAATGTTAAGTTATTAAATTTAAATGTTTATTTCAAAATCAATTTACCAATCAATTCAACGGAGCCAACTTATCTTTCACAACATTTGACGGAGAGCCAATTTAATTAAGCCGGATTTAAAATACTTACCCGATATCCAGTTACCGTAATATTTAAAAAGTCAATTCCTTATCTATGATTATACTGCAAAAAGCTAATTTTTACTTTAAAAGAAACTTTTTGAATCATCTAATTAGCTATCTTCCGATAATCTATCTAAAAAAATATTAAGTTCTGATTTTAACTGAATCCAAACTTCAGTAAGTGGATAAACTAATTTTTCCAATTCATCCCACCTTAAAAAAAAAGAATACGAATGACGATAGAAATGTCTAAATCCTAAATATTCAACTAACTTCAATTTTAGCTCATCTGAAATCACACGCTGTCTACCTTCTAGCTCTTTTGTCATCTGGAGAAGGAGATCTCTGTGCCATTGTTTACCTTGTGGTACAAAGCAATCTATCTTTTTAGCAATCTGTAAAAATATATTTTCTATCCCGTTATAAAATGAATGTAATACAGAAGCTAAAGCCGTTAATTCTATTAAATCAGGTTTATTTTCTTTGCAATGATTCAATAAAGTTTTATAGGATTCAAAAAGTTGATCTATCTGTTTAATTTCAAACATAATTGATGAAATAACTTTTTCAAGAGACATAAACTAGGCTACCCTCTCTTTCTAAATGTTTCGCAAAAGCATCTTCTCTATCAAGATTTACCAGATCTACTGAATGATCTAGTTCAAGTAAAAGTTTACCTAAAATATGAAAATATTTGTCTGGAGGACATCCACGGATTGCTAAATCAATATCAGAATCTTCTCTTATATCTCCTTCAACCAAAGAACCAAAAAGAAAAATTTCTGTACAACCCTCTTCTTTAAGTATCTTAATAGCTCTTTTAATATCCCGACGATATCTTGGGGGAATCCTACTAATAACATCTCTCATTTTTCACCCTCCTATCCCTGAGATCTATAATCATTTTTCTATATATATTTTACCACACATGTTCCTTTAATATATAATAATTTTACTGCAAAAAGCCAATTTTTACTTAAAAAAGAAATTTTTTGAACCATCTAAAGAGCGATTTCCGTATTCATCATCTCCTGTAATAAGGCCATGTTTCCCAATCTCACTAAAATAGTCCAACAACTTAAAATCAGTTTTTTCAGTTTAACCTCATATAATCCAAATACTTTACAACCCCCTTTAATTTAATTATACCACCTAAGCACTATTTTTCCAAATTTATTAGATGGCTATATAGTTCCCAATCTGCTCAATTGATCATCCCTACCCTACTCTAACCTAAAATCTGCAAAAGTATAATAAAAACCGGCTTGCAAAAAGCAAACCGGTTTATCTACCAATAAATAACTGAGTAAACATCTTACCATATGGCCCTCCATCAACAATACCAATCCCGATATGAGTAAAAGCCGGATTTAAGATATTGGCCCGGTGTCCAGAACTGTTCATCAGGTTAGTATGTGCCCTGATAACCGAACTTGCACCTGCCAGATTCTCACCTGCCGTACGATAAACAATTCCGGCATTTTTCATCATTTCAAAAGGAGAACCATAAGTTGGGGAAATATGACTAAAGTAATGGTTATCTATCATATCCTTACTTTTCATTCTGGCCAAACGTACCAGTTCCATATCTACCTTCAATGGAGCCAGTCCACGTTTAGTTCGTTCATTATTTATCAAATTAAGCATCTGTCTCTCATCAGCTGTCAATCCCTGAATATCCCCAACTGTTGAAACTGTAGAGTTAGTAGGTGTAGATCTTTTTTGTACAGAAGGTTGTGTGGACACATCCTTTTTATTTGCAGCTTCCTTTAAAGCACGGAAAGTTTTATCATCAACCCGACCGTTAGCTAAAAGTCCATTTTTTCGCTTAAAATCCAATACAGCCTTTAAAGTATAATAACCAAACCGACCGTTCTCGGTTCGCAAATCATAACCTAACTCTCTAAGATACTGCTGAACTTCCTTAACTTTTGTTCCGACCGAACCATATTTAAGCTCAGAACTGCTTGTTTCGCTGTAGCTCTTACGGTAAATTGTACTCCTACTATAATGATAATTTCTAATAACGGAATAGTAATAGTTCTTAAAATATGAATAGTTAGTAAATCCCGAATAATACGAACCCGACCTCCAGGTATAGGCCTCTGCCCATTCAAGAGGTAGAGAACCAATTAATACAGCAGCCACTACTGCAACAATTAGTACTTTTCTTAACATATTTAATCCAACCTTTCTTTATTTTATATATAGCTATATCTCATCTTCCAGACAATTTCATAACTTTTTTCTGGTTTCACCTCCTTATTCACAGAGTAACATATATTATTCTCCTTAATATTATAACATAAATCAATTTTCATTCTCTAGTTGTAAATTATGGCAATCATATGTGAATCTACTAAAAATCTTAAAATAAGTTAACTGGGCCAACTTAAATGGCCCGGTTGTCATTTCTCTGCCTTTCAGTCGTCCCTATGTAATGCGTCCCATTAAATATCCAAGAAAAATAGCTTTAGTTACCGAATCTTTAACCTGTCTTTTAATCAACCGTTCAATACAGTTAAATAATTCCATAATATTTTTCCAAAACTCCCCATTTCCATAAATAACAACATCCTGTTTTTTAAAGCTCAGTTGACCGGATTTTGAATATACCAACAGATCATCATTATTTTCGCAGATATACAAAAAATCATTAACTATCTCTAAGGATCCATTTGATAGAATTAAATAATAATTGCCCATTTTCATCACTCCAGATAAATAAAATCTCTAAAATTTAATTTATTTTGATCACAAAGTTTGATTAACCTCGTTAAAAATTTTATACCCACTCCCCGCTGGCCCCTCATCACTCTATATACATAGGAATAATCCAGATCCATCTTTCTTGCAAAAATAACTTCATTCCATCCCCTTTCCTCCAAAAAATTTTTAAGTTTTTCCAAATTAACTTTCATATAAATACATCCTCCCCCTTCTTGTTATTCCCTTAAGTTATATAATTGTTACATAAAGTTACTTTTATTATAACATTATGTTAATATTGCGTCAATAGTCAATTTTCAATCCCACAAAATTGACTTGTAGTTATTTTTACTATATAATAATAACAAGGGGGCGAATAAAATGTATGATTCAGAAAAGTTAAGCCAAATTATTCGACAGATTCAAAAAAAAAATAATTTAACCAATGATAAATTAGGGAAAATCCTTGGGGTTAGTGGTTCATATATAAGCCAGATAAAAAATCTAAAAAGGGGAGTCAGACCGGAAACAATTAAAAAAATTTCAGAGACATTCAACATCCCAATGGAAGAATTTTTATATGAGAAAAATATCCCTTCCCTTTCTCTGGGAAAAACCATTCGAAAACTTCGCAGAATGAAAAAGTTAAGCCCTGATGAATTGAGTGATAAAACAGGTATTACTATCCTGGAGATAAGTCAAATTGAAAGAGATATACTCAAACCAACAGAAAAACAGTTACAACTCATTTCTAAAGCACTGGGGATAGACGTGGAATTGATTAAAAACGGGAATATAATTAAAGAGTTTGAAAAAGTCCGGACTTCGTTAGAAAAACTTGGCTTTAGTGAGGAAGCAATAAAGGCAATTATGTGTTTTATGGAACGTGAGTTATAAAGAAACCTCCCTATAAGTGATATGGGAGGTTTTTGGTTTACGTATCTGTCTTTTGATTTTATCAATAATAAATACATGATTATACTGCAAAAAGCTAATTTTTCGCTTTATAAAGAAATTTTTCGAACCATCTAAAGTTCGATTTCAGTCGAAATAAGGCACACTAATCAATGTGCTCTCCTGGCCCTTGATTAGCTCATTACATTCTGTGATTTAGAGAAATAATAAACATTCTCTTTTAACACCTTATAAACTCCTTTATAATAGCTGATTACTATTTATATCATTTAGTTCCTCATCCAAAACATGGTCAGCAATTAATATTTCAGTGTTAAAATAAGTCGCACTCGGTTCATCATCCCATGCTGGATCAGCAACCACTTTTACTTTATATATATTCAAAATCATGAACATCATCAAAACGATTAATAAGATACTTATAAATTTCTTCATAATCACTATCGACCTCCTTTGCCTTTTGCTCAGCTAACATATATGAAACCATATGATCTACTTTTTTATCAATGTCATCACTTATTTCCGCTAAAACATATTCTACTTCCGCCAAATCATAAAACAATTTTTTTTCTTTTAAAACCATAGCTGCTTTATATAAATAACTTTTAGACAAAACAAAATTTTTCCTTTTCTTTTCTAATAATCCCCTCCAATGATCATTTCTTGCTATATCAACTAAATCTACTTCTAAATCAAAATTGTCTAAAGCCATTTTTAAACATCTTTCTGCTTCATCCAATTTATCCATGTATATATATAACAGTCCTAAATTATTATAAACCATCCCTTTTTCCCTTTTTGTAACAGATAAATCTAAAGCTTGCATTAATTTTTTCTCAGCTTCTAGATACTCCTTTTCTTCCTGGTCTATTAATGAAAGATTAATTAAAATCTTCCATACTCTTGATTTACTTTTGCTTATTTCTAAAACTCTTTCCAGATCCAATCTAGCTTTCACTAAAGCATCTTTTTGACCATGAAACTTGTATAAATAATAATACATCAAACCCCGATTGACTAATACTGATTCTGTTTCAGGCAATAATTTCATTATTTCAATGGCTTTATCTGCTCTCCCCCAATTAGCATCTATAACTGCCAGCATTGATATGGCATAAAACTTTATTTCCTGATCAACCTCCTCCCTAAATAGCTGCATAAAAGTGTCATAGGCGTGATTGAGTTCTCCTAACCGGAAATAACATCTGCCCAACTCACGGATAGAAAGATGGTAATACTCTTTCTCTTTAAATAACTCTGCCAGTACAGCACTTTTAGAAAAGTATTCTATTCCCTTTAGACAATCATTTTCTTTTAATGCCCTGTAACCTTTTTCATAATAATTACTACAATCCACATCCCCACACCTCCACTTTTATACTAACACAAATATTGCCAATTGTAAAGTATTCTGTTTTTTGTATTAATTTGTTATATTTGATAACGTTCAATATTTTAACATAAATTTTGACTAAAATCTTCTATGTTTATATATCACTTTCCCTCAAAAAATTGACTTCCAGTTATTTCCCCTGTATAATCAAAATAGGAGGTGTAAAAATTGTATGACCCAAAAAAATTAAGTAAAATCATTCAAAAAATCCAGACTGATTATGATCTGACAAATGATAAATTGGGAGAAATGCTTGGCGTTAGCGGTTCATATATAAGTCAAATAAAAAACTTAAAACGTGGGGTTCGGCCTGATACAATCAAAAAAATCTCTGAGCTTTTTGATATCCCCATTGAACGTTTTTTACCCAATTCTAAAGAAGAATCCTCCCCCATCTCAATTGGAAAAACTATACTCAAACTGCGCCGGATGAAAAATTTAACCCCAGATGAACTGAGTGATAAAACCGGTATCTCCATTCTTGATCTGAGCCAGATTGAAAGAGAAAAACTTATCCCTACCAAAGAACAGTTACAACTAATCTCTAAAGCCCTGGGCATTGATGTAGATTTAATAAAAAATGGAGATATAATCAGAGAATTTGAAAATGTCCGATCTTCTTTGGAAAGGCTGGGATTTAGCAAAGACGCTATAGAAGCAGTAATGCGTTTTATGGAGCGGGAACTATAAAAATTAGCGGGTTTTAAACCCGCTTAAATGCTTTCTAAAGCTTTATCTATGACCTTTTTAACTTCTTGATGGCAGCATTTTCCTGTTGGATTGTTTATTAAACATTTGCCCTCTTTCATTGCTCCGGTCATTTCCATAACGCTCTTTATATCCTTAGCCCCATTAGTTACCGCATCAATAATTTCATCCTCCGTTACTCTGGCACAATAACAAATATACTTAGGGTCAGCGCCTTTTTTATACCAAATAGGAACTTTTATCTGTTGCTGATTAAATATCTCCCCTTCATTATCAAAATAAACCACTTCACACTCTGGATTAAAGCAAATATAATAATCCCTTTCTTCTACCCTTTTTACCTCCTCTTCTATTACCAGGTTTTTTACAGTAATACTCTTTACAATTTGTCCCTCTCTACCACAGACCGGACAAACTTTACTAACATTTTCTTGAGAAGAACAACAACTGCTCATATTTCCCACCCTCTTAATTTTAAGTTTACTTTAAAAAATAGATATTTAATATCAAATCCACCTGTAATAGCTGTTCCTCACTTTTCTTTGTAGAAGCTTTTACATCAAAGCTAACAATCTCCATCTTTCGCTGAGATTTTTCCAGAGCATAGAAAAATCCAACCATTTCCCGGTAAGTTGAAAAAAAAGAGATATTGATGGGTAATTCGTAAAAATCCCCTTTACTCCGCATATTTTTAGGGCTGAAATACTCCAGAGTAATTCCCTGCTCATTGGCCAGATCTTCAATTTCTAATAATATTGCTGAAATCTCTTTCTCTTTAGGAAATTGATCAATTATCGTCTGATACTGCTCCTTAAGATTGTATGTTGATTTCTTAAGTTGAGGAAGTTTCCGTTTAATTATACTTAAAATTTGTGAATACTGAAATTTTAAGCCTTCTATCTCCTCTTTTAAAATCTGTTCCTCTGCCTTCAACGGTTCATAATATTGAAAATAATAAACTCCCGTAATCAAAGCAATAAGAGAGACAAGTATCACTATTTTTTCACGCTTCGTCAGATTCTTTAACATAACGCCTCATCCTTTAATGTTTAATCTGGCAGTAATCTTAAAACCGATTGAATTAGTTTGATCATCATTTATATATGAAGATAATAGTTCTACATCTTTAAAATATCCAGAAGATTTAAGATTAGCTATAAAGTCAGCAACATTACGATAATTTACAGCTTCTCCTTCGTAGGAAATAATTTCTCTGTTATAATTTAAACGGGTTAATTTTACTCCTTCTGGAATTAATTCACTGATAAATACCAATAAAGAAGAAAAATAAGTCCTTTTATCCAGACTTTTGCTCTCTTTTATTTTACTCTGTAATTCTTTTTCTTCATCTTCCATCTTCCGAATTCGTTCTAATGTAGGCTGCAGGATTTGAATCTGATTTTTAATAGATGCAGACTCAATCATTAGTTGTTTTATCTGATACTGATTTATAAAATGTACTCCCAAAAGAAGAAAAATATAAAATATAATCCCGATTAATATCAAACTATAACGTAAATCTAATCTTTTTTTTCTATCTTCAGGAGGTAATAGATTAATATATGCCATCTTTACACCCCACTTAACGCCAGACCCAAAGCTTCAGCCATAAATATACCTTCCCGCTTCAACCGATCTTCTAAATCCTCAGCAAAGGAGAAATATTGGGTTAAATCCAGAGGGAATACAGAAATATTTAAAAACTGTTGTAAATGTTCTGCCATTCCAGGGAGCAAAGAAGAACCCCCAGTTAGATAAACTGCTTCAATTTGCTGGCCTCGATTATGCAACTGAAAGTGGACAAAAGATCGTTTAACCTCACCCATTACATCCTGAGCCACAGAATATAATATCTCTTCAACTCCCAGATACGGATTTTCCATCAGATTAACCTTGTTAAGATCAATCTCCTGAACATTAAGACCTCCATGTTCAATCTTTACCTCTTCTGCTTCATCAAAGGGTATACTAAATGAATTAGCAATAGCTTCAGTAAAATCATTTCCACCAATTGGAATAGTTCGACTTAACCTGGGCAACCCATCTTTAATAATTAAAACATGGGTTACTTCAGCCCCCATATCAATTACTGCCGCTGTAGTGTACTTCTTAAAATCGGGAATCTGTTTCACAACATAAAGGAGAGGAATAGGAAAAATACTTAAATTTTGAGGTTTAATACCAACAGATTTTATAGGTTTTAGAAATGAGTAAATATAGTCCTTCCTCCCAGCAACCAATAGAACACTCATCATTTTATCTATTTCCCGTCTCCGCTCAAGTACAATCCAGTCAATAATTGCCTCTTCTACAGAATAAGGGAGCACCTTCTTAGCTTCCCAATAGATAGCTTTTGACAATTCACGGTCAGTCATTACAGGCATTTCCACTTCACGAATAATAGCATGCTGACCAGAAAAAGCAAGGTAAACACCCTGTCCCCCAATCTTCAGTCTATCCTTCAACTCCCGAAAAAGATTTACAGCCAGATTGAGATCATGGAAAAGCCCCTGTCTTACTGCACCCCGGGAAATTGGTTGAACTACCATATCCACTATTTTAAATCCCTTTAAAGTTCTTTTAAGCTTAATCCCTTTAATATTCCGACTTCCCACATCAATCCCTAGATAAGTATTTTTAATCATATTCCTCTTCCTTCCTAACTCTCATGCCAATACGTAAAAGTTAAAGAACAATCACTATCACTATCCGAATCAGTTGAAATAAATATTTGCTCAACAATAGGCTGATAAAGATGGGATGAATCCAGGGTAATTTCTGTATGATTTTTACAGGTAACAGCCTCTTTTGAAAAAATTGTGCCATTCAGAACAGTACGTTTTGAAAAAATAATTGGACCAGTTGCATAAATTGCTGCATCAATTTTTGTATTCTGACTAAATTTTATCATTCCATCAACATAAATCATCAATCCTTCAACCGATTCAATTTTAATTTTGGCATTTACAATCCAATCCCCTTTGATAACAAGAATACCATCCATATTTAAATTAATTGGCTTTCCAGAAAGAGTTACACTATTATCAATATAGTTAACTACACCATCCTGAAAAAGTTTACTATTCCAGTCAAGTAAATAACGCCCTTCTGCCAGAGCATTTTCCAACAATTGATCCCAGTCAACATCAGGAATAGAATATACTTCTTCTCCTTCCTTAATCTGATTTTTATCAATTTTATTTGCTTTTACTTTACCACTGGCAATTATTTCTCCATCTACAATCACATTACGTTGAAAGGTTATATCACCATTTGAGCGCAAATTTCCTCCTCCAGAAATCCTGGTAAAATTCTTAAAAAACAAATTTCCTCCACCAAGCACTGAATATTGAGCCAATTCTTCAATAATATCAGAACCCCTAACTAAAGTATAATAAACCCCAACTTTTAAGGTTTTGCTAACCTGTCCAACTGTTCCAGTAGATTTGATTTGTAAAAGTTCCTCTCCCATATCACTAACTGTTAGGGTAAACTCACCTTCTCCTAAATTTTCAGTATATCCTTCTGTCCTCCAGGTTAAATCCTGTTGAAGTCGGTAACGGGCATATTCAATCCCCGCCTGAGCCAGATAAAAAGCCTGTTTTTGATCTTCAAGGCTGTGGATGATTTTATTTTCCATCAGTGAAGAAGTCAATAAACCAGCTCCCAAAACTGACATCAGTAAGATAATAATTAACACCAAAACCAGGGTTACACCATCTTCGCCCTGAAGATATGAAAACACATTATCACCTTCTATCTCTTTTAAAGTCGAGGCCTGACTCCGGTGGTAATTTCCACCCCACTAAAACTACCCGCTATCCGACTTTGTATATAAATCTGATAAGTATTCCCAATAGCATAATTTTGATTGGTAGGTAAAAATCCAGAATCAAAATCGGAATCAATCTCAAACCAGGTTTGGCCATAATCAACGATTTTTCGATAAATGTATTGTATTTCAGAACCAGCTTTATGTTCAAAACGAACAACCATTCCTTTTATACCAGGGTCATAATCATTAAATCTCCCATCATTATCTATAATCTTACGTGATTTGGAATTATAAGAATCAAATCTTCCTGAATACATATTGCAAATTACTGAAAATCTCAAATCGGTAATCCCTTTAGCCACTACTTGCCGGGTACCATTCTCCTCTCGATAAAGTTTATCTCCTTCAAGATAAAAATATGTTTGAACACCCGTTAATGATTCTAATAACAACCCTCTATAAATTCCATTATCATCACTTATAAGTTTTATTCCACTTGTAGGAGTATTACGGATTTTTTTTACAATCTGTTCTACTGCAATATAAAGTTGACGTCTCTTTTCAGCTTCAGTTTTTCCCCAATTAAATACATTCATTCCAGCAATAAAGATTGCCTGAATTGCTATCATAAGAATCCCAAAAATAGCAACCACCATTAATAATTCCACCAGGGTAAACCCATGTTTATCTTTTAGTTTTGGGATTCTTTTCATTGATTTCACCTTTCTAATATTTAAAATACAGTCTTAGCCCGATATGTCGTCAATTGCACTTTTTGAATTTGCCCGCCCTCTTCCCATCGGACGATAACAGTAATCTCCTTTAAAAGAGGGTTATTATCTTTATCCCATTTATCTTTTTCATCCGGGTCAGGGTCCTTAATCTGATAGTAAAGGATAAAATCATCATTTATCTTATCCAGATTATAGTCATGTTCTCCTTGCACCAAAAGATCATAATCATAATTTTGTAACTCTTCCATAACCATTGCTGCTAGATTCAATGCCTGATTACGCCGTTCTGACATCTTTTCTACCTGAACAGAGTTGATAAAAACAACGGTGAATGCAATGATAATAATGCCAATAAAAGCAATTGTCACAACCAGTTCTATTAAGGAAATACCTTCTTCACGCAAAAGCATGATTCCTTCCTCTTTTCATAAATTTTGTAAAAAAAGGGGGCCCTGAAAAAATTTCAGGGCTTTCTAGACTTAAGACTCTTGAATGTTTGTTCTTGTTATAGTTATAGTAGTACCATCAACTGTAGTCTGAACGCTATATCCATCAACAGTAATCTGATAGTTAGTAAATGTATAATCATTCAAATCATCGCTAACCAAATAAGTGTTTAAAGCATCATTAAAAGCCATTTCATCTGCTGGATATTCACCATTCTCAGCATAATACAGCTCCATTGCAGTCTGAACCTGTTTTAATTCAGTCTTGGCCTTAATCAGATTAGCTTTATCTTGCATATTGGCAAAACGTGGTACGGCAACGGCAGCTAAAATCCCCAAAACTGCTAACACAACTAACAACTCGATCAAAGTAAAACCCTCTTTAGATTTTAAAAACCTTCTTAAAAACATTACAGTTCACCTCCTTTCAGAAGTTTAATTTTCATAACAAATAGGACAAATTATTTTGTTTAATTTTATGAAAGCTTTATATGAAATAGACCTGATATTTATACCAGATTGACCATATCAAACATGGGCATAATAATGGCAACTACAATACCACCAATCAAAATAGCAATTAAAACAATCAATAGCGGTTCTAACAAAGACATGACTGTCTGAATAGCATTCTCCGCTTCTTTATCATAAAACTCTGCAATCCTCTCTAACATTTGATCCATCGTTCCGGTCTCCTCTCCAACAACCAACATTTGAATCATCATTCTGGGAAAGACCCCGCTCTCCCTTAAAGGTTCAGAAAGACGCACACCTTCTCTTACTTTAAGCCTTGCTTCAGTCAATTTATTAGCAATAATTTGATTTGAAATAATCTTTTCCACTACCCTTAAAGATTCCATCAAGGGTACTCCACTTTTTAAAAGACTTCCCAAAGTTCTGGTAAAACGAGCAATCTCAATTTTTATCAATAACTTTCTAACAATCGGTAGTCTGAGTTGAAATTGATGGAACTTAAATTTACCTGTCGGCGATTTAATATAACCTATAAAACTAGCAACCAGGATAAAACCAAAGATCAAAATCAAATACCAATATCTTACCAACATTTTACTAAACCCTATTATAATCCGTGTTGGTAATGGAAGGGTTCCGCCCATACTGGAGAACAAATCAGCAAAGACCGGTATTACCACTATCATAAGAAAAATAATTATAACTACTGCTATAAAGAGGATTGTCATTGGATACATCATAGCAGAACGGATTTTCGTCTTCAGTTCACTCTCTTTTTCATAATAATCTGCTAACCTACTCATAACCTGATCCAGAATACCGCCTACCTCACCTGCATTGACCATTTTAGAATAAAGGGGTGGAAAGGTATCTTCATGCTTTTTCAGAGCTTCAGAAAAAGACATTCCTACCTCAACATCCTGAAAAATTTCCTGCATTACTCGCTTTAGGTGTTTATTTTCAATCTGGCTTATCAAAATATCCAGACACTGGACAATGGGAATACCTGTATTGATCAAAACTGCAAACTGACGGCTTATAATAGCTAATTCCTTAGACTTAATCCGTCTGAAGAACTTCAAAATCTTCTTTAAATCCAGATCTTTTTTTTCTTCAATATTTACTACATAATATCCCTGTTTAGTAATATATTCAGCTACATCCAGACGCGAATCAGCTTGTATGCTTCCTCTAAGCAATTTACCTTCTGAATTTTTCGCTTTATAACTATATTCAGGTGCCATATTATTACACCTCAAATATTTTTTAATTTAATGACTTTACTGCAAAAGGTTAATTTTTCGCTTTATAAAGAAATTTTTCGAACCATCGAAATGGGGCATCCTGACCCTTGATTAACTCATCACATCCTGTGATGAGGCCATTCTTTTCAATCTCACTAAGATGGTTTAACGAAAAATTTCAATAGCGCTCAAAATTAGCTTTTTGCAGTTTAATCATTTAATTAATTAAAAATCCTGATCTGGTCGGCGAGCCAGTCGCTCAAAATATTCCACATTAACAGCTTTAGCCCGGCCATCCTCAAAACTGATAATTCCATCCCGATAGAGCCGGATAAGGCAATTATCCATTGTTTGCATTCCAAACCTGGCCCCGGTCTGTATAACCGAATAGATCTGATGTGCTTTGTTTTCACGAATCAAATTACGAATAGCAGGAGTAGCCACCATTACTTCTACCGCGGCCACTCGCCCGCGCCTGTCAACGCGTTTAACCAACTGTTGGGCTATAACTCCCTGAATAACCGTTGCTAACTGAATTCTAATCTGCTGTTGTTGATTTGGAGGAAAAACGTCGATAATTCGATCAATGGCTCCCGGTGCATTATTAGTATGTAAAGTTGCCAAAACCAGATGACCTGTTTCTGCAGCTTCAAGCGCAATGGAAATAGTTTCTAAATCACGCATTTCTCCTACCAAAATTACATCCGGGTCTTGACGCAGGGCTGCCCGTAAACCGCTGGCAAAAGACTGAGTATCTGCTCCAATTTCACGTTGATGAATTAAACTTTTTTTATGAGTATGAAGATATTCTATCGGATCTTCTAAGGTGATAATATGACATGTCCGGGTACAATTGATTAAATCCAGCATTGAAGCCAAAGTAGTTGATTTACCGCTTCCTGTTGGGCCTGTACATAAAATCAATCCATTTTTTTTCATCGCCAATTCCTTAATTACCAGAGGTAAACCCAAATCATCAATGGAAGGAATCTTGTTAGGAATAACCCTTAAAGCTAAACTTACTGTTCCCCGCTGAAAATAGGCATTAACCCGAAAACGACCAACTGACTCAAGACTATAGGAGAAATCATATTCCCCTTTTTCTTCAAACTCCCGATATTGCTCCTCGCTCATCAAATATTTAGCTATCTCAATCAATTGCTTATAACTTAAAACAGATTCATATCTGGCCAAAGGTTGTAAATCCCCGTTGATTCTTACTATAGGAGGAGAATTTACAGTTAAATGCAGGTCTGAAATCAATGGATCAAAAGCAACATCACACAATAATTGATCAACGTTAATCATAATAACCTCCTCCTCTCTAAATAGCTACACGCATAACTTCTTCTAAACTGGTCAACCCTTTTAGAGCTTTCTCGATTCCATCCATCTTTAGGGTTGTCATTCCATTAGCCACTGCTGCATCCCTCAAATCTTCAGCGGGACGATTCTGAATTGTCAACCTCCGAATCTCCCGATCCGGTACCAATACTTCATGAATAGCCAACTGCCCCTGATAGCCTGTCTTATTACAGTCAGGGCACCCTTTTCCACGATATAGATACTTAACCTGCTGGCCCAGCTCCCCTAAATAAAAGCGCATCTCTTCTGATGGTTCAAACCTTTCCTTACAGGAAGGGCAAATTTTTCGTACCAGACGTTGAGCCACTACTCCAATCATAGAAGAAGAAACAAGATATGGTTCTATTCCCATATCAATCAACCGGGTTATAGCACTGGGGGCATCATTGGTATGAATAGTACTCAAAACCAAATGTCCGGTCATGGCTGCTCTTATAGCAATGGAAGCGGTCTCTCTATCCCGGATCTCCCCAATCATGATAATATCGGGGTCCTGACGTAATATAGCACGGAGCGCCGAGGCAAAAGTCAAACCAACCCGCGGATTTATTTGAATCTGATTAATCCCTTCCAGCCGATATTCCACCGGATCTTCAACAGTGGAAATATTTTTCTCCTGACTGTTCAATTTGTTCAGAGCTGCAAAGAGGGTTGTGGTTTTACCACTTCCGGTGGGACCGGTAACAAGAATAATCCCATGAGGTTTTTTAAGCATTTCATCAAAATAGCGTCGATTTTTCAAAGAAAAACCCAGTTTATCCAGATCAAGTAAGACTGACTCCTTGTTCAAGATCCTTAAAACTACTTTCTCCCCATATATGGTCGGAATGGTAGAAATACGAATATCTACTTCACCTTCCGGTTGTTTTAATTCTATTCGTCCATCCTGGGGTTTCCGCCGCTCTGCAATATCTAGACCAGCCATAATCTTTAAACGGGAAACGAGAGCTGCCTGGTTACTTTTTGGAAGACTTCGAAATTCGTGCAAAACACCATCAATTCGGTATCTGACTCTGATCTCATCTTTCATAGGTTCTATATGTATATCGCTGGCCCTCTGCTGAATTGCTTGTCGGATCAAAAGATTAGTTAAACGAACAATTGGCGCATCTTCTACTAAACGTCTAAGCTCATCTATTTCCAAATCTTCTACATCTTCAGGAATATCATAGGTAATATCAAAACCATCATCACCTAATCCGGTCATCGAATAAAGCTCTTCTATGGCTTTTTCAATATCACTTACGGAAGCTATCATTGCTTCAATCTTACATCTGGCATTGAGTTTAATATCATCAATGGCAAAAATATCTAATGGATCAGCCATTGCCACTTTTAGGACATTGTCTTCTTTTTTTAAGGGAACAACTCGATGACGACGGGCAATATTTTCTGGAATATAACGGGTTAAACGCTGGTCTAAGTTATATTTTGAAAGATCCACATGGGGTACACCTAGCTGAAATTCCAATACCTGAACTAATTGAGACTCAGTAATATATCCCAAGTCAATTAAAATCTCCCCAATCCGCTTATTTGAATGTTTATGAATCTTTAAAGCCTCTTCAAACTGTTCTTCAGTAATTAAATTGAAATCGATCAAAATTTGACCCAACTTGGGCTGACTCATCACATTTCACCTTCCTGGGGCAATTTCTAAAAAACATACTGTTTTACTATTAACTACCACATAATTATGTTAAAAAAACCTCGAAAATTAACGATAGGATCAATGGACTTATTAGATCTTTTCGGCAGAAATATTATATCACATTTAATAGATATAGGACAATAGTCCTGTTTACTCTTTATTTATTTATAAATGATTTTACTGCAAAAAGCTAATTTTTAGTTTAAAAAAATTTTTCGAACCATCTAAAGTTCAATTTCAGTCGAAATCAGGCACCCTAATCAATGGGCCCCCCTGGCTCTTGATTAGCTCATCACCTCCTGTGATGAGGCCTTATTTCAACTGAAATCTCACTAAGATGGTTAAACGAAAAATTTCTATGTCGTTCAAAATTAACTTTTTTGCAGTTTAATCATAGGATATAATTTCGACATCTTTTTTTTCTTTCCTGTAATTAAGTAACAGTTCATTATGTAAAATATTAAGAGGAGCTATTTATACAGCTCCCCTTCTGTCAAAACCAACTGTGTATCAAAATTATAAAGATCCCGCAATTATCTTCACTGGGGTACCCACCTGAACCAAATCATAAAGTTCCTCTATATCTTTATTTAACATTCTAATACACCCATGACTCACTGCCTGCCCAATGAGACCCGGGCTATTGGTTCCGTGAATTCCATAATGTGATTTAAAACTCATCCATCTGGTTCCGAATGGACCTCCAGGATTCTTCAATTTATGTCTTATCGAATACTCACCGGTAGGAGTAGGTGTTGATGGTTTACCAATAGCTACCGGATAGCTCCGAATAATTCTTCCATTTTCAAAGAGATATAAACGACGTTCAGCAAGGGAAACAACAATCTTCCTTATTATTTATCCCCCCCTCTGATAATTTACTTTATTTATATGAGGGGGACAAATTTTGTGTTCATCTATATTTTGAATTTCTTTATCTTATCCAAAAGATTTTCAGCCAATTTAGCCAGAGAATTTGCCTCCCGGGCCATCTGTTCAATAGATGCCCCCTGTTCTTCTGTCGCAGCAGAAACTTCTTCCGCATTGGCAGCAGATTCTTCGGCAGTAGCAGCAACATTGCTCATTCGCTCAACAATCTCCTGACTACTCTCAGCAAGATCTGTCACAATCCCCTCTATTTTAAGCATACCTTCAGTAGTCTGAGCCACATGATCTGCAATCCTTTCAAAAGCATTACCAGCATTAATAACTCCTTCCTCACTCTGATTGGTAAGCTGATAATTAGATTCAATTGTTGACGAAACTTCCTGAATCTCCTGGCGAATCTTATTAATCAGCTGACCAATCTGTTGGGCAGAATTAATTGATTCCTCAGCAAGTGAACGAATCTCATCAGCAACAACTGAAAAACCTCGCCCTTGCTCTCCGGCTCTGGCTGCTTCTATTGCGGCATTTAATGCTAAAAGATTGGTCTGATTGGCTATATTATCTATAATATGAATAATTGTTTCAATCTCTTTAGAATCTGCTTCAAAATCTTGAATTTGCTTTCTTAACTTCTCCATTGATTCACGTAGAGAATGCATCTGGCTCATAACATTTTCTACCATTTCATTACCTTTAGTTGCAATTTCATTTGATTCTTTCGCTATCTCCGCAATTTGCTTACTATAACTATTTAATTCTTTAATTTTTGAATTCATTTCCTTTATAATTTGATTTGCATCTTCAATATTATAGGTCTGTGTTTCCATACCAGTGGCAATCTCTTGAATAGAATCTGCCACCTGTGCAGTAATCTGTTCTGATTGATTGCATATTTCAGCCAGGTCCTCGCTTGTAGTTTTTACCTTATCTCCTGCCTCTCTTATTTCTCTTATCATTTCTCTTAAATCTAATATCATGTTATCAAAAGCATTAGCCAATGTGCCCATTTGACCTTTATAATTACCTCCAACTAATTCTGTCAAATCACCCTTTGCACCCTGATCAGCAATCCTATTGATATGTTCTACTGACTTCAATACAAAATATTTAATAAAGAACCAGCATATCAAAGACATTATTATAACACAAATTATAATACCAATTACTGTTATTGGAAATAATTTTCTAGCAGCCGCAAATACCTCTTTTTCTGGCATTTGTACAAATACAGCACCGATTTCAGGAATAGGGCGGTATGAGACAAGCCTTTTACTTCCCTCAAATTCATAATTTGCCGTTCCGGGTTCTTTTAAAGCATGATGAACAAAATCATATTTCTCTCCTAAATTATATTTTTCAACAACTAGTTTTTTATCAGGATGGGCAATTACAATTCCCTGTCGGTCAGTCATATATGCATATCCAGTATTACCAATTTTCTCTTTTCGCAGTAAATCTGTCATAGTCGCCAGATTCACATCTGCTCCCAATACACCAATGAATTGATTATTTTCATCATATACCGGTACTGCCACACTGATAATAGGAAGGTTTGTCGCTATATCTATATATACATCTGTCCAGATTACCCTTCCTTCTTTTTTCGCCTTCTGATACCAGGGCCGAACTCTTGGGTCAAAACCCTCCGGCACATAGACATTAGAAGGTGCATAGTAAAATTCTCCTTCTTCAGTACCTAAATATAACATCTGTAAATCTGAATATTGATCCAGTTTTCTTTGAAAAAGTCGGATTAGTTCTTTTTGGTCTTTTTTCTTCAAATCAGGATGTTCTGATAAATTCAACATTAATTCTCTTTTCTTATCTAAAAAATTTTGGATTTGAATAGATAAAACCTTGGTAACCTCACTGTTATATTTATATATTAGTTGACTTATATTCCCTTTAGATAATTGATAAACAACAATTCCATATGTACCAAAAATTAAAATTAAAAAAATGGATATAACTAAAATTAATCTACGTTCTATATTATCAAAAAAATTCTTCATTATTTACACTCCTTTCAGTTATTAGTATCAGTTGAAAGTAGAGCTAATCACTCTCTCCTACCCTTTCTTGTAATGTAAATTGTTCTACAGACTTCCTCATTCTTGCCACCATTTCAGTTAATACATCGGTTTTGGATGTCATCTCTTCCATAGCTGAAGTAGTCTCTTCTGCTGCTGCAGATACTTCTTCAGTTCCAGCAGTGGTATTTTGAGCAATTGAAGTAACATTCTTTGTAGACTCTACAATCTCATCACTAACGGCAGCCATTGATTTTAATCCATCAGCTATTATTTCTATCTGTTCACTTACACTGGAAACTCCAGTAATAATCTTCTGTAATTCTTTCTCTCCCAATCTGGATTGCTCCTGGGATGTAGTCATTTCTTCTTTTATATGATCAATTGAGATAGCCATTTCATCTACATTGCTCCGAATTATCTCTATAATTTCTAAAATCTCACCTGTAGCCTTTGTAGAATTCTCAGCAAGTTTTCTAATTTCTTCAGCTACAATAGCAAAACCCTTACCCGCTTCACCTGCCCTTGCCGCTTCAATAGCTGCATTTAATGCTAAAAGGTTTGTCTGGTCTGCAATGTTTGTAATTACTTCTGCAATTTTATTAATACCATCAGCATTCGTTTTTAGTTTTGACATATTTTCTACACTATCATCAATAATACTCTTCAAGTCTTCTATTCTTTTGATAACGCCTAATATTAATCTACTTCCCTCTTTAGCATTCTCGTCTGCTTTCTGGGCTAATTCTGCAATATTTTGAGAATTGGTTGCTAGTTCCTTTATACTTGCAGCTATTTCCATAATATTATTGGCAGTGTTTTCTAACTGTTTTATTTGTTCCTGAGCACCGTTAGCCATTTCCGTTATAGAAGCTGTTACTTCTTCCATTGCTGCCGAAGTTTCTTCAATTCCAGAATTTATTTCATTAACGGTTTCCTCCAATTCAATAGTATTATCTTTAACTTCCCATATCTTATCTCGCAAATTCTGTACTACTTGATTTATTGACTTGCCAATTTCAGCAAATTCATCTCTAGAAGTTACTTGAAGATTTACAGTTAAATCTCCTTTAGCCAATTTTTCTACTTCTTGCTTTAAAGTTATCAATTGTTTAAAAATACTTCTTGTAAACATAAAGCCTGTCAATATACATAACCCTATTGCCACCAAAAAAGAATAAAGCGTATTTGGAATAAAATACATTAATACTGCTGTAATTACTGCACACAATACTGATAACATTAAAATTTTCGCTTTCATAAAAATCCCTCCTTCTTTTGGAGTTGTTCCATCAAATTTTCTGCCTTTTTTCAAGGGGCAAAAAAGAAATCCCTTCCCCTGGAATAGTTAGGTAGTAGTTAACCAAACCCAAATTCAATACACCCAGAACGAAGGGACTCATAAGTTATGATTCGTCAACCACTATACAATATCCTCTTAAAATCTTTATTAAATTTTCTTCTTAATCTCTTTTTAGTTTTCTCGCAATATTTCCGTATTGATTTTAAACCATCTAACCAGATTGATGACAGCTACTCTAAATTAAACAGCCTTAATGATTTCCTTTACCTCTTGTAAAACCTGTTTATATTGACTTATTAGATCTTTTCAGCAGAAATATTATATCACATCCAATAAATATAAAACAATATGGGTCTATAATTATAAAAAGGCATTTGCTGACCCCGTTGAATTAATTAGTTGCGAACTAAAAACCAAAGAAAGGAGTCCAGCAAATGCAAGATAATATTATAAAATTTCTTGATTTGCCAGACATTATTGCAACTGAAATTACTTCAACGGAGGACAGGTATATTTTTATTGCTGAAGCAAAGAAAAATCACATTGTGTGTCCTCAGTGTGGTAATATCACTAATAAAATCTATGATACAAAATGGCAAAATATTAGAAACATCCCCATAAGAGGTAAATTAGTAATCATTAGACCTCTAAAAAAAGATATCGTTGTCCTTATTGTCATAAAAGGGGTATCCCTGAAAAATATGAAAGCATTGATAAATATGCCCGTAAAACCAAACGCTTTGATAAATATTTTGCTAAAAAAACTGTCAGCAAGAATTATTCTAAACTTGCTAGAGAAAACGGGTTAAGTTATACAGCTGTTAATAATACAGTTAAAAAAGTAATTGACCCTCTCATTGAACAACAACTTTCAAAACTTAGTTAATTAAAAGCCATCAGTATCGATGAATTTGCAGTTTTAAAACGCCATAAATATGTAGTTAGAATCTTGAGTTAATTGACATTTTACCTACTCACAAAAAGGATGATTTAATTAACTACTTTAATTGTTAGGAAGATGAGCAAAGACGACAGATTCAATCGATCTCTATGGATATATGGTGTCCGTTCAAAGCAGTAGCAGATGCAGCATTTACTCATGAAAAAATTGTTATAAATAAATTTCACCTTGTAACTTTAATGAACAAAGCCCTTGACGAAGTTAGAAAGCAAGTTCAACAAACACTAAATAATCATCAGAGAAGAAAGTTTTTTCAAAGTCGTTTATTACTCCAAAAACGAGCTGAAGAACTGACAGATGAAGAACATAAAAAACTCATCGAATTATTTGAACTCAGTCCAGCTTTAGAAAAAGCCTGGGAACTAAAAGAGAAATTCAGAGACCTATTGCAGCCAGATGATGTAAAAAAAGCCACCAGAGCTCTAAAAAAGTGATATAAAGAACTAATAAAAAGCAAGCTGATGCCTTTTTACCAGGTAAAAAAGATAATACAAAGATTAAGAAGAAAAAATACTAAGATTATTTTAAGATAACCAATGGCTTTGCTGAAGATATCAATAACAAGATTAAATCGATCAAAAGGATTGGATGTGGTGTTCCAAATGTTATGAATCTAAGGAGAAGAGTATTTATAAATGTTTATTCCAAAACCAATTCACCAATCAATTCAACGGAGCCAACTTATTTTTCACAACATTTGACGGAGAGCCAAAATGTTCAATAGTTTTACTTAATTAGCTGGTAAATATTTATTATATATAATTAAACTGCAAAAAGCTAATTTTGAGCGACATAGAAATTTTTCGTTAAACCATCTTAGTGAGATTTTAATCGAAATAAGGCCTCATCACAGGATGTGATGAGCTAATCAAGGGCCAGGAGGGCCCTTTGATTAGGGAGCCTTATTTCGACTGAAATCGAACTTTAGATGGTTCGAAAAATTTCTTTATAAAGCGAAAAATTAGCTTTTTGCAGTAAAATCATACTATGCTTAAAAGAATTAGGAAATTTTTAGCTTTTAGTATCAGTTGAAATAGTAGGCTATTCACTTTCTCTTACCCTTTCTTGTAATGTAAATTGTTCTACAGACTTCCTCATTCTTGCCACCATTTCAGTTAATACATCGGTTTTGGATGTCATTTCTTCCATAGCTGAAGTAGTCTCTTCTGCTGCTGCAGATACTTCTTCAGTTCCAGCAGTGGTATTTTGAGCAATTGAAGTAACATTCTTTGTAGACTCTACAATCTCATCACTAACGGCAGCCATTGATTTTAATCCATCAGCTATTATTTCTATCTGTTCACTTACACTGGAAACTCCAGTAATAATCTTCTGTAATTCTCTCTCTCCCAATCTGGATTGCTCCTGGGATGTAGTCATTTCTTCTTTTATATGATCAATTGAGATAGCCATTTCATCTACATTGCTTCGAATTATCTCTATAATTTCTAAAATCTCACCTGTAGCCTTTGTAGAATTCTCAGCAAGTTTTCTAATTTCTTCAGCTACAATAGCAAAACCCTTACCCGCTTCACCTGCCCTTGCCGCTTCAATAGCTGCATTTAATGCTAAAAGGTTTGTCTGGTCTGCAATGTTTGTAATTACTTCTGCAATTTTATTAATACCATCAGCATTCGTTTTTAGTTTTGACATATTTTCTACACTATCATCAATAACATTCTTCAAGTCTTCTATTCTTCTGATAACGCCTAATATTAATCTACTTCCCTCTTTAGCATTCTCGTCTGCTTTCTGGGCTAATTCTGCAATATTTTGAGAATTGGTTGCTAGTTCCTTTATACTTGCAGCTATTTCCATAATATTATTGGCAGTGTTTTCTAACTGTTTTATTTGTTCCTGAGCACCGTTAGCCATTTCCGTTATAGAAGCTGTTACTTCTTCCATTGCTGCCGAAGTTTCTTCAATTCCAGAATTTATTTCATTAACGGTTTCCTCCAATTCAATAGTATTATCTTTAACTTCCCATATCTTATCTCGCAAATTCTGTACTACTTGATTTATTGACTTGCCAATTTCAGCAAATTCATCTCTAGAAGTTACTTGAAGATTTACAGTTAAATCTCCTTTAGCCAATTTTTCTACTTCTTGCTTTAAAGTTATCAATTGTTTAAAAATACTTCTTGTAAACATAAAGCCTGTCAATATACATAACCCTATTGCCACCAAAAAAGAATAAAGCGTATTTGGAATAAAATACATTAATACTGCTGTAATTATTGCACACAATACTGATAACATTAAAATTTTCACTTTCATAAAAATCCCTCCTTCTTTTGGATTTTTGGTTTTTGTCAACCTTATATATCAAAAAATTGTTTTTATGATTTTACTGCAAAAAGCTAATTTTTCACTTCATACAGAAATTCTTCTAACCATTTAAAGTTCAATTTCAGTCGAAATAAAGCACGCTAATCAATGAGGCCTTATGACCCTTGATTAAGCTCATCACATCCTCATGTGAGGCCATTCTTTTCAATCTCACGAAGATAGTTTAACAAAAAATTTCAATAACACTTAAAATTAGCTTTTTGTAGTTTAATTTGAGAACGAATTCAACGTTTCAGTGTATCTTATCAATAACCGGGAATAAACCGTCTCTTTTTTTAACGTCCATCTTTATTTTTACCCTACAATATTACTTCATCAATCAAAGTTACTTATTAACCTCTGCCAAAAGAATAATAATTTTTTTATTTTTTTGTCAAATGTTATAAAAAGCATTTAAACTCTCTTAGAACCTATTTCCTTCAATTTTTTTTGCTTAACTAAATCATACTTAAAAACTTATTTAAAGATTATACTACAAAAAGCTAATTTTAAGCGACATAGAAATTTTTCGCCAAATCATCTTAGCGAGATTTCCGACGAAATAAGGCCTCATCACAGGAGGTGATAAGCTAATCAAGGGCCAGGAGAGCCCTTTGATTAGAAAACCTTATTTCAGCAGAAATCGAGCATTAGATGATTCGAAAAATTTCTCAAGAAGCGAAAAATTAGCCTTTTACAGTTTAACCATTTAAATAAAAATGCTTACTATTATTTAAAATTTGAATTAAATCAAACTTTCATTTGCAACATGATTCTACAACATAACCCCCTGTTCTTCAGCCAGACTATATTCTGCTTCTACCCCATCTGGTGTAATAATCAGAACCGTACTCCGCTCAATAGCCTCCTTAATTAATTGATCAATCATAAGATCTTTTTCCGCTGCTTCTGCATCTTTAAGTCTGGGCCTGGTAGCCGGAGCATCGGGAACAAAAACAGTGCAGCAATCCTCATAGGGCTGGATAGAAATCTCATAAGTACCGATTTTACGTGCAAGATCCATAATCTCTGTTTTATCCATAGTAATCAACGGCCTTAAAACCGGAATATTGGTTACTGCATTAATCACTTCCATGCTTTCTAGTGTCTGACTTGCTACTTGTCCAATACTTTCCCCTGTAAAGAGCACTTTAGCATTATATCTATGGGCAATCTCAGTAGCCATTCTAAACATCATTCGCCGCATAATGGTAATATGCAGCCTTTCAGGACACTTTAAACCAATAGCTTTCTGGATATTGGTAAAGTAACCAATAAAAAGACGCATTTTTCCACTATACCGGGCTAATACCTTTGCCAGTTCAATCACTTTCTCCTTTGACCGTTCACTTGTAAAGGGGAAACTATAAAAATGAAGAGCATCAATAATGACACCCCGCTTCATTCCTAACCAACCCGCTACCGGACTATCAATCCCACCGGAAAGAAGCAAAAGTCCCCTGCCGCTAGAACCCACCGGAAGACCACCAGGCCCATCTATAACCTTTGAGTAAAGGTAAACATGTTCACTTCTGACCTCTACAAAAACCACAGTATCGGGATTATGTACATCCACCTTCAGTTCTTTCGAAAAATTAATCAATAAGTGGGCCGATACCTGGCGATTGATCTCTGGAGAAATCAGGGGAAAATTCTTGTTAGCCCTTTTGGTCTCAACTTTAAAAGTACCACCATCAGGTAAAGCGTCCTCTAATACCCGTAAAGCCATTTCCTTAATCTCTTCCATATCTAAGCCCGTTTTAACTACAGGACTGAGAGAAACAATCCCGGGTACTCTAGCCAACCGTTCGACAATTTGATCTATTAATCCATCAACCTGACGAAGATATATCCGGCCATAAGTTCGCTCAACATTAAATTGGCCCAGATCCCGGAGACATTCCTTAATATTTCTAACCAAAATCTTTTCAAAGGTTTTTCGGTTTTTACCCTTTAACCCAATCTCTCCATATCGAATAAGAATATCTGTGTACAATCTCCTCACCTCTGCATTAAATTTCGTAATTCAACTACCAGATCAGGTAAATGTTCTAACAGGTATTCTAACTCTTCTTTTTGCGTATGGAAAGATAAACTGATCCGTATTGCACTCTCCAGTTCTCTCTGATTAAGCCCAATGGCCTGTAAAACATGGCTTGGAGCACTCTTTCGGGAGTGACAGGCTGATCCGGTAGAAACATAGATATTAAAATCCTCCAGTGCGTGGAGCAATACCTCTCCCTTAAGCCCTGGAAAGGATAAATTGATAATATAAGGTGCACTTTTGCCTTCTTTTATATCTTCCACCGATTCAGGACCATTGATCTTCACATCAGGAATAAGCTTTTTAAGTTCCTTTAAAAACCATCCTTTTAAATCCTTTAAACGCTCTACATTTGCTTCTCTCTCTTTTACAATCAATTGAGAAGCAAGACCCAATCCTATTATTCCCGGAACATTCTCCGTTCCCGAGCGTATATTCCACTCTTGACCTCCACCTTCAACTAAAGGCTTCAAATTAATTTTCTCATTACAATAAAGTGCACCAATTCCCTTAGGACCATGAATCTTGTGACCACTAATGGTCAAAAGATCCACTTTCATCTGAATCGGATTTAAGGACAGTTTTCCAAAAGATTGGACTGCATCAACATGAAAAATAGTACGGGGATTTATCTCTTTAATCACTTCTCCCATCTTCTGAATTGGTTGAATGGTTCCGATTTCATTATTAACATGCATAATGCTTACCAGAATCGTCTCAGGAGTAATGGCTGATTTTAACTCTTCTATACTGATAAATCCTTCCCTATCAACTGGCAAATATGTAACCTCAAATCCTTCCTCTTCTAACCGCTGAAATGTATTTAAAACAGAAGGATGTTCAATCCTGGTCGTTATTAAATGCCTGCCTCGCTTATTATATTGATAAACAACACCGCGAATGGCCAGGTTATTTGCTTCAGTACCACCCGATGTAAAGATAATTTCTTTCGGTTTAACACCTAATATTTTAGCTATCTGTTCTCTGGCTTTGTTTATCTTTTTCTCCACAGTAATACCCATCCGATGAAGAGATGAAGGATTACCATAATCCTTTTCCATCATCTTTACCATAGCATCAATTACTTCAGGAGCAACCCGGGTTGTAGCACTATTATCAAGATAGACAACCTCTTCCATCCTTATCACCTTCTTTTAATACTTTATCATCTTTATTCTACCCATTCTTGCAATTGATACCCAAACTCATTTTATCATAAATCAACAAAGTAATCCAGTCCACCACAGAGTCTCATAAACCAAAGCGCCAGCTTAAAATGCTGACGCTTGTTATGGACGAATCCGGTAACGATCCCGGGGAAAGAGAGTGGTCTGGCGAATATTTTTATATCCTAAAAGCTGTCCTGTCAGTCTTTCTAAGCCAATAGCAAGTCCCCCATGAGGCGGCATACCAAATTTAAAGACTTCCAGATAGTCGCTGAAACTTTCCACCGATAAACCCCGGGAGATAATACTGGCTTTTAGTTGTTCATAGTCATGAATTCGCTGACCGCCGGTTGTAATTTCCAATCCCCTGAAGAGCAAATCAAAACTGTGGGTCAATCCATCTTCTGCAGGCATAGTGTACATAGGTCGCTTTGCCTGAGGATAGTGGGTGATAAAGACAAATTCAGATCCGTACCGTTCTTTCACATATTTAGCAATTAACCGTTCTCCTTCCGGGTCTAAATCCATCTTAAGATCTTCTTTGCCATATTCCTGACGTAAAATCTCTAACGCCTCTGGAAATTTTATAGAAGGAATCTCATCACCTATCTCCGGCACCTCTACCTCCAATAAATCCAACTCCCTGGCACATTCCTCCTTTATAAAGGCGAAAATTTCTTTAAGCATCCGGGTTTCTAAAGCCATCACATCTCTTTCATCTTCAATAAAGCCCATCTCTAAATCTAGACTAATAAATTCATTGGTATGCCGTGACGTATCATGTGTCTCTGCCCGATAAACATGGCCAATTTCAAAGACCCTTTCATACCCCGCTCCTACTAGCATCTGCTTATAAAACTGAGGGCTCTGGGCCAGATAGGCTTTTTTATCAAAATATTGCACTTGAAAGAGTTCAGTCCCTCCTTCCGTACCTGTTGCCACAATTTTTGGAGTAAAGATCTGGGTAAAACCCTCCTTTTTAAGAAAAGCGGCAAAACCCTGGGCCAATGCTGCCTGAACCTTAAAAATAGCATTGGTCTTTAGATTACGCAAACTCAAAACCCTGTGATTCAAAACTGTATCCAAATTTGCCTTTAATTCTTCGTTGTTAATCTCAATGGGAAGGTCTTCTACCACTTTTGAAATAACTTTCAATTCCTGAACCAAAATTTCCAGCCCCAATTCAACCCGGGACTCTTCTTTCACTCTCCCAATAATTTCAACCACACTCTCCAACTTTAAACCTTTGATATCAATTTCTTTAGTATCCACTACACACTGGACAACACCGGAACGGTCTCTTAAGAGAATAAAAGCAATTCCCCCCAGATTCCGGATCCGATGCACCCACCCCTGAATTTTTACGGTTTCACCAATCTTACCTTCTAACTCCCTTGCCAACTGACGTTTCATTGCAAACAACCTCCCTACATAAATTATTTATCGAAAATCTGATCTGGCCAGAATCAGATATTAAAAAATCCGTCCACATGGCAAGATAAACTATGCCAAGGGACGGAATTATCCGCGGTGCCACCCTTGTTAACCTATCCATTTCAGTAGAACAAAATGCTCTTCAGGCACCTAATTTTATTTTATGATTAAACTGCAAAAGCTAATTTTGAGCGACATAGAAATTTTTCGTTAAACCATCTTAGTGAGATTTCAATCGAAATAAGGCCTCATCACAGGAAGTGATGAGCTAATCAAGGGCCAGGAGGGTCCATTGATTAGTGTGCCTTATTTCGACTGAAATCGAACTTTAGATGGTTAGAAAAATTTCTTTTGGAGCGAAAAATTAGCTTTTGCAGTTTAATCATTTTATAATTTCCTAAAACATTAAAAAAATAAACTCCCACCCCAATATAGGGGCGAGAGTGTAAATTCCCGCGGTGCCACCCTACTTAACCTGAAATGAACAGGTTCACTCTACTTCCCGATAACGGGGGAAAACCGTCCAACCCTACTTACCCCTCAAAAAAGGAGTTTTCGAGTCAGCAATTCCGGGATGTCTTTCAGTAGCGGAGTGCTGATCAGGCTCACACTATCCCTGACTCGCTGGCAGCCTTTCCATCTACCTACTTCTTCCCATCATCATCGTTTTAACCAACTAATTTGTTTTTATTCATCATTATAACTTCCTTACTTTACTCTGTCAAGAATTTTTTAAAAAATTTTATGATTAAAGTCTCTTTTCTTTTAGTATAGCATATATTATAATAAGTATAGCATATTTAACTTATTATCAGATAATTATTACACACATTTTTATAAGGAGGTTATTTAATGAAGCAGGTAACATTAAGTTTGATTAAAGCCGATATTGGTGGATTTCCCGGGCATGTTGGCATTCACCCTAATCTAATCGAGATAGGAGAAAGAGAATTAATGAATGCTAAGAAAAAAGGAGATATTATTGACTATCGGGTTATGAAAGTAGGTGACGACCTCCAGCTTCTTTTCTATCACCAGCATGGAAATGACTCCCCTTTAATCCATGAACTGGCCTGGCAAACTTTTAAAAAAGCAGCAAAAGAAGCTCACAGGCTTAGATTATATGGAGCAGGTCAGGACCTTCTGACCAATGCATTCTCCGGTAATGTCAAAGGAATGGGCCCAGGAGTTGCAGAATTGACTTTTAGTTTGCGCCCTTCAGAACCGGTAGTAGCCTTTATGATGGATAAAACAGAACCCGGAGCATTTAATCTACCCCTTTACCGCATCTTTGCTGACCCATTTAATACAGCAGGACTGGTAATTGACCCATCTCTTCAAGGCGGTTTCGTTTTTGAAGTATGGGATATCATGAAACACACCTCTGTAAGGTTAAAAACCCCGGAAGAGTCTTATCAACTACTGGCTTTAATCGGCGCTAAAAGCAGATATGTGATTAAACATGTCTATCCTGGCCCAGATCATCCAAAACTGAACCCTGAAATTCCTGTAGCCAGTGTAAGTACCGAAAAACTTTCCCAAATCGCCGGAGAATATGTTGGTAAAGATGATCCGGTAGCTTTAATACGATGCCAATCAGGTCTTCCAGCATTGGGTGAAGTACTAGAACCTTTTGCTCTTCCATATCTTGTTAGTGGCTGGATGCGAGGAAGCCATAATGGCCCAATAATGCCCGTCTCTTTTGATGACGCCAACTGCACCCGATTTGATGGCCCACCCAGGATCGTAGCTGCAGGTTTCCAGATTACAGAAGATCAACTGGTCGGTCCCGCTGATCTTTTCAAAGATCCAGCCTTTGATGAAGCTCGTAAAGAAGCAAGTAAAATCGCTACCTACTTAAGACGCCAGGGACCTTTTGAACCACACCGCTTACCCCTACAGGATATGGAATATACAACTCTTCCCCAAATATTAAATCACCTTAAAGACCGCTTTACTACTCTCTAATAAAAAATGAGCCTACCTTGATTCGTCTTCCTTTTCAAGGTAGGCTCAACATTTATCATTTGTTTTTTCGGTCAATAACCGGTTCTGATAAAAGTCAACAATATCTTTACGCGTAATCACTCCCAGAATTCTGGTCGGATTATTTCTTTCAACCACAGGCATACGCCCCACATTATACTGAACCAATCGCAAGAGAACCTGATCTAATGTTTCATCAGGATATACCACCTTTACTTTATCTGTCATTACTTCTTTTACCTTTCGCCTTTTCAATTCTTCATGACTATATTTGTTCAAATCATGTCTGGTGATGATCCCTACCATTTCTCCCGCATCATTGACTACTGGAAAACCATTATGATGACTTTCTTCCATCTTCTCCACCACTGAACTCAAGGCCTCATCCATCTTTACAACGTCCACATCCCTTGACATGGCTTTAAAAACCTGGATCTGCATCAATTGAGCCAGGTCATACCCCTTGTGGATAATCAAGCCCCGCCGCCGTAATTTCATTGTATAAATATTATCTTTAAGAATCAGCCTGGATAGTAAATTTGCTATAACAGAAGCAACCAACAGAGGAAGAATAATCTGGTAATTCCGGGTCATCTCAAAAATCATCATAACCGCTGTAATGGGAGCATGGGATACACCAGCCAGGATGGTTCCCATCCCAACCAGAGCATAGGTCTTTGGATCTACAGAAAAGAAATGTTGCACAATACTACCGTAAAGATCACCCATGCTGGCCCCAATTAATAATGTAGGAGCAAAAACTCCTCCAGACATACCAGAACCAATAGAGAGACAGGTTGCTAAAAGTTTAAAGACCATAATTGCTACTAGCAGCCCAATTCCATAATTATTATTAAGTATTTGATGAATCTCGCCAAACCCTACTCCAAAGACCTGAGGTAAAAACATGCCAATAATCCCTACAGATAAGCCCCCTAGTGCAGGTTTCAGCCACTCAGGGCGGAGAGGAATTTTTTTGAATAAATCTTCTATATAATAAAGAGTCCGGATAAAGATCATTCCCACAATAGCAGCCATGATTCCCAGCCCCATATAAAAGATTAATTCAGAATAGTGAAATTGAAAAGAATGCTCCACTATTAACGCCGGGCGGTCACCAAAGATAGTCCGGGCAATAATATCTGCACTTACAGAAGAAATCACCAGCATACTAAAGTTACCTGGTGTAAAATCTCCTAAAATAATCTCCAGAGCAAAGATCACTCCAGAAATAGGAGCATTAAATATAGCTGCAATTCCTGCTGCAGCTCCACAGCCCAACAACATCTTTACAACTTCATCCTTTTTATCAAAAAATTGCCCAATAAGTGACCCGACACCGGCCCCAATTTCGACTACCGGGCCAACCCTTCCTACCGAGCCCCCAAAGGAGATAGTCAAAATAGAAGCAATACCTTCGACAAAGATAGTCCTTCCTTTCATCCGTCCCCCCTGTAAAGCCACAGCCTGGATGGCCTCCGGGATTCCGTGGCCACTGGCTCTATGACCACCATAATGTATCACCAATCCAACCAACAAACCTCCTATTAAGGGAATCAAGGCAATGTAGTGGGGTAAAGATAGTTTCCAATTGATCAGAATAATTGTTACAAGGCAATCTGTCACCATACGAAAAAAAACAGCTAGACTTCCTACCAATACACCCACCAGTATGGCAAGAAATAGTAAAAAAGTCTCCTGACTGATATTTAGTTTACTCAAATGATCATTAAACCAGACTTTATGTGTCATATTTCCTCCGACCTTTGCCATTATTTTTCAATAATTTTTTACTTGAATTTGGAATGTAAACATTTAATTTAACTATAAAATGTCTAAGCATCTTAGTGAGATTGAAAAAAATTAAGGTCTCATCACAGAAAACGATTAGCTAATCCAGGTCAGGAAGACCTATTTATTAGTGTGCCTTATTCGACTGAAATCGAACTCTAGATGGTTCGAAAAAATTCTTTTGAAGCGAAAAATTAACTTCTCGCAGCAAAATCATATTTATCAATCTTAAAAAATAGGGGTATTTCTATCGCCATGTTACCATTAAACTCATATCATTTTCAAGTTAAATTTTATGTTTTTCTATTATTTCTGATTAAACTGCAAAAAGCTAATTTTTCGCTTCTTGAGAAATTTTTCGAATTATTTAAAGCTCGATTTCCGCCGAAATAAAGCTTCCTAATCAAAGGGCCCTCCTGGCCCTTAGAACTAGCTCATCACCTCCTGTGATGAGGCCTTATTTCGTCGGAAATCTCGCTAAGATGATTTGGCGAAAAATTTCTATGTCGCTCAAAATTAGCTTTTTGCAGTAAAATCAAAAGCCCCTTTAAGCAATTGTTCAAAGGGGCAATGTACCAAATTATCAATTTTTTAGTTTTGGATCCAGAGCATCTCGCAATCCATCACCTAATAAATTGAAACCCAATACATTAAGCATAATTGCAATACCTGGAAAAGTAACAACCCAGGGAGCCAGCTGCAGAGCAGAACGGGCATCACTTAACATAGCTCCCCACTCGGGAGTAGGAGGTTGGGCACCCAGTCCTAAAAAACTTAACCCTGCTGCACTAAGAATAGCTGAGGCAATACTTAATGTAGACTGAACAATAAGTGGTGCCATACTATTTGGCAGTAAATATTTTATAATAATTCTTAAATCAGAAGCCCCCAAAGCTTTAGCCGCTTGAACATATTCACTCTCTTTAATTGAAAGAACAGAAGAGCGAATGAGCCGGGCAAATCTAGGAATATTAACGATACTAATTGCAATCATTGCATTTCGAAGTTCAGGCCCCAAAATAGCAACGATGGCAATGGCCAATAAAATATATGGAAAGGCCAACATAATATCAACAACTCTCATAATTAAAAGATCAACCAGACCACCATAATAACCAGCCAGAACCCCCAAAATTATCCCAAATATTAAAGCCAGACTAATGGAAATAATTCCAATCAATAAAGAATATCTGGCTCCGTAAATTATTCTGCTTAAAATATCCCTGCCCAGTTCATCAGTACCCAATAAATGTTTAGCAGAAGGTGGTTTATACCGGGCCAGTATATTCTGCTTTATTGGATCATAGGGTGCTATATACGGTGCAAAAATCGCAGAAAATACAATCAGTGCGATAATAACCATTCCCAAAACAGCTGCCCTATTTTTCAAAAGCCGTTTCCAGGCATTTTTCCAGAGGTTATCTGAAACTTTATCTTTCTTCTTTACCATACTACGCCCTCCTCTCCTACCGGCTAACTATAGTGAATCCTAGGATCAATAAAAGAATAAGTAATATCTACAATCAAATTTATAAAAACAAAACTCATTGAAATAACTAAAACTGCTCCCTGCACAAGAGGAAAATCCCGTGCCATAATAGCATCATAGGAAAGCTTTCCAATTCCGGGCCATGAGAAAATAGTTTCAGTTAAAACAGCACCTCCAAGCAAAAGACCAAACTGCAAACCAACCACGCTGAGAAGATTATTTATTTGAAAGTTATTGACTATAATGCCAAATGGAGTAATAGAAAAATGAAAGGTTTTTTAAGTGCTAAAGAACAATTACAACAACTTTTCAAAGAGCATTATGAATCTTAAAAATTTATTTACACAAAATTCTTGATATCATCAAATTAGCTTTTTATAGCTTAATCATTGAATACATCATTTTATTTTTATTAAAGTTACCATACGTTTAAAACAATTTCAACTATATTTTAAATCATTTAAGAAGAAAAAGGGTCTATAATTAATGTTGTGAAGAAAAAATTATAAAAAATAAAAAGGCATTTGCTGGCTCCGTTGAATTAATTAGTTGCGAACTAAAAACCAAAGAAAGGAGTCCAGCAAATGCAATATAATAATATCATAAAATTTCTTGATTTGCCAGACATTATTGCAACTGAAATTATTTCAACGGAGGACAGATATATTTTTATCGCTGAAGCAAAGAAAAATCACATTGTGTGTCCTCAGTGTGGTAATATCACTAATAAAATCCATGATACAAAATGGCAAAATATTAGAGACATCCCCATAAGAGGTAAACTAGTAATCATTAGACTTCTAAAGAAAAGATATCGTTGTCCTTATTGTCATAAGAGGGGTATCCCTGAAAAATATGAAAGTATTGATAAATATGCCCGTAATACCAAACGCTTTGATAAATATCTTGCTAAAGAAACTGTCAGCAAGGATTATTCTAAAGTTGCTAGAGAAAACGGGTTAAGTTATACAGCTGTTAATAATGCAGTTAAAAAAGTAGTTGACCCTCTCATTAAACAACAAGTTTCAAAACTTAGTCAATTAAAAGCCATCAGTATCGATGAATTTGCAGTTTTAAAACGCCATAAATATGGAGTTAGCATTACAGATCCAATTAATCGGGAGTTAATTGACATTTTACCTACTCGCAAAAAGGATGATTTAATTGACTACTTTAATTGTTGGGAAGATGAACAAAGACGACAGATTCAATCGATCTCTATGGATATGTGGCGGCCGTTCAAAGCAGTAGCAGATGCAGCATTTACTCATGCAAAAATTGTTATAGATAAATTTCATCTTGTAACTTTAATGAACAGAGCCCTTGATGAAGTTAGAAAACAAGTTCAACAAACAGTAAATAATCATCAGAGAAGAAAGTTTTTTCAAATTCGTTTATTACTCCAAAAACGAGCTGAAGAATTGACAGATGAAGAACATGAAAAGCTCATCAAATTATTTGAACTCAGTCCAGCTCTAGAAAAGGCCTGGGAATTAAAAGAGGAATTCAGAGACCTATTGCAGCTAGATGATGTGAAAGAAGCCACCAGAGCTCTAAAAAGGTGGTATAAAGAAATAATAAAAAGCAAGCTGATGCCTTTTTACCAGGTAAAAAAGATAATACAAAGATGGGAAGAAAAAATACTAAATTATTTTAAGAATAAGATAACCAATGGCTTTGCTGAGGGTATCAATAACAAGATTAAATTGATCAAAAGGATTGGATATGGTGTTCCAAATGTTATGAATCTAAGGAGAAGAGTATTTAATGCAATGTTAAGTTATTAAATTTAAATGTTTATTTCAAAATCAATTTACCAATCAATTCAACGGAGCCAACTTATCTTTCACAACATTTGACGGAGAGCCAAGAAAAATTATATTTTTTCTTCTCAAAATATACTCGAGTTCGACAGTAAATAGGTACTTTCAAAATAATTTTGAAGTAAGATTGCCGAAATATCAATAATCCTCATTTTAAAATCTCAAAATCTCATAGGTACAATAAAACATATTTTTTACTTCACATTAATGATATTTTATGATATAAGATAGCTACTATGTATCTGAAAAAAAAACTACTTCTAAACTCGTTGACGGTACTAAAGTTTCATATCTCCAGCTTTGCCATAATTACTGGGATCCAGAAACCGGTTATTCCAAAACTAAAGTTATCTACTCTTTTGGAAGGGAGGATCAATTAGACCAAAAGGTTTTAAAACGTCTGGTAGATAGCATTAACCGTTACCTGAATCCTGAAAAGGCAATGTTTGCTAAAGATAAAATTACCAAAGCAACTGAGTTTTCTTTTGTCCTTGCCAAAAAATTTGGTGGTGTTTGGGCGCTGAATCAACTTTGGCGATTCTTCCGTTTTGATGCCATTATTGCTAAACTGCTTAAAAACAGAAACTATGAAGTTGATATAGAACGTTTAATTTTTACCATAGTTGCCAACCGGGCCTTGAATCCTTCCAGTAAGCTGACTATAGAGCAATGGGTAGCTGATGATGTTTTTATCCCCGGATTGGAATCGGTAAAAATACATAATCTATGATTTTCTTTTAGAGGTAAAAGATGAACTGGAAAAACAGGTATTTAATTCAGTTGCTCATTCATTAAATCTGGAAGTAAATCTCCTCTTTTTTAATACCACCTCCAGTTATTTTGAAGTTCAACCAGACGAGGTACCCGAAAAGGATAAAAGGCCTGATTTAGTCCAAATGGTTATAGGTTTAGCTGTCACTCGAGATGGTACTCCTATTAAAAGCTGGGTCTGGCCTGGTAATACTTCTGATATATCTGTTATTCAGGAAGTTAAAGATGACCTGGTGGGCTGGAAATTAGGTCGAGTCATTTCAGTGTTTGCTTCAAATGAAAACAAACGCTATTTACAGAGAGCAGGTGGCCATTACATAATGGGAAAAAAACTTCGCTCCTGCAAGAAAGAAGTAAAAGAAGCCCTGGCCCGTTCAGGACGTTATCAAAAGATTAAAGATAACCTTGAGATAAAAGAAATCATAGTTGGTGATGGTGAAGCAAAAAAGCGTTATGTTTTAGCCTATAATCCTTTAGAAGCCAAAAGGCAGAAAGAACAAAGAGAACAGATTATCAAAGAAATAGAAAGCCAGTTAAAGTTTCTAAGACAATTATCCGGTAAAACACATACTAAAGCTATGTGTAACTTAGGGTCTCATCCTACCTATGGCAAGTATATCAGGCAATTAAAAGATGGTCGCTTAAAGCTTAACAGGATGAAGGTCAGAGAAGAAGAAAAATTTGACGGCAAATATTTAATTACCACATCAGATAATACCCTTTCAGATGAAAATGTAGCTTTAGGATATAAACAGCTTATAGACCCTCATGATGCTTTCGCATCACCAACTGAGAATGAAAATTAAACTTTGTTTTTGCTTATTTTTTCAATATTTTGATAGTCTGTTTCAATAATTGGTTAAACTAACTATTTTTTTGATTAATTTACCTTTCAGCTCACCAAAGTTTATTTTCAGAATAGATAGAGATAGAAGACTCTTTCCGGACACTAAAAAATAACTTAGAGATAAGACCGGTATATCATCGATTAGAAGAGAGAATCAGAGCCCATGTATTACTATCATGGCTAGCTTTATTATTAGTTAGGGTTGCAGAAAATGCTACAAAGATGACCTGGAGAAATCTTCGCTATGAATTAGATAAAATCAAAATAGGAAAGTTTATTTTTAATTCTGGAAAGGTATATCAATGTACGGAATTAACCAAGGAACAGCTTAAGATCCTTGAAATGATGGGAATCAAAAAGCCCTCAGGGTATCCAAAAATTGAGCCAAAATCATAGGTACAGCTCTAAAAAGGAGTCAAACCTTTATGGATGTTATAATTACGGCTTTTACTTAGATATTTTTTTACCTATGAGGTGTAGAACTCAGGTTTAATATTTTTACTAATAAGAGCAACCCCATGGGAGTTGCTCTTTGGTTATGGTACATATTTAAGTCATACCAAAAAAGGTTTTACCTTATAGACCCTCATGATGCTTTGCATCACCATCTGAACTATGAAAACTATACTTTGTCCAACAATTGTTATATAATAAATATAATATTGAAGTTAGATGTAGAGGTCGAAGCTAACTGGTACTGTGAGTCCGACTTATAGACGGACCCCGACAACTTTCATGTATCACTGACTGTTGCTTCCTTTTTCAGGAAAGCACGCAGAATAGATTGTTTTTTTATAAAATAAGTTGTCGCTCTAACTTCATTTCTTTTCTTTGATTTTCTTCCAGAAGGTGATACATATGCAAATACTTCATGAAAGATGTTGTGGTCTGGATGTCCACAAAAAAAGTATCACTGCTTGCATCTTAACTCCTGAAGGCAAAGAAATTAGAACTTTTGGTACTATGATGGCTGACATCTTAGAACTTGTTGATTGGATTAAGCAAAATAAATGCAGCTGTGTAGCAATGGAAAGTACAGGTGTTTATCGGAAACCCATCTATAATCTTTTAGAAGTTGAACAGATTGAAACACTTGTTGTAAATGCCAGACATATCAAGGTTGTTCCAGGGCGGAAGACTGATGTTAAAGATGCTGAATGGATTGCTGAACTTTTGCAATATGGCTTATTAAAAGGCAGCTATATCCCCAACCGTGAACAGAGAGAATTACGGGAACTAACTCGCTATCGCCGCAGTTTAATTGATGAACGTTCCAGAGAGGTTAACCGTTTGCAAAAAATTTTAGAAGGTGCTAATATCAAACTTTCTTCTGTTGCTACTGATATTTTGGGCAAATCCGGACGTAAAATGCTTGAACAACTTATCAATAGTGATAAACCTGATCCAAAAGTTATTGCCTAATTAGCAAAAGGTAAATTACGAAATAAAATACCTCTCTTAGAAAAAGCATTAGAGGGACTTATTGGGCACCATCAAAAAATGATTTTATCTGTCCAATTAAAGCACATTGACTTCTTAGACCAACAAATTGAACAGCTTAATCTTGAAATCGAAAGACGTATGCGCCCTTTTGAACATTGCCTGGAGCTTTTAGATACTATTCCGGGAGTTGGAAGACGTATTGCTGAACAAATTATTGCAGAAATCGGTATAAATATGGACAGATTTCCTTCATCTAAGCATCTGGCATCATGGGCCGGAATAGCTCCAGGCAACAATGAAAGTGCCGGAAAGCGGAAATCCGGACGAACGACAAAAGGAAATAAGCATCTTCGGTCAACATTGGTTGAAGCCAGTAGGTCAGCCTCTCGAACAAAAAATACTTATCTTTCCGCCTAATACCGCAGGCTTGCCGCCCGCCGCGGGTCTAATCGTGCCTGCATAGCTGTTGCCCACACAATTCTAACAATTGTTTATCACATTTTGAAGAAAAATCAGCCGTATCAGGAACTTGGTGCAGATTACTTTGAAAAAAGAAAAGAGGGTAAAATTGTACATAACCTGGTTCGCAAGTTAGAAAAGCTAGGTTACAATATTAACATAGAGAAAAAAAGTGCATAGAAATTTACATTCAAACATAGACCCTGTGTTCTGTTTTTAAAGAAATAACAGAACTTAGGAGGGTCTTTTTTTCTTTAAAATTAGTTTTCAGAATAGTTTAACTTATTTTTTTATCCGGTTAATTACTTTCATATTTTCTTTTAGATTTAAATAAACTTTCTTATATTCTTCAAAATACCTATCATATATTTCTTTGTTTTTAGCATTGGGTTTAATAACTGTTTTATACTTTAACCACTCAGCTAATATTTCAGGATTATCAATTACACCTGTCCCCAATCCAGCTAATAACGCATCGCCCAAAGGAGCTTCTACATCATACTTTATAATTTTTATAGGATAACCAGTTACATCAGCAAAAATTTGAGGCCATACCATCGACTTACTTACACCACCAACCATAATTATCTCATCATCCAATTTTAGATCAGTATCAGTTACTACTTCCATATTATGTCTTAACGCATAAGCTACACCCTCCATAAATGCTTTATATAGGTGTCCTTTACTATGGTAAAGACTAAGACCGAGAATTGTTCCCCTAGCATTACTATCCCAAATAGGACTTCTTTCACCCATAAAATAGGGTAAAACTAATAAACCATCCGAACCTGCAGGAATATCTTTAACTCCTAATTCCAATAAACTATAAGCATTAATGTCTAACTTATTTTCTACCTCCAATTCCTGACGGCCAAAAACATCACGGAACCATCTTACCACGGCTCCAGCAGTGGCTGCACCGCCAAAAGTATATACCTTATTCAAGGGATCAATTACATGAGGCATACTGACTAATTTCGAAGAAAGATTAGTCTTTTCAGTTATAAAACCCCAACACATAGATGTACCTATCATCGCCACATGATTTCCTTCTTTAAAAGCTCCTGCACTCAAAGTAGCCACTGCAGCATCAATTCCACCTGCAATTACCGGTGTACCGACTTTCAGTCCTGTTTTCTCCGACGCCTCTTTAGTAATCTCCCCAACCACTTCTTGAGATGCAACTAACCTTTGAGGCTGATATTCCAAAGGTATTCCCAATTGATTTAACATTTTTATAGACCATTTTCTTTCCTTTATATCAAATATTCCACCTATATTGCCAGCAGAAGAATAATCTATAGCTATTTCACCAGTTAAATGGTAAATAATATATGAATTTGGTGGCAAAAATAAGTTAATTTTTTTCCAAACCTCTGGCCAATTATTTTTTATCCAAAGCATTTTGGTAAATCCATAGTAAGAATCTACAGTATTACCGGTAATTTTGTACAGCTCTTCTAAATCAATATTTTCTTTAACCCAGTTAACCTCAGCTTCTGCACGTCTATCCATCCAAATTAAACAGGGAGCCACAGGTTTAATCTCTTTATCTACAGGAATTCCAGAACCACCATAAAGACTACTAATAGCAATCCCTTTAATCTGCCCTGGCTCAAGATTCGCCTTTTCAATTACTGTTTTAATAGTATAATACGTTGCATTTAACCAAACATCTGGCCACTGTTCAGCCCATAAAGGTTGGGGCTTAATTACATCATAACCTTTATAACTTGTAGCAATAATCTTACCTTCAGTATTAACCATAACAGCTTTAGTACCCTGAGTTCCAACATCTACTCCTACTAAATAACTCAATTTCCTTCCTCCTTCCAATTTTTATTGAATATTGGCAAAAGACACGGTTTTATAAAACCGTGTCTTTTAACTTTTTATTACTTAATCCGCTTCCAAATTGGTTCTTTATATTCTTTGGAACCTAAAATAATAGGTTTAATTCCTGCAATTTCACACAAATATTTTAGTGCCCTTACTTTATCACCTACTACTGCTTGAATATGATTTGCCGGAAAAACATCAATAAATTCTTCAAATGAACAATCTAATTTTGCATGGACATGAGGCCATGTTGGGTCTGTTTGTTGATTTAATGCTTTTCTTTCCTCAGCAGGTAATTCTACACTTTCACCTGAAATTATTACCATATACGGTTCATCATCCCAGAAGCCCAATCTAGCAAAAGTTAAAGGTGTAGCAGCTGCATCAAATTCCACTGAAGCCCCTCCGGCTTTAAAATAATATTCTAAAGCTGGATGGAAAGTAATTTTCTTAAAGTTTTCTTCAGCATCCATACTTAAATTAGCATAGTAACTGGAATGATTTCCTGAGTTACACATATCCCAAATATCCTTATCTGGATGATAGAGTCTTACATCCATAAATAATGTTGGTAAACCACCACTAATATATTTTAATAATTGCATTGTCAAAGCTGCATTAGCATCAGCTTCTGTTGCACAAACAACTGATTCCTTACTTCCACGCCAGTCATAAGGATCATTCATAAGCATCTCAGGTACATCACCCAGAGTATAATATTCTGTCAATTCTCTCTGCCCCTTCAAACCACAGAAATCAAATCCCTTTTCTTCATTCAACAATTCCATTGCTAAATAAATTCGTATTTGATTTTTTAAAGTCTCTGGGGTAAGTACCTTTCCATCATATAGCAAACGATCTCCCAATAGTTTTTCGAACCACTTTAACCCTTTTTCTACTTCATCTTCATCTACTTCATTTTCTATAGTTTTAATTAATAAGTATTGATCAATCTGTCTTACAGTAGTTCCTAAAGTTTTTAGGGTAGGAACTAAATGAAAATATCCTGTCTCCATTCCCATGGAAGGTCCGCCATATAAACCATATACTTCATTCTGAATAGTTGTTAATGCTAAACTAGCTCTTATCCAATCTATTACTTTATTTTGTGTCTCTTCATCATCTATCTCGCCAACTATTCTATGGGTTCTGATTCCTGCCTGACGCAAACTCCCATCTGTAGCTAACAAACCCACATTACCAGGAAACTTACCATTGTTATTCGAAAGACTTAAAACAGGTATGTCTCGTCCCAATGTATTCAAAAAGGGCCAGGCTAAAAAGGGAAAATTCCATACATTATAACACATAATTACCTGTTTAACATTTGCTCTTGATAATTCTTCCCCTACCCTTTGAGCCACTCTTACACTTGTAATGATTTCTGAACCTACTATCACTTCAGGAGTAGTTCCATCAACATTTTTTATTTTTTTTCGTATAACTTCAGCCCATTTTTTTAATACCGCCATATTTTCTGCATTATTCTGGGTATATACATGTTCTCTTTCATCATTAATCATTACTAAACCTATAGCTGTTGATTTCATAAAAATTACCCCCTATTAAAATTTTATTTTTATTAAGTCAAATAATTTGTGTTAATGCCTTTCCTTAAAGTCTAATAATTAACCACCTTGTAGATCTCCCAGGAATGAAACGCCAAAAAATACATTAATTTAAATCAACATTATCTTTAGCGGTTTTTAAAGTATAGCCCATTTTTGCAGATATCTGATTACAGTATTCCTTAACTTTTCTAGCAATATTAGGTATATTGTCTTCGTTTATCCGAAATGCCGGACCTGAAACACTCAGCGAAGCAATAACTTTTCCTGTATGATTCCGAATAGGGCTCGCCACACAACATACCCCATCCTCATGTTCATTATTATCTACTGCATACCCTTGTTGTCGAATCTTTTCCAATTCTTTTTTAAGTTCTTCTACATCCGTAATTGTATTTTTTGTATATTTTTTTAAACCTTTCTCTTTTACAATATAATCAAACTCATCTTCAGAAAGATAAGCCATAATCGCCTTTCCAACAGCTGTGCAGTGTAACGGAGCTCTTTTACCAATAAAGATACGAGGACGCAAACTTTGAGCCGATTCTTCCAGCTCTATAGATAAAACACTTCCTTCAGTTAAAATCCCTAAATGTACTGTTTCATTGAACTCTTTTGATAGTTTTTCTATATATGGAAGGGCAATCTTTCTTAAATCCATCTCTTTAAGAACAACACTTCCTAGCTCAAAAAGCTTTACACCAAGTTTATATTTTTCCGTTATAGGATCTTTCTTAACAAAATCTTTTGCTTCAAGAGTTGATAAGATATTATGCACATGACTTTTGTACATGTTCAAAGCCTTACTTATTTCAGTTACTCCCCACTCTGGTTTTTCCAAACTAAATAATTCTAGAACCTGTAAAGCTCTGTCGATAGATTGAATAATTTTCTTTGCCATTTTAGACACTCCCTTAAAAATTATTTCTAAATTTAAAAACATCACTAAATTTTTATGTTGAACTTATTCTTATTCAATCAAACTGTGGTCTGTTTCTATATTTGGATACTTCCTAAAAAATTTCCTCCTCAAACTGGAGAAAAAGCATTCTATTTATCAGGTTATTTCTTCAGTACAATTTAGATTGTGTATTTATAGTTAATATTTAGATCTTATATTTATTTAATTATCTTTTGTATTTTTATATTCTAACTAAATAAATTTTTACAATTCTACTCGTCATTAAAAACATTCGCAAAATCCTATTTTTTATAAACTTATTAATCAAATAAAGCCCTCCCATTCCTTACAAGAACGGGAGGGAAATTTTTTTTATTATATAATCTCAAGCTTCTTCATTACCTTCTTAATCTCTTCCTTTTCTTCTTCTGTACCAGGGGTCAATGGTAATCTGGGTATTCCTGCATTGTATCCAACCATCTTCATAGCTTCTTTTAAAAGAGAAACAGGGTTGGTACGTCCATTTTGTCCCAGGACTCTAAATAAGGGCAGGAACTTTTGTTGCATCTCTGCTGCTTGCTGAACCTTACCTTCAAGAAAAGCTTCAATCATTTTTCGCATATGTTCTCCTATAAGGTGAGACCCCCCGCTAACTACACCTCCTATTCTTTGTTCTCCTCCCTGAGCAAAAGTTTCTATAACCATAGTGTCATCTCCATTATAAATTATAAAATCGTCAGGAGTTACATTAATAAACTCAGTGACCTGTTTAGGATTAAACTCAGCTTCTTCTTTAATACCAACAATATTCTCTATCTCTGAAAGTCTGGCTACTGTCTCGGGATCAATATTTACACCAGTAAATATAGGAATATTATATAGGATCATTGGAATATCAATCGCTTCAGCTACTTTTTTGAAATGATTAAAAATCTCGTTTTGATTGGGTTTGGTATAATAGGGCGCAACAACCATTACTAATTCATAACCTAATTCCTCTGCTTTTTTACTTAATGCGATAGTTTCCACCGTTGAAGCTGAACCTGTCCCCGCAATTAGAGGAATTTTGTTTCCTACTGCTTCTTTAATAACTTTAAAAAGTTTTACTCTTTCTTCAAAATTCATTGTAAAAAATTCACCAGTTGTTCCCGCAACTATTATCGAATCTGCCTTACCCTCTTCAATCAATTTTTCAGCTACACCTACAGCGGCATTATAATCTACACTTTGATCTTCTTTAAAAGGAGTCACCATTGGTACAAGTATTTTGCCATAAGTTTCTTTGTTGAACATAAAACTTCCTCCTTCCAAAATAATTAATTTATAAAGTTAAGTAAAATTTGATTAACTTCGTCACATTTTAACCCTTTTGTACTTTTTCATTCAGATGAGATGATTCTCTGGTTATTCTATTTAAACTCTGGTTCATTTTAAAACCTAATATCAACGAAACTATGGTCAACAGAATTAAACCTATGTCAAGCCAATTATTAAAAAATATCATAAAGCTCCCTTTAGAAATTATTAAAGCCCTTCGAAAATTGGACTCAGCTATTGGTCCCAATATTAAACCCAATAAAATAGGAACAACCGGATAATTTAATTGAGTTAAAAAATAACCCAATATTCCAAACCCTAAAGCAACCCCTATATCAAAAACGCTATTCCTTATTGCAAATGAGCCAATAATACATAATAACAATATACTAGGTAATAATACTTTCTTTGGTATTGTAATAAGCTTACCCATATATTGAGCTAAAAATAAACCCTCGATAAGTAATACTAAAGCTGCCAACATTATGCTAGCAAAAACCGTATATACAATTTCAGGATTATCTTTAAAAAGCATAGGTCCTGGTCGTAATCCTAAGATCATAAGTCCACCTAGTAAAACAGCAGTTGCAGCCTCCCCCGGTATTCCTAAGGTAAGTGTAGGAATTAACGCTCCTATTGCAGCCGAATTATTCCCAGATTCTGCTGCAGCTATACCCTCTAATGCTCCTTGCCCAAATTTTTCAGGGTTTTTTGATCTTCTTTTTGCATCTCCATACGGTATAAAAGAACCTAAAATAGCTCCTGGACCAGGGATCGCCCCAATAAATGTCCCCATAATCGCAGAACGAATTATTGTAGGAAAACATTTCTTTATATTTTTGAAACTAGGTAAATTCACCTTAACTTTCTTAGCCTTTACAATAGAAACGTCTATATTTTCTATCTCTGAAAAAATTTGAGAAATTGCAAACAGTCCTATCAAAGCTGGAACTAAGGAAAAACCATTCATTAAATTATAATTACCAAATGTAAAACGAGGGAATCCAATAATTGGATCCAAACCAATTGTAGAGATTAAAAGCCCTAATGTTGCTGCAATGAGGCCTTTCAGTATTGATTTACCAGTTACTGCAGAAATTATACTTAATCCAAAAATGGCTAGTAAAAAGTACTCCGCTGCACCAAACTTCAATGCAAAGTTAGCTAATAAAGTAGAAGCAAAAATTAGAATAAGTGTGGCCAAAAAACTTCCAGCTGATGATGAAAAAGCATGAATACCTAAAGCTTTACTAGCCTCTCCTTTTTCTGTTAAAGCAAAACCATCTGATATAGTAGCTGCCGAAGCTGGAGTACCAGGAGTTTTTATTAAGATCCCTGGAATTCCTCCACCATGAATCCCACCAATAAAAATGCTACATAATAATGTTAATCCTACTTCTGGAGGCATACCAAATGTAAGAGGTAGAGCTATAGCTATCCCCATAGTTGCAGTTAAACCTGGCATAGCTCCAATAATAATTCCTATTCCAACTCCGAAAATTACAACTAATATATTGATTGGATGAGAAAAAACTATTGAAAAACCCTTTAATAAGAAATGAATCATTTTTATTTCCCCCTAACCAAAAAGTTTTTCAATAATTCCTTCCGGTAAAGGAACCATCGCTAATTTCTTAAATGCTAGATATAAAATCACTGTAAAACCTATTGGTACTAAAGTTAGAACCATTTTTCTTTTTTCACCAAAAATAAACATCAAAATAAACAATAACAAACTGGAAGATAATATAAAACCTAAAATTTCTATTACTTTTATGTAACTAATCAAAATTATAACAACCACCAAAATAAGCTTTAAACCTTTCGTAAATCCTTTAAAAATGGCTGGTCTTTTAGATTCATTTCTTACCGCCTTAAAAACAAGAACAATACTAAAAATTATAAGTAATCCAGCTAATATTTTAGGAAACGCACTCGGACCAATCCCGTTTTGTAATGTAGGAAAATCTTTACTAATCCAAAAAACTAAGAAACTTATAAGAGATAAACTAATAGCTATTAGTATGTCAAATTTTGATTGTTGATCCAAATCAATCACCTCTCTTTTAGGTTTTAATATTAGAAGGTTACCCAGGGCACCAAGGGTAACCCTGGGGGTAGATTATTAATTTATTTTATCAAGCCAAGTCTTTTAAGTGACTTGAGAGCTTGAGCACTTTGTTTCTCGATAAATTTACTAAATTCCTCAGGACCAAGACAATATATCCCGAGACCAAGATTTTTCATTGTTTTTATAAACTCTTCTTCTTGCATTATCTTCGTAAAACCTTCATAAAGTTTTTTAACCCTTTCCTCTGGAATTCCTTTAGGACCAACTAAACCTCTATAAGTATAAACTTCTATATCGTAACCTAGCTCCTTGAAGGTAGGAACGTTAGGTAACGGCTCTAAACGCTTTGCTCCCATAATACCTAAACACTTCAATTTTCCAGCCATTACTTGAGAAGCTACTTCTGCCCCAGAGACAGTAACTGCATCTATCTGCCCCCCCATTACTGCGGCAATTGCAGGTGCTGCCCCATTATATGGAACATAGGTAAATTCTAGATCAAAATAATCAGCAATACTTGCTGCTGCAATATGCCATACTAAACCCTCACCTGAATGTCCAATAGTTATTTCTCCAGGATGTTTTTTAGCATATTCTATAAATTCCTCTATAGTATCCCATGGAGCATCTGCAGCAACTGTTAATGCAGCGGGATCTCGATTTAAGGACATAATTTTGGTGAAATCATCAAAATTAACAGGAAATTGGCGTATCTTGTCCATCCAACCTACATAACCTGAAGCTACTACCAGTTCATATCCTGTTGGTTTTGAAGCTTTTACTCTCTGTAAAGCAATAGCACCCATACCACCCTCAATATTTTGTACCACTATAGGTACTCCAAAATGCTTTTTACCGAATTTAGCAAGAGCTCTAGCTAAAGTATCAGTGCCACCACCTGGAGCCCATGGAACTATTAATTTTATAGGTTTACTTGGAAAATCACTTGCAAAAACTAACCCCGCTACAGATAAAACCATAAAAGTTAAGACCATAAAAGTGATTAATCTCACAATAAGTATCTTTTTCATAATTTTCATCTCCTTTAATAATTTTTTTAGATTAAAATCTTATATACTAAATATTTTGAACTATTCTTTTCTTCATTCTAATTAAAATATTAAGATAATTTTAATGCATTTAATTTTACATCAAACCTGCTCGTCTTAATTTCTCTTTTATAGATTCTATTTCTTTTTTATCTGGTTCTTTTATTGGACTTCTTGCTTTTCCTACTGATCTACCTAATAGATTTATCAATGTCTTAATTTTTCCTGGAAACGGTCGAGCATCATATGCTTTAAAAACATGATATAATTTTTTATGAATCTCTTGTGCCGTTTTTTGATCTCCATTTTTAAATGCCTTCCATTGTTTAATACATAATTCTGGAACTGCTGTTGCTATCGCAGCTATTGCTCCACAAGCCCCTGACACATATGTACCATAAAGCATATCATCACATGCACTAAACACTTTTATTTTATCTCCACATGCTGCCACCATTGCAGTTAATGCTTCAGCTCCTACCTGTTTTATTCCTATAACCTTTTCTATTTCACTTATTCTTAACATTACTTCTGGCGTTATCTGATTTGTCGGTACAACATTATATACAATAATTGGCAATCCAACTTCTTCAGCTATTATTTTATAATATTCATAATTCCCTTCATCTGTTGCTCCATGGTAATAGACCGGTGTCACTAAAAGCATATTTGCTCCAGCTTCTTTTGCTACTAAAGCAGTTTCTACCGCTTCTTTTGTTGAATTTCTGATTATTCCTGCTATTATAGGTATTTTTTTCTTATTTTCTTCAACTATTATTTCTATCATTTTCTTAATTTCTTCATTAGATAACAAAGCGCCCTCTCCTGTACTACCCCCTATACTAATTCCAGCAATATCTTTACTAAGAAGATATTTAACTTCTCTTCTTGTAGCTTCTAGATCAAGTTCTTCATTTTCATCAAAAGGTGTTACCATAGGCGGAATAATACCTTCCAAATTTTTTAAATCCAATCATATCACTCCTTTATTATATATTTTTATTTATAAATTTATTTATTTCTTTGTGTACTTAATATTAAACCTCCCTTCTTTATATAGTATAAACTTTCTTAAATAACCTATCGTTAAATTTACAATAATATAAGAACTTGGTTAATATATTTTTTGAACTGTATTTTATTTTAAATTGAACTATGTTCTCTTATTATATTAGACATTTCCCCTAAAATTCCTTCAAAAAAATTATTTTTTTGGTTCTCCGTCAAATATTGTGAAAGATAAGTTGGCTCCGTTGAATTGATTGGTAAATTGATTTTGAAATAAACATTTAAATTTAATAACTTAACATTGCATTAAATACTCTTCTCCTTAGATTCATAACATTTGGAACACCATATCCAATCCTTTTGATCAATTTAATCTTGTTATTGATATTTTCAGCAAAGCCATTGGTTATCTTAAAATAATTTAGTATTTTTTCTTCTTATCTTTGTATTATCTTTTTTACCTGGTAAAAAGGCATCCGCTTGCTTTTTATTATTTCTTTATACCACCTTTTCAGAGCTCTGGTGGCTTCTTTTACATCATCTAGCTGCAATAAGTCTTTGAATTCCTCTTTTAGTTCCCAGGCTTTTTCTAAAGCTGGGCTGAGTTCAAATAATTCGATGAGCTTTTCATGTTCTTCATCTGTCAGTTCTTCAGCTCGTTTTTGGAGTAATAAACGACTTTGAAAAAACTTTCTTCTCTGATGATTATTTAGTGTTTGTTGAACTTGTTTTCTAACTTCGTCAAGGGCTTTGTTCATTAAAGTTACAAGGTGAAATTTATCTATAACAATTTTTTCATGAGTAAATGCTGCATCTGCTACTGTTTTGAACGGACACAATATATCCATAGAGATCGATTGAATCTGTCGTCTTTGCTCATCTTCCTAACAATTAAAGTAGTTAATTAAATCATCCTTTTTGCGAGTAGGTAAAATGTCAATTAACTCTCGATTCTAACTACATATTTATGGCGTTTTAAAACTGCAAATTCATCGATACTGATGGCTTTTAATTGACTAAGTTTTGAAACTTATTGTTCAATGAGAGGGTCAATTACTTTTTTAACTGCATTATTAACAGCTGTATAACTTAACCCGTTTTCTCTAGCAAGTTTAGAATAATCCTTGCTGACAGTTTCTTTAGCAAGATATTTATCAAAGCGTTTGGTTTTACGGGCATATTTATCAATGCTTTCATATTTTTCAGGGATACCCCTCTTATGATAACAAGGCAACGATATCTTTTTTTAGAGGTCTAATGATTACTAATTTACCTCTTATGGGGATGTTTCTAATATTTTACCATTTTGTATCATAGATTTTATTAGTGATATTACCACACTGAGGACACACAATGTGATTTTTCTTTGCTTCAGCAATAAAAATATACCTGTCCTCCGTTGAAATAATTTCAGTTGCAATAATGTCTGGCAAATCAGGAAATTTTATAATATTATTATCTTGCATTTGCTGGACTTCTTTCTTTGGTTTTTAGTTCGCAACTAATTAATTCAATGGAGCCAGCAAATACCTTTTTATTTTTATAATTTTTTCTTTACAACATTAATTATAGACTCGATAATTTCTATTAAATTATTAAAAAATACCGCGAATCAATTAAATTAATTTTTATAAAAATTTTGAAATATGAATAAATTAACTCCTGGATCACAGAATTTTGATTTCTACTTCCTTCTGCCCTTATATAGTATTAGAACTTAGTTAATAATTTTTTTGAACTGTATTTTATTTTAAATCGAACTATGTTCTCTTATTATATTAGACATTTCTCCTAAAATTCCTTCAAAAAAATTACTTTTTAATACCTATGATCAAACTTAAAAAAGCTAATTTTGAGCACTATTGAAATTTTTCGTTAAACCATCTTAGTGAGATTGGATTACTGAAATCAAACTTTAGATGATTCGAAAAATTTCTTTATAAAGCGAAAAATTAGCTTTTTGCTGTAAAATCAAAAGCCCCTTTAAGCAATTGCTCAAAGGGGCAATGTACCAAATTATCAATTTTTTAGTTTTGGATCCAGAGCATCTCGCAATCCATCACCTAATAAATTGAAACCCAATACATTAAGCATAATTGCAATACCTGGAAAAGTAACAACCCAGGGAGCCAGCTGCAGAGCAGAACGGGCATCACTTAACATAGCTCCCCACTCGGGAGTAGGAGGTTGGGCACCCAGTCCTAAAAAACTTAACCCTGCTGCACTAAGAATAGCTGAGGCAATACTTAATGTAGACTGAACAATAAGTGGTGCCATACTATTTGGCAGTAAATATTTTATAATAATTCTTAAATCAGAAGCCCCCAAAGCTTTAGCCGCTTGAACATATTCACTCTCTTTAATTGAAAGAACAGAAGAGCGAATGATCCGGGCAAATTTAGGAATATTAACGATACTAATTGCAATCATTGCATTTCGAAGTTCAGGCCCCAAAATAGCAACGATGGCAATGGCCAATAAAATATATGGAAAAGCCAACATAATATCAACAACTCTCATAATTAAAAGATCAACCAGACCACCATAATAACCAGCCAGAACCCCCAAAATTATTCCAAATATTAAAGCCAGACTAATGGAAATAATTCCAATCAATAAAGAATATCTGGCTCCGTAAATTATTCTGCTTAAAATATCCCTGCCCAGTTCATCAGTACCCAATAAATGTTTAGCAGAAGGTGGTTTATACCGGGCCAGTATATTCTGCTTTATTGGATCATAGGGTGCTATATACGGTGCAAAAATCGCAGAAAATACAATCAGTGCGATAATAACCATTCCCAAAACAGCTGCCCTATTTTTCAAAAGCCGTTTCCAGGCATTTTTCCAGAGGTTATCTGAAACTTTATCTTTCTTCTTTGCCATACTACGCCCTCCTCTCCTACCGGCTAACTATAGTGAATCCTAGGATCAATAAAAGAATAAGTAATATCTACAATCAAATTTATAAAAACAAAACTCATTGAAATAACTAAAACTGCTCCCTGCACAAGAGGAAAATCCCGTGCCATAATAGCATCATAGGAAAGCTTTCCAATTCCGGGCCATGAGAAAATAGTTTCAGTTAAAACAGCACCTCCAAGCAAAAGACCAAACTGCAAACCAACCACTGTTACAATTGGAATCAATGCATTTTTAAAAGCATGTTTATAAACAACAACCCTTGAATGTAAACCTTTAGCATATGCTGTTCTAATATAGTCTTGCCGTAACACTTCTAACATACTTGACCTGGTCATTCTAGCAATAATAGCCATTGGAATAGTACCTAAAGCCAGAGAAGGCAAAACTAAATGTGACAGGACATCTTTTAGCGCTTTAAAATTTCCAGTCAGTAAACTATCTAAAACATATAAATTTGTCACTCGCTTTAATTCAACTCCCACTGTAATACGGGCAGACGGTGGTAACCAACCCAACTTAACACTAAACAACCAGATCAACATAAGTCCTAACCAGAAAATGGGCATAGAAACACCAAATAAAGCAACAAGCATACTAATATTATCAAAAATAGAGTTCTGTTTACATGCTGCCAAAATTCCCACTGGTATTCCAACAATCACCGCAAATAGCATACTGAAAAAAGTCAGCTCAGCAGTTGCTGGAAAACGTTGACCAATCTCCTCACTAACAGGTACATTTGAAATAATTGCTCTACCTAAATCCAAATGCAATAATCTCTTAAGAAATCTAAAATACTGAACTAACATCGGATCATTAAGTCCCAATTCTTCTCTTACCATTTCTAACATCTCTGGAGTTGCCTTTTCACCTAACATCACAACTGCCGGATCACCTGGAACTAGATGAATCATCAAAAATACCAGAAATGAAACACCAAGTAATATCGGTATTAAAAAAAGAATTCTCTTCACTATATAAGAATACATTTTCTCTACCTCCATCTCTCCTTTAATTGGTAAAATGTATGCGGTCAAAAGACCGCATACATTTTATCTTTTCCAGACAGTATTTAATTTTTCACTACCAGTTGGACTTGGAATATAACCCTCAATATTTTCTTTCAATCCTAATGGAGGAGTTGAATGTACCAGGAATACAAATGGAGCGTCATTATGAATAATAACCTGAGCTTTTTTATATAAAGCTGCTCTCTCTTCTTGATCGAAAATTTGTTGAGCTTTAACTAATATCTCATGTAATTCATCATTCACATAAGCATGCCGGTCATTATTAGTCTTATCAAGTAATACATAAATGAAGTTGTCAGGGTCACCATTATCTCCGGTCCAACCTAAAAGATATGAATCAGCCAAACCTTCTCTAGATTTATCCAGATAAGTACCCCAATCATAAGTTACAATCTTGGTTTTGATACCAACTTCAGCCAGATACTGTTGAATAGCCTGAGCAATTAACTTTGGCTGCGGCATATATGGTCTCGGTACTGGCATTGCCCATAATTCCATCTCAAAGCCATCTGGATAACCGGCTTCAGCTAACAGTTCTTTCGCTTTAGCAGGGTTATATTCATAATCTTCAATTTCATCATTATAACCCCAGAGAGACGGAGGTAATACATTTTTGGCTGGAATTGCTAAGCCAGCATAGAAAGCTTCGATAATTGCTTCCTTATCAATAGCATGGCAAATAGCCCGACGAACCAGAACATTTTTCAAAGGTTCAAACCGCTGATTTAAACCAAAATAACCAATGTTCATACTGGGACGTAACACTAACTTTAAGCCTTTTGTCTTTTTAAGTATTTCAACATCATTGGGGCTAACACCATCAATTATATCAACAGTTCCAGCCTGTAATTCCATAAATCTTGCACCATTATCAGGAATGGAACGGAAAACTATCTTATCCAGATAAGGTCTACCATCCCAATAATCTTCATTAGCTTCAAGAATAATTCTATCACCCTTTATCCATTCAACAAACTTAAATGGACCTGTACCTACTGGATGGGTAAAATAGTCATCTCCCCATTTTTTTATGGCAGTAGGACTGGAGATACCAAATGGCACCATAGCCAGGTTAGCAAGGAAAGTAGCAAACTTCTGTTTTAACACAAATTGAATAGTATAATCATCTATAACAACAACATCCTGAATAACCCCTGGTAAATCATCACCAAACATCCAACCATAATACTTAAATTCACCAGGTATATGGTAGGGATGATCTTTAAGTCTCCAGCGGTCAAAGTTAAACTTTACAGCTTCAGCATTAAACGGAGTTCCATCATGGAATTTTACTCCCTTTCGAAGTTTGAAAGTCCAGGTTAAACCATCTTCACTAACCGACCAGGAAGTAGCCAATGCTGGCTTAATATTAGTAGTTCCCGGTTCATACTCAACAAGGGTATCAAAAATCTGTTGAGTTACTTTAAAAGATTCTCCATCAGTTTCACAAATAGGATCTAATCCAACCGAATCTCCACCGCGCCCCCAAATTAAAGTTCCTCCATACTTAGGTTCAGCAAAAATAGTACCCGTCAAAATAATAACAAAAAATACAAACAACGCTAAAACAGAAATTCTTTTAAACATTCTTTCTACCTCCTCGCTTCTTCATAATAATTAAATTAACCTTAAAATCAGAAACTACTATTCTTCTCTACTACTCTACCACCCCCTGATATAGCATTTTATATAAAAAGCTAATTTTTTGCTTCACAAAGAAATTTTTCGAGCCATTTAAAAAAAATTCGATTTCAGTAATCCAATCTCACTAAAATGGCTAAACGAAAAATTTCTATGGCGCTCAAAATTAGCTTTTTGCAGTTTAATCATAAAAATTATTTTATTTTTATTAATATTACCATATGCTTAAAACAATTTCAACTATATTTCGAATTATTTAAGAATAAAAATTATATTTCAGACTGTTGAAAAAAGGGGGTGCATATAACTTGCTTCCACAGGAGGAATAGAAAAACTAAATATAATTTCTTCTGCTACCGGACGCTCCGCCATCCTGGCTGCGCGTCCTTAAAAGTCAAGGTTTTCGCCTTCCTGGCTTCAACCTTGACTTATACACTTCAGAAATTATATTTAGTTTTTCTGGCAGTGCACGGGTAAGTCTCTAAAAAAGAAAGGTTTGTCAACAAGCTCAATTATATTTCTTCTTCTTAAAAATATATAAAGGATCTTACTGCAAAAAGCTAATTTTTCACTTCATAAAGAAATTTTTCGAACCATCTAAAGTTCGATTTCAGTAATCCAATCTCACTAAGATGGTTTAACGAAAAATTTCTATAGCGCTCAAAATTAGCTTTTTGCAGTTTAATCATGCAGACAAACTTAATAAAAACTGATAAAACAAAAAACACGGTTTTTTAAGCCACAGGTTTAGTTTTCATTTTAAAAACTTTCCCGTTGACCTGTTGTCATATAAATAATTCGCTCGCAAATATTAGTAGCGTGGTCTGCAATCCTCTCCAGATATCGCCCTACAAAAAGTAGATAGGTTGACTGATTAATGGTAGATGGATCAGCCATCATAAAGGTAAGTAGTTCTCTAAAAATTTGCGCATTTAAAATATCCACTTCGTCATCTTTTCTGGCAATCTCACGGGCCAGTTCCGGGTCTTGATTTACAAAAGCATTTAAACTCTGATGAACCATCTCACATGCTAAATCAGCCATTCGAGGAATATCAATCAATGGTTTAATCAAAGGTTCCTTACCTATCTTTTGTGTTATCCGGGCAATATTACAGGCATTATCACCTATTCTTTCCAGGTCAGTAATAATCTTTATAATCATTCCAATAGTCCGTAAATCCTTAGCTACAGGTTGTTGAAGAGCTATCAAACGGATACACTTTTCTTCAATCAATACCTCATACTCATCTATTCGTTCATCTTTTTCACAGACTTCTACCGCCAATTCAACATCTTGCTCTGCCAGAGACTTGACTGCCTTATGAATAGCTTCTTCCACATATGAACCCATCTTAAGCATCTCTTCTTTAAGTGCATTTAGCTCTTCATCGAAACTCCTTCTAGCCATAATGCTCCCTCCTCTCTATACTTTTTTAGTAATTATAACATATTTATAATAGATTTAGTAACATCCGTTTTATAATTTTTAACCAATATAAGATTATACTGCAAAAAGCCAATTTTGAGTGACATAGAAATTTTTCGCTAAACCATCTTAGCGAGATTTCCGACGAAATAAGGCCTCATCACAGGAGGTGATGAGCTAGTTCTAAGGCCAGGAGGGCCCTTTGATTAGGAAGCCTTATTCCGGCGGAAATCGAGCTTTAGATAGTTCGAAAAACTTCTCAAGGAGCAAAAATTAGCTTTTTGAAGTTTAACCATATAACTGTTTGTATATCGCTTAACCAGAGATTTTTATATTAACCAAAGCGACCGGTAATATAATCCTCTGTTCTCTGATCGGAAGGTCTTTCAAAAATAATTCCTGTCTCATTATATTCAATCAGCTCACCCATCAGGAAAAATGCAGTATAATCAGAAACCCGGGCCGCCTGCTGCATACTGTGGGTTACGATAATAATGGTATAATTTTCCCGTAATACATCAATCAATTCTTCAATTCTACCGGTAGCAATAGGGTCTAAAGCAGAAGCAGGTTCATCCATCAGAATAATTTCCGGTTTCACTGCTAAAGCTCTGGCAATACAGAGCCGCTGTTGCTGTCCCCCAGATAGGCCCATAGCAGAATCATGGAGGCGGTCTTTAACTTCATCCCAGAGAGCACTAGCCTTTAAACTCTCTTCCACAATTTCATCCAATATATTACGATCTTTGATTCCATGAATACGCGGACCATACGCCACATTATCATAAATAGATTTGGGGAATGGATTTGGACGCTGAAAGACCATACCCACCCGTTTCCTTAACTCAACCACATCCACATCTTTATCATAAATATTTTGACCATCTATAATTACTTCACCTACTACCCTGCTTCCCTCAATCAGGTCATTCATCCGGTTTAGGGTCCTTAAAAATGTAGATTTGCCGCAACCTGACGGCCCAATAAGAGCAGTAACACGATTCTTATAGATATTGAGAGAAATATTCTTTAAAGCATGAAAATTACCATAATAAACATTCAGATTTTTTACTTCAATTTTTGTTTCAATACCAGTCTTAATTGTCATATATCACACCACCTTCTTTAAATTCAAAATTATCTGGCGCCTTTACCTTATTTTTTTAAATTTAGATCTAAACCGATACCGCATAATAATAGCCAAAAGATTCATTGTCAAAACCAGAGTTATCAATACCAGAGCTGTACCATATGCTAACGGTCGAACTTTCATAATCGAATGATGTTGAGTAGACAAAACGTAGAGATGATATGGTAATGCCATAAACTGACTTGTTATACTATCAGGCAAAAAAGGTAAAAAGAAAGCTGCTCCTGTAAAAAGTATCGGTGCAGTCTCACCGGCAGCTCTGGAAAGTCCCAGAATAGCTCCGGTCAACATACCGGGTAAAGCTGCAGGTAAAACATTGGTCTTTATAGCCTGCCAACGGGTAGCCCCCAAGGCCAGGGCACCTTCCCGATATGACTTTGGAACTGTTTTTAGTGCTTCTTCACTAGCGGTAATTACCACAGGAAGGGTCATCAATCCCAATGTCATACCGGCAGAAAGAAGGGAATATCCAAACTTTAGAGTTTCAACAAATAAGGCCACACCAAAAAGACCGTAGACAATAGAAGGTACACCAGAAAGGTTTCTAATTGCCATCCGGATAATCCGGGTCAGTTTGCCCTGTTTTGCATATTCAGTCAAGTAAATAGCTGTCGCAAATCCCACAGGAATAGTCAGAAAAGCAGTTATAAAAGTTACATAAACAGTACCTATAATAGCCGGAAAAATTCCTCCTTCTGTCATCCTGTTTCGAGGTGCAGAAGTTAAAAACTCCCAACTAATTACACCATAACCCTTAGAGAAAATATCAAATAAAATTATACCTAAAATTGCCACAACTACCACCATCGAAAGCCTCAATAAGCCAAAACCGATCTTTTGGTTTATTTCCCGCAGATTAAGTCTTTCCACCTACTTCACCTCCTGGTACTTATGCAGAATAATATCAGAAACCAGGTTTACTACAAAAGTCATTAAAAATAAGACTAAACCTATGGCAAATAACCCATAAAAGTGGGTTGTATAATAAGGTACTTCTCCCAATTCAATAGCAATAGTTGCAGTCATAGTTCTAACCGGACTGGTAAAACCCTGTGGAAAAGCAGGAGCATTCCCTGTTGCCATCAACACAGTCATGGTCTCTCCAATTGCCCTTCCCATACCCAGCATTACAGCTGCAATAATTCCTGACAGAGCTGCAGGTAAAGTAACCCTGATTAAAGTTTGCCAACGGTTAGCCCCCATTGCCAGAGAAGCTTTTTTGTATTCTATCGGAACAGAAGAGATGGCATCTTCTGAAAGGGAAATTATAGTCGGTAAAGCCATGATACTTAACAAAATTGAACCATTAATGGCATTCAAACCATTGGTTGTACCTAAAACTTTTGCAATTATTGGACCTGAAAGTACAATACCGATAAATCCAATTACCACAGAAGGAATACCTGCTAAAATTTCGATAATAGGTTTTACAATCTCACGGAACTTTGGTGATGCCACTTCTGCGAGATAGGCCGCACATGCAATTCCTATAGGTACAGCAATAACCATTGAACCAAAAGTCACCATCAAAGTACTTACTATTAAAGAAATAATCCCATACTCCGGATTCTTCCACCCTGTAGGATTCCAGATTTTTGATGTCAAAAACTCTCTTAGACTTACATCTTTAAAAAAGGGTAAAGCATTAGTTAACAGCAAATAAAAAATCCCCAGCAAAATAAAAATTGTAACAACTCCGTTAACCATAAAAAAATATTTAATACCCTTTTCTTTTAAGCCCAATCTTTTTTTGCTAAACGGGGGCTTCACATTTCTTACCTCCAATCTTTATTTTTTTACTCTAATGATTAAACTGCAAAAAGCTAATTTTGAGCGACATAGAAATTTTTCGCCAAATCATCTTAGCGAGATTTCCGACGAAATAAGGCCTCATCACAGGAGGTAATGAGCTAATCATAAGGTAATTAGAAAGCCTTATTTCAGATTTTTTTCATTTTGCACTGCGTAATTTACTGGCACACCGAAGAACCCTTCAGATTCAACAATCTTTTGGCCCTCTTCACTCAACACAAACTCAATCCAATCTCTTACAATACCCTGGGGAGTACCATTGGTATATTCATATAATGGACGTACTATAGGATAATTACCTGCTTTAACTGCCTCAGTATCAAGCGGATTATATGCTGGAGAATTTTCATCTTTCTTCACAGACAATATATTCAAACCAGGAATTTTATTGCCATTCTCATCTTTTATATAACCTACACCAACATAACCAATACCGGCTTCGTCTGCTTTAACTGCCTCAACAATTTGGGCATTACCGTTCATTCTCATCATATTTTGAGAGTAATCACCGTTTAAGACAAACTCCTGAACAAAAGCATAGGTACCGGAGTTACTTTGACGACCATATAATACAATCTTCTGGTCTTTGCCACCTACATCTTTCCAGTTAGTGATTTCACCGCGATAGATAGCACCCAACTGCTCTAAACTCAATTCCTTAACCGGATTATTTTCATTAACAATAAAGGATACACCATCCATACCAATCACAAAAGGAACCGGTTCAATATCGCGCTCCTTTGCCTGTTTAATCTCTTTATCCTTGATGGCCCGGGAAGCGTTAGCAATATCAATCTTACCATTAATCAATGCTGCAATACCGACACCTGAGCCTCCACCTGTTACAGCTACAGCAACTTCAGGTCTTTTTTTCATATAATGTTCCGCCAGAATTTGAGCTAAGTTTACGATCGTATCAGAACCTTTGATTTGTAACTGACCGGAAAGCATTTCTTCCTTATTTTTGTCACCACCTGACATAATACCTTTCAGCACAAAAATTCCACCGAATATTAAAACTACTAATACTATCAACCCCAAAACTTTTTTCGATCTCATATATTAAAACCTCCCTTAAGTATATAATTTTAAATGACAGTCATAGTATAACTTACATATGTTAGAGCTAGATGACATCAATGTTACAAAAACGTTAAAAATAATAAAGCTGGTCTCCTAACCGGAAACCAGCTTTATCCTTTCAGAAGTCTTTTGTATAATAAGAAATATACTCTCTCTGCTTATTATCAAAAAATTAGAGTTCATATTTTGATTTTACTGCAAAAAGCTAATTTTTCATTTCAAAAGAAATTTTTCGAACCATCTAAAGTTAGATTTCTGTCGAAATAAGGCACACTAATCAATGGGTCTCCTGACCCTTGATTAGCTCATCACATCCTGTGATGAAGCCTTATTTCGACTGAAATCTCACTAAGATGGTTTAACGAAAAATTTCTATGTCGCTCAAAATTAGTTTTGTGCAGTCTCAGTGAAAAAGGGAAAAAGTTGTATAAAAAAGAAAAGAAACCATTGAGCGAAGTTTTGCAGATACAAAAGAGCTCCATGGTTTAAGATTTTGCCGGATGAGATGGCTAGAGAAAGTAAGGGAACAATGTCTTCTCTCTTCGTCATGCCAAAATATGAGAAAAATAGCCCTTTATCTCTGGAAAAGAAATAATGGACCTGATTTTATAACTGATAATTTTAGAAAAGTTGCTTAATTTAGAGGTTTAGCCTATCTAATTTTAATAATCCAGATAAATTGCAATGGAAAAACTAGTGTTTGTCAACAACCTGTGATACTTTTTTTGGGAATCCCATCTGGGGCGGTAAACGTGGTCGTAGAACAGAAAAATCTAAAGTTATATGTGCTATATCTCTTGATGAAGAAGGCCACCCTAAGTATTTGAAAATGGAAATTGTATCTGATATTAAAGCTTCAACTTTAGGAGATTTTGCTTACCGCAACATTTAAGCTGAGTCGAAGATATCCAGTGATGCTTATCATTCCTACAGACAACTTGGGAATGATGGTAAGTTTAAGTACGAGTTTAAACACTATGATCCTCATGAGGATTCCCATTTTCTCAAATGGCTGTATACTGTAATTGATAATGCTAAGGCTTTTATAGAAGGTACTTATTATGGATTAGGAAAAAAGCATCTTTAGTCTTATTTAGAAGAATTCTGTTATCGTTTTAATCGTCGCTGGATGCAGAACTAGCTGTTTGACAGGCTTTTAGTAGCATGCACTTCTACTTCTACAATTACCTATGCTGAGTTAACTGCATAGCCACATAAACTTTTAAATTACACTCAGCTTTGTATTTCCAATTACAAAACCAGGAACATAAATAGAGCCATCAATCCCATACTCTTGTTCCTTTGTAATCTCAATAATATTATTAAACAATGATATCAAATTATTTTGAAAAAAAACTCTAGCCCTCCCTTTAATCTTATTATCACTCATTAAATACCCTTCAGAAGTTACTTGGAAATCACCTGTAGTAGAGTTCAATCCAGCAGCAATCCCTATTAAATCATCAATAATAAAGATTTCACTATTTTTACAGATAATCTCTTCCATCAAAGAAGTTCCAGACTCCACAGTAACAGATGTTGCTTTTACTATTGGCATCTGTTGATAATTTTGACGCCATGCCGAGGAAGTACTTTGAACTCCAATTTTAGAGCCGTATTTTATATCAGATATAATATTACATAAATTTCCCTTTTCAATTATCTTAACCTCTTTTCTTACTGACCCCTCTCGATCAATATTTGCATTACAAATTTTATTATTCCTTGCGTTTTCAATAATCGTTAACTGGTTACCAAAAAATATTTTTTTATCTAAATCTGAAATAAAACTCCTCTTATGAAAAATAGATTCACTTGTAAGTAAAGATAAAAATACATATATCAAGACGGAAACTGCATTAGGTGTTAATAAAATTGGGGAATCAATTACTTTCTGCTGTAATGGATTACTTTTTTTAACTTCTGCAATTTTAATTGCTTGCTGTATAACATCTTTTACATTAAAAAAATCACGAAAATCAGAAAAGAAACGTGTTATAAAAAAAGATTCATCAATGCTCTTATTCTTTATTCTAAAGTTGAATCCTAATGAATATAAATTTACATTCCCTCCACCTTGGACTTGAGCAGTATTTATAAGTAAAAATTGTTCAATTTCACTATAAAAATATATTGTTTTTAAACTTAAACCTACTCTTTTAAGTTCTTCATTCATTTTTTGAATCAGTTCTTCTGTCAAAAGATTAAATACATCAATCTTATCCTCAAAATTAAAATCAAAATTTTCCTTGGGTTTTATACAAGGAAAAGGCATATAAGATTCTTCGGGAGCAAATTTTAAATTTTGTTGAGCATCCTGAAGAGCTCCAAAAATTGCATCCTCACTAATACCAGGACGGAAAGAAAAACCGACCTTTCCTTTTTTAAATACTCTTGCTGAAATACCCATATCTGAAAATAAAGAATAATTTTTCTTCAAATTATCATTTATCTCATAACAATGCTTATCTTTCTGTGAAAAATATATTTCTGCACAATCCTCATGCTTTAATACTTTTTTTATAGTTTGTTCTAATTTATATATTTTTTCTTTCATCGTAGACCACCTACTTTTTGTGAAGAAATGCGTAACGTAGGTTGACCATAAGATACATCCACCATCTGTCCACTTTTTCCACAATCTCCAATTTCAAATTTTAAATCATTTCCCACCATATCAATTCTAGATAATACATCTAATGTATTTCCAACATACAAAAAAGGTTTAATAGCATCTGTAATTTCCCCATTTTCAATTAAATATCCACTACTAACTCCAAAAATAAAATCTCCTGTCTGGGTATTGACTTCCCCACCTGAAAATTCGGTAGCATAAATACCTTTCTTCGTACTTTTAATAATTTCTTCAGGCGAATATTCTCTTGGCTCTAAATATGTATTTCTCATCCGACATATTGGTTGAAATTGAAAAGACTCTCTACGCCCGTTTCCAGTAGGTTTAAAATTTAATTCCTTGGCTGTCCTTAAATCAGTCATAACCCCACTAATCACACCATCTTTAATAAGATATACAGAGTTTGATTTCGTTCCCTCAGAATCGTAAGGTTCATAAACCCAATCACTTTCAATATGACCTCTGTCACAAATTGTAATATAATCAGGGGCTATTTTTTTTCCTAACCTATAAGAGAAAACACTATTCTTTTCAAGAATTTCATCCGCCTCTAAGGCATGCCCACATGCTTCATGAATGAGAATTCCCCCTGCCCCTGGAGCTAGAACAAGATCCATTTTATCTGGTTTTACAGTTTTTAAACGTACACAATTTTTTGCTTCTTTCACTAAATCAAATCCGTTTTTTTTAATTAATTCCTTCAAATTAAAGTTATCACCTTTAGAAAAACATTTTTTCGTCTTAGTAATCATCTCTCCATTTAGATTAAACATAATATTAAGCTTAACTTTCAATTTGTTTTCAGCCAACTCAATAGATTTACCTTCATGATCTAATATAATTACCTTTTTTAAACAACCCGAAATATGACATGAAAGGTTATATAAATTCAAATTTTCCCGTGCAAAATACTCCAACTCATTAAAAACGAAATCTATTTCTTCATAAGGTAAATTAAATTTTTGATGAAGAGATTGATTTTGATATTGGAAATAATTATTAGTCGTTTGATATTTAATTCCATATTCTATATTTGTCGATAATTTTTTTAAAGCCATTTCAAATAGTTCATAAATATCTTTATATTCAGCTAAAGTCCTACATAAATACATCCGATTATTTTTTTGAATTATACGTAAACCTGCACCACGATTAGTTGAAAAAAGAGGCCCAACCCTTTCTGTCAATCCTAAAAACCAACTCATTTCAACAACTTCTTCAATATAAAAATCTATATAATCTGTTAGGGGTATTATTCTCTTTTGTAACTCAGCAAGCTCTACAACATCTATTTTCTCTATAGAAAAATTATCTTTAATCATAATTTTTTATCACTCCTTTAACCAATATATAATTATATAAGAATATTGGAAAAATAAATAAACATAAGTATAAGAGTGAGGCATGAACAGCTACAAAAAAATATCCTATAAATAAACATGAACCAAATATGAATTTAAATGACATAATCCCCATATTACTATAACTTCTAACAACAGCAAGTAATGGTAATAATATAGATATTGTAATATTTACCAGTATAATTCTAATAATAATCTGGATGGGGTTTAGTACTATCACCATAATAGTTAATAACAAAACAGAAATTATAACCGGAAGAGTAAGAGAACCAATTAACAATTCTTCAGGAGTTAAAGGAATTAAAAAACCTTCTTTTCGTTTTTGAATAGTCTTATTAAATAAATTTGCAAAATTGACAGTAATTCCTAATAAAATAATCCCACAACCAATCACAAATAAACTTTTTTCACTAGATTTCATTAAATATATAGCAAAAACAACCTGGGTTAAAAGCATTAACCAGACTCTAAATGAAAATCTAGAATAGATTATTAAATCTTTAAATATAATGGACCGCCAACCTATCAAATATAATGAATGTAAAAAGGTTCTTTTTTGAGAATTCTTTCTCTTCTCATACATCAATGTCTGTAATCCAACCCAATTACTTTCAAGCCAATATTTTTTACTTAAATAAATAAATTTACAGTATTCTCTAAATTTAGGCCATTGTATATAATCAGCAATAACAATTGATAATAGAAAACTTACTGATGAAGCAATCATCCAAAACATAATATAAACATCTTTTGTTGGAAAAAATATTATGATCAAAACAAATAGTAGAGCCTGGTACATAAACTTTATTGACTTTTTTTCAAGATTAAATTTTAACCAGGATATATTTGTCAAAAAAATTAAAATTAATGAAAAAATATAACTATTTACTTTTGTCAATTCATAAAAACGAAAAAAAGAAAAAATAATAAATGAAAGTATTATGATAGGTACATAAGATAATAATAATTTAATACCCACAATTACTTTTATATTCACTGGAGAAGTCATTATGAAATGAGTGCTGGGGACTGAGAAATAAATTGGTGGATGGTTATCAATAAATATCTTTTTAAAAGCAAAAATTAGAAAAAAAACATTAAATAATATCTGGAAAAATTTTGTTGAAATTTCTATATCTTCTATTAAATTCATTGCTTCAGGAACAATCGAAAGAACCAGAAATAGAACAAATATTCCCAGTACTACTTTTTTTCGGTGACGCAAAACAAACCTAATTTTGTTTTTTAATAGTAATGTAAACATCTGCAACAAAATCAACTCCCTTATTTATTCATGAGCTTTAAAAAGATTTCTTCCAGTGATAGATTTTTATTTTTAAAATTAATTTTTTCACTGATTTCTTTTTGGCTTCCAACAACAATAATTTCTCCCTTATTTAAAAATATATATCTATCACAAAAAGTTTGTGCTAAATCCAGAAGATGAGTTGAGACAATTATAGATTTATTCCTTCTTTTATATTCTCTAAAAAGGTCTTTTAGATTTTTTAGTGCTGCTGGATCCAGACCAGAAAAAGGTTCATCAGCCACCATTAAATCAAATTCTCGAATAAACCCACAACTGATCATAAACTTCTGTTTAGTCCCCTTTGATAATTGATCAGGAAATTTTTTTAAATGCTCCTTTAAATTTAAATAGTCAACAATAAACTCTTTACGTTTTTGATATTCATTTTGCGGAATTTTAAATAACATAGCAATAAATTGTAAATGTTCTTCTACAGTTAGATCTTCATAGTAGACCGGTTGTTCAGGAATATAAGATATATGTGTAGCAATCTCCTGTTGTTTTTTTAATATCTGACCATTGTAATAAATGTCACCCTGATCTCGTTCAATAAGTCCTAAAATACTCTGTATAATTGTAGTCTTGCCAGCACCATTTGGTCCAATCAAGCCCACAATTTCTCCACATTTGACTTCAAAAGAAACTTCTTTAAGAACTTTTTTGGTATCATAAATTTTGGTTAAATTATTAACTTGCAAAATATTTCTTCTCACCTTGATTCCTCCAAATATTATTGTTTTATGTAAGACAGATACACATGAAAAAATTTATTACCTGCTTTAATTACCTATTTTACTGATTCTTCAAATTTTTTCTTCCAGATACAATCCTCTTTTTTTATCTGATAAGCCATGCCATGACATCCGTCACAAGTATCAAGTAACTCACAAGAACCACAAAGATTTTTAGTTGGAGATTTTAAATTTTTTAACATTAATACTTTTTTAGAAGCAAAAATATCATCAATTTCATCAGTAACCAGATTCCCTAATAAATAATTAAAAGCCGTACAAGGAGTAACATCTCCATTTGGCAATATATTTATACTAATATATCCAGCACCACAATTCTGCTGTTCTTTTACCTTATCTAAGAGAACTCCTTCTTCATTTTTCCCAATAAAAAAATTTTCTGTTTCATAAATACTTTTTAATCTATTTATTTCCTCCTCTATTTCTTTAAATTCATTAAAATTATATGACCAATTTTCATTAATAGCCCTTCCCATTTTCATTGTACGACCTATAAGAACTTGAACAACACCCATCTTTTTACCATATTGAATTACAGATTCCATTTCATTTCTATTCAATGGATTTAATGTGAAAGAAATTACAACAGGTAACTTATATTTCTTTAAAGATTTTATCGCAAAATTCGCACGCTCAAAAGAATCACTTCGACCACGGATTATATTGTGAGTTTTTTCCATTCCATCAATACTAATCTGCCATGCAATATTTTTGTAGTTTTTTATTTTTTCTACAAATTCAGGCGTAAACATATACCCACTGGTAGCTACTGTTGCTACAAAAAATCTTTTAGAAATTTCATCTAATATATTAATAAAATCTTGCCGAATAGTTGGTTCTCCACCAGTTATAAAAAGCTTATTGGCTCCCATTTCTTGAAGTTTCTTTAAAACAATTAAAACTTCTTCAAAATTCATCTCATCTTTCATACTATAACCAGCTGAATTATAACAATGTCTACAAATTAATGGACATTGTCTTGTTAATTCGATAGTTATAGCCATTGGAGTTACACGATCAAAATCTCCATAAATTTTCCCTCGTTGCTTTAAGTTAACTACTAGTTTATCATTCATTACTATGTATCCCTCTTTAATACTCTCGTAGATAAAATTACTTGTCAATACTTTTGCTCTATTATAATCTTCAGAATACCGAATTGCCATCTCTTCACTAATCTTTTCTATAGTCTTTTTCTCATCACATAACTCTAAAATCTCTGCACCTGTTCTATTTACTAAATTATACTCCATTGAAGTTTGATTCCATTTATATATGATAGAATCTCCATACTGTTTGACCAAAACATAAGGTTCTACAAACAATGGATACATAATATTAACCTCCAAATTTTTTTTTAAGGGGCTATTAGATAATAGCCCCTTAAGATTAAATCATACAGCAGCAGCTACATACCATGGTATACATGGAAAGGAAACCAAACCTGGATTTAAACCTACTACTGCACAGCCAACACAACCAGCTATTTTTTTCCCCTTATAAGCAGGTGTATTCATTCTTCCCCTCCTTTCCTCTATTTGTTAATATATATATTCTACGTATAAATAATAATTTCTCCATATTTGCTTAAAATTTTTTAATTATCAGAAAATTTTTTTCGGTATCTATTATTAAATTCAAAAAGACCAATATAAACCATTTGCCATAATACCTGCTTTATATTTTACCATTTAGTTCAGAACAACATTTGATAAAGCTTCTTTTCTGTATAATTCTAAAAAAAGTTCTCCTTCGAACCACATTATAGTTGGTTGTTCATTACCAGGCAAATTTTTCTATATAGCCCCCTAATAGGTTTGGAGATAAAGTATGAAAATGATATAATTGATATAATAATGATAGAGGAGGTATTATTCATGAAACGTAAAAAATATTCTGATGAATTCAAACAACAAACAATAGAAGAATGTCAATTGATTAGTAATATTGAATTGGTTACACGTCGCCATGAAATTTCTAAGCAAACTATATATAGTTGGATTAAATCCAGTCGTCAAAAAGGTTATGCAGAATCTTTTCTAAAAACAAAGAAAAAACAGTATCTGGAAGTTTTAAAAAGATTAGAAAAAGTAAATACTGAGAATGATATGCTTAAAAGACTTCTTGCTGAAAAGAGAATTAGAGCTAGCAATTCTTAGAAATAAAGTAAACCCTCAATAGCGACAAAGTCGCCATAGCAAAAAAATGGATAGAATATGGATATAAAATCAGCTTGGTTTTAGGCTTTGTCAGCTTATCTTCATCTACATATGATGAGAACATAGCACAGGTTATACCTTTACCAGTAAAGGTATAAAAATCTCTGATGAGCAAATTAAGGAATGGGTATGTGAGTTGGTTGCTGGAGATGGGTTTCCTTATGGATATCATAAACTGACGGTATGCCTTCAGGAAGACTATGATCTTCAAATTAATAAAAAGATTTATAGGCTATGCAAAGAATTGAATATCTTAAGGCCACAGAGGAAAATTAAACAAAGGTATCCTCGTCGGTTAGCAAAAAGAAAAAAGATACATTCACCAAATCAACTATGGGAAATGGATATAAAATATGGATATATTTATAGAACTGATCAATTTTTCTTTCAACTATCACTAATAGACGTTTTCGACCGTTCAATAATAGATTATCATTTAGAATTATCTTGTAAAGCAAAAGACGTTTGTAGAGTTTTAAAAAATGCATTAAGAAAAAGGTGTATAGTAAAAGAAATGGACATGCCAAAAGTAAGAACAGATAATGGTCCTCAGTTTATTTCGAATGAATTTAATAGCTTATGTAAGGAATTAGGTATAGAACATGAAAGAATTCCTGTAAAAACCCCGAATATGAATGCACATATAGAGGCATTTCTTTCAATATTGGAAGAAGAATATTACAGTCATAATAAGTTTAAAAGTTTTGTGGAAGTATATTACATAGTAAGTAATTATATGAAGTATTATAATGAGAGAAGAAGGCATGGAAGTATCCGAAATATGCCTCCGACAAAGTTTTATGAAGCATTTAAAAATAATTCTGTGAAAATGGAATCTTTTAGAGCATAATCTCCAATATTAAGGGGTTAGCCCGAGCATAACCACAAAATGGGCAATAGTATGTAGGATGTGTTTTAGGTTGATGAGGCTTTTTTGGAGCCCATTGATATTTACAAACTTTACACTGAAGTTGATATCCATCTGGATCACGTCCAAAGAGTCTGAGATAATCTTCAGGGGCTCCACAGTGTGGGCATTCATCGACATCAACATTTAAAGATTCAATTCTGCGCATAGGTTTGATTGGTTGTCCATTTTTTTCAGCTTCAACGAGTAATGTTTGATAATCTTTGTAAACAGGTTTTAAAAGAGGTAAAGGATCATCGAGGTTGTTTAGTTTAGAGTAGTTGTCATCGATCTGATTAGATGGTTTAAAATCAACACGGAAATATTGTGAGAGAACTAAAAAGAGGTGAAAGAGAAAATTTAATAAAGAATTTAAGAGGAATATTGAGTAGTGGTTGACGAATCATAACTTACGAATCCCTCCATTCTGGGTGTAGTGAGTTGTGTTTTGGTCAACTACTACCTACTACTCCAGGGGGAGGGATTCCTTCTTTTTTAGGAAAATCCCGACCCTACAAGGAAAAACCAAGCTTTTGTCCCTTGGAAAAGAGAGAAAATTTGACGGAACGTAATTTAAAGAGGGAGGAAAATTAATGAAAGAATATATGAGGTTATTATTCAAAAATAAAAATTTTCGGCTCTATAATTAATGTTATGAAGAAAAAATTATAAAAATAAAAAGGCATTTGCTGGCTCCGTTGAATTAATTAGTTGCGAACTAAAAACCAAAGAAAGGAGCCCAGCAAATGCAAGATAATAATATTATAAAATTTCTTGATTTGCCAGACATTATTGCAACTGAAATTATTTCAACGGAGGACAGATATATTTTTATTGCTGAAGCAAAGAAAAATCACATTGTGTGTCCTCAGTGTGGTAATATCACTAATAAAATCTATGATACAAAATGGCAAAATATTAGAGACATCCCCATAAGAGGTAAACTAGTAATCATTAGACCTCTAAAAAAAGATATCGTTGTCCTTATTGTCATAAAAGGGGTATCCCTGAAAAATATGAAAGTATTGATAAATATGCCCGTAAAACCAAACGCTTTGATAAATATCTTGCTAAAGAAACTGTCAGCAAGGATTATTCTAAAGTTGCTAGAGAAAACGGGTTAAGTTATACAGCTGTTAATAATGCAGTTAAAAAAGTAGTTGACCCTCTCATTAAACAACAAGTTTCAAAACTTAGTCAATTAAAAGCCATCAATATCGATGAATTTGCAGTTTTAAAACGCCATAAATATGGAGTTAGCATTACAGATCCAATTAATCGGGAGTTAATTGACATTTTACCTACTCACAAAAAGGATGATTTAATTAACTACTTTAATTGTTAGGAAGATGAGCAAAGACGACAGATTCAATCGATCTCTATGGATATATGGTGTCCGTTCAAAGCAGTAGCAGATGCAGCATTTACTCATGAAAAAATTGTTATAGATAAATTTCACCTTGTAACTTTAATGAACAAAGCCCTTGACGAAGTTAGAAAACAAGTTCAACAAACACTAAATAATCATCAGAGAAGAAAGTTTTTTCAAAGTCGTTTATTACTCCAAAAACGAGCTGAAGAACTGACAGATGAAGAACATGAAAAGCTCATCGAATTATTTGAACTCAGCCCAGCTTTAGAAAAAGCCTGGGAACTAAAAGAGGAATTCAAAGACTTATTGCAGCTAGATGATGTAAAAGAAGCCACCAGAGCTCTAAAAAGGTGGTATAAAGAAATAATAAAAAGCAAGCTGATACCTTTTCACCAAGTAAAAAAGATAATACAAAGATAGAAAGAAAAAATACTAAATTATTTTAAGAATAAGATAACCAATGGCTTTGCTGAGGGTATCAATAACAAGATTAAATTGATCAAAAGGATTGGATGTGGTGTTCCAAATGTTATGAATCTAAGGAGAAGAGTATTTAATGTAATGTTAAGTTATTAAATTTAAATGTTTATTCCAAAACCAATTCACCAATCAATTCAACGGAGCCAACTTATCTTTCACAACATTTGACGGAGAGCCATAACATTTTTATATTTGATAGTAGTATCAAAAGATTTACAGTCCATTTAAGGCAAAATAAGCGATTAATCGACGCTATCGTCGCAGTTTAATTGATGAACGTTCTAGAAAGGTTAACTGTCTACAAAAAATTTTAGAAGGTGCTAATATCAAACATTCTTCTGCCGCTAATGATATTTTGAACAAATCCGGACGTAAAATGCTTAAACAACTTACCAATAGTGATAAGCCTGATCCAAAAATTATTGCACAATTAGCAAAAGGTAAATTACGAAATAAAATATCTCTTTTGGAAAAAGCATTAAAAGAACTTATTGGACACCATCAAAAGATGATTTTATTTGTTCAACTTAAACACATTGATGATTTTACTGCACAAAGCTAATTTTTCACTTCAAAAAAATTTTTCGAACCATCCAATGATATAAGGCAACTACATGGTTTAGCAAAAAACTTCAATACCGCTTAAAATTAGCTTTGTGCAGTTTAATCATAATATCTTTACTCTTATAAAGTCTAAAAATTAATCCCAAGTTCACTATTAGCTCCTAATAAATACTGCTGACCATTAATTTTTAATTTTAAAGAGTTACTACCTGGATCTAAACTCTTAATTTTTATATGCCGTTTACTTACTTCAACCTCATATTTCTTCCCAGCCCAGGTGAGAGGGAATTTTATCATTTCCCATTTTTCTGGAAGCCGCGGATTTATATTTAACTCCCCATCAATTACTCTTACTCCGCCAAAACCGTTTACAACAGCCTGCCAGATACCACCTAAAGAAGCAGCATGTAAACCGGCATCACTACTTTTAGGATTTTCTCCTAAATCAATCCGACTGGCTCTTTCAAAATACTTATATGCCTGTTTAATGTCACCTATATCTGCTGCCAAAATTGCATGGATACTGGGGCTTAATGAAGAATCGTGCAGAGTTTTGGGTTCATAAAACTCGTAATTAACTTTTTTCTCTTTTTGAGTAAATTGATTCCCTAACAGATATAATAACATTACTACATCCGCCTGTTTCAAAACCTGAGATTCTTTAATTTCTTCCCAGCTTAGGTGTTGTGCAATAGCTCCTACCTTACCTTTAAAAGGAGTTATATCTATCTCTTTTTTCTCCATAAATCCATCAAATTGCTCAATCAATCCGCTTTCTTCATCATGGCTTACGTAAATCTTCTCAGCTTTCATCTGCCAATCTTTTAATTCATCATCAGAAATATTTATTTTTTTAGATATCTCTCTCCATACCTCTGGTTTATCCTTCTTTAACCAATTGGCGATCTCAATTGCTTTATTTAAGTGCCATTTAACCATATAATTGGTATAAGCATTATTATTTACATGTTCACTATATTCATCAGGGCCAATCACATCATTGATTTCATACTGATCACGTTCTTCATTATATTCGACCCGGCTGGCCCAGAAACGGGCAGTTTCCATGAATATTTCGGCTCCGTAATTGAACATAAAGTCATAGTCATTTGTAACCTGCAAATAATGCCAGATAGCATAAGCAACATCACAGGTAATATGCTGTTCTATCTCTCCACACCAGATACGAATTTGTTCACCGGTTTTAAGATCCAGCCCACCCCACTTAGGTGTGGTCTCTTCACCGGTAATAGCACTTTCCCAGGCATACATAGCTCCCTTATATCCGGACTCACAGGCTTTCTTCCGCGCTCCATTCAGAGTATGATAACGATAAAAAAGCAGATTTCTAGCAATTTGAGGGAATGTATAGATAAAAAATGGTAGAATAAATATTTCTGTATCCCAGAAAACATGCCCTTTATATCCTTCACCTGATAAACCCTTAGCAGCAACACTGAGCCTGCTATCATGAACAGGTGTCATCTGATACAAATGGAACTGAGCAAACCTTATTGCCAATTGATCAAAATCTGGCCCATCAATTTTAATATCCATCTGATTCCACAATTTATGCCAACAATTTCTGTGACGATTAAAAAGCTCATCATACCCTAACTGTGCAGCATTTGTAACATCCTTAAGGGCTCTATCAACAACCTCTTTTTTTAGCTGATCCCCCTGTAAATTCAAAAATTCAGAATCTCTACCGGTATAGATAGCAACAAATTTCTCCACCACAAATTCATTTTCTTCTTCAACACTATATTCACTGGTTAAAAATAACTGACGTCGGTCAGTTTTAAATCTCTTTTCAAGTTCAAGCTCTTTATTTTCTAGAAAAAACCTATGGTGCACAGCCAAAGCCATGATGATATTAGACTCCTGAGTCTGACATGTGATGTACATATTTCCTTCTGAAAAAACTCTTTTATCTCCTTCAATAAAATGCTGTACACCACTATTGGTCACCTGTCCATTTAAACCCGACTGTATCTCGACTTTGCCTGAATAATTTAGCGGGATTATCTTAATCTGCATACCTGCCACATGTATATTATCCAATGAAACAAACCTTTTAAATATTAATCTACTTCTCTTTCCTTTAGGGCTCTGCCATTCCACATCCCTGATTAATTGACCATCTTTTAAGTTGAGTATTCGCTGATATGCTAAAACTTTACCTTGAGTTAAGTCAAACCTCTCCCCAGCCAATATTATTTCAACATTTAACCAGTCAGGAATATTGGCTAGCTCTGTAACCTCACCAGGAAACTCATCAAATAAACCAGCAATATAACAACCCCTACTTTCACCAATATAATGTTCTTCTGTAGCAGCCCTTACACCCATATAACCATTTCCTAAAGTAAATATAGTTTCAATTTTTCTTAAATATTCAGGATCAAAATTTGTTTCAGTAACTAACCAGTTATGATATTCATCTTTTCCGTGATTATACTTAATCGCCATGATAAAACCTCCTCCAAATAATACTTTATCCCTTGATTCCAGTAAAGCTGATTCCCTCTATAAAATACTTCTGGAATACTATAAAGAGAATAATTATTGGCAGAGCAGAAATAATTGCTCCAGCAAGCATTGGTCCCCAATCAAAGGCCACTGCATATGTCTGTCGGAAATTTAAAAGTCCTAAAGTCAAGGTAAACTTATCTTGAGGTGAAGTTAGTACTACTAATGGCCAGAAAAATTCATTCCATACTCCTTGAAATGTCAAAATAGTTAATGCTCCTAAAGCCGGTTTTGCCAGGGGCAGCATTATTTTAAAGAAAATTTGATAGGTATTTGCACCATCAATTCTTGCTGATTCTTCTAAGCTAACTGGTAGTCCTTCAAAGAACTGTTTCATAATAAAAACTGCACTGGCTCCTACCAACCCTGAAATAATCAAACCTGTATAAGTATTTAATAAACTATCCATACCAAAAAGTTTTGAGATTCCAAATATTCCATCCCTCAAGACCAGATAATTGGAAATAAAGGTTACCTGACCAGGAATCATCATAGAAAAAAGCATAAAGACAAAAATTGTATTTTTACCAGCAAATTTAAGACGGGCCAGAGCATATCCTGCCATTGAAGCAAATAATAATGTTGTTATTACCCGGACAAAGGCTAAATAAAATGAGTTAAAGATCCAGGACATAAAAAGATTTTTTCCTGTACTCCGGCTATAATTCTCACTAAATACCCTATGATAATTATGGAAAATATAAGGAATTACTCCTGAAGTTATATTATCCCAACTTTGCACCCGTCCTAACCGCTCAATTCGATTTGGATCTAGTGTACCCTTTACAAAAATCTGTTTGAAAGGAACAGTTATATCTAGAGGTAATCTATCAATAACAATATCTCCTGTATGACGAATTTCAAATCGATAAGTGACCAGAGTTGATCCATCTTCTAAAACCTCTCGCTCAACTTCTTTAATCTCACTTACTTCTGCATAATCAGCAGCAAATTCTTTTAACAGCAATGCAGCCGCAGCACTTCCCGGAATCCGTCGCGGAATGACTACTTCAGGAACAACAGGTTCTTTACCTGGTGCCACCTTATAAGTTACCTCAAAAGGAACAACTGCACCTGGAGCAAAAGCCCCAAAAAAGCCTCCACCCCCTCCGGCTTTCCCCAACTTATAAGCAGCAATCCAGTTCGAAAGCTTTAGCTGATTAACTGTAATTCTGGGCGGCCATTCTAAAGGGTCATCTTTAAGACTGGAAAGGGCAGCAAATAAAAATGGTCCCATAAATCCTATAGAAAAGATCAAAAGCAAAAGATAAACTGCCCCTACATTGGCCCATCTTCGCCGCCTTATCATATAAATATTAGTCATCGTCTTTGAACTATAAGCAGTTTTACTCCCCATCACATTCCCCCCATCCTACTTGTTTACAAATTTTTTCTGAATCAGTACAATAATGAAAGTCAAACCGGCAAGGAAAATAGCCGCTGCACTGGCCAGCCCAACCTTAGGTATTGCTGAACTGGGTAAAACATTTTTATAGATATAATAAGCCAGTGTAATAGTTGAATCTAAAGGTGCTTGATCTCCTATAACAGCAACCTGGTCAAACATCTGCAAAGTACCAATTAGTCCCATTGTCACAACCAGAAATGTGATATGCTTAAGCTGCGGAACAGTAATATACCAGAAGGTATGCCATTTTGTTGCTCCATCTACTGCTGCTGCCTCATAAAGTTCTTTTGGAATATCCTGGAGTCCCGCCAGATAAAGTAACATAAAAGTCGGGGCAGTCGTCCAGATATTGAGAATCATAATCGCTCCCAGAGGAATAGGAAATGCTAAAGGTCCTGCTATATCTGGCCAGGTTTTTCGGGTATTAAGCCAGATCATTCGTACAGGTTTAACATTTTCCAGAGTTGAAATAATTCCAACTTTGATTAAAATAAATGTTATAATCCCACTCAAAAGAAGAGACAATACAATAAAAGCTGGTTCAAATATTGAAACTGGTCTTTTCCGAATTTTCTCATACATTACTAACAGAATATGAAAAATAACAGCAAGTAGAAAAAAAACAAGTAAAATTCGACTTGCCTTAACAACTTGTGTCAATAAATAATTCATTAAACCCCTCTTCTGAAATATCCACATAAAAATAAGAGTAATAACTACACTGGATGTAACACTGGGCATATAATATGCCGCCCGGAAAAACTTAATTCCTTTGATTTGTTGATTTAATACTACTGCAAGTACCAATGCAATAAAAGTTTGACATGTAGTAACAATAATTGCAAAAGTTATTGAATTTTTTAATGCCCGCCCAAATTGAATTTCTTGAAAAAGATTTATATAATTTTTAAACCAGACCCATTTAGGTGATGAAAAAAGGTCATAGTCAGTAAAACTAAAATATAAAACTCTGACAAAAGCATAACCAAAAAAAACTATCAATACAAACAGAAATGGAGCTAAGAGAATGTAAGGTGCAACCTTTTCATTTAAAGTTGATAGTCTTTTTTTCACATTCACACCTCCTAAAATCAAACAAATTAACATTTGGCCGGAATTAATTCCGGCCAAATGTTAATAATCACCCTAACTTATCTTCTCATTACCTGTTCGATTCGTTTTTGCGCTTCTTTTAATCCCTGTTCTACAGTATATTCACCGCTCATTACAGAACGAAGAACTTCATTAATAGGAGCCATCCATTCTCCTCCATATTGACGGAAGTTAAATGGTTTTACATTTCCATCAGAAGCACCTTTAAAGACAATATAGTTGGCATAAGCTTCTCTATCGTTTTTCTTGAAATATGGATTGTCAGCTAAAGCAACACGGCTTGGGATTGCTAGACCCCGTTCTAATACCCATTGTTGAACTTCTTCACTTGTCAAAATTTCCAGTACTTTAAAAGCAGCTTCTTTCTTATTAGAATCTCTGTTTATACCCCAGGCCACAGTGTAAATAAAGTTACCTCTTTTACCTGTTTTAGGATGCTTTGGAAGTAAAGTTACACCATAATTCAAATTGGGCGCATTATCTCTCAAAAACCCAATAATCCAGGCACCTTCAAGGCAGGCAGCAACCCGCTCAGTAGCAAAAGCACCGCCGCCCCATCCCTGACCTAAGTCAGCAGGCATAACACCAATACCTTTTTTTGCAAGACCTACATACCATTCAAAAGCTTCTCTAAACCCTGGATCAAATAAGTTTGTTTTACCATTCTTATCAAATGGTTCAAAACCTGCAGCAAAGGCCAACGCACCCATACGGGCAAATTCTGGCTGTAATGCAAGACCATAAATTTCGTCATCTAACTCAGCCACTTTTCTCAATTTTTCTTCCAGAGTATCCCAGGTATCATTTTCATCCGGATAAGGAACTCCAGCTAAATCAAAGAGATCCTTATTATAGAACAGAGCTAAAGTATTAAAATCTTTTGGGATACCGTAAACCTTACCGTCAACTGTAAATGCATCCAGAAGAGATGGAATTATATCTTCCTTATGCAAAACTTTAGATTTAGCAAGATACTCATCAAGTGGTTCAACAGCACCAGATCTGATCAATGATTCTGCCCAGAAGGCATCTATATAAAAGAGATCCGGGCCAGTACCTGCAGAAAGGGCATTAACAATATACCTTTGATAATCATCTGCTATAGGTTCATAAACAACGGTAATCCCCTCATCTTTTAAAGCTGGATTAACAAATTTCGCAATTAACTCTTCAACAATAGCCAGGTCACTACCACCATAACCAGCCACCCTAACCTTTGTTTCAGCAAAAGCCACAGATCCCATTACAACTATAAGAACTAGAGCTAAAATAAATCTAAAAACTTGCTTCATTTTTAATTTCCTCCTCCTCTTTTATTAATAATTTTTATCCAAAACGTTTTGGAAAAAAATAAAAAAATATTTTATAACCACTCTCCTTTCTTTTAATTTTTTATTATTCTATTCTAACTGGACCTGTAGACTCCCGACTAATTAAAGTAGTTTTAAGAAAATGTTGTTCTGGTAGATAATTTTCGTTTTTAATCATCGCAATTATTTTCCTGGCAGCCTCTATACCAAGTTGGTATTTATCCTGGCGTATTGTGGATAGAGTAGGTTTGATATGAGAAGCAAAATCCAGATCATCAAATCCTATCACCGAAATATCATCAGGAATCTTATATCCCATAAGAGTTAATTCTTCTATCACTCCTGTAGCCATCAAATCACTGGCAACAAAGATAGCGGTCAGTTCAGGATTTTGTGTCATAAGTATCCTGGCTCCCTTTTTACCGGATTCTTTACTAAAGTCACCCTGAAAAATATACTCACTTTTCCAGGGTAAAGAATGCTCTTCAATCCCTTTTTTATACCCCTTTAATCTTTCTAAACTAACCCATGCTTCCAAATGTCCATTAATAAATCCAATATGTCGGTGGCCTAAATTAACCAGATGATTAATAGCCTGTAAAGAACCCAACTGATTATCTGAAGCAACAAAGGTAGCTCTTTTCCCTTTAATAGGTATGTCTATAAGTACAGTGGGGAATCCACTCTCTTCCATCACCTGAATAATAGGGTCATGCAGTCGGAGGCCCATAATTATTGCACCTCCTACTCCCCGCTGTGTGCACATCTGGTGAGGTTTCATACCACTCCGTAAAGATTGTGTACCAAAAAGTAAAAGGTCAAAATCCTCTTTTGTTGCTTCATCTACTACTCCGCTGACAACTTCAAAAATAAAAGGTTGCTGAAAAGTCATCCGTTCAAGTATAAACATCCCCAGAGTATTAAAACGCTTTGTAACAAGATTTTGAGCGATACGGTTTGGATAATAATTTAATTCTTTTGCCACCTGTAAAATTTTTTCTCGCGTTTCTTCACTCACATCATCATACCCATTTAAAGCACGTGACACTGTGGTTATAGAATATCCAGATTTTTTCGCTACATCACGAATTGTAGTTGCCATTCGCCCAACCTCTTTATATAAAACTTATAAAAATTTTAATATTTAATATTCCAAAACGTTTTGGGTTTTTGATATACTTATATTTATATATTTAGACATAAATTAATAGATTCCTTCTTTTCAATGATAAAATTTTTTTAAAATTCCCACACCGCAAAAAGCTAATTTTTCGCTTCATAAAGAAATTTTTCGAACCATCTAAAGTTCGATTTCAGTCAAAATAAGATGGTTAAATGAAAAATTTCAATAGCGCTCAAAATTAGCTTTTTGCAGTTTAATCATTAAATCGAATAAATCTCTTCCAAAATAAGGGCCATTCCATCCTCGGTACAAGGAGGTGCAATCATATCTGCCACAGCTTTAAGTTCATCAACTCCATTTTCCATGGCTATACCTAACCCTGCATATTTGATCATCTCAAGATCGTTTAAATCATCTCCGATAGCAATAATCTCCTCGCGTCGAATCCTTAATTGTTTAGCAACATACTTAATCCCATGAACTTTATCTACTCCTTTTCGGGTAATCATCAACCAAAAAAAATCCTCATAATAATTTTCTTTAAGTTTTAAAATATTAAATTTGTCCTGATATGGTTCTAACAAATTCTGAATAGTATCAATCTCTTCCTCTTCCCCTACACAACTAATTACAGGTACCGGGTGATTAATATCTTTAATCATATTCCCGACCTGAATCCGTCTATTAATACTCGAATTTATAATTTTATCAAGAACGGGATTTAGCCGATAATTTTCATTATAGTAAATTTTATCTCCTCTTTCATAACCATTATAAATTACGGCATGTCCACCGAATTTTTGGATTTTTTCCATAATCAGATTCTTCTCATCCACAGAAATATAATTAGTATAAATCAACTTCCGTTCAGGATAGGAAAGTAATACAGCCCCATTCATCAAACAGGCATAGCAGGGAATATCAAGAGACTTTAAAATACTTTCTGCAGTTTTAAAACTTCGACCGGTAGCAATCATAAAAGCGACCCCTTTTTTAACCAACCGCTTTAAAACCTGACGATTTCGATCATTTACCTGATCCCAGACTTCAGTTAAAGTTCCATCAATATCTGAAACGATTAGACGGTATTTCATCTGCATCTCCTCCTCAATTGCTCATACTTATACTTTTTCTTTATAAATTCACTTTTTCCTTTTATAAAGAACGAAATGCCCTTCGGGCACTGTACAAAGCTAATTTTTTTGCTTTATAGTAAAATTTTTCAAATCATTTAAAGTTCGATCTCAGACGAAATAAGGCACACTAATCAACAGGTCCTCCTGGTTCTTGATTAGCTCATTACATCCTGTGATGAGGCCATTCTTTTCAATCTTACTAAGATAGTTTAGCAAAAAAATTTTTATATTACTTAAAATTAACTTTTTATAAATTATCTATATCAAATGTTATCTACAATCTACAAAAAGCATATTTTTCTAAACACTAAAAAAGACTACCTAAAAGGTAGTCCCAGGCTGTTGAAAAAGGGGAGGTGCACATAACTTGCTTCCACAGGAGGAATAGAAAAACTAAATATAATTTCTTCTGCTACCAGATGCTCCGCCATCCTGGCTGCGCGTCCTTAAAAGTCAAGGCTTCCAACCTCCTGGCTTTAAGCCTTGACTTATACGCTTAAGAAATTATATTTAGTTTTTCTGGCAGTGCACGGGCAAATTTCTAAAAGAGAAAGATTTGTCAACAAGCTCAGACTACCTAAAAGATAGTCCAAAAAGAACCTAAAGTTATTAAACATTGATTCCAATACGACTCATCATGCGTCCTTGCTCTCTACTGTTTCTGCATCTTCAAAAATGTTAAATAGATCATACAACTGACCAGCTTCATATAGTAATACCTGACAGATATTTCGAGAATGCTCACAGACTTTCTGCATAATATTTATCAAATCCAGATGAATGTTGCTAGTAGCCCTGGAATCCTGGATTCCCTGTTGCAAACGAAGAATATGGGTTTTCCGGTATCTCCATTCATCCATAATAATATAGGGTTGTTCTAATGTTACAGTCCGGGCTTTCTCCCAATCTCCGTATTCTAAAGCATCAATTGTTAAATCAATCATCTCTATAACGGTCTTATGCATCTCTCGAAGTTCTTCTAACCCTTCATTAGAAAAGTTTAAATCATCTTTAAGAATCTTATATCCTTTCGTAAGCATTTTTTCATAAAGGTCACCGATATGTTCTAAATCATTATTAATAAAGAGCAGATTAATAACCTTCTGAGCTGTATGTTCATCAATAGTTTTCTGACTGAGATCACTCAAATAATTGGTAAGGGCCTGAGCAAGACGATCAATAGCTGCTTCTAATCCCTGAAGTTCAGCTAATTTTATCCTGTTCTTACTCAAAACAGCATCTAATACCTCTTTCGTCATTTTCTGAATTAGCCTTCCAATCCGGATTACTTCCTGATTAGCCTGTTCAATGGCAATCATCGGAGTATCAAGGGCCTTAGGTGTAATATATCGGGGAACTCCAATACCTTCTTCCTTTTTTTCAGGCACAAGCCAATGAACCAATTTGGCCATCTGGGAAGTAAAGGGTATAAAAATCACCGCCAGACCCACATTAAAGATAGTATGAATATTAGCAATCTGCCTCCCCATATCTCCGCCCATATACTGCATTAATGCAGTAAGTTGACCAATAAATGGGAAAAAAATTATTACTCCCATAATCTTAAAAAGGGTATGGGCTATAGCCACTTTTTTAGCTTCCTGACTTACACCAATACTAGAAAGCAAAGCAGTAGCACATGTTCCAATATTGGAACCAAAAATAATTGGTATGGCCGCTTTAAGCGGTAGAAGTCCCTGCGTTGAAAGAGATATAGCCAAACCCAAAGTTGCTGCACTACTTTGAATAATAGCAGTAAACAAAGTAGCTAAAATTGTCCCTAAAACCGGACGCTGTCCTAAAGAGGTAAGCATATGGGTAAAAGTTGGAACAGTTCTTAAAGGTACCATAGAATCAGACATGATTTTCATTCCATAAAATATAAAGCCAAACCCAAGAATAACTCCACCTATTTCTTTAAAATGGGGATTTTTCTTCATAAAACGCAGTAAAAATCCTAAAGCTATCAATAGAAGGGCATAATCAGAAAACTTTAAAGAGATTAATTGAACCGTCAAAGTAGTTCCAATATTAGCACCCAATATTACTCCCAGAGTCTGGGTCAGATTCATCAATGAAGCACTAACAAAACTGACCAGAAGGACAGTAGTTGCACTACTACTCTGGAGCAAAAAGGTAACAATACAACCAAATGCAACTCCCATAAATTGATTTTTAGTCAAAAATTTAAGTACTTTTTTAAAACGAGAGCCTGCAACCAACTGAAGACTTTCACTGGCAATCTGCATCCCATAGAGAAAAATTGCCAGACCTCCGACAATTCCAAAAAAAATTAACACACCATATCCCTCCCCACACATAACATATTAATATTTTAAATATTTTGAAAATTTATTTTGTACGTAATATATTTATTGTAAAATATTTTCTCTTAAAAGTCAATTAACCATTGGATAAAAAAAGCTGATCTGCAAATGTTTATGCAGATCAGCTCTCTTTAATTCTTTAATCTTCTAAATCACTATATTTTAAAGACCAGAATTCTTTCATTTTAGCCGCAAACTCCTCACCTGTAAGACGCTTAGGCCACATATCACCTATACTATTTTCACACATAGCTGCAGCCACATTATAAAAGACCATTTTATTTTTTCGTGTTAATTGGCGAATTAAATTTTTTACTTCAGCCCGTTTTGTACACCCATCCATAGGGCAGGGGCTTATAATTGGTTCATAACCAGTAAACTTTTTAGCTTCTCTTATCTCTTTTTCTCTCAAATAAACAAGTGGACGGATTACAGTCAACTTACTTTCAGTCAGATACGTACGAGGTAAAAATGTACTTACCTGACCAGAATATAAAATACTTAAAAGAAAAGTTTCCACCGCATCATCATAATGATGAGCATAAGCTACTTTATTACAGCCTCTCTCTTTAGCATATGAATTAACTGCTCCACGGCGGAAATACGCACAGCGGGCACATGCACTCTTTTCTCCTTTAGAAAAAACTATCTCTTGAATCCGGGTATGCTCTACATGAAAAGGTATCTCAATTTGCTCAAAAAACTTATAAAACCGACCAAAATCAAAATCCGGATTAAAACCAAGATCAATATGTACAGCTTCTACTTCAAAAGGAATAGGTGCTGACTTTTTTAATACTGAGAGGGCATATGCAAGAAATGAACTATCCTTGCCTCCGGAAAAACCAATCATAATCCTATCATTAGCTTGAATTAAATCAAATTCAACTATTGCTCTCCAGATTTTTTTAACATAAGTTCTGGGTAAACTTAAACGCATTGATTATACCTCCTGCCAGAAACTAATAATTATTGAAATTGCGAACTTTACTTTTACCTCATATACATTCTACTATATAGAGTAAATATGTCAAGATGGCTTTTATATAAAAAATAGACCAACCATACTAGTTGGCCTATCTCTTCTCACGTTTTAACTTGACCTTAAAAATTGTCCCCTTACCTACTTCACTTTCCACCTCAATCTCTCCACCATGACCTTTGACAATATGCTTGACAATACTGAGCCCAAGACCGGTTCCACCCATTTGACGGGATCTTGCCTTGTCCACACGATAGAATCGTTCAAAAATTCGATCTATGTCTTCTTCTGGTATTCCAATACCAGTATCAGCTACCTTTAAAATTACCCAATCACCTTCTGGCTCTGCACTTATACTGACCTTTCCATTGGCAGGAGTATATTTGATCCCATTATCTACAAGATTGATTAAAACCTGATTTAATTGTTCTTCAATCCCCATAACCCGGGGTAAATTTTCCGGGATATCAACCAGTAAATCAATTCCTTTTTTCTCAGCTTCCGGCGCCAGAATTGAGATTACATTTTCTACTACTTTTTCAAGCCGGGTAGGAGTTAACTTTTGATGACGTTTACCTTCCAGCCGGGATAGATCGAGAAGATCATCAATTAACCTTGATAAACGTTGACTCTCTCTGTTGATTACGCCTAAGAAACACTTGATCACTGAAGGATCATCAAGCTCCATTTCCAGCAAAGTTTCTACATATCCACGTATAGAAGTGAGGGGAGTTTTCAACTCATGGGAAACATTACTGACAAATTCACTCCTAAGTCGCTCCAATCTCCTCAATTCAGTAATATCAGTAAAAATCAGTACCATTCCCCGAATCTGATCATAATTACGAATAATCGGAGCCAGATGTGCCCTGAGAATCACCTCTTTTGGGTAATAAAGACTAATTTCGGTGTTTACCGGTTCTAAGATTTCATAAGCTTTCTGTACAGCCTCAGTCAACTGCTGATTTCTAATTATTTCAATTAACAATTTGCCCCTTGCTTCCTCTTCTTTAATCCCAAAAATATCTGCAGCTGCTGGATTTAAAAGGATCACTTTTTTCTCAGCATCCAGAGCAATCAGACCATCAGCCATATTTTTCAGAATAGTCGCCAATCGTTCTTTTTCATTGGTAATTTTTTTGATAGTCTCTTCCAGTTGAAAAGCCATCATATTAAACATCCGGCTTAAAGTACCAATCTCATCTCTGGTATAAATATGGATTCGCTCACCTAATTTGCCATGAGCAATTTTTTGAGCTGTATCAGTAATCTTTTTAATTGGTTCAGTAATACTCTCACTTACTCTTAAGACCAGGATAAAAAAGATAGAAAAGGCCAGAACAAAGCCAACCAAAATACGGCCAAATATTTTTAAAAGAGTATTCCTGACCTCCGTGACAGGAATAGCCAGACGTACATATCCATAGGGCTCAACTCGCTGGGCCAGATATTTCATTTCCATATTCAAAGTTGTACTATAACGGGTAGCCCAGCCTATTCCTTTCTCCCGTGCCATAAGAACTTCAGGGCGCCTCCCGTGATTCTCCATCCTCTCTGGATTCTCTTCTGAATCCGCCAATACCTTACCATCTTCAGCAATTACAGTTATCCGTCCCTGAATCTCTTTTGCAAATTTGAAACTACGTTCCTGTAGCTGGTCATATTCACCTTTTTCAAGTTCAGGCAAAATTAATTCACTTAAAAGTCTGACCTGTTTAAGCATACTTATATCCATCTGCTGGTATATAAATTTTTTTAAATTTGAGGTCAGATAGATTCCAATTATAAATAAGATCAATAGCTGTAAAAGTAAAAAGATCGAAATAATTTTCCACTTGATACTGTTACTCATTTCTTCAACTCCCTAAATCGATAACCGACACCGCGGATTGTTTCAATATAATCTAGATCAGGATTGATTTCTTCCATCTTCTTCCGCAATCGACGGATATGCACATCTACAGTCCGGGTATCACCCATATATTCATAACCCCAGACTTTTTCTAAAAGTTCATTACGGGTAAAAACCTTGCCCGGTCGAAGTGCCAACATATACAGAAGTTCAAACTCCTTGGGAGTAAGTTCCAATTCTATCCCCTCAAAAGTCGCTCGATAACGGGAGGGAATAATCTTTAATACTCCAATGGAAAGTTTATCATTACTATCTTCTTCAACCTGAGATTGGGCCAACCGACGAAGAATAGCTTTCACCCGGGCCATCAATTCCCTTGGACTAAAGGGTTTGGTCACATAATCATCAGCCCCTATCTCCAATCCCAGTACCCGATCCACCTCTTCACCCCTGGCAGTAAGCATAATAATGGGTATTTTTGCTAATTCCCTGGAATGGCGAATCTTTTGACAGACTTCCAGACCGTCCATTTTTGGTAACATCAAATCGAGAATGACAAGGTCCGGTCGTTCTTCTTCCACTTTTCTAATTGCCTCTAGACCATCTGCTGCCTCTATAGCTTCAAAACCCTGCTGTTTTAGATTAAACACTATCAACTCACGAATGGCATCTTCATCATCTACAACTAAAACCCGACCCTTATTCATCGATTAATTACCTCACTCCCTTTTATTTATGATTTTTTTATCCTTCAATTTCACTAATCATTATATTTTTTACAGGTATCTTCTCCAGCAACTACTTTTTTCCCTGTTTTATTAACAAATTTTTAACATAGACATTTAAAATTTTCGAAAAAAATATTCCGTACTTTTAAAAGATACCCTTTTTTAAGATCTTTCATAAATGGTAATATTATATTGAAAGTAGATTTGGCTATTTAAGTCAATTTTAATAATGGACAAACCTTTTCTATTTAACTGTTTTCAACTGCAAATTATATTTAACATTTTTCACGTCAATTAAAAGTTTCACTTACTTTCTTTTTCTGACTTTTGCATCCGGGAATATTTATCATCTGCCAGGTCCCCTTCTCTCGACAACTTAAGATACTCAAAGAGAACCTTTTCTGATTCTTTGACAATATAATCATTCTCCCTGGCATTTCTTTTTTTAAGCTCTTTTATTTGCTTTTTAATATAAAAATTTATATAAACCATAAATATCACTACTACAACAGGTAAAATAATCACCAGATAAATTTTAAGTAAATTCAAAATCATCACCTCCCTGGATCTATTAAATTATTAATACCGGGAATTGAGTAATTTTAAATAGGCTTCAAAGGTCGCTTTCCCGGTCTCCTCCCAGGTAAAATGGCGCAAAATGTAACTCTTCAAGTCATCAATCTGTGGGCTAAAGAAAGCTTCAAGTACTGCCATACGGATGGAATGGGGATCATCTGGACTACAATACCAGACCAGATCACCAAAATATTCCCTGGCTGTACCCCGGTCAGAAACCACAAGATTACATCCTGCCAAACCCGCTTCCAGATTGACCAGACCTGGAGTATCATACCAACTGGCTAACATATGTACTCTGGCTGCTGCATAAGCCGATGCCAACCGGTTTTGAGGTAAATGGGAAATAAAAAGCACCTGATCTCCTCCTTCTTTTAAGCACTGACGATAATATCGAGGATCATTAATGCTACCTATAAAAACCATCTTTAAATCTGTACCCTTAAGGGCCCGTATCATTGTCAATTGATTTTTACGTGGAGAAATCCGACCAACACAAAGAACAAAATTTTTTAAACCATACTTTTGAATAAATAGTTTCGGACTGCTCTCATAAAAAGAAGGATCAACCCCGTTATAAACTATCTGATAAGGGGTATTACATTTAAAATCCATTTTAAGCTGAAACATTTCACTTCTAGCATTTGGCAAAAGAACATGGGCCATCTTCAATACTTCTTTACGTTTATCCATACCTTTATACCACCAATTTAATTTTTCAGGTGATGTCTTTTCTAAATACTCTTTCATATTCCAATAAATTGGAGTTAAAACTACAGGACACTGCTGTTCAATAGCATTCTGCACCTGAGCATAAGTCTCTTCAACCCGTATAATATTAAAACAATGTACCAATTGATATGCTGTTAAATCCGGATTTATGGTCAAATTAATATCCACTTCTACCCCCAATCCTTCTAACGCAGCTTTCGTCTTTAAAATTTGAATGGTATCACCTGCTGGAATCTTTAATAAATCAGGTCTGGCCTGCATCAATACCTTCACAGCAGCTTTCCTCCTCTTGATCCCAATTTTTATATTTATCATGATTATACTGCAAAAAAACTAATTTTGAGCGACATAGAAATTTTTCGCTAAACCATCTTAGCGAGATTTCCGACGAAATAAGGCCTCATTACAGGAGGTGATGAGCTAGTTCTAAGGGCCAGGAGGGCCCTTTGATTAGGAAGCCTTATTTCAGATGGTTCGAAAAATTTCTCAAGGAACGAAAAATTAGCTTTTTGCAGTTTAATTTATCATATGTTTAAAGTTAAATTTAGTTACTAAACAAAAACAAAAGAGTCATCCAAACTCAAAAAGAATGAATGACTCTAAGTGATTATTTTCTGCTATCCTCTTTTATGCCCCCGAAATAATCGTTGATAACTATCCAGCAATTGCTTAAAAATCCTGGCAAAGGGATTTTCTTTTTCCTCCTGTATTTTTTCTGAAGAAATTTTTAAATCGGGAATCTCTAAGATCGGAACTTGACTCTTAAGCTGATTATAGAAATCATCTAATCGATCTTCCCAACTATTACCTCTTACCCTATGAATTCTTTCTCTGACCTTCTCCTCATCTTTCTCTTCATCCAACTTATAGATAGTCCTTATGGCCATCTCTAAAAACTCCTCATCATCACTGGCCTTTCTAATTACTCCACCAAACTGTTCTAACTCCGGATGATCAAACGCTACCACCGGTTTACCCATAGCCAGATAATAATTGATCATATATGAATCCAGATAGGAGTTTAAACCTTTATCTGGATATGGATAAAGAATCAAATCAAAGAAATACAACCAATCTAGTAAAGTATCCCAATCTTTATTTCCCAGAAAATATAGATTTGGGATATCTTTTAACTGCCCCAGATCACAGGTAATCCCACCTATAAACCCAAATGAAACATCCGGGTACTGATTGGCCAGTTCACTCAAAAGATGAGCTGGAAAGTATCTGTTAAATACACCAAAAATTCCAACCTTGTAGCCCGAAAGACTAACCAATTCAGCAGGCATGGTAAAGTGACCTTCTAAAAAACGTTCCAGATCTTCAGGATAGAATCCACCCGGACTGTATATGAGTTTCTCCTTATAGTTTTTAAGCTCTTCTGTACGTTTGTAAGATGCAACAATGATCATATCCGCTGCTTTAAGAACTGACTTTTCTTCTTGAGAAAACTTTTCTTTAATCTGCCTATAGCTTTCCATATCTTCACCAAGAAGAATCTCAGGAGTGATGTAGATTAAAAACCGATGTTCAATATGTTTAATGAAAGGCTCCCACCAGGGTGATTCTACTATAAGCAGTGGTGTATAAATCTCCCATTCTACCAATTTATCTTTCAATTCCCGCATCATTTCCATTCTTCGGCCCTGGTTAGATAAATTATGATAAATGGTGCCACTTCCTTTGAAGGTATAAACAAACTGGTTCTGCTCTAAACTCGGAACAGTAGATACTGAACAGTAGGGTTCAATATAAATAACTTTCTGACCTCGACGGGTAAAATAATCAACCAATGCCTCTGTCCGCTGGGCCCGCTTCTGCCAGGGGTGAAGACTTAAAAATAAAATTCCATCTACTTTCCGTTCCGAAAATTGATCGACCAAAAAAGTTCCCCATTTTTCTTTAAAATAGTTTTTACTCCATGTTAAATATTTATCTCTCTTGGCCCTGATATCTTCATTTAAACAGAAGTTTTTCGATTTGTGCAATATAGATGATTCAGGATAGCTCACCCTATATCCCTTTTCCCGTACCCTAAGGGAGTAATCCAGATCCTCATAATAGAGGAAAAATTCTTCATCAAATAGGCCCAGTCTATTTAAAAGTTCCCGTTTAATAATAATACATCCACCTTTTTGATAAGGCTGTTCTTCATCCCCTTCTTTAACCAATCTCGGCACAACCATTCCCACATCAGGCTTTTCTATCTCTGCTAAGAGAGGTTCAAGCCATTCGTCGGTAACTCTGATATCGCTATGGAGAAGTAAGATATATTTGCCCTTACCTACCAGTATTCCCTGGTTACAGGCTTTAGCAAATCCTATGTTTTGTTGATTAACAATTAAAGTTATATTCTCTTCATTTTTTAAATATTCCAGACTCTCGTCCTCACTACCATTGTCCACCACAATCACTTGATAAGGATGACAGGTATATTGACGAAGTGATGCCAGACACTTTCTTATCTCTTGACCGGAATTATAATTTACAATTACAATATCCAAAAGTTCCTCTTCACCATTTAAAGAAGGGACTCTTTCTACTTCTCTATTCAAAGAAAACCTATGTCCGAAAAATTCTTCTAATTTCTGCAAACTATCTTCTAAATTATAATTCAGACTTGTTTTTAGTCCCATATTTTTTAAATGTTCTCTGGTATCACCGAATTTCATTATATTTAATATAGAAATAGCAATTCCTCTTGGATGAAGTTTACTTAAAACCAGAGAATTTTGTCTATGCCTGACATATTCTTCTACCGCTGGATGTTGGGGGACTATAACTGGAACTCCAGCAGCCATAGCTTCCAATGGAATCAGAGAAATTCGCTCCTGGCCTGGAATATGTAAAACCAGATCCGATTTTTCATAACATTGAATCCTTTCTTCAAGAGATGGTCTAACTTTTAACTTAATAGGCAAGTTGGGATTAATTTTAAATTCCTGATTAGTAATCAATTGTATTTCTAAACGATTAAGAGAATTTCTAGTCATCTCAATTCCCTGCAAAACCATCTTTAATACTTCAGGTTGGGAGTCAAATAGACTAATGGTAATCCCCCTACACTCCCGTTCCTGGGATTTTTTATTTTTAAATTTTTCCAGCTTAAGACCGGGCCGAATCAGCATGGCATCAATTCCAGTCCAGATTAATTGATCCTGAATCTTTTTTGCCAGAGTAAAGACCTTAATCTCATCGTAGAGCTGATAATTTTCAAAATAATTGATTGTCTCTGTTAAATCTTCTTCTAAAGCCAGCCAAATCCGTTCTCCTGCCTGATACAAATCATTTCTAAGTAGATTCTCTAACCGGTTACTTATCAAAACATCAGCCAGAATCTGCTGATTCCCTTCCTCAAACCAGACCCTTTTAGCAGCTTCTTTTACGGAACAATTATCCAATACCTCATCACTAACCAATAATTCTACTTCATAACCTTTTAAAGCTAAACCATCAGCAAAATTACAAAGAATTTCAGATATGGTCTGATCAAAACCAGCACGGCCATTTAACCAGAATACAATTCTCATAATCCCAACCCTCCTTTCGCAACTACTGTATCTTGTATCTATTTAATGTATATGTCTTTGCAAAAAAAATAGTTATGATTAAACTGCAAAAAGCTAATTTTTCGCTTTATAAAAAAATTTTTCGAACCATCTAAAATTCAGTTTCAGTCAAAATAAGGCCTCATCACATCCTGTGATGAGGCCTTTCTTTTCAATCTCACCAAGATAGTTTAACGAAAAATTTCAATAGCACTCAAAATTAGCTTTTTGCAGTTTAATCTTCTTTTAACATTACAGATAAAAGACTTAAGACTCTCTTTAAATTCTTTCAATAACTATGTACTTAACTCCACATTCTCAATCACATTATCACAGGTCTCAAGAACCAGACTCGCTTCCAACATCTTAAAACTCCTATATCCGGGCTTATCTCTATAAGGTTCTAAAAAATCGTTCAACTTCTGGACAGGCTCACCGCCGTACTTTTCAAGAATTTTTTTAATAGCAATAGCAGCAGCTTTACGAACCTTATTACTCCGATCATTAAAAAGCGTATTGATTAAAGTTGGCAGAGCTTTTGGACTACCCAGTTCAGCCAGAGCCTTACCAGCAGTCTCCCGGGCAAACCAATCTTTATAACTCATTACTTGAATCAATACTTGTTCTACTTTTTCTCCTCCAATCTCACCTAAAGCTCTAAGAACTTCCTGCCTGATTCCTTTTTTGCTGGATTGAAGTTGTTGCATCAAATGAATAGCAGCATCTTCACCACCAACCCTTGCTAACCCATAAATAGCAGCCCGCCGTAACTTGGTAGATAAAGCAGATAACCTGACAATCAGTTTAGGATATAATTCCTTTTTAGAATATTCTTCAACTAATCGATCCATCTCCCGGTATATATCAGAATAGGTCATTTTAGCCAATCTATCAATTCTCTCATCCAGTGATAAAAACATTTCTTCCATACTTTTTCCTCCTTTGATTTTAGTATTCATATATAATCGATTCTCTCTAAATTCTCTGTTTTATATATAATCTGCACTAATTTAAATTATATCACATTTTTAGGTAATTTCAAGAAATAATAGTATTTTCGTACGAATAAAATATGAGTTTAGATAAGTCTTGTTTTTGTTTAAACAAAAAAGTCAGTAACAAAAGCTACTGACTTATCTTAGAATCATATTCATCTGAAGAAAGATAAAGTACTTTCAAAAAATTTACCGATTACCGACCATAACAGCGTAAAATTTCTTTAACCCGCTCAATGGGGAGAGCATAAGCGGTATGACCATCTCTTCCCACTACTGTATATGCTCTTGTAAGAGAATTTAGTACAGCCTCTTCTACAGCCTCTATAGTTCCCTGGAAGAAAAGATTCATAAGCTTATTATCCTCCAAAACCCGCTCCCAACTGATTCGATGATGTTTCCCTTGATGTGGATGACGGTGGGTCGTAGAAAAGGCAATTACAAAATCTCCACTTCCATGGGAAACAATGGAACCGGTCCGGGCCAGCCCCAATGGTGCTCTCCGTGCCAACCTTCCCAATTGGCGTGAAGAAAGGGGAGCATCTGTAGCCAGAATTATCATAATCGAACCATCATCGGCTTTCTCTTCCATCTTCTCAGGCCAATCTTTCAGTTCCAACCCAACAGGTACTCCGGCAATTTGCAATTCTTCCCGTCTTCCAAAATTAGAAACAACCAGAATACCAATAGTATACTCTTCGTCCTGATACCTTATCAGCCGCGAAGCTGTTCCCACTCCTCCTTTGAATTGGAAACATCGCATTCCCGTTCCTGCTCCGACCACTCCTTCTTCTACCATTCCACCTTTAGCATTTTCTATAGCTGCAAAAACCTCTTTTTCTCCCACATGTCGCCCCTGAATATCATTAAGATACCCATCATTACATTCACCGACCACCGGATTAATGGTCCCAGTAGTAATTCCAATCCCGGGATTAGATTTGAGCATGTACGAAATTAGTGCATCACTCACCCGTCCTACATTGAGGGTATTGGTTAGCAAAATAGGAGTTTCAATAGTTCCCAGTTCCTGAATCTGGGAAAGCCCCACCGACTTACCAAATCCATTTATCACATGCACCGCTGCAGTCACCTTTTCTTCAAAAAGATTCCCGCCGTGAGGAAGTATTGCAGTCACTCCAGTACGTATCGGCCCCTCTCCTGGACTTAAGGCTCCTTCCCCTTTAATCAGGGTAGAATGGCCTACTAAAACCCCTTCCACATCAGTAATTGCATTATTTGGGCCCGTAGGAAGACGACCTATTTGAACCAATTCCCTTATCCGCGGTCTGTAATCTTTCATTTAGTAGTTCCCCCTTTACCTATCACATTATTTCTAACTTTCTCTATAACTCCTTCTATTATCAAATTAGAAGCAATACCAAAGGCAATACTTACAGCTAAAAGTTGCAAAGTACTTATCCTGGAAATATCCAGATCATTTATCATACTTAAAAAATAACCCATACCTAAAAGTGCAGTTCCAATTCCAATGATTATATTACCCAAAAACCCAAGATAGAAATATCTTCCTTTAAAGACCGGTTTAGCCAATTTATGTTCACCATCAAAAATTGCTTTAATCAAACCACCAAATGCACCACCTAGAATAATCCATAATATCTGTAAAGACATAAAAAACCCTCCTTAAATTTTTTACTTGTTAGCTAAATAATAACATATATTAATTAAATAATCAATAAAAAACCCGGAGAATAAAACTCCGGGTTCATCACTTAAACGCTAATACTTCCAATTTTAGTGTTTTTATTTTTAATTTTAATCTCCACAGTCTCGGTTAATATATCTGCATAACTATACGAAATCCGGCGAGGACCCCTATCCTCATCTACTTTAATTATAAAAATATTAGGATACGTTTGTTCTAAAATCCCTTCTTTTTGTAAAATTTTCCGACGACCTCGATTTGCTTTAAGAGTAACTCGCTCACCAACATAAGAATCTAAATCCTTCTTAATTTCTTCAAGAACATTTTTTGCCATACTAAACCACCTTTCAATGGACTTCCTTAAAGTTGTTAAGATTAATTTTTAAGAATTTTTGGTAAACTGAGACGCATTTTTCCCCTTGATTCAATTCCTCCGATCCCCTGGATCCCTGAGATAGAATGTTTAATCACTCTATTTATAGATACAACCTTTTTTATTGAAGTTTGTACTATCACTTCCGCAACTTTTACCGGATCTAATGTATGTATATTAATTCTTTCTGGGGAACTGGCAAAATTAGCACCTGCTTCAATTAAAGCTTCATAATACGATTGGCAGGCCCCAGCAAAGATAATCAATGAATCTTTATCAGACTCCAGTTCTCTGGCTTTTGAAACACTCTCAACAAAATAACGTGAATTATAATAATTACTTAAATCATTACCGCCCGACCGTTTCATTCCATCATGACCAGTAATTATAAGTACATCTGGACGGTACTTACGCAAAAGTTTTTGAACTCGAACTGGCTGCTCTTCTTCAGGTATATGATACCCATTTGCTATAATTTTTAATTCATTATATTTATCGAGACAGGCTTTTAAATACCTTTCGTCTCCATCCAAATGTAGAACCGTTCCCCGTATCTGACCGTATTCACCCATTTTTCCCGATAAACCTTTCCGCCTGAGATAACCTTTTTGAATTAGCTGCCGAAATCGATTCTGTCGAAACCAACGGCTTTTTTTGTCAATCTCTGCTTCATCATCACAGACTTCCAGGTCATTTAAAGGAGCATCAGCCATTAACCGCAAATGTTCTCCTCTTAAAAAAACAATCCCTGATTCTTCATCAATCCCAACAACCCGGAAAACTATATCTCCTCCATAGGATAGTCTGGTTACCAGATCACCGATTTTAATTTTTCTGGTCATTCCTCCACCCCCTGACAGCTTTAAAAATCCCTCACATTATCTTATGCCAAAAACTGTCGGAGGTGATTAATCCCTATCATTTAGTATATTTATCAGCCACCTTTGAAGCCCCATATGAGTCTGGTTTAATGCGGGCATCATATCCGCTTCCAACTACCATACCTACCACTTCTTTAATCAATTCCCTGGTCTCACCCTGCCTACCCACATCTAAATGAATTTCAATACTAAGCTTTCCCCGAAAACTATCATCTTTTGAAAGACGTCGGGTCAGTTCGCTTGCCAGTTCCAGGCTTTTGGAAGTCTCATAAAATAACCTCTGTCTAATACTCTGATTGATCTTTTCATATTCTTTCCGATAAAAAAACTTTCCGCCCTTACCTTCCCGATATATAATCACAGCCGTAACAAAACAGACATCTTCTTCCCGGGTCTGAGAGTCACTGCCAACAATCAACCGATGTTCTAAATCGGGAGCTTCATTTACAAACTCAACTATATTTCTATAGGTTTCATCTAAACTCAATTTGCCCCTGGTAGGGCTAATAAAATACATAAAAATCACCTACTTCTGTTGTATTCGTTGATAAATTTCGTCACTTAAGCGGCCAAAATCTTCTATCCTCAATTTTTCACCTCTCAAGCTCGGGTCTATTCCGGCTACTTTTAATGCTTCCTTAATTTCCACCTTCGATAGGGGCAATTCAGAAGATCTAGAAAGAGAATTACCCAATGTCTTTCTTCTTTGCTGAAAAGAAGCTTTAACTACTTTAAAAAATATTTCTTCACTCAAAACATCCACTGCCGGCTTTTCTAATCTGGTCAACTTTATAATTGCTGAATTTACTTTTGGGCGGGGAATAAAGACAGTAGGTGGTACAATAGCCACAATTTCTGCTTTTGAATAAAACTGAACAGCAATAGAGAGAGCTCCATAGTCTTTTCCTCCCGGTTCTGCTACCATCCGCTCTGCTACCTCTTTCTGGACCATAAAAACCATAATATCCACTGGCAGACAATTTTCCAGAAGTCCCATAATGATGGGAGTTGTAATATAATAAGGTAAGTTGGCTATCACCTTAATCTTTTCACCAGGGCCAATTATTTTACTCCAATCCACCTTCAACACATCATCTTCAATATAATTTATATTATCATACATATGTAAAATCTCTTTTAATACAGGGATCAATCGCCGGTCCTTTTCTATCACCGTCACTTTCCCTGCCATTTCTGCCAACCGCTGAGTTAATGATCCAATCCCTGGCCCAATTTCAATTACATGATCTTTTTTGGTCACCTCACCGGCTTTAATAATCTTATTTAGGATATTGTTATCAATTAAAAAATTTTGCCCTAATGCTTTATTCGGTTGAAGATTAAACTTTTGCAATATTTCTCGGGTTTTCCCCGGAGTACTAATGACTTTTTCCATCTTTTTTACCTCATCTCCTGATCATCTTCTATTTAGTATGTGCATTCCAGTAAATATTATAAAACAACCAATAAATGGAACAATTTAATTATAGCACAGAATACCTCTCTTTTCAACAGTATGGATTTTTATCTGGTGGGATAAACTAATCCTAAAAAAGGAGGCGAAAAAGTCGTTTTTATAGACGACAGCATCTATGACTGACCGTGATAAACTCAAAAAAAAAGTAGAAGAACGCTTATCCTTTCCCGATGAAGAAACTCCCGAGGTGACTTCTTTAAATACCATTACTACCCCTTTAAGAAATGCAGGTGATAATCTGGGGTCTGAAAAGATCAAAATGGAAAGTGCTGGCCTGATTGGTGCTATTTCTGACCAGGTTCTTACAGGCTCTCCCGCTGCCGAATATGGGAGTACAGGACGTTTTGCATTGGATGGAATGATTAAAGCATCAGAAAGGATTGCCCGGGAAAAATATCAGACAATGAATAAAAAAGAAGAAAAGTAACTACTATAAATAAAGATAGTTATTATATCTCCCTATCCCATACTCATCCGAATTTTCTTATAGAATGATTAAACTGCAAAAAGCTAATTTTAAATGCCATAGAAATTTTTCGTATAACCATCTTAACAAGATTGAAGGAGAAATAGGCCTCATCACAGTATTTGAAACCAATCCATAGCTCGAAAACTCATAAATTACCCTGAAATCGAACTTTAGATGGTTCGAAAAATTTCTTTTAGAATGAAAAATTAGCTTTTTGCAGTATTGTTTTTAATGTAGTCAGCTTTAAAATACCGCAGATGCACCAATTTTTAATACGCCTCCCCAATAATTTTCTTCCGGGTTAGCCTTATTACTTAAATGAAAAAGATCATGGTTTAAATTGATCTGAAAATATTTTTCGAATTTAAAATCAACCCCTACAGTGACAATATCTTCATAAATCTCTTTGTTCCAAGAGCGAGAATAATTAAAAACGGCCTGATATCGATCTAAAAACAGATACGAACTATAACACATTAATGATAACTTTTGCTCTGGCATAGAATACTCAATAGAAGGGGTTAAAGAAACTCCCCTATATTCAGGTAAAGTCAAACTCCCTCTTACCTTTTTGCTCTCGTTTTGCATCTTATCCAGAGAATACATATAACCAATTTGTACACCGTATGGCTTTTTCTCCAATCGAAGAATGGTTTCCAATTCCTGAGAAACTATTATATTAGAAGACAGCTTATCCTTTTCCTCCTGATGTTTCCCCTTTAACTTAAGTTGGGAATTAATATCCAAAGGAAACTTATATTGAATATTCATAGTTCCTAAATATTGTTTTCGATGGTTCTGAATATAAGACTCCATCCATTGACCTTCTCCATCAAGGGTCAAATCTTGCAGGGGTTTATAAATCCATTTTAAGGCATATCTTTCTTCAGATTTTTCTTTCTGGCTTTGATAATTATGAATAGTCAATGTCAAATCCAATTTTTTAAATGGAATATAGCGAAATCGATTGGTTAAGGAAAATGAATCATATTGCATCTGGTGTTCTTTATAAAACCATTGGTTTTTAGTCTTAATATCCACATAAAACTTTGAAAATTGATGGGCTAGATGATGATTCATTGTCAACTCATCATTACTGGTGCGAAACGTTAACTCTATATCATATTTAAGCCCTGGCTCTCTTTTTAACGCCCCCTTTAACCGATAAAAATTTTGCCATTCTTCTTTAACAAATTTATGATTTGCCCCTGTTTCCAACTTTATTCCCATAGGTAACAACTCTCTATATCTTATATTAATCTCTTTTTCACTACCCTCATCTGATGACTTTTCAACAAAATAAAATTGATTACTTTCCCATTTTAAATCCAATTCTGCCTGTCGCTTTGCAGTCTGATAGGAAAAATTGGTCTGAGTAGCAACTCCCCTGATTAATTCAGATTCTCCAGTATCATGAAAATGAAAACCAATTTCCTGTTCGATTTCCAAATTCTTTATCGGTTCATAATTTATTTTATTAAGAAACATCACTTGTTTTTGAAAGGTCGGTTTTTTTTCCGTTTGTACCTTAGTTTCTACTTCTACATCATGCCAGAAAATTATATAAGAATCCAGTCCAAAAGAATTGAACTTATCATGATATTCAGTAAGGAGAAATCTTCGGGGAGTTATTTGTTCTCCTATGCCTGGATAATACTCATAGGTTACTTTAATTTGTGAAGTGGATGAAATTATCTCTGTAAAGATAATCTCACCTGTATAATAATCAATCTGATAATCCTGATCTCTTATTAAAAGAGTATCATCTAGATAAATTTTCTCACTTTCAAACACAATATTTTTATGTCCCAAAAGATAACTTTCTGCAACTCCTTTTCCAGCAAATTTTTCTGTCACCTGAATCCCTTCAGTCTGACCATAAAAAAGGGTATAATGACCTTTTTTCTCACCTCTTACTCCCCAGAGTTTTTGAGAATAGGAAAATAAATGATTTTTAAAAGGCTTTAAAGTATAATTACCTAAATATAAGTCCACCCATTTACTCTTATATCCAAAAGTAAAATCTTTTTTTACCTGAATATCTGAAAGTTGATCATCAAAACTTCCGTAAATATAAAAATGATTTAAAAAAGTACCTTCAAGTTCTACCTGCAAAGATTGATCGTGACTACTACCCGGCTTCAAACCTCTATTCCTTTCCTGAAAAGACTGCTCATTACCATTAACCCAAACATACCTATAATAAAAAGTCTTATTAATATTAACTTTAAAATTCTGTTGAGGTTTGATCTTTATTTCTTTAATATAGGTCAATGAATTCTGATATGGAAAAATCAATTTCACATAATATTTTCCCTCAGGTACCAACTTGCCCTCATGGTCTTTTCCTCCCCAGATATATTGATGCCTTCCTGAGGCCAACCATTGCATTTCCAATATCTTTAACACAACTTTTCCCTCAAAATCTTCTATTATCAATGTAACACATTCTTTACTTTCTAAAAATATAGAAATTGTTGTATAATCATTAACCTGATCACCATCAGGTGAAATTACTGAAGGAATACATTGTAAAAAAGACTGATTTTTCTGACGAACTATTATCTCTTCAGCAAAAACAGATGATGATAAGATCCCAAAAAATAAAATACTTAAAAAAATAACTATTGTTTTGATTTTCTCAATGTACTTCATACCTGTTCACCTACTTAAATCTGTATTAAATAAAAGAATAGGAAGAAAGAAACCTTTCCTCCTATTCTCTGGTTCAATTAAAAATTAAAGCCTCCGGAAATCCGATGTGTAGGACCAAGTTCATGCATGGTATATGCATAATCAAACTGAAAACCATTATAGTTGAGACCAAAACCGCCAGATAAGTTCCCATTGTTGTAACCGCTTCTAAGTTGAATCTTCTCCATTAAGGTGTATTCCATTCCTAAATGATAACCAACAACTATTTTATTCAAGTCACTAATATCTTTTTTAATACTCAAGTCTGCTGCTAAAGTTAATGGGAGAAAACCAGGATTCCAGCTAACACCTAACTGATACATAGCATCCAGTTCATCACCAGGAACGTTAGAATAAATATTTCTGGCAACCGCACCAAAACTATATTTATCCCCGCTATATAAGAGTCCGAGGTCAAAGGCCATACCATTTTTTCTATCTATATTAGTAGTAAAATTGTACTGATTAACTGTAGCACCCACTGATAAATTATTGAAGAAACTATGAGCCAAGGATATTCCTGCACGTCTAATTACATATTCATTGGTGCCTAAATCATATTCATAAAGTTGGCCCCTTTCCTCAATCAGATTTAATCCAAAACCCAGGCCATTTACTGGGTAACCTATAGCATAATAATTTAAGGTCAAATCAGTCATACCAAACATATTAGCATGCATAGAAGTCAATGATAAACCATCAATCAAAATTAACCCAGCGGGGTTCCAATAAGCAGCATTTGCATCATCAGCCAGACCAACAAAAGCACCACCCATACCAATTGGTCTTGCACCCACTTGATAATCTGTAACCTCTGCAAAAACCGGGCCAGCAAGCATCAATAAAATCGTCAAAATCAAACCAAAAATTTTTAATTTTCCTCTCATATTCCCTCTGGTAGATTCAGGCTTACGCCCAAATCAAACCAAATTCACCTCCTAAACAGGGTTTAGTAGGGGGGATTTAATCCCCCCTTATAGATTACTTCAAAATACCAATAACACCTTTACCTTCAATAGTACCATCGCTGTGCTCGATAGTATATTTATAAATATACATACCACTTGGCAAGATTTGTTTAGCATCATTGCTGCCATCCCATTCAACCCAGTTAATTCCAGAACCATAAGTAACACCGTCAATTAAGGTAGTTGCCAGATTACCATTGTGGTCATAAATCTTAACTGTAACTTTTGCAGTAAATGGCAAGAGGAATTTAAAGGCAGTAGTATCCTTAAAGCCATCACCATTAGGTGAGAATGGATTATTACTGAAACCAACCTTAACCTTTTCACGACCAACTTCGAAATTATCATTTATTTCTACATTGGCCATTACAGCATAGCTACCTGGTTCTGTAATTTTAGCAGTGAGAGTTTGAGCTTCCTTGTTTACAGTGGTATCCAGTGGAATCCAGTTTATTCCATCCCACTTGTAGATTATTAAATTTGGATTATCGGCAAGATTTTCATCAACCACACCATCAAAATTAGTATCTAACATGGTATCATCATAAGTAAATGTTAAAGTTACAGGCTTTGCGAATTTCAGATCAGGATCTTTACTATCAATGATAATACTACCTTTGGTTGGGATCAGATAATTACTATACGCACCTGCTACATTATCGTAATCCATACCCCAGATTTCAATATTCCGATAGAATGCTATTTTAGTGTCAGCAGCTACTGCTTCCTCAGGTATACTAATTGTTACATAATCAACAGCATAGTCACCGCCTTTAGATGTAACAGTCTCATATTCAACTATCTGGAATGGGAACAGATAGATTTTATTAGTTGTATGCTCATCATACAATCTCAATCTGAAGCAATAATCTCCAACTGGAAGAATTTCTTCTCCATCTTTCCATTGGAAAGTAAGTTCATGATCGCCTGCTGCCATTGGTTCAGAATCGCCTTCCAGAGTCTCGAGCAAACCAGTATACCAATGCCATTCTGGAATATAATATCTAACAGTAAGATATGCAGTCTCAATATCTTCTTCTGTCCTGAAGCGAAGAGTTACAGTATCAGTATCAGTAGCATCACGAATAATAGTACTTGGAGTTACAGTAGGATTAATCAAGGCAACTGGAGTACTATCTACTTCAATTGATAAATTATCATTTACAATCTTATTTCCAGCAAAATCCTCAAGAGTTATACGGATTTTATACAACCCATCTTCTACAAAATTACCCTCAGAATCTTTTGCATCCCAACTAGCTACAACACAGGAAGTACCAATAGTTGAGCTAATTGTATCATAAATCTGTTCTTTACCATCATTTTCCTGATAAATATCAATAGTCAGGTTTACAGGCTCAGAAGCTTGAATAACAATCTTTGCTACATCAGTATTACCTGATATATTTACAGTCCAATCCTCATTAGATGCCGGAGCAATAAATGAACTTGCATATAACACCAGGAATTCAGGAGTAAAAGCATCTATTAACAATTCAGTCTCATAGCAATCCATACCTGATTGACCATTAGCAGTAACACTTACTTTATATTTACCATCGTTAATTTTATCTTCTCCTATAGTACCATCCCATGTATAACTAAACTCACCGGCAGAAATATTTTGATTATAGATAGTACTTACAACTTCCCCGGAAATCATATCAATTACATCTACAGTTACTGTAGCATTTTCAGTAAGAGTACCGGAAATAGTCAAAGTATCATTAACATTATCATCATTTGGTGTAAGTACGCTCTGGTCCAGATTAACTGTCAAAATATCCGCAGTACCTGTAACAGTAAATTCATTAACAATGGCACCAGTAGCATTACCAGCAATATCTGTAGCCTGGATAGCCAATACATAACTTCCACCTGGAATCATATTACCTTTATCATCAATACCATCCCAGTTTATAGTTATATTACCTGCAGGATAACCTACATTGCTCACTATAGTAGCTACTGGAGCAGCATCAGCCAAAAGTTTCATTCCATTTAATACCTGTGGAGCATTATCAGCAGTATATACTTCAACAGTAATAGTTGCTGGTTCATCTAAGCTATATACAGCATTCAGGCCATTTTCAACAGTAAACTCAGGACCACTCTGTAAACTTACAACTGGAGCAGCATTATCTTCACCCAGTAACAGATTCAGTACTTTTCGCATAACAGTAGCCCGGTCTTCTGCAGTGCTAATAGCTTCAAAACCAAAAGCAAAGTTTACAACTCTAAAGTGAGCAGTTCCATTATAATTGGGGTCTTGACTGGAATCATAGAATACAGCGCCTGTACCAGAGCTTAAAGCTTCCATAAGACCAATTTCAGACTCTTTTAATGGAAGAATTTCATTAATAAATCTGGAACTGGAAGATTTTATAATTTCCTGACTTTGACTTCCTTCAGTGTAAGTAAAGAGCGGAATTGCCGGATAAATTGGGTCAATTTCATCTGGATAATCCTGGTTATTAGCTCCACTCCCTCCAGCAATGGTAATGGTCATCCCTGCAAATACAGTACCTGGAGCACCCTCCAATGTCCATAATCCAATATTATCCTGAACAAATTTACTGTGAAGTTTACCTTCATAAAAAGCCTGGTTAATAATACCAGCACCTGCAGCCCAACCAGTATCCTGAGCAGTAATAAATAAGTTAACTCCATTATCCATTGCTGTAATCAGATAATCCTGAACAACTGAATCATACAGTAAACCCCAGTCGCCTGCATAGATGACAATATCATAATCTAATATATCCTGACTCAATACTTTGTCTAACACATCTACATAATATGCATCCCAGAGATCTACTACATTATAGTGAACACCAAGGTCTTTTAAAGTAGAAGTATAATATGGTTCAATACCAAATCCTCCACCGTCATCAATAAGAACCAGAATGTTGGCCTTATCGGGAGTAGTAAAACTTGCCACACTGCTCCACGGACCTTCACCATTATTATTCTTAGCCTTTACACGCCAATAGTAAGTTGTATCAAAATCTAAAGAAAGAATCAAATTGTTAATATATAATTCACCAGAATAAATAATATTTGTAAAATCTTTATCAGCAGCTAATTCAAACACATAAGTTGTAGCGCCTGTAACTGGTTTCCATTCAAAATCAACGATATTAGTATCTAGAACACTTATCGGTTCTACAATTTCAGGAACATCAGTTATCCGGGCAGGAGTTACTTGAACATCTACAGTCATTACCATAGCTGAGTCACTGATATTTTTCACAGCTACAAATGTATCAATTCCGTCAAGACTTCTGGAGTTAGGTTCAGTATTAACACTAAACTCCCGATTATTGGTACTACCTGGATATGGATCTCCAGCATCACCTCTATTTACATTGAATTCCAGGTCATATCTTCCATCAGCCTGTTCAATAGCCGCCAGATAATTAAATTCCCGGTCATTTTGGATAGTGGAGTTAGCTTCATTTATATGCCAGATTAATAAACCATCCCCAGGTAAAGCTTCATCAAACCCTACTGGTTGACGATTCTCAATAAGGAAATATTCATTCAACGCTTTTCCTTCAGTCCATACTTTCAGAGCAAATGGATTATCCTCTAAGTTTGGAATTTCTACTCCTGTCATATCAGTGGTAACAACAGTTGGTGTAAGCCATCCCAATTGCATTCTATGAAAGGCAATCATTTCAGCTGGCATTGTTCCAGAAGGTGTACCATTCCATGAACCACCTGCCATTAATGCCCATCTACCAACACCACTGGAAGAATAGTCCCTATCATATAAATCTGGCAGACCTAAATCATGGCCAAACTCATGACAGAATACCCCTACATTACCATCAACAGGCTGGATTGTATAACCATCCAGAGAATAGTTTGTACCTGGAATCGCATATCTATGACTTGAACGATGTGACCAGATTGCCCAGCTTGGGGCTCCTCCTTCCTGACCAGGGCCTGCCTGGATGAAAATAACATGGTCTAAATTTCCATCATTATCTGCATCATATGGTGAAAAATCAAAATTCTGTTCAGCCAGAATATCAAGAGCTTCATCAATTGCTTCTTTAATTCTTGGGTTATGGTTTGTTCCTTCATCCTCACCATAGTACTCAATATCTTTACTTACCTTGACTACAGGACTAAATCCAATTTCCAAAGAGAAATGGCCATAGGAAATATGTTCATAATATTTAACCATACTATAAGGATTGTTTTCTCCAGCCAGCATCTCTTCCCAATATGCCTGATCTTTATCCTCAGGGAAGGTCATATTTGCAAATTCCATCATAATAACCAGAACTTTAGCAACACCATACCAACCGCCTTGTTCAGCCAACAGTTTACTAATATCCCGTGGTTGATCCAAATACAGATAGTAAGGGATCCCTTTTTCATCAACAGGTTCATGTACACCAGGTTTTGGAGGAACAGCAAAAGCTGTTACAGTAAAAAGAATAAGTAAGGTAGTCACAATAAATAGTGACAGATAAATCTTCTTCATTCTCTCTCCTCCTTTAATTTAATGTTTTTTAAAAATCAAACAAGCTTTTACCCCCTTCACCCCTTTCCTAAATTCATTCCCTTAATTTTAAAGTTTCAAAATCTGAAATAAGACAAATTGCAAAATTTACTGCTTTAAAGGTTGGATAATAGTTTTGACTGTTTTTTTGAAAAGAAATTATAGGTCCTAAACCAAAATAATCCCCTTCATCAATCAAACCATTATCATTTGAATCTAACCAGCCCATAATATGCCAATCCCCTGGCTGAATCTGGTTAATCTCATAATTACCTTCCCCATCTGTATATGTAATATAACTTTTTAATTCAACCATCTGGTTTACTAACTCACCTAAAAAAACTTTAATTCCTGACACTGTTTTATAATTCAAGGCTGCATAAGCATTGATCAAACCATAACCTGTCATATCATCTTTTCCTGCCAGATGTAAATCAGTTGCAGTATTAATCAGCCGCTGATACACTTCATCTGGTGATAATCCACTGGAAAGAAGTAAAGCTGCTAACCCGGATACATGAGGAGCAGCAAAAGATGTTCCATAACTATAACTTCCATCCACTAAAGCTGTAGAATATACTCCATAATCCCTCGTTCCACCAGGAGCCATCAAATCCAACTGAGGTCCATAGCTTGAATAACCAGTTTTCTGACCAAAATAATCTACAGCGCCTACAGCAATAACTCCCTCATATGCTGCTGGATAATTTACTGCTCTACTATCATTTCCAGCAGCTGCAACCATAATAATTCCTGCATCTACAGCTTTTTTTACTTCCTGGTAAAGCAATTTTGAATCTATGACAGAAGTAGGAGAATAACCAAAACTCATATTGATAATATCCACACCCTGTTCAACAGCATATTCAATAGCCTGTATAATCCAATCGAGTTTTGAAACACCATTCTCATCAAAGGCCCGTATAGGCATAATCTTAACTTCAGGAGCAGCACCTACACCACCTACCCCATTATCCATACCGGCAGCTATAATTCCTGCGACCATTGTACCATGTCCATATAAATCCATGGGATAATCATCATTATCAACAAAATCCCAACCCGGAACTAAAGCATGAACCAGATCTGGATGATCTAAAGCCACCCCACTATCAATTACAGCTACTACAATACTGCTATCTCCCCTGGTCTGATCCCAGGCATCAGGAAAGTGAACCAGTGGAAAATGCCATTGACGGAAATAGTCGGGGTCTGTAGGTATAGCTAATAAGTGAATATCCCTTATATTCGGCTCAATTGCCTCAACCAAAAAACCGAGCCACTTTTTTAAATCCTCTTCTTTTGCTCCCTCAACAACATACATATCAAGTTCTGCTATATACCGGAAATTAAGATTTTTTCTTTGCAATATTTTAGAAACCTCTTCTTCTTTTCCTGGTTTAACCATAACAATATATTCGTCAATAGTATATTCAGTGTGGGATATAAAATGTCTCGAATAATCAAAAAAATTTATAACAGCTGTTTTTTGATCTGGAGGCTCAGGAAAAGTTAGTGATGTATTTTCTATAATTGGAAAATCGGTGAGATATACATTACCTGTAATCTCTCCTATAACAACTTTAAGACCAAGCTGAACATTTAACTCCAATTCCTTCTCATATCTGACTCTTTGAACAACTTTTTCATAACCGTCTTTAGAAAAGGTTAACTCTATTTCACTATTCAAAAATGTCTTAATATCAAAACTATATAAACCATCCCGGTCTGTAACCATCTTCTGTCCCTGACAGGTGATTAAAACATCAGAAAGAGGATGATGGAAAACAGAATCAGTTACTTTTCCATAAATATGCATCTCATGTAATTCTAAATTAGGAGATTTATTTAATGGAAAACAGCCCGTTAAAAAAAATAAAGTAATAACTACTGCAACAAGCCGCTTCATCTATTAATTCCTCCATAATAAAATAAGAAATACTCCACTTTTTAGCATAACTTTTATTCTACGTTTAGCAAAAAAAATCCTTCCTATTTTTAATAAAAAATTTTGTTCTTCTAATAAAATAACACCCGCCATTAAAAATAGCGGGTGTTATTCATCAAATAAAATTTATTAGGCACACTGAAAAAATAATCCCCATATGAGGGGACTATTTTGTTTTCTCCCAATCAGCCAGGAATTTTTCGATCCCTTTATCGGTCATTGGATGTTTAATCATCTTAAGTAAGACCTGATAAGGAATGGTCGCAATATCAGCACCGGCCAATGCAGCCATCAATACATGTTGAGGATGCCGGATACTGGCAGCTATAATCTCAGATTCGATTCCGTAATTATCAAAAATCTGAACAATCTGGCGGATCAATTCCATTCCGTCCATCCCGATATCATCCAGACGGCCAATAAATGGACTTACATAGGTAGCACCTGCATTAGCAGCTAAAAGTGCCTGATTTGCAGAGAAGATAAGAGTAACATTAGTTTTGATCCCTTTAGAGGCCAGAATACTGGTAGCAGCAAGACCTTCTTTTGTCATTGGAATCTTAATTACGATATTGTCATTGATAGCAGCCAATTCTTCTGCTTCCCTAACCATTCCTTCAGTATCCAGGCTAATTACTTCAGCACTGATTGGCCCGGGAACCAGTTCACTAATCTCAGTAATAATCTCTTTAAAATCCCGGCCTGATTCTTTGGCGATTAAAGATGGATTGGTAGTTACACCATCCAAAATTCCTAACTGATAAATATCGCGAATCTCATCAATATTCGCAGTATCAATAAAAATTTTCATTTGTTAACTCCTCCTTTAAAAAATTTTTCTAATATGATTTTACTGCAAAAAGCTAATTTTTCGCTTCATGAAGAAATTTTTCGAACCATCTAATGTTCGATTTCAGTAACTTGATTAGCTCATCAATCTTCATATAAGGCCTTATTTCGACTGAAATCTCACTAAGATGGTTTAACGAAAAATTTCTATGTCACTCAATATATTCTCTAACTCGAAATTCAACCCCCATTTCTTCTGCTATCTTACGGGCTTTTTCTAAATCAACTCCGCCATAGTCCACAACTGATAATATAACCCGGGGAATATATTTTTTTGCTTCTTTAGCAAAATTCAACATAGCATCATAAGCATCCTCACCATAAACAGAATGACAGAGCCTGTCATATTCTTTGGCAGAAGTGGCATTTAAACTGATGGAAATGGTATCCAAAAGACCTTTAAGTTCAGGTACTACATTGCGTCCATGGATTAAATTTGCCTGACCATTGGTATCCACCCGGACAGGCACACCATGCGCTTTAATCCAGCGAGCTACTTCTTTAACCAGATCAATTCTATATAATGGTTCACCAAACCCTACAAAAACAATCTCTTCATAAGGAGTAGGATCACCAATTGCTTTAATTACTTCTTCATATTGAGGTTCTTTTTCTAACCAGAGATTATGACCTTCAATACCGGTTTTTCCACGGCGAATGCAAAAATCACAATCATTGGTACAGCGATTTGTGACATTTAGATATAATTTGTTTCCAATTTGATATGCAATGGTCATCGTTTCTTTCTCTCACCCCCTTCACACAGTAGTTATTATATCATAAAATCCTGAACATTAACAAACTTTTTCCTCTCTTCTTCACTCTTTTAAATACCATAATGTTCTAGTCAGTTTTGCTGGAATTTGTACCGGGTTCAAGGTATAATAAATACAGATGTATGTTAGATATTTTAACCATTGCAATATAATCATTCGTGTACCAAATGCTGTAAAGAAGGGAGTACTCCTATGAAGAAACTGACTACACCAATAAAGTACAGGTTTATTTCTATTACATTAATTTTGAGCTTACTGTTGCCAATTTTACTTATTTTGACTGTGGGAATCGCAGAAGCTTCTTATGAATCTTTATTTAGCGATAAAAACACCTTTTTTAAAGCTTTGATTATGTTGCTTATGGCATTTTTGCTGGAACGATTTCTTGGAGATCAGAAAGTTGTAACCAGGCCTGGAGACCCACCCGTTTCTGATATCCCTGATGATTCCCATACCCCTTATATCCCATCCAGACGTTATCTTTCACCGGGGGAAAAAGAGGTATTGGGCTATTATGTAAATTGGAATACTCCAGGAAGCGAATCATATCCATCTCTGCAAAAGAACGCACAGAATATTGATATAGTTTCGCCATTCTGGTATACCATTACTTCAACTGGCGATATTCAGACCAAATATGGTGGGCATCAAACTAATGTCAGTACCCTTACCCGCCAGCAAGGGCAATTGCTTCTGCCCCTGATTAACAATCAGAATTCTAACAGCTCCATATTAATAGATTCCAATATCCGGCGTAAAGCAATAGATAATATAGTGGCACTGGTTCAGTGGAATAATTATGATGGCGTAAACATTGATTTTGAATTCATTCCACCCTGGAGCAAGGATGGCTATACCACCTTTATCCGGGAACTCTCACAAAAACTTCATGCCCGGGGCAAAATGATCATTATCTCTGTTTTTCCAAAAGTAGATGTATCGTATGACCTGTCTGGAGCATATGATTACAAAGCACTGGCTCCCTATATCGATCGTCTGGTAATCATGACCTATGACAACCACTGGGCCGGCGGTCCTGCAGGTCCTATTGCTCCAATTAATTGGGTAGAGGAAAATATTCTATATGCTTTGCAGGAAGTTCCTGCTGACAAGATTCTTTTAGGTGTCGCCAATTATGGCTATGACTGGCCACTTAATGGAGGCTGGGGTAAAGATCTTGCTGCTAAAAAAGCTATCGATCTGGCAGAGCGAAAAGGGGCTCTGATTAAGTGGGATTCTGAAGCTCAGGTTCCGTATTTTTACTATACAGATAGCCTTGGTAATAAACATGTTGTCTGGTTTGAAAGCAGTTATAGCTTAGACTTTAAACTCCAACTGGTTAACAAATATAATCTTAAGGGAATTGCCATCTGGAGATTGGGTAATGAAGAAGATCGGTTCTGGTCAATTATAAAAGATCGCCTCAATAAATAACCGCAGCTATCCAAACTGCGGTTATTATTATATGATTATATCCTCTTTTCTTCTGAATACAAGGATTTCAATATTTTAAAGAGAATTATTGATTAAACTACAAAAAGCTAATTTTAAGCGACATAGAAATTTTTCGCCAAATCATCTTAGCGAGATTTCCGACGAAATAAGGCCTCATATGAGGATTGATGAGCTAATCAAGGGCCAGGAGGGCCCTTTGATTAGGAAGTCTTATTTCAGCGGAAATCGAGCTTTAGATGATTCGAAAAATTTCTCAAGAAGCGAAAAATTAGCTTTTTGCAGTTTAACCATTGAATTATTGGGGGGAAGTCAGTGACCACATTAGCTTTAATTGGCCGAATTATACTTCTGGGATTAGAACGGATTATCGTTAAAAAATTAGGAAAGGATAACAGCAGTATAGAAGTAACCATTCTCTTTTTCGGAATCGGTGCTATCTGTCTTTTACCGTTTCTTACTGGAATCGAGGTTAAAAACTTAAATTTTCTCTTAAAGGCCTTGATCAGTAGTACCATATACTCTGTCACCTTTGTCCTTTATGTTAAGGCTCTAAGTGAAGGTGATATCTCATTAGTAACTCCTGTTGCCAGTTTTAATGTTCTTTTCCTTTTTCTCCTTTCTGTTATCTTCCTGGATGAAAGATTGACTTTGATCAAATCTTTAGGGATTATTCTCATCTTTTACGGCAGCAGTTATCTTAAACCCGGTGCCAACCTATTTCAATCTATCAAAGCTGTACTCAAAGAAAAACCTTGTCAGTATATGCTTATTTCTTCCCTACTTTTAGCTATCGGCAGGGTAATCGATAAGGCCAGTTCAAAGGATGTATCTGCTCTCCTTTATTCCTTTGTTATCTACAGTTTTATTACTCTTATTCTCCTGGTATATATATTCGTGAAAAAAAGATGGAATAATCTTATTCGACTCTTTTTGGCAAAACCGGGAATTGCCATTATAAGCGGCGGAATTAATGCCTTTAGCTATTTATTTTTACTAATAGCACTTAAGGGAATTGAAGTTAGTGTGGCAGAACCTTTGACTTTACTTTCCACTTTACTTGCTGTAATACTGGGCAAGTATATTTTTAAGGAGAAGATTCAGCAGAGATTTATAGCAGCGGTAATTATTATGGTAGGTGCATGGTTGTTGTTATTATAAAAAAGAGATAAGGAGTTATATACTCCTTATCCCTGTGAGGTGTTTACGCCTAGTGCTCATTGACTGTCGGTCTAAATCGATCTAGCTGTCCAAGGAGAATATGAGCCAGACCGAAACCTAAAATTCCAGCACCGACCTTCTTTTTTAACATTCTAGCACCAAGAGCAGATACCAAAAGCCCCAAACCACTCACTACCCAGCTCGTAGTTGACGGCTTTTTCGGTATTTCGATTTTTTTCAAGGTAAACACCTCCAATACCTATTCTCCCTTAAAAACATTTAAATAATACTTCAATTAGGGAGAAAGATATTGGGATCAATTCTATCATCTCTATACTTAAATTCAATCAAAAATGATATACTGTTTGTAAAGTTATATGATGATTGTTCAAAAATAACTTTTCACCTGTATAATGTACTCCCAGATCAACATTAGGTAAGATAGAATAATTTAAATCCAGACCACTCCACCAATGCCTTTGATTATCAACCTCTAACTCTAAAGAAAGAGTAAATAAATCCATTGTTCCTACAGAAAAACCAACTTTATTCCGCTGCATCCGCTCCCCGTCTAAAAGAGTTTCTGAATAGGTATAATTTACATCATAATCCATCGCTTTGTTAGTCCCCCGAACTCCTCCGGTATAGGAACGCTCTGCTCCAGCCAGATCAATCTCACCATATCCAACCAATCTGGGATTAATAGCTCTTTCACCGCCCAGTTGATAAATCACGGTATTAACCCCATCTTTTTCTTCTTTATAGAGACCTAGCCTAAGCCGGGTTTCTAACTCAGCCCAGGCTGTAAAATCCAGATTTAAATCCAGATTGAAATCATTTTGTTCGCCATTAACACCAGTAATATAGCGATTAGCCAACAAATTAAGCGTTATATCCACAGGTAACCCAGTCCAGGCCAATTCATGTTCCATTCTATAATATTCGGAGTTGTAATTTAATTCACCTTTCCAGTTCAATGAATCTTGCATCCAACAACCTGAAATGACCAGCTGATTAAAACGGATTCCCTCCTTACCATAAATACGCGCCCCAATACTCCTATCTGGATCTCTCTGATATTTAATCCCAAAATATGGTTCAAAACTCTTTTCTTTTTCAAAAGAAGTCTTAACATCAATACCAAGAAGATAAATCAAAGAACCATCTTTATGCACCAGATCAGTCTGATAACCTAATTCAGCGATACCATGCTCTGTAATCAATTCTCCTTCTTTGTGTTGGAAATAATACAGATATGGAATCCATTGAGAGTCAATCCAGATAAATTCCAGCTCAGAATTTTGCTCTATCAATTGATCATTAAGACTCCAATTATAATTCTTATGATGCCTTATAACAGTCTTTTCACTCTGATATTGACCGGAAAGATTTAAAGATTTACCTTCAAAACCCTTATAAAGAAGACTTTGAAAGTTATCTTTTATAACCTGATAATCAACTGTAAAGTTCAGATTAGGCCAATTAAACTGATGGGCCAACCGCCAGTTCAAATTCAAAGGGACTCCCTCTTTATAAATCAAACCTGTATCCAACTCTATCAACCACCAGGGAGACGGTTTATATAACCATTCACTTCCCAAAAGATTTTGATTCATCTCCTTACCCTGGGTTTTAAGAAAAACTATTCCACTGATCAATTTCTCATTAAGATGCCGATTATACCGTCCACCTAAGACCCGATACTTCTCTCCTTCCTCAAGATACTGAATATGCAAATGACTGGTCTTAAAAATAGGAAACTGTAAAAAAATAACCCCACTAAGATAATCAAAATAATAATCTACACCATATTGAAGTTCTTCACCATTCAACCAGATTCGGACCGAATCCATTACCACTGGGTAATGTTTCAAACTAATACCCACACTTTCATCACCGGGATTTAAAACCAGATCTTCTTCACGAAAATAATTTTTAGCTTTTAACCCTATAAGATCAACCCTATCTATTTCGTCTGTATAACTGAACCTAAGGCCATAGAACGTTTGTTCTGGATTAAACCAGGTTGGGATGAAAAAAGCCTTCTCGAATTTATCCCATTGAAGCTTAAATTTTCCTAAAGAAAGATCTAAAAAAATCTGATCCATCATCTGAGGATTATCAGTAAAATAGCCTTTAAGATAACCATCATCATCTTCACCTTGAAAACTAACCTCAAGTGAGTGACTAAATGACCAATCTTCTTCATAAAGCCGCTCACCTGTTACTTCATCTTCAAAAACCGTCAGATTTAAACTGGCCCAGAAATTTTCTTGACCTTCATAAGTAAGTTCTAAAGCCATAACCTGAATGGGAAAGAGAACTTGAATCAAAAGTAGGATAATTACAGCGATGCGTGCTTTCAAGATATTTCAACCCCTTATATCCGATTACAATACTTTCCAAGCAATATAAGAATCAGCAATACGGACTTTTTTGCAAATAATCTTCTGATCTTACTTTCATAAAGAAATTTTTCAAACCATCTAAAGTTCGATTTCAGTGACTTGATTAGCTTATCACCTACTCATATGAGGTCTTATTTCGACTGAAATCTCACTAAGATGGTTAAACGAAAAATTTCTATATAGCTCAAAATTAGCTTTTTGCAGTTTAATCATCTTCTCCTTTGTAATATTTGATATAACCTGGGCTTATACCTCCTGTTAATTTATGCCGTTAGTTCTATTTCTATCTACCTTTATTTGCCAAATAACTGTTTCATCGTTCTAAAAAGTCCACCTCTGTTATTCCCTTTAGCCTCAGGTTCTACCAAATAAGCCAGTTCAAAAATACTTTTAGATATTGAACTCCCTGGATTTGAAAGCACAAATGGTTCACCAGTATTCATTGCCCGCACTGCTATCTTTTCATCACCAGGAATCTTTAACTTAATTGGAAAGTTTAGAGTTATTTTAAAATCCTTTAAACCTGGACCGTGTTTAGAGTTTGAACGATTTAAAATCAAAAGTATTTTTTCTTTAGAATAATTTAACTTCTCCATAATTTGCAAACTCAAACGAATATTTTTAATGGCAGCCAATTCAAGCAAAGAAACTAGAATAATTTTATCTGAAAAATCTAAAGCTACCAGATTGATTTCATGGAGTGTGGGTTCTGTATCAATTAATACATACTGATACTTTTGCCTTAATAAATGAATAATTTTACTGACATGATTTCTTTTTATTAATTCTGCTTCTTCCGGTCTTACAGGTGCAGCCAATACTTTTACTCCACTCCGATGGGTTAAGAGATAATTTTCTAAATCATCTCCACTAATTTTATCAATCTCCCGAGCCAGATCAGTAATAGTAACATCTGTTGGTAGGCCCATCATCAAAGAAACATCACCAAACTGTAAATCCAGATCAAGAACTACCACTTCCTCGCCTGTTAATCTGGCCAGGGCAACAGCCAGATTAACAGTAATGGTTGTCTTACCCACTCCCCCTTTGCCGCTAAAGACAGTAATTACTTCACCAGTTCTTTTTCGCACTTTTGGAATAGTCTCACTAAGTTGTTTCTGTTCTATGGAAGAGACCCGCCGAATAGCCTTTACTAATTCATCCCGGCTGAAAGGTTTCATCAAAAATTCCCGGGCCCCAGCAGAAATAGCTTGCTGCATATAATAATGCTCTTCCTGAACAGAAATAATAATAACCGAAGATTCTGGAAGTTCCCGACTAAGAACCTCTGTTGCCTTAAGTCCATCCATTCCCGGTAAATTAATATCCATTAGAATAATATCAGGCTGAACTTTTTTAGCAAGTTCAATCCCCTTTTCTGCATCATTAGCTTCAGCTACTACTTCAAGATCATCTTCAAGACTAATCAACCTACCTATATTCTCTCTGGTGTCTTTAATATCATCAATAATCATAATCTTTATTTTATCCTTCACCAGATTCAACCTCCTCTTATCTACAATCAACGAATTACAACTTAAGTTCTTCGTCTCTTTACCAATCTCCTTCTATTTCATTCTTTACCAATACCGGAATTCGTTTTGTGTTAAATATCACTTCTTAACTGTAGTCATGCCTTTTTATTCTGTTTTAAGTATATAAAAAATTTTCTTTATTCTTTAAATATAAGATTATAATGTAAAAAGCTAATTTTGAGCGACATAGAAATTTTTCGTTAAATCATCTTAGCGAGATTTCCGACGAAATAAGGCCTCATATGAGGATTGATGAGCTAATCAAGGACCAGGAGGGCCCTTTGATTAGGAAGCCTTATTTCGGCGGAAATCGAGCTTTAGATGATTCGAAAAATTCCTCAAGAAGCGAAAAATTAGCTTTTTGCAATAAAATCATATAATAAGACCCTACTTGAATTTCTTCAAGTAGGGTCTTATTCATATATCAGTTCAATTAGTTCTCTTTTTGAAAAATCTCAAGCTTCAATTAGTTTTTTATCTTAAGGGGGTTTTTCAATTAAATTTTCAGTCAACTTATAATTGGGGAGGACAGCCCAATTATAAGCCTGATTTCAATTATTTCATTTGAGGAGGAGGATCTTAATTTTCCTGAGGGGGATTTCTCAGGATCTAACATCCGTTCCGATTTTACACAAGTACTCAGAAGAGGAACTGAGTACTAAGGTCTTGCATGCACAGTGCTTCCACTATGAGATAATAATTACATACTATCAGCAATATCAACAAACTTCCGGATCATACACCAATATCATAACCAATCTTTAAAAAAATTTTACACTAAAACTGTCCCACCTCCTTATTTTTAAAAATAACACCCACAGCTCCCAGGGAGATGGGAATAAAAAAACCCATTCTCCTGGGTTGCCAAAAGAGAATAGGTCAAAACACTTGTGCATGTTAGACCCGCTCTTTAGTGGCAACCGGCTGTCATAGCGGCTAAGATATTCACTCAGGTTAACTTCAGTCAATAATAAGGTGAATCTCTTACCCGCCTTAGACCCTTGGCTTTGCGTCCCTATCTTTCGATAGGTTTGCCTTTTTCACCTGTGAGCTGTGTAGTTGTCATTTTTATAATAACACAGAAATAAAGGGAAATCTATACAACACTGGCCCCAATTCAGCAAGACAAAAGCCCTATTTTATGTCAACCCATCCCTTTTTTATTGCATAAATAACTGCCTGTGTCCGGTCGTTGACCCCAAGTTTCTTTAATATATTACTTACATGATTCTTGACTGTTTTTTCACTGATAAATAATTTCTCACCAATGGCCCGGTTATTATTACCCTTAGCCATCATCTCCAGAACTTCAATTTCCCGTTCAGTAAGGATATCTTCAATGGATTCCCCGATTTTACCTTTACTACGTTCTCTCCCCATAACCCGATTGATAACGGAAGCCGGGAAAAGAGTTTCTCCATTAAAGACCATTTGCAAAGCTGAACGCAGCTCTTCAGCACTTACATCTTTTTGCAGATAGCCTTCCGCTCCTGCCTTTAAAACTTCATAAACATATTCTTCATCATCATGAATAGTTAAAATAATAATCTTAATCTCAGGAAAGAGACTTTTAATCTGCTTCGAAGCCTGGACCCCGGACAGTTTAGGCATATTCAAGTCCATAAGTATTAGATCAGGTTTAAGCTCTTTAGCTTTATTTACCACATCTTCTCCATCAACAGCCTCACCAACAATAGTTATCTTTTCATCTAATTCTAAAAGTTTGCAAATTCCCTCTCTAACCAGAAGATGATCATCTGCAACTAATACCTTAATCTTCTCCATTGGCATTACTCCCTCCTTATAGGAATTTTAACTAGAACCGTTGTTCCTTTACCGGGAGCAGTTAAAATTCTCAAACTTCCTCCAATCAGCTCCGCCCGTTCTTCTAAACTTAATAACCCATAATTTTCTCTTTCTCTGGTCATTTCCTTAACCTTGTCTAGATTAAAACCCACTCCCCGGTCCTGGATAACAAGATTGATAAGGCTTTTCTGAAACTCAATCTTTACCAAAGCATAGTTGGCCCGGGCATGCTTATATACGTTATTTAAAGCTTCCTGAATTATCCTGAAAATTGTTACCTCTATTGATTGATCGAGTCTTCTCTCTGTTCCAATAACCAATAATTCAACCCTGATATTCGTTTTTTCAAAGAATTTATCAATAAATCTACGAAGAGTAGGAATCAGACCCAGATCATCTAAAGTCATCGGTCGTAGGTCAAATATTATCTTTCTAATATCCTGTAAAGTATCACGAACCTGAGCTTTTAACTCCTTTAACTCTGCTTTAGCCATCTCAATATCCTTCTCCAGGAGAGTTTCAACATACTCCGTCCTAAATACCACATTCGCGATAGATTGAGCAGGGCCATCGTGAATCTCACGGGCAACCCGCTTTCTTTCCTCTTCCTGAGCCAGAATAATCCGGATACCAAGTTGACTTCTTTTTTGGAGATCCTCAACTTGACTACTGATATCATTTAATTTTCCTAACAAAAAGTCTAATACAACCCCTACCTGTGCAACAAGATTATCCGCTTTCCTTACAGTTCTCTCCAGATTAATCAATCGCCGCTCATAATCATTACGTTTTTGTCTTAGATTTTCTTCTTTTTCCCGTAATATAGTTAGCTTGATAAGGGTCTCTTCTGCTTTCTCATATGCTTTCTTAATCTCTTCTTCTGTATAACGTTCAAAATCACGGCTGACTTCTAAAAGACGAATCCGGGCCCTTTTATTAATAATCTCCATTTGATCAACCTGTCGAATAATCTCAGCAACCTCAGCTTTAATATTTTCCAACTCAGATCTAACCCGTTCTGCTTCTTTTCTTGCACTTTCAGCAATATCAAAAATTTCCTCTTTTCCTTTTTTTAAACTCTCAATTGTTCGATCCAATATCTCATCCAAAAGTTTGATACTGGGCTTTTTATCCATGATAGACTACCCCTTCAATGGAATCTACTATTTTCATTTCGACATCTTCAGTTAGAATCCTTTTAAAAAAATCTCTTATGACGGTTTCAAATATGAAGAGGTAAAATCTTTTTTCATCCAATACTATAATTAAACTGCAAAAAGCTAATTTTTCGCTTAAGGAGAAATTTTTCGAACCATCTAAAGCTCGATTTCTAAGGCTTCTTAATCAAAGGACCCTCCTGGCCCTTGATTAGCTCATCAATCCTCATATGAGGCCTTATTTCGACTGAAATCTCGCTAAGATAGTTTAGCGAAAAATTTCTGTATCGCTCAAAATTAGCTTTTTGCAGTATAATCATACTATTTGATAGCCATAAGCTGCTAAAGAAAAAATTTTTTCAGTTTCATTTAAAGACAGCCCTTTTAAAGTAACTTTAGTTAAATCTCCTTCTTCGTAACCTATCCGTATCAGTTGGTCCATATAATGGACAGCTTGAAGCCTAAATCCCAATAATCTGGCCCCCACCACATCGACCGCCACGGGATTTGTACCAGCAATAATCAAATCCGTATCGACTGGTTTTCCTTCACCAGTTCCCACCAATCCCTTATCCGCACTCCATCTTCTCTGCCCGAATAAAATTATGTAAATCAGTATGAATCTCTTTTTCTTTTTTAGGAAATCCATGAATCTCTGCCGGTGGCCAACTTAAAGCAATTTTTTTGATACCTAAAGAAACAGTAGCCTCCTCATGGACTTTAATCTGAGTAAAAGAGATCAATACATCTTCCTCATAAAGTTGATTTAACTTTGTTGATGAAGGAATACTATGATTTAACTTAATCTCGGTATATGGGTCGTAATTAAACAACTTCCTCTTCAATTACTGTCTTATATCCCACCTGTTCAAAGACTTGAGGTGTGGATGCACCACCTGAATCCGCGGCAATCACCAGATGTCCAGGAATTTTACCTTTAAAGTAACGGATCAACTGTCGAAAAGTTTCAGTTCCTACTACTACACTATTTTCAGGAAATTGATTTTTTACCACCGTCTCCTCTGATTGAACAAGATTTTCAAGGGGTAACAGATTTAATGCCTCAACAAGAGCATCACCTTCATAAGGATTAGATATAATTGCTACAACTGGTTCTGTTATCTTCCGTTTTTTCCTCATTTTTTTTCTCCTCCCTTCAATTAAGCATTTATTTTAGGGAAGATTAGTTATTATTCCACAAAAATTATCAGATTTCTGTTATATTATAACACACTAGTTAAAGATATAAAAACAGTTCAACTTTAGTATTTTCCTATCAAATCGAGAAAATATTTTGGATAGGTAAATTATAGTTCAAAATTATAAAACCCTGTTAGTCTGAACTAACAGGGTTTTATAATTTATATTATAATTTACCACTAAAATTCTCTTTATAGAGCAGGCTCTTGCAAAACTGGTTTCAAAATAATATCATTTTCCAGGACTGTAGTCTGTTTAGCAACAACTTGAACTGTTATCAGTTCAGATGATAATTCATAAACTACAGCTCCGTTTGCATCTATTGCATAGGCATTTATCCAATAAGTACCTTCTTCTAACCCTCTAAGTTTAAAAGATCCAGCAGGTTTAACTGTTCCATCTTCTAAAATAGTTTCTTCTGCAGTAGCGACTGTAGAAGCTACAACATTACCACTGGCATCTAAGGCTTCTACAATTACATCAACATCTGTAATTGCATTACCTCCACTATCTATCACTCTACCTTCTACATCACCAGAAATAACCTTATCAACAACTTTAATCGCAGTCGGTCTAAGAATGATCTTACCGCTTTTACCAGCACTATGTAACATTTCTCGTACATCGGTATCTAAAACTAATTGAGTAATAACACCTTCTTCAATAGTAAATGTGTGATTAATCTTTAAACCAGTCTGGGTTCCACTGGGAATAAAGATATCTTTTTTAGTACCATCTTTTAAAACAATGTATGATTTTCCTGCATTTGGACCACTATAATTGCCCTGACCGTTAAGTTCTTCATTAGCAGCAACAATCAGCCTGATTTGAGTATATGTGCCTACCGGTAAACTTTCCTGTCCTAGAAGATCTTCATCAAATCTTAAAGTTAATAGATCAAACGTTTTTTCACCGCCATCACTTGTAAAATCATTAATTGTCAGCCAACCATTTTCTTCATTGTAAACCTGAACTTCATCAATAGTAACAAAAACATTTTGAACATCATTCACTGGAGCATCAGCCAAAAACAAAGCTAAACTTCCCGTACTATCAGTATTATTTCCGACATTCAAAAAGCCACATCCAGCCATTACTAACATCATCAAAACCAAAATTGACAGAACAATTAATCTTTTCATTGATAACCCCCCTTTTTGTTAAAATAATTTTTGGTAATTTTATTATTACATAACTGGAATAATTTTTTTGTGACATACATCACTCAATCTATTAATTTCATGATCAAACTACAAAAAGCTAATTTTGAATTACTTAACCATTTCAATAAAATTTAGAAAAAAAATAAGGTCTCATCACAAGAAGCGATAAAACCTTATTTCGACTGAAATCAAACTTCAATCTTAAATATTTCTTTAGCTGTTCTGGTGGTAACCTGGGCCACCTCTTCTAACTCTACCCCTTTAATCTTAGCAACCTTTTCTGCAACATACCGCACATATGCAGGTTCATTCCGCTTACCCCGATAAGGTACAGGAGTAAGATATGGAGAATCGGTTTCTAAAAGTAAGTGTTCTAAGGGAATAGCTTTAACCACTTCCCGGGCAGTTTTAGCATTAGGGAAAGTAATTACTCCACCAAAGGCCAATTTCAAATTAAGTTTTAAACATTCCTCAGCCATTTTAAGATCACCAGCAAAGCAATGCATAATTCCTCCCAATTTGTCCACTTCTTCCTCTTTTAAAATACGCATGGTATCTTCATCAGCTTCCCGGCTATGGATGATAACTGGTAATTTCAACTCATGAGCCAACCGCAGTTGGGCTCTAAAAACCCGCTGTTGAATATCTCTGGGAGAAAAATCATAGTGATAATCAAGCCCAATCTCACCAATAGCTCGAACTTTCTTTTCTTGAGCCAAATCCCGCAATAAGCGTAATGTATCACCTGTCACATCTTTGGCGTCATGAGGATGAACCCCAACAGCAGCATAAATCTGGGGGTATTTCCTTGCCAGAGCAACAGAAGCTTTACTGGATCTTTCATCAGCACCTATATTAAAAATATACTCAATCCCTGCTTCTTTAGCACGCTGAATTACTTCCGCTTGATCATTTTTGAATTTTGGAAAATCTAAATGAGCATGTGTATCAATTAACATCTAAAATCCTCCCCTTTAATTTGTTAAATTAACTAATACCACCATTCATTTATTATATATCATTTTGCTGAATTTTAGCAAGTTAGAAAACGTGGTAAAAAAATCACCTGACAAATTGTCAGGTGAAATCTATATCAAATAACCTTAAGTTCAACTTTTCGCCTTTTATCAGCATTAATATATACCGCAGCCAGCATAAAGATTACACTTGCTACAATAAAGGGAGACTTTAAGCCGCCTATTTTTCCAATTACCCCGCCGAGGACTGGCCCCGCTGCCAATCCGAACTGATTAAAACTGTTGCTGATTCCAAATGCCCGACCGCGGAAATTTACATCTACCGACTTCGCAATCATGGAATTCAGCGCAGGAATCACTCCTGCAATGCTCACTCCGAAGATAAACCTTAAACTACAGAATAAATAAACATTTGCATAAAGAAGCTGAAACAGATTTAAAATAGCTCCACCGAAAAGCCCTAATATCAGAACAGTTTTAAAACCTATCTCTTCAGCTTTAGCCGACCATCTAGGTGCTGCAAGTATTGTTGCAATTCCAATCAACGAAAAAGCAATTCCTGTAACCAGGCTGATATCCATTCCAATAGGAGAAATCTTTTCAATATAAAGGGGCAAAATTGGCTGTATCATGTTCATACCAGCCTGTACCCCCATTAAAATTAAAAGGCTAATCATTAACTGGCGGTTAGAAAATCCAATCTTTAAATCCCTGAGTATATTTGTCTTTTCTGTAGAACAGACAGCAGTCTCTTTTACTCCAAAGATAACCAATATTGTCCCAAGTAAAATAACCACACCACCGATGAAAATACTCTCACGAATTCCGAACCAATAGGATAAAAGACCTCCTAGAAGTGGCCCGGTAACTCCACCTGCTGCAATCCCTGTCTGTAAAATTCCCAACGAACGACTAATCTCCTTTTCAGGGGTATTGGTTGCTACAAGAGCAATAGAAGATGGGATAAAGCCACTAAGCGTTCCCATCAAAATTCGTAAAAAAAGAAAAAGATAAATATTATGAACAAAAGCACTTAAAATATAAGTCAAACCAATTCCAAGTCCTGAACGGATAATCATTATCTTCCGCCCATATCGATCTGCCAATGCCCCCCAGATTGGAGACATTATAGCACTGGTTACAAAACTGGCCGAAACTAAAAGCCCGGCCCAGATTTCAATATTGTTAATAACCTTCAACTCCTCCTTAAGAAAAAGAGGCAAAAACGGAGTCACCAATGAAAAACTAACTGCTGCCACAAACGTTCCAAACCATAGTACATATAAATTTTTCTTCCACTGTTCCATCGGTACATCCCCTATCTAAAATAAATATTTAATAAATATTTCGACATACGAAGCATTTCTCCTTCTCTAAAGTAAACTTTGATTAATAATTTTAATAGCTAATTCCTGTCAACTTAAAGGTTATACCTTGATAACGGAGAAATAATTTATGTGCATCCCGCCGGCTTTGATAGGGGAATTTAGCAATAATTCCAATCTTCCATTTAAGGGGTTGATCTTTTGGATAATCATAAATTGTCGGCTCAGCCACCTGTTCAATTCGTTCTCCACTGGCCGTCTCAAGCCAGATTTCACCAACCCCTTTGGGGTCAAGTTTTTTTCGATTTAAATCTGTTAAAAAAAGATGATAAGCTGTATGGCTCTGATCTCCATAGATCACAGAGTAAATGATATAGTACTTATGAACCGTCACCCGTTCTAAATCCAACCTGATATCATCCTTTTCAGTTGTGATGGTCGATGGTTTGGGTAATGGTAGATCATATTGCCCTGTATCAGACTTCACTATGGTAGGACGTACTGCCGGGCCATAGATATAACAAACCTGCTGTCTGGAAAATGATACCCCACCTAATAAGATAAAAAATCCCATGATAAAGGCCAATATCAGTCCAAAAAAGATTAAACCCTTTCGGTCTATGACCAAGGTCCTCATCCTTTCTTAAGCATTTTATATTTACTGCAAAAAGCTAATTTCTCACTTCAAAAGAAATTTTTCAAACCATCTAAAGTTCGATTTCTGTAATCTTGACTAGCTCATCACCTCCTGTGATGAAGCTTTATCTCTTCTTTAATCTCACTAAGATAGTTAAACTAAAAATTTCTATGGCGTTCAAAATTAGCTTTTTGTAGTTTAATTATTATTATTATTATTCAAAAAAGAAAGAGTTAAGACCTTCTCTAAAAACAACCGCATCTAATCTAGAAAAGTTTAACCCTCTTGTATCAAATTAAGAAAATATAATTTTCAATGCCAGAGATAAAAATAATTTTCCCGATAGAACAAAATGCCCTTCGGGCATTGTACAAAGCTAATTTTTCGTTTCACAGTGAAATTTTTCGAACCATCTAAAGTTCGATCTCAATCGAAATAAGGCTCCCTAATCAAAGGGCCCTCCTGGCCCTTAGAACTAGCTCATCACTTCCTGTGATGAGGTCTTATTTCTCTTTCAATCTTATTAAGATAGTTTAACGAAAAATTTCTATGTCACTCAAAATTAGCTTTTTGCAAAGTTTATCAGATATTTCTATACCAATATTATCCAAAAAGGGGTATGGAAAAAATTCCATACCCCCACATCTTTTTGGCTATTTTAGTTTTGCCAATAAACAGTTACGTTACCAGTTCCGGAAGTAGGTACTGTATAAGTATGATTGCTTCCGCCTTCCCAGATTACAGTGCCATCAGGCTTAACTTTGATAAATTTAAATTCAATGGTCTTGCCAGCAGGTACACTGGCTACGATAAACCATTCTGGATAATTTGGACAGAGCATTGGACCATAAGTTTTCTCAAAATCTGTACTCCAATTACCCAATTCCTGAACATTACCGGTAAGATAGATCTGATCTCCCCAATCTGTATATGCTTCTTTTACAGTAAAGACGACAGGAATAAGCTTATCAGTAAGTACTTCATAATCAATACTATTACTGGTTCCAGCAGAAGTAACAACTTTTACTTGAGCAATTCCAGGAGCAATAGATGGAACAGTAACTTTGATTTCAGTTGGTGACCAGGAGATAACAGAAGCTGGAGTATTGTTGAAATAAACAGTACCGCTGCTGCCAAAGCCCTCTCCACCAATAGTAATCTGATTACCTGGACGGCCTACTACCGGACCAATAGAACCAATCTGAGGCATAGATGGAGTAGCTTTATATGTCCATACAGAAACACTATTGGCAGGTAAATAGAAATTACTTACAGCACCTGAACCATCTACCCAGATAGAAGTTCCATTCAAGAGTCCACCAAGATAATCATCATAGCTACCAGATGGTAATGCAGTATAGAGACCACTGATATAAGTACTATTGGAACCTTTATTGATTGCAACTAAAACTACACTATCAAAGAACTTTCTTTCATAGATATAAACATCACTATTGATCCACCTTTGATACATGTCTCCATATTGAAGTGCAGGTTGGGTCTGACGCAGGCTACTTAACTTCTTAATAACCTGATAAGCTGTTGTATTTTGATCCCAACTCTCCATCATCGGACGATTCCATGGATCTCCACCGCCATTGGTGTCATTATGAAGATATTGTTCTGTACCATAATAGATTAATGGAATACCCCGACAGGTTAAAATAAATGCCAGTGCCTGATGGAGTCTGTTATAATCAGGATTGATAGTCAGAAAACGTGGCATGTCATGGTTGTCAATGAAAACTGGAAGATCATTTTTCCATTTATAATCCTGCTTTGTCTTCTCAACTGCATCATTCAGTACGTAAAAATCACTATTATAGCCAAATACATCACGAATTGCTCTATTCATGTAAAAATCTAAAGGTGCAATACCTGTACGATTTGCAAATTTAACATTGTCTCCATAAAGTGGATCATTGTAACCACCCAGATACCATTCACCAGTCATATAAACATCTTTAGTACTAAAAATATGGTCTGCTAAACTTAACTGCCAGCCCATAGTCATATGCTTGATAGCATCAATTCTAAATCCATCAATACCGTGATTGATTAAATCAACTGCTGCTTCTTTAAGATAAGCATCAATAGTTGGATGTTGTTGAGATAAATCAGCCAGGTCAGCTAGATTTTTATACTGGGTTTCAAACCGATCATCCCAGTTGGAAATTCCACCATTATGATGCCAGTATCCGTGGGAATCGTTCAAATAATCATCCCAATATTGACCATTATAGTAAAGTGCACCCCGTTCAGCAAAGTTAGGATCATTAACATCAGCTGGACTGGTATGGTTTGGAGCAAAGTCAACCAATACTTTAATACCATAGTTATGAGCTGTTTGAACCATTTCATCAAAATCAGCCCATGTTCCAAAATGCTCTTCAATCCGCTTGAAATCTCTAGCCCAATAACCATGATATCCGGCATTAGGAACTCCATTATAATATGCTGCCACATCAATATTATCATGTACAGGAGTAATCCAGATGGCAGTTATCCCAAGATCGGCCAGATATGGGATCTTTTGAGTTATTCCTTTCAAATCACCGCCCCAGTACAATTTCCAATTAGATTTTGTAGAGTCGTATAATCCCGGGGATTTGGCTGGATCATTGTTAGATGGGTCTCCATCATAAAAACGGTCGATCATAATTTGATAAATTACTTCACCCTTAAAGTCTAAACCATATGCTACTGTGGAAAGAACAAATAAAAGAACAAAACAAATAAACAGATCAGTTTTTCTCAATTTCATTTAATAGCACCTCCTATTTTTTGATAAAAATATTCTAAAGATTTTGAACTAAAACATTGAACTAAAATTCTCACCTCCTCTTAAAAACAATATTTCATGAAAACGTTTGCATAATTTCGACAAATTCCTCACATAGCTTATATAATTCAACACCTTTTCTCAAATTCCTCTCATATAGAGTCTAATTATTTTCATATAATTCATATCTATTTGAATTCCTAACAATTTACTTTCTTCTGATTCTCCAGTTATTCTAAAACCTTAAGTATCCAAAGTAAAAAAATCTTCTAAAACCAAACACTTTCTCAAATACAAATTGTTATCAAGATTCTTATAAAGGTAAAAAAAGACCAGTTTCTCCAAGATAAAATTAACCCCTGCAAATTTGCAGGGGTTAACTCTAAAATATTATTTTTACCTCACCTTACTACCTGTCGGTAAATCTTTATCCAGTGTAGTTACCGCTAAAAGGCTATCATCATCGGTGGATGCTGCCAGAATCATTCCATTAGACTCAACTCCAAAGATTTTAGCTGGTTTCATATTATAAACTATAACTACTTTCTTGCCCACCAATTCTTCAGGTTTATAGTATTTAGCAATGCCTGCTACCAACTGGCGTTTTTCTTCACCCACTTCAACCTGTACTTTGAGCAGTTTACTACTACCCTCAATACGTTCAGCTTCCAGTACTTTTGCTACCCTAAGATCTATTTTCTGAAACTCTTCAAAAGTAATATATTCTTTCTGATCTTTTTTATCTTTATTCTGTTCCCTCGAAGCTTCCTTTTTCACCTTTTGTGGTTCTACAGCATTAGCTACATCTTCAAAAGCTCCACCCTTTTTCGCAAAATATTCTTCCATATCAATCCGCGGGAAGATTGGTTTACTACCCTGTACCATGGTACCGGGTTTCAAAAGACCCCAACGGGTATCTTCCCACTGATAAGTTTCCATATCAGGTAAAATACCCAACTGTTCACCAATCTTAAACGGAGTTTCCACCAAAAACGGTTTCAATGCCACTGCTATAATCCGCAGAGCTTCACAAAGATTATAAAGAACAGTACCCAGTACTGGTTTTTTAGCTTCATCTTTGGCCAAAATCCATGGGCAGGTTTCATCAATATATTTATTGGTACGGCGAATAAAATTCCATAATTCCTCTAAAGCCACATTCATCTGTAAAACATCCATACTCTTTTCCATTTTAGCTATAGTTCTTTTAGCAGTAACCTGCAAATCTTCATCGAAATCAGTGGCAGGGCCAGCTTCAGGAATAACTCCATTGAAATACTTCCGCACCATAGCAATGGTTCGATTCAGCAGATTTCCAAGGTCATTGGCCAGGTCTGAATTAATTCGCTGAATCAAAGCCTCGGTGGAATAGGTACCGTCAGAACCAAACGTCATCTCCCTCAAAAGATAATAACGGATAGCATCCAGACCAAAATCTTTCTTTAACTCCAATGGATCTACCACATTCCCTTTAGATTTGGACATCTTTCCATCTTTCATGATCAACCAGCCGTGTCCGAATACTTTTTTAGGCAGTGGCAGACCCGCTGACATTAACATAATAGGCCACTGGATAGTGTGAAAACGCATAATTTCTTTCCCTACTAGATGAAGATCGGCAGGCCAGTATTTGTTGAAGAACTCGTCATCTTCAAGATACTTAATTCCGGTCAAATAATTAGAAAGTGCATCAAACCAGACATAGATCACATGGTCTTCATCAATAGGTACTGGAATACCCCATTTGAGTGAACTCCGGGAAATACAAAGATCTTCTAAACCCTGTTTCACAAAATTAATCATCTCATTGCGCCGGGTTTCAGGTTGAATGAAATCAGGATTTTCTTCAATAAATTTAAGCCACTGATCTGCATATTTGGACATCTTAAAGAAATAACTTTCTTCTTTCATCTTCTCAGTAGGACGGCCGCAGTCAGGACAGCAGTTTCCTTCTTCTAACTGCCGCTCGGTCCAGAAAGTTTCACAGGGAGTACAATACCATCCTTCATACTCACTTTTATAGATATCGCCTTTTTCATAGATGGTTTTAAATATATGCTGAACTACCTTATAATGCCGCTCCTCAGTAGTCCGAATAAAATCATCATAGGAAATCTTTAATTCTCTCCAGAGATTCTTGATCCAGCTAACAATTTCATCTACATATTCCTTTGGAGTAACTCCTTTTTCCTGAGCTTTCCGCTCAATTTTTTGACCGTGTTCATCAGTCCCGGTCAAGAAAAATGTATCATAACCGTTCATTCGCTTGTAACGTGCTATAGCATCAGCAGCCACTGTGGTATAGGCATGCCCAATATGAAGTTTATCACTGGGATAATAGATAGGTGTGGTAATATAAAATGTCTTTTTATTCATCTTTTTCCTCTCCTTTCATTAGGTTATTTTAATTTTACATAGTTAACCCCGATTTTAAGTTTAATATATCATTCTTTCTTTTCTTTTAATTATGATTTTACTGCAAAAAGCTAATTTTTCGCTTCATAAAGAAATTTTTCGAACCATCTAAAGTTCGATTTCAGTCGAAATAAGATGGTTTAACGAAAAATTTCAATAACGTTCAAAATTAGCTTTTTGCAGTTTAATCAATATATAAATTAAAAACTCCCGCCCCTACATAGGGACGGGAGTAATTTCCCCGTGGTACCACCCTAATTCGCCATCAGTTCACACTGATGACCTCAGCGAGTTCTTTAGCCTCAAAAAAATGAGGTTACTCAAACTCCGGCATTGTTAACGGATGCCAACCCGTAAGAGCCTACTCAAAAACCTCTTTCAGCCCTTCAGTTCAGGGACCATCTTCAGAATCCTTCAAGATACCGCTTCTCAGCTACCGCGGCTCTCTGTAATCTCTCCAGATTCCTACTCTTCCCGTCATCACCTTTGATAATATTTTGCATTATAATTTTGTTTTCTATTTTAACCTATATTTTTATATCTGTCAAGTAAATTTTAAAGAAAAAATTGTTAAATATAATTTATGATTAAACTGCAAAAAGCTAATTTTTCACTTCTTGAGAAATTTTTCGAATCATCTAAAGCTCGATTTCCGCCGAAATAAGGCTTCCTAATCAAAAGACCCTCCTGGCCCTTGATTAGCTCATCACCTCCTGTGATGAGACCTTATTTTGTCGGAAATCTCACTAAGATGATTTGGATAAAAATTACTATGTCGCTCAAAATTAGCTTTTTGCAGTATAATCATTTATCCTTTTGCTACAAAATTATAAAAACTACTCAAAAGAATGGTAATTTTCCTTGACAAACACTCTAATCCTTTATATAATTTCAGTTGAGACAAAATATCAAAAATTAAATACGGTATTGTCGAAACTTACCCTCTAACAGAAAATTTATCCTTTCAAGATTTAACTTTTTTAAAATTTTTTTGAAATAGTGTTGACTTAAGCTGGAAAACATGGTATACTTTGAATAGCTAATTTAGATTATAACGAACAAGGGAGGAACAAAATTATGATGAAATCAACTGGTATCGTACGAAAAGTAGACGAATTGGGACGCGTTGTAATTCCTGTCGAATTACGGAGAACTCTGAGAATTGCTGAAAAAGATGCTCTCGAAATCTACGTTGATGAGGAAAAAATCATCTTGAAAAAATATGAACCTGCCTGTATATTCTGCGGTAATGCAGGTGAAACAGTAACTTTCAAAAATAAAATCATCTGCAAAGATTGTATCGAAGAAATGCGCAGTGCATAATTTCGTAATTACTTACTTACCCCTTCAAAAATTGAAGGGGTAATTTTTTTATAGTTATTTTTTGAATTCATTAACATCAATTTTAATAGCTATTTGATAGACTTCACTTTTTGGTAAATTCCGCTCGCACGCCACCTTTTTAATTGCCTGTTTTTTGGTCAAACCTGCATCCATTAAAACCTTAAGATGTTCTAATACACTCATCCCTTCCCAACCCATAGTTTCCTCTTTTAATTCAGCCAGATTACTTCCGGCTACCACCAGGACAATTTCCCCCTTTGGTGAATCCTGTTTGAATTTTGCCAGAACCTCTTTGACCGTTCCACGCACTTTTTCCTCATGTTTTTTAGTCAGTTCCCGGGCCACCATTACCATTCGACTTTCACCCATCACTTCTTTAAGATCCTCTAAAGTCTCTATCAAACGATGGGGTGCTTCATAAAAGACCATGGTACGGGGTTCTTTAATTAACTCCTGCAATTTCTTCTTTCTTTGATTTTTCTTTCTGGGAAGAAAACCTTCAAAAGTAAAACGATCCGTCTCAAGCCCCGAGGTAACCAGAGCTGTAATTAGAGCAGTTGGGCCTGGTATTGGAATTACTTCTACATTTGCCTCCCATGCCATCAAAACCAGACGATATCCCGGATCGGAGATTCCCGGCATCCCCGCATCGGTGACCAGAGCAATGGAACTGCCTTTCAGTATTTTTTCAATAAGTTGAGGACCTTTTTTTATTTCATTATGTTCATGATAACTGGTGGTGGGAGTCTTAATATCAAAGTATTCCAACAATTTTCGAGTATGTCGAGTATCCTCGGCAGCAATCAGATCAACTTCCCTTAAAATCCGAACTGCACGATAGGTTATATCTTCTAAATTACCAATGGGAGTCCCCACTAGATAGAGTTTACCGTTCAACACTCCCACCTCCCGTTCCATAGTACATCTCTATGACTTCAGAAGTATAATTACCGCTTTGATCGTAAATTACAAGATTAGGTTCAATCTTGATTCCTGGTTTTGCACCTTTAACAGCTTCAATCAATACAAGATTAGGGGACTGATTTATCCGCGGCTGAATTAGCCGCATTAACTTGGCTTCCATCCCCCGGGCCGTTAATTGCTGAAAGATTTCCGGAATCCGTTCTGCCCGATGGACGAAGGCAAATCTCCCTCTTGTTCCCAATAAGTAAGCAGCAGCCTCTATCAAATCTGATAGTGTACAATAAACTTCATGCCTGGCTACTGCTTTTGCATCATTAGGATTTAATTTGCCTCTTCCTAAAGGAAAATATGGTGGATTACTCACCACCAGTGTACACCGATTTGGCGGCATCACTTCCTTTATCCTACGCAAATCCCAATGCAAAATCTCCACCAAATTCTCAAAATCATTAAGGATAACACTCCTCTTTGCCATCTGGGCCATCTGTTTTTGAATCTCTATACCTATCACCTGTTGGGGCTTACGTTTATATGCTAAAATAAGAGGAATTACCCCACTGCCAGTTCCCAGATCTACTACTTTATCACTACGACGGACTTTTACCCAGTTTGCCAATAAAACAGCATCAATTCCAAACCGGAATTGATCCTGCCTCTGCAAAATATAGAGTTCATTCTCAATCAAAGTATGTAATTCTTCTCCAGGTAATAGGTGAAAATCATTTCTCATATCCATTACTCCTCATTTTCCGGCCCTTCTAAAAGTTTCTGGCAAAATAGACAGTCACCGTGCCGTTTTTCTGCAAAATTTAAATGGCAGATATGAAAACCTTCATCATAGAGCCGGGCCAGATTAGCATACCCTGCTCCTACCTGTGGCTGAGCTTCTTTACCTTTGGCCTCCCCTTTGGCAAAAAGAAGTTTTTTTAGATTCTCATTCTCCCGTTTAAGTTCTTCATTTTTTTTATATAGCTGATAAGTGGTATCTTTAAGTCGTTGAAACTCCAGGGTCAATGCCTGTAGCGATTCCCAAAAATTTGCCAAAAGGCTTAAAATTTCCTCATCCATAAGCCTGACCTCCACATCTTACATCTTATTTTAAACCCTGGTCTTTTTTGAACAATTTTTGATTATTCATTCCACCCTTAAATTTTTTGTTACAACGGTTTCTATTTTTAGAAAATGGCTTTATATTGTTTTCCTTTTGATTTTCTACTTCTTTTTGGGATGATTCATCCTGATTATGATTATCATCCTGCTCATTACTCTGTTCCTCTAGAATTTCCTTTTCATCTCCTTCATCATCTCTATTCTCATCTTCATCCTGCTCCACTTCTTCATCCTCAATCAATTCTTCTTCATTTTCAACTACCTCTTTTTCATCTGATTTATCAATTTCATCCAGACTCAACTCAATCTCCTCATCATCAGGAGTACATAGATTGATTTTCTCTTTTACCAGATTATCTTCATCCATATCAATTTCTTCGTCAATATCAGGCATTTCCTCTTTTAAATCTTCATAGGTATCACATTCATAACGAAGACAACACATTAAACGGCCGCAAAGTCCTGAAATTTTAGCTGGATTAAGTGATAATTCCTGAGCTTTAGCCATCTTAATACTGATAGGTTCAAACTCTCTTAAAAAAGTTTTACAGCAGAGTTGAAGTCCACAAGGACCCAATCCGCCCATCATTTTAGCTTCATCGCGTACCCCAATCTGACGCAATTCGATTCTGGTTCGAAAAACACTTGCCAGATCCTTCACCAGTTCACGAAAGTCCACACGGCCCTCAGCAGTAAAATAAAAGATAATTTTATTATTATCAAAAGTATATTCCACATCAATCAATTTCATCGGTAATCCGTGTTCTGCTATTTTTTTTAAACAAATCTTATAAGCCTCTTTTTCTTTTTTGTGATTGATTTCCAATTGTTCCAAATCTTTAGCTGTAGCTTTGCGAATAACCTTTTTTAAAGGTTGAACAATCTCATCCTCCTCTACTTCTTTAGGTCCAATAACAACTTCTCCTAACTCAATTCCCCGTGATGTCTCCACAATCACTTTATCTCCAAAACGAAGATCAATATCACTGGGATCAAAATAATATATTTTTCCAGCTTTTTTAAAGCTAACACCAACTACCGTTTCCACAACATCACATCCTTCGTGCCTTTATCTTATGCAGCATAACCTCAAGAGCCAGTTCACGATTAACATTGGTCATAATTACATTATTTGTTCTTTCTATCAGTTTTATAACCCTTTCTAAATCTTCTGTTGAATAATGCTCCATACATTTTTGCATTTCTTTAAAATAACTTTGATTAATCAAATGCTCTTTACTATTAATATTCTTCAAAATCAAAAGATCTCTATAAAAAGTTTTGATAATTTTAAATATCTCCTCCCACAGACTTAAATCCCTATCCATTTCAAGAGTTTGAATCATCTCATAAATTTCTAAATTGGTCTTATCATTGAGATTAAGTAAAAACTTAAGTATCGTATTCCGTCGATCCCAGATTTGATCATCTTTAAGCAACTTCAATGCCTGTCCTATACTCCCATCTGCTAACAGTACTATTTCTTCTAAATTTTGGCCTTTAAGCGAAATTTCATCCTGTTTTGTAAAATACTCTCTCAATTCATTCCGGGAGAGTTTATTAAACTGGATCAATTGACATCTGGAAATAATAGTGGGGAGAATTCCATCTTTTCGAGAACTTATCATGATAATCACTGCATACCTGGGAGGTTCCTCAAGAGTTTTCAATAGACTATTGGCTCCTTCTGAAGTCATAAGATGAGCTTGATCGATAATATAAATCTTCCATTGACTCTCATAGGGCTTATAGACCAGATCTTTCTGTAGTTCTCGAATCTGATCTATACTAATACTATTTTCCACAGGACGTATAATCTTAAAATCTGGGTGATTACCACTGGCAAATTTGCGGCATGACCGACACTCATCACAACTATCTTCTCCCTCTTCCAGACAGTTTAATGCTTTGGCAAACTGAATTGCCGTAAATTCTTTACCTACTCCCTCAGGACCGGCAAAGAGATAGGCATGGCTCACCCGTTGGTTCACCAATGCCCCCTTTAAAAGTTTAACCACTGTTTTATGTCCAATAATATTCCGAAAAGCCATACTGGGTCAACTCCTTCAAATACTATCACAAATCAGAGTTTATGGAATTGCTCAACGTTAAGAACAAATACTGTAGCTCCACCTACCTGAATCTCAGTAGGATAAGTAATACCGGTCTCAATGGAATTACCTACAGGATAGACAGGAGTAACTGTCTGGGTTCTGGACTTACAGTTTCGGCGAATTATTTCAATAATTTCTGGTACCCTTTCATTGTCTATACCAATTAAAAAAGTAGTATTCCCTTCGCGTAAAAACCCGCCTGTTGAGGCCAGTTTTGTAACCTGTACTTTATTAGCTACCAATGCATCAGCCAGATTATGAGCATCTTTGTCATGAACTATAGCCATAATCAATTTCATTTTTTATTCCCCCCTCCCAGGATGGAGTTTACCAGAAAAAAAGACACACTTAACCCTTATTATCTATATTTCTATATAAATCTTCCTTCTCCTCTATAGAAATATTTTTTTCATAAATAGTAAAGATTTCAATGCATAAGAAATCCTAAAATGTCAATAATGAAAATGAAATAATATAAACATAAGGAGTTGAGTTCATGCTTAATGAGAAAAATAGAAAAAGGGAACCCAATCATCGCTTTATTAAGTTCTGGGCTATGGGTATGAATGATTATGAAATTGCAAAACAAATCGGTGTAAAGGTTGATACATTACGTACTGTAAAAAAAGATTTATGTAATCCAGATAATCAATGAAAATTATCATTTAAAAATTGACGATATTTTTCTCCATTCCAGATCACTTTAATTCCATTTTTATAACATTGATAAGCAGGTTCATCTACTTCTGTATTGACCAGGTCTTTTTCACATGAAGCACAAATCAACTTACCACATAAGCGAATCCCATCTATATGTAATTCCCCGCAAAAAATACATCTATTTTCATCCTGAGTCATAACATTTATTCCCTCCTATTTTACCGGGTCTTTTTTATAGTTTATGTTCTAAAATAAAATACTGTGCAATTTAATAGGGCTTCCCCCTACTTTGTTAAAACCTCAGGATTTACTAAATTCTTAGGTTTTCGACCTTTTAACGCAGCTATGATATCTTCTGCATTCATTATTGCCATTTTAGTTCTGGTTTCAGAGGTAGCACTCCCGATATGGGCAGTTAATACTACATTATCCAGCTCAGCAAGTCCAGGAGTCAATTCAGGTTCATTCTCATAAACATCTAAACCTGCACCAGCAATTATTCCTTCCTTAAGTGCTTCTACCAAAGCTTTCTCATCCACCACCGGACCGCGAGCAGTATTTATAAGATAAGCTGTCTTTTTCATCATTCTCAATTCTCTAGCGCCGATCATATATTTGGTTTCTGGAGTAAGCGAACAATTGATAGATACATAATCTGACTCCCTTAACAACTCTTCCAAACTTACTTTCTTTGCACCAAATTCTTTCTCTGCCTCAGGTTTTGGTGAATTAGCAGTATAAAGAACCTTCATATTGAAACCTAGAGCACCGCGGCGAGCTACAGCAGTACCAATTCGTCCCATCCCAATAACACCTAAAGTACGACCATAAATATCTCCACCTAAGTGTAACATTGGCGCCCAACCATCAAACTTTCCAGCACGAACATAATGATCAGATTCCACAATCCGACGGCTTACTGCCATAAGTAAAGCCCAGGCCAGATCAGCAGTAGCTTCAGTAAGAACTCCTGGAGTATTACAAACCATAATACCCCGCTCAGTGGCTGTCTGAACATCTATATTATTGTAACCTACTGCATAGTTAGCAATAACTTTTAGATTAGGAGCAGCATCTATCACTTCAGCGGTAATTGGGTCAGAGAGAAGACACAAAAGCCCATCTTTATCTTTAATCGCATCTATTATCTCTTCTTTGGTCATATTACGATCATGAGGATTTATTTCCACTTCAAACCTTTCTTTTAATAGCTTAAGTCCGGCTTCTGGAATCTTACGGGTAACGAGAATTTTCATCTTTTACATTCCTCCCTTGAATTATTATTTTACTATCAGATAATCTGCCATATAAATATTATCCCTAATTTTATATAATTCTACATATAATCTTCCTTTCCTTTAATTTAGCAAAACTTCGAATCTACTTAATGATTAAACTGCAAAAAGCTAATTTTGAGCGACATAGAAATTTTTCGCCAAATCATCTTAGCGAAATTTCCGACGAAATAAGGCCTCATCACAAGAAGTGATGAGCTAATCAAGGGCCAGGAGGGCCCTCTGATTAAGAAGCCTTATTTCGGCGGAAATCGAGCTTTAAATGATTCGAAAAATTTCTCAAGGAGCAAAAAATTAGCTTTCTGCAGTTTAACCCTCAATATTTCTAAAAAAATCCCCCTTTTCAGAATAATATGAAAGTAAGGATTTTTAAATATTCAATGGTAGATTGCCTTTTTCTATAAACCTTCTTTTCTGACAAAAAAACAGAACTTACTCTCAATCATCGTTTCAGCCATCAACTGAGTAATGAAACTCAAAATTCATCAGAATATCTATAAAGAATTAAATAAGGGCCCTTTTTCAGGGCCCTTATTTAAAACTTTTTATCCTCCAATTATTAATCAACAGAATAATTAGGTGCTTCCTTGGTTATAGTTACATCATGTGGATGACTTTCCCGTAAGCCTGCTCCGGTAATCCGAATAAATTGTGCTTTCTCCTTTAACTCAGCAATAGTTCGAGTACCACAATATCCCATACCTGCCCGCAAACCACCAATCAGTTGATAAATTGTATCAGCGACAGGTCCTTTATAGGGTACACGTCCTTCAATTCCCTCTGGAACTAATTTTTTCTCATCTTCCTGGAAGTAACGGTCTTTACTACCTTCTTTCATAGCTCCAAGAGAACCCATCCCTCGATAGCTTTTATAGGAACGGCCTTTATAAATCTCTAATTCACCGGGAGCTTCATCCGTACCTGCCAAAAGACTCCCTAACATTACAGAATCCGCACCAGCAGCAATAGCTTTAACAATATCACCTGAATATTTAATACCTCCATCTGCAATAACCGGAATATTATATTTTTTCGCTTCTTCTGCGCAGTCATAAATAGCAGTAATCTGTGGTACACCCACCCCAGCTATAATCCGGGTAGTACAGATAGAACCGGGGCCAATTCCCACTTTAACCGCATCTGCTCCCGCATTAATCAGATCGCGTACAGCCTCTGCAGTTGCCACATTTCCGGCTACAATATCAATATCCGGGAATTTTTTCTTCAAAAACTCTACGGTTTTTAATACTCCCAACGAATGACCATGGGCTGTATCTACAACCAGAACATCCACTCCAGCTTTAACCAGTGCTTCTGCACGGGCTTCAGTATCCCGGCTGACCCCAATGGCTGCCGCTACCAGAAGTCTGCTCTGAGCATCTTTAGCAGCATTGGGGAATTGTTTAGCCTTTTCAATATCCTTAATAGTAATCAAACCCTTTAAAACATTATTTTCATCTACCAATGGTAACTTTTCGATTTTATGCTTTTGCAAAATCTCCTGAGCCTGTTCTAATGTTGTGCCAACAGGAGCTGTCACTAAATTTTCAGAGGTCATAACTTCCTTAATCTTCCGACCATAATCATTAACAAATCGTAAATCGCGATTGGTCAGGATTCCAACAAGTTTTAGATTCTTATCGACAATCGGCACACCGGAAATATGGTATTTAGACATTAATTCTTCTGCTTCATAAATATAATTATCCGGATGCAAATAGAAGGGATCTACAATAACCCCACTTTCAGAACGTTTTACTTTGTCCACTTCTTCCGCCTGGCTTTGAATGGACATATTCTTATGAATAACTCCAATTCCACCTTCACGGGCAATAGCAATGGCCATCTTGGATTCGGTCACTGTATCCATTCCAGCACTAACAATAGGAATGTTTAAATTGACATTCCGGGTAAAACGGGTCTTAGTACAGACCTGGCGAGGCAGCACATCAGACTTACCGGGAATCAGCAATACATCATCAAAAGTCAACCCTTCTTTTAAAAACTTCTCCACTCTTTGTACCTCCTTTTGAGAAAAGGCCTAATGATAGTCTCCCAAATAAAAGAAAAAACATTCCCATAAATAATGCAAAAAATATATAGTTAACATAAATATACAGACATTTATATTAAGTATTTTTTCTCAGTTTATCAAACCTATTTCTTTATGTCAAGTAATTTTTAGGATATAGTTTAAATTCTATATTTTATCAATATTCTGATTACCTTTAGTACTGTACTATTTTAAAATTAAACCAAAAAAAAACAAGCCGAACATTTCCGACCTGTCTATATAATTTAATTTAAATTATTCTTAACTTTGCAAAAGATTTTCGCTGTAGTGTTCTGACAATTATTGGATCAAACTGAGTTCCGGCATTTTTCTCTAACTCTTCAATCACTACTTCAAGGGGTAAAGCCTTCCGATAAGAACGGTCAGAAGTCATAGCATCCCATGCATCAGCAACGCAAACAATTCGAGCCATAAAAGGAATATCTTCTCCTTTTAACTGGTCAGGATATCCCTTTCCATCATATCTTTCATGATGTGCCCGAACAATACTTAATGCATCTTCCAAAAAATCTATAGAACGTAGAATATTGGTGCCAATAACAGGGTGCCTTTTAATAATATCAAACTCTTCATCCGTCAAACGTCCTTTTTTATTTAAAATACTTTCCGGAATACCGATTTTACCTATATCATGCAGCAAAGCACCATAGTGAATAATATCAATCTCTCGCTGAGTCAATCCTAATTCATAGGCAATAGTAGTTGAAATTTCTGCCACCCGCTGGGAATGACCTGCTGTGTACATATCTTTGGCATCAATGGCCCCAGTAAGAGCCTCAATAGTCTTTAGATAAAGTTGTTGGTTTTTACGTTCAAAATTCAAACGGTTTAACTCAACAAACGTGTAAGCCTGTTGGGCAAGAATTGTCAAAAACCGCATATCTTCTTCATATTGAGCAGGATGAACCATAAACTCCTGATGACGGTGCATCACAAATCCCAATCCAATAAATTCCCGACTAAAAGTCAGTGGAAAAAAGAGCCCAGATCTAATCAAGGGATCAAAACTCTGTATTTTTAATAAAAGGGGATCCTCTGATACCAATTCTCTTATTTCACCTTTTAATATAATCCTTTCAATTTCTTCAGGCATCCCTTCCAACCATTTTAAAACAGCAGGCTCAACCTCTCCTTCAAAAGCTTTAAGTACCAGCTGGTGTTTAAAAGGATTAATTATAAATAGCCCACCAACTTCATTATTAGAAATTCTTAAAGCCATCTCTAAAATTGTCTCATAAAACTTTTGATGTTCAAATTTCCCATTCAAATTCTGATTAATATCAGAAAAAAGAGAAAATCTCTTGACCTTTCTCTGTAATTCCTGATTTTGAAGTTTTAATTTCCGATTTTGGATCATCAGTTCTTGTACAATTTGCTTTAAAGAATCTGGTAATTTTTTTGTCCCATCCATATTGGCACCACCTTTTTTAACCTGGTTACATTCTATCTCCTTTCTATATTAGTTATATTTATTAATACATTTTCTAGTTCAATCTTCATAATTGATAAAATATACTAAGATGTTAAATCATTAGCTTCTTCAAAAAACAATAAAAACACTCCTTTTTTCATTAAAAATATAAAAGAAAGGAGTGTTTTTATTCATTATACCAGAAAATCATTTTAAAGAAAAGTAAATTCAATCAATTATATCACATTTTTTTAAAGGATTTCACCCTGGTCAAGTACTAGCCAGAATTTATGACCATATAGAACATAATAAGTATTTTAAAAGCTATACCAAAGATCTTCTATACCTATTTAAAATAACTTGTAACAACCTTTTTATCATAATTTAAATTGTTCTACAGACTCCTTCATTCTTGCCACCATTTCAATTAATACATCGGTTTTGGATGTCATCTCTTCCATAGCTGAAGTAGTCTCTTCTGCTGCTGCAGATACTTCTTCAGTTCCAGCAGTGGCATTTTGAGCAATTGAAGTAACATTCTTTGTAGACTCTACAATCTCATCACTAACGGCAGCCATTGATTTTAATCCATCAGCTATTATTTCTATCTGTTCACTTACACTGGAAACTCCAGTAATAATCTTCTGTAATTCTCTCTCTCCCAATCTGGATTGCTCCTGGGATGTAGTCATTTCTTCTTTTATATGATCAATTGAGATAGCCATTTCATCTACATTGCTTCGAATTATCTCTATAATTTCTAAAATCTCACCTGTAGCCTTTGTAGAATTCTCAGCAAGCTTTCTAATTTCTTCAGCTACAATAGCAAAACCCTTACCCGCTTCACCTGCCCTTGCCGCTTCAATAGCTGCATTTAATGCTAAAAGGTTTGTCTGGTCTGCAATGTTTGTAATTACTTCTGCAATTTTATTAATACCATCAGCATTCGTTTTTAGTTTTGACATATTTTCTACACTATCATCAATAACATTCTTCAAGTCTTCTATCCTTTTAATAACATCTAATATTAATCTACTACCCTTTTTAGCATTCTCGTCTGCTTTCTGGGCTAATTCTGCAATATTTTGAGAATTGGTTGCTAATTCCTTTATACTTGCAGCTATTTCCATAATATTATTGGCAGTATTTTCTAACTGTTTTATTTGTTCCTGAGCACCGTTAGCCATTTCCGTTATAGAAGCTGTTACTTCTTCCATTGCTGCTGAAGTTTCTTCAATTCCAGAATTTATTTCATTAACGGTTTCCTCCAATTCAATAGTATTATCTTTAACTTCCCATATCTTATCTCGCAAATTCTGTACTACTTGATTTATTGACTTGCCAATTTCAGCAAATTCATCTCTAGAAGTTACTTGAAGATTTACAGTTAAATCTCCTTTAGCCAATTTTTCTACTTCTTGCTTTAAAGTTATCAATTGTTTAAAAACACTTCTTGTAAACATAAGGCCTGCCAATATACATAATAATATTGCCCCCAAAAAAGAATAAAATGTATTTGAAACAAAACACATTAACGCTGCTGTAATTATTGCACACAATACTGATAACATTAAAATTTTCACTTTCATAAAAAAACCCCCTTTATTTGGAGTGTATTGTTAAAAGTTTTAACACACTTTTTACCCTTAAAATCTCTAAAACTAACTAAATTTTTCCCATCTAACTTTTGCAACCCCTCCTTATCTTAAATTAAACTCATTATAATCAATCAATTTTTTACTCAACAAAGAGTGCAAAAAAACCTTAATCAAAATAATTTTTTTACTTCTCGTTCAAACGCAAAGCCTATTCCGGCAGCCCGGCTACCATAGCAAATCTCAATATTACCTTAAGCCCGTAACTTTGCGCCCCCCGCCTTTAGGTAAGTTTACCTTTATATGTGAAATCTGGGATTTTATTTTATGCAATAATTCTACATATTTTTCTTAACTCCTGCTCTTTGTATCAAAATTTTTATTATTAGGATTAAAGATCACAAAACAGACCCGTTAAGAGATTTTATTTTTAAAAAAAATTGTGATCAGGATTTTGAAAAATCTCGATGCACAGAAGGTAAGAGCAAACGAACTATAACCCCACTTCATCATGAAAAAAGCTTTAAAAACACTTAAAAACCTGAAAGAAGAAGTTTTCTGAGAAAATAAAATTAAAATCTATAGTTGAACAAATGATCAATAAATATTAATTTAAATTAGTATAGTAAGTTAATTAAAAGAGTAAAGAAGGAAAAACTGCTCCTTGCAGTTAACTAGAAGTGATTTGTTTTGAATTTGTAAAGCAATACTGTTAAAGTAATAGAGGTTTTTGACAAACCCTTCTTTTTTAGAGACTTGCCCGTGCACTGCCAGAAAAACTAAATATAATTTCTGAAGCATATAAGTCAAGGCTAGAACCAGGAGGGCGGAGCGTCTGGTAGCAAAAGAAATTATATTTAGTTTTTCTATTCCTCCGTGGAAGCAGGTTATGTGCACCTCACCTTTTTCAACAGCCTGAAATATTTTTTTATTATTGTCCTCCTCAAAAGATTGACTTTTTTATAAGCCTTCTAGATATTTTTAGAGTTTTTAACTTAATGTGATAAGTTTCTACAATTAATTTTAGCATTTGATTTTATTAATTTTTTGGGTTATACTAATAATAAACTAAATACTGGTAAAAGAAAAGGAGGAATTTTATGAGCAAAGTCTACTTTGCTAATATGCGGGCAACTAAACATTCTGAAAGTCTGGTAAAAAAATTAAGCAAGCTATTTTATAAAGCCGGATTCCATGAAATGCTTAACCCCAATGAATTGGTAGCCATAAAACTCCATTTCGGTGAAGAGGGTAATACTGGTTTTATTCGCCCCATTTACATTAGAAAATTAGTTCAGGAGATCAAAAAAACCGGGGCCAAACCTTTTTTAACTGATGCCAATACCCTTTATGTGGGGACTCGCGCCAACTCAGTTGATCATATAACCACTGCCTTAAGAAACGGCTTCAGTTATGCCACCGTTGAAGCACCAATCATCATTGCTGATGGATTAACAGGTAAAAGCTATATTGAAGTACCGATTAAAGGAAAACACTTTGATTCTGTCAAAATTGGTGCAGAAGTTATGTATGCCGATGCAATGATTGCAGTCTCTCACGTAAAAGGACATACAGTAACTGGATTTGGTGGGGCTTTTAAAAATGTAGGAATGGGTCTCGGCAGCCGCAGCGGTAAGCAGATGATGCACTCTGACCTTCTTCCAAATATTAAAGAAGAAAAGTGTAAAAAATGCCAGCGGTGTACGAAATGGTGTCCGGCCGATGCCATAATTATTACAGACGAAAAAAGTATAATCAATCATGAAAAATGTATCGGATGCGGTGAATGTGTAGTCACCTGTCGGGACCAGGCAATAAGTATCAACTGGAAATCTGAATCAAAAATTGTAATGGAGAAAATAGTCGAGTACACCCTTGGCGTCGTTCAAGGCCGGGAAGAAAAAATAGGTTATATCAACTTCGTTATGAATGTTACACCTGACTGTGACTGCTGTGGTTGGAGTGACAAACCTATCGTCCCGGATATCGGAATCCTGGCATCCAAAGATCCGGTAGCCATTGACCAGGCTTCAATTGATTTAATAAACCAACAGGAAGGAATCAAAGATAGTGCATTAAAGACCAATTTTGAACCTGGCGCTGATAAATTCCGTGGTGTCCATCCCGATACAGATGGTCAGCATCTTTTAAAATACGCTGAAGAATTAGGTATGGGAAGCCGGAAATATGAATTAATCACTGTTGATTAAAACAAAAACTAAAAAACCGGATAGGTTGTAAATACCTATCCGGTTTTTTTATTCAAATACTACCTCAATTTTCTGGTCAATTCTGGTCCGGATAAAATTTCGATCCTTTTCTTCCCCGTTTCCATTTACCACACTCAAAAGAGATAAATCACTGGATACTTCACTCTCCACCAGATATGTACCATCAACTGCAAAATATAATGTTCCGGTACCAATTCGGGAAACCCGGGTTATATTTTCCCCTACCTGACGTTCTTCTTCCAAAAATAGCACCGCCTGAATTTTATAACAGAGAATCCCCTTCCGTTCTTCCTGACCCAGGTATGTATATTTAATAGTACCTGCAAAAGGTTGGCCCTTATCATAAGGTGGAATAGTAGAAGAATAATCTTCTTCCCACTGTTGACCTATCTCAACCTCTCCTTTTGGAAAATGAATAAAAAACTGTTCTGCTATCCCGGTCAGGTTAATAAAATTTACTTTATCCAGGTCTGAGGAATAATATTTTTCTAGAATTCGACCTTTCTCATCAACAATTAAATTAACCCATTTATGAATTACCTTATCTTTTAATTCGGCCTCTACCTCTGCTTTATCTTTTAAATCCACTGCCTGTACATCTTTGTCCAATATCTGAAGTTCCCTTTTAAAATGGCCGAGATTAATATCTGTAAATGTCATCTTTAAAAGTAGATTATTTTCGTTTTTTGTAATTTCATTTTCCAGAAAACTTAATAAAATCATTTTAGTCGTTACATGGATTTTACCGGTATCAATTACACTTTCTAGAAAAATCTGATTTTTATATTTTAACTTCTTTTCGATCGGTTCATATCGTAAATCAGTATTTTTTGCATTACCTCCACAGGAAATAGAATATAATAATAATCCGGATATTATCAATACCAGATAAATTTTTGGTTTCACGTAAGATCCCCTCCACTCTTTTTAAAGAATTCTCCATTTCTATCTTAAATCCTTTCTTTTAGGTACCAAATTTATAAAAAACCCCTGCCTATTTAAGACAGAGGTTTTTAAAACCAAAGCTCAATCAATCTCGCCAGCTCGTCTTAAGAGCATTTCCCATCTATTATCTATATGCTTTTGTATTTTTTCAATCAGATGTTTATTTTCAGGTTTAAATAGATGCTTAAAACGGCCCTGAGGCTTCAACCATTCTTCAATTGGTCGCTTATTCTTTGGCTTGTAATTGATGGTATAGTCTGTACCATTTTCAACTTCAAAGAGAGGCCAAAAACAGGTATCAATAGCCGTTCGGGTGATTTCTAAGCCTTTCTCTTCGGGAGTTCTCCAGCCCCTTGGGCAAACTGAAAGGACATTGATAAAGGACGGCCCATCAATAGAAAGAGCCTTTTCTACTTTCCGGGTTAAATCTTTCCAGTTGGAAGGAGCTGCCTGGGCCACATATGGAATATAGTGGGCAGCCATAACATCAGTCAATTCTTTTTTAAACTGGGTTTTACCAGGAATCTTTTTCCCAGCAGGACTGGTAGTGGTATTGGCTCCCATTGGAGTTGCCGAAGAACGTTGAATTCCAGTATTCATATAAGCACCATTATCGTAACAGATGTAGAGTATTTTATGGCCTCGTTCCATTGCACCGGATAATGATTGAAAACCAATATCGTACGTACCACCATCACCACCAAAGGCTATAAAGTCAAATTCCTGATCTTCTAAACCGAATTTCTTTCTCCTTTTTAATGATCTATATGCTGCTTCCACACCAGAAATAGTAGCAGCAGCATTTTCAAAAGCATTGTGAATGAAAGAAGTATTCCAGGCAGTATATGGATAAATAGTTGAAGAAACCTCCAAACATCCAGTTGCACACGCAACAACTACTGGATTTTTAGCAGCCGCTAAAACCTGGCGCACAATAATTCCTGCACCACAGCCAGGACAAAGTCTGTGTCCACCGCTAAATTTACCAGCTCGAGTAGATAGCTCTTTTAATGTCGCCATTACTTAAACCTCCTATTCACGGACTCCGTAATGAATAACCAGATTTTCGATCTTTCCGGTATTATTAACATCTTTAACCTTCTGGATTATATTTTTAATGTCAGTTACAGTGATATCACGACCTCCCAGACCGTAAATTATATTGATCATTCTAACATTAGCCTCTCCATCATACATAGCCGACCTCATATCTGAGAAGAGTGGGCCGCCCATAGTATTAAAAGATTCTGCACGATCCATAACACCAACTACTTTTATATGACTTAAAGCTCTCACAATCTCCTCAGCCGGAAATGGTCTAAAAACACGGAGTTTTAAAAGTCCGACTTTGATACCTTGCTCCCTCAATTCATCAATAGCTGCTTTAGCTGTACCAGCCGCAGAACCCATAGCCACCAGAGCAATCTCTGCATCGTCAAGGTAATATTCTTCAAAAAAAGAATACTTACGACCTGTAAGGTTAACAAACTCATCAGCAATCTTTTGAATAACATTTTTTGCTTTTTTCATTGCCTCTACCTGTTGACGTTTATGCTCAAAATAAAAATCCTGTAAATCAACCGGGCCAACGGTAATTGGATTCTGTACATCCAACAGGTATCTTTCTGGATTATACTCACCAACAAAATCTCTTACATCTTCATTGGCAACAATTTCAATATTCTCAACTGCATGAGAGATAATAAACCCATCCATATTTACTGCAACAGGTAACATCACATCTTTATGTTCAGCAATTCGCACAGCCATAAGAGCATTATCATAAGCTTCCTGTGCATTTTCACCAAATAATTGAATCCAACCACTATCTCTCATACCCATAGCATCACTATGGTCACAGTGGATGTTAATCGGTCCAGAAAGAGCTCTATTAACTACAGCCATAACTATGGGTAGACGGCATGAAGCTGCGATATATACAACTTCCCACATCAAGGCCAGACCGTTGGCTGAAGTAGCAGTCATGGCCCTTGCACCCGCGGCAGAAGCACCAATCACAGCACTCATTGCACTATGTTCACTCTCAACAGTAACAAATTCTGTATCTATCTCACCATCAGCTACAAACTGAGAAAATATCTGAACAATTTCTGTCTGAGGTGTGATTGGATAAGCAGCTACTACATCGGGATTAATCTGCTTCATAACCAATGCCATAGCTTCATTTCCTGTCAAGGCAATTCTTTTAGTCATTTCTCTTCCCCCTTCCACTATTAATTATCAAATTTGTTCTCAACATCTTCCGGTCTCATCTCAATAGCTTTATCCTTTGCCGGACATTCCTGGGCACAAATACCGCAGCCTTTGCAGTGATTATAATCGAAGCCATGCATTTTTCCATCATGAACTTCTACAGCTGAATCGGGACAAAAAACCCAACAAAAAAGGCAATGGATGCAGTTCTCTTTCACCCAGACAGGGCGGCGAATTCTCCATCCACCCACATGATATTTATGGGCATTTCCAGCTTCTTCAATCCGACCACCAATAGGAATATCTCTCCATCCTGGTTTTTTAGCCGGTGTAGCCATTATTCACTTTTCACCTCCTGAAAAGCCCTTCTTATGCAATTAATATTGCCATCTATTACTTCAGGTTTGTGCGCAAACTTTTTCTCAAATTCTTTACGAATTAATTTAACAAATTCATCTTCTGTAAAAAGACTGGTTACTTTAACTACAGCACCCAACAATGGTGTATTGGGAAATGCTCTACCAAGTTCTTCTTCAGAAATCTTATTTGCATCAATGGTATATAACTCACCATTAAATCCAATCTTTTCTTTCATTTTTTCTGGTTCAAGATCAGTATTGATAATAATCTTACCATCTTCCTTTAAACCTTCCACTACATCAATAGCACCTATTAAAGTCGAATCCAATACAACTACCAGATCCGGCGTTTCTATCTGACAGTGAACAGTTATCCTTTCATCACTGATCCGATTATAAGCAATTACTGGGGCCCCCATCCGCTCAGGCCCATATTCTGGAAATGCCTGAATATATTTTCCGGCTTCAGAACAGACTTTACCTAATAGAATTGATGCAGTCTTAGAACCCTGTCCACCCCGACCGTGCCAGCGAATTTCTAACATTTGGGCCATCTATTTTCCTCCTTCCGTACTCAATAATATTTTAAAAAAGAAGTCTTTATTGTAGCTTTTATTGTGACACCTCCTTAAAAATTTACTAATATGACTCCCTCATTATTATAGGTAATATTCAGGAATTTATAACTTAATTCTTAAATTAAATCTTATGATTAAACTGCAAAAAACTAATTTTGAGCGACATAGAAATTTTTCGCCAAATCATCTTAGCGAGATTTCCGACGAAATAAGGCCTCATCACAGGAGGTGATGAGCTAGTTCTAAGGGCCAAGAGGGCCCTTTGATTAGGATGCCTTATTTCGGCGGAAATCGAGCTTTAGATGATTCGAAAAATTAGCATTTTGCGGTAAAATCATAAAATTAAAAATTTCAGAATAATCAAAAGAATAACACCGGGAATACCCAAAAATCCAATAACCAATGCAGTTACTGGATTAATGGGAATTATATAATTAAAAAACCTTCCTATTAAATTCAAAAATATTAGCAAAATAGCTCCACCTAAAGTATTTAAAATAATTTTTGTTGTTATTTTTAAAGGATAATATAATATCCAGATAAAAAGATAAATTAACCCCAGCCCAAACAAATATGCAATTATAGTCTGCCAGTCCATTTTTCTCACTCCTCCAACCAATTAACTCTATTTTATATCATATTCTATAGTCGAATAAAAAATGTACAAAAAAGACCAGCCATAGTTAAAACTACAGCCGGTCTTTTACCTTATCATAGAATTTCTAGCCTGTTTTAAAAGATAAGTATATTTAGCTTCTGCTGCTTCTAACATATAAATAGCATGATCAATCAGATCTGGATCTGTCACGTTTTGAAAATAATTTTGAGCACAAATCCAATCTTTCTTTGCATCTTCTATCTCTTCTCTTAACCTTACCGTTTCTTCACTCGAACTATTCCAATATTCATACACCAGATCTTTAAACCTTTCTACTATCATTTCTATTGTTCTACCCATTTCAATCCTCCTACTTAACAATTCTCTAGATAAATTGTTCCCGATTTTCAAAAGTTGTATACCCGCTGGTTTTAATGAAGCATAAAACGTGCACCAGCGGCAAGGAGGATAATTCCGACTGCTTTTGTCCAGGTAAAATCAATCTGCTTTAGCCCAAAGAGTCCTAGATGATCAATTAAACAGGCAGTAGATACCTGACCAACAATAATAGCTGTTGTGGCCAAAGCAGCACCCAATTTTGGAATACTAACTACCACTGTATAAGTAATAATAACTCCCAATAACCCACCCAGATAAATATACCAGGGCACCTGGCTCATCTTACTAAAATCACCTTTTCCTAATCTAAAAACAAAAAGAATTAATATCAAAAGAAGGGTAGCCAGAAAATGGACAACAAAAGTAGCTTCTAAAAGACCAATCTTCTTGCTTAAAGATGAGTTCAAAGCACCCTGCACAGCCATCGTAATACCTGCTATCAATGCAGTTAATAAAGCCCATAAAGAAAACTTCATACTATACCTCCATTTATAGAAATGATATCTTTATTATCTCCAACTTCTCCCCTTTAATTCAATAAAAAAACAACCTCATTTGAGGTTGACCTTCTATCAACTGATCAATCGACTATAATACTGATAATCATCCAGATATTCTTCTGCCTCTCCACTCTCCAAAAATTTATTTAAAACATACAACTCATAACTTACCTCTGCTGCCTCAGAGAAAAATTCTTTTTCTACAAAGGTACTTAAGGCCAGCTCAAAACAATTAATAGCATTGGTGAATTCACCCTTCTTTTTATGCCAGAGACCTCGTATATGTAAATTCCAGGCCAATGCCAGTTCATTATAATTAGGCCGTTTAATCAAAATCCGTTCTGCCCTATCAAGATAATCCTTAGCCAGATCTATCCGGGATTGAGTAATAAAAACCCGGGCCATCTCATTATAGACCATAGCCTTATGCTGTTCTGAATCTGTCAAAGTCAGTGCAGTTTCAAGATTTTTAAGCGATTCCAAAAATCGGCCCTTTTCAAAGAAAATGATGGCCAGATTATAAAGGATTTGAAACCGGTTCTCCCAATTATCTGGTTCTATTAACTTCTGAGCTTCAATTAAGAGCTGATATGCCTCATTTAAAAGTCTTTTACCACTATATTTGTTTAAATGAATATAGATAATACCCAGATTAATCATTCCTCTACATTTAAACGAATTTATATCAGATTCCATCAATTCCTTAAAAATTTCCTCTGCTTCTTCATATCTCCCAGACCGACTTAAAGCTATTCCTTTTTTTTCTAAAACCTTAAGAAAATCTTCTTTAGAAAGCAAATTCTTATTTGCCAATAGATCCTCCAAAAGTGATATAGCTTCCTGATATCGATATTCTTTAAACAATTTCTGGACTAACTTCAATTTGACCTGAACAGCAATATCATCTATATCTTTGGCATCTATAATAGACTCAAATAAAATTTTTACTTCCTTAGTATACAATCGCTTTAAGGTTTCATCTTCCAGACCATTTTTAATTCTCTTTTTTAACTCTTTTTTTAACTGTTCTAGCATATATAACACCTCTAGGTATTTTTTAAAATTTCCTCAACTCTATTATATTACTCTTTCTTTGTATAATCAATAATTTTATGTTAAATTAATCATAAATTCCATAATATTTCTTTTAGACAATACCTTTCCGATAACCTTAGCAAGCAAATCTTAATTCTCTAATTATTAAGATGATGTAGTTATTAAATTATCTATAATAGAATTTCTTTTGACTCAATTAACAACAAAACTCCATTAACCTTAAATACCTGTATGAACTATATAATATGCGTAGATTGAAAAAAATTAATAAAATATAAAAAATACTAAATAATTAAAAGGAAAAATGATTATTTTTGATAGAATAAAATAATAAATTCCTCTTTAATACTTACGGAAGGATTTTCTTTGCCAATATAGTAATAAATTATAATAGAGGCCTGACAAGTGAAAAAGGCAAATCTATCGAAAGGTAAGGACGCAAAAGTATAGGGTCTAAGGCAGTTAAATTATTGGACTTAACTACTATGACAGCCATTTGCCACTAGTTTAATATAAAAATTGACCTATTCTGGTAGCTTCCCTACTAGAATAGATTTTTTTCTGATTTTTTCTTTAAATTTATGACTAATATAGCTTTAAAAATTTAAAAATATTGGCTCTCCGTCAAATGTTGTGAAAGATAAGTTGGCTCCGTTGAATTGATTGGTAAATTGATTTTGAAATAAACATTTAAATTTAATAACTTAACATTGCATTAAATACTCTTCTCCTTAGATTCATAACATTTGGAACACCATATCCAATCCTTTTGATCAATTTAATCTTGTTATTGATACCCTCAGCAAAGCCATTGGTTATCTTAGTCTTAAAATAATTTAGTATTTTTTCTTCCCATCTTTGTATTATCTTTTTTACCTGGTAAAAAGGCATCAGCTTGCTTTTTATTACTTCTTTATACCACCTTTTTAGAGCTCTGGTGGCTTCTTTCACATCATCTAGCTGCAATAAGTCTCTGAATTCCTCTTTTAATTCCCAGGCCTTTTCTAGAGCTGGACTGAGTTCAAATAATTTGATGAGCTTTTCATGTTCTTCATCTGTCAATTCTTCAGCTCGTTTTTGGAGTAATAAACGACTTTGAAAAAACTTTCTTCTCTGATGATTATTTACTGTTTGTTGAACTTGTTTTCTAACTTCATCAAGGGCTCTGTTCATTAAAGTTACAAGATGAAATTTATCTATAACAATTTTTGCATGAGTAAATGCTGCATCTGCTACTGCTTTGAACGGCCGCCACATATCCATAGAGATCGATTGAATCTGTCGTCTTTGTTCATCTTCCCAACAATTAAAGTAGTCAATTAAATCATCCTTTTTGCGAGTAGGTAAAATGTCAATTAACTCCCGATTAATTGGATCTGTAATGCTAACTCCATATTTATGGCGTTTTAAAACTGCAAATTCATCGATACTGATGGCTTTTAATTGACTAAGTTTTGAAACTTGTTGTTTAATGAGAGGGTCAACTACTTTTTTAACTGCATTATTAACAGCTGTATAACTTAACCCGTTTTCTCTAGCAACTTTAGAATAATCCTTGCTGACAGTTTCTTTAGCAAGATATTTATCAAAGCGTTTGGTTTTACGGGCATATTTATCAATACTTTCATATTTTTCAGGGATACCCCTCTTATGACAATAAGGACAACGATATCTTTTCTTTAGAAGTCTAATGATTACTAGTTTACCTCTTATGGGGATGTCTCTAATATTTTGCCATTTTGTATCATGGATTTTATTAGTGATATTACCACACTGAGGACACACAATGTGATTTTTCTTTGCTTCAGCGATAAAAATATATCTGTCCTCCGTTGAAATAATTTCAGTTGCAATAATGTCTGGCAAATCAAGAAATTTTATGATATTATTATATTGCATTTGCTGGACTCCTTTCTTTGGTTTTTAGTTCGCAACTAATTAATTCAACGGAGCCAGCAAATGCCTTTTTATTTTTTATAATTTTTTCTTCACAACATTAATTATAGACCCAAAATATTTTTAATAATAAAAACCTTATTTTCAAAAAAATCAAAAATAATTATATCCTAATTTAACGTATTTTCCACGCAGAAAACACAAAAAATTTTTAAACTTAAATAAATTGTGAAAATATAATAAAGTTTTTAGTTTAAAATTTCTCTGTAAGTCTTGACTATTTATGTTAAAAATGTTATTTTTGAGGTAAGTGAAAACCTATGAGTTGACTGCGTGGATTGATGAATATTCCTGCTGGTAAAGCAGATTCTTTTGGATTGTGCAGTAACACTTAGTGTCTTCACTTTTTTGTTAAGTTTTTTAAACTGGAGTATCAGTCACCTCTTTTTGCGTAAGTTTACGCTCTCTGGAATAACATTTTCAGTAAATTTTTAGATGTGGAAAAGCCTTTGATTTACAAGGCTTTACACTATAAAACTTTTTTTAATAAATTACATATGAGGAGGAAGTATAATGAAAAAAATCAGCTCCAAAATTATCCTTGCCATTGTAGTTTGTTCTGCCATAATTGCATTGTTAGTGGGTAGTATAAGTATTATTAAAAGTTCAGATGTTATTCAACAGGAAGCATATAAAAAATTACTCCTAATGGCTGAAAATACAGCTAATCTATTTTCCCAGAGTGTTGTTCAATATGAATGTGTTGTAAGAAGTATATCAATTACTGTTTCAAATTCATTAAAAGTTGACCATCTTAAAAACGATGAAATTTTAAAACATTCTCTTAGTGTACTAGATCCCATCATTAAGGATTTTGGAAAGAATACTGCAGGAGCCATAGGAGTTTATTTTGTCCTTAATCCAGAATTAACAGGAGACATTTATCAAATCTGGTATGCTGATGAAAATGAAAATGGTAATTTTAAAAAACAAGCTAAATTGAGTATTAACAAATTTACACCTGATAATCCGGATATGGCCTGGTATTATAACCCAATTAAAATGGGAAAAGGTTTATGGACTCTCCCATTTATAAACCCTGTTACCAATAAATATGTGATTTCATATACAGAACCTATCTATATTGATAATACTTTAATTGGCGTAGCAGGAATAGATGTTTCTTTTGAAAAGTTTCGGCAAGCAGTATTGGATATAGAGGTTTATGATACAGGATATGCTTTTTTAATGAATGAAAATTATAATTTTTTAGCTCACCCTAATTTTACTGAAAACGACAATCTTAAAACCATAGAAAATGGCTTTTTTAAATCTCTTGCTGAAACCATAAAAACAAAACATTCAGGCGTAATAGAATATAATTACAAAGGACAGGACAAAATATTAGGTTATTCCCATTTAGCAAATGGACATATCCTTGCAGTTACAGGAACCAAAAAAGAAGCATTAAAAGAAATGATAAATTTAAGAAATTTACTATTAGGATTAACAATTACAGCACTTATCCTTGCTGCTGCATTAGGTTTTATACTTGCCAGAACCATTTCCAAACCTTTAATTAATTTAAAAGAGGCATTTAATAAAGCAGCATTGGGAGATTTAACAGTGAAAGCAAACATTAAATCAAAGGATGAAGTTGGTGAAGTAGGTAAAGGTTTTAATACAATGACTGAAAAACTTTGTAATTTGATTGAAAAAATTGCATCTGTATCTGATTTTGTTAATTCTGCTAGCAATCAACTATCAAAAGCTTCTTTAGATTCCACTGCTGTCTCAGAGGAGATCTCCGCTTCAATAGAAGAGGTAGCTTCTAGAGCAAATGAACAATCCAATACAATGGAAAAAGCCGCATCAATGACCCGGCTTTTATCAAAAGAAGTTGTAGAATTAGGAAAAATGGGAACACAGGTTGGCGAATCTGCTCAAAAAACATCTCAAAGTGCTCAAGAAGGTAAAAAGGCTATAGAAAAGATTAGAAATCAGATGAACCAGATTCAAAATACCATTACCGAGACGTCGGCAGTTGTAAATGAATTGGTAAATAAATCAAATAAGATCAATGAAATTGTCGAAATTATTAACCGAATAGCTAACCAGACTCAGTTACTGGCTTTAAATGCAGCAATCGAAGCTGCTAGAGCTGGTGAAGCTGGAAAAGGATTTGCAGTAGTTGCAGACGAAATTAAAGCCCTGGCCGAAGAAACAGTAACTTCTGCTGAAGAGATTGGTAAACTAATCAAAGAAACCCAGGAAGAAACCTCCAAGGTTAATATAGCTATGGAGCATGGAATTAAAGAAGTAAAAGCCGGAAATAAAGTAGTGGAAACAACCTCAGGTATTTTTGATGAGATTGTTTCCGCAGCTAAAGATAATCTAGAATTTGCTAATAAAGCCAATACATATATTGAAAAAATTACTGATTTCAGTAATCAAATCCTGGAGAAAATTGAAGAAGTGGCTGTTATTGCCCAACAGACTTCAGCAAGTGCTGAAGAAGTATCTGCTTCTACTGAAGAACAGACAGCAACTATTGAAGAGATTTCCACTTCAGCTGAAAAATTGCACCAAATGGCAGAAGAGTTGAAACAATTAATTGAACAATTTAAATATAAATAAAAAAAAATACAATTGTGGTTTATAAGAAAATCGGGTCAATTTTGACCCGATTTTTCTAATCCTATTCAATCTCTGAATAAATCCAATCTTCTCATTGATTTTTTTATCTTTGAGACTCTTCCAGACCATCCATCTTGACTATATGATGGTAAGCAAAAAAAACATTCTATAAAATTCGTTATATTCTATAATGCAAATAGGCTTAAAAAGTTGCTCATAAATTAACGCTATTATGATTTTACTGAAAAAACTAATTTTTCACTTCAAAAGAAATTTTTTAAACCATTTAAAGTTCGCTTTGAGTCGAAATAAGGCACACTAATCAATGGATCCTTCCGACCCTTAGACCCAGCTTATCACCTCCTGTAATGAAACCATTCTTTTCAATCTCACTAAAATGGTTAACAACTCAAAATTAGCTTTTTGCAATTTAATTTATTATAAATAGTTAAAGATAAACTAAAACTATCATCACCAATGTCACTATACTTACCATAAATTCTGCTCCCAGGCCAACCAGAAAAGCTTTAAGACCTGCTTTTTTCATCTCTGAAAACCTGGTTCTAAAGCCAACTCCGGCAAAAGTGAGCATAAATGCCCATTTAGCCAGATTATTAATAGCTTTTATCTCACCTTTACTGAAAAATCCAAAAGTTACCAGAATTGAGACCAATAGAAAACCTAAAAGAAACTTAGGAAACTTACTCCATATAAACCTTCCCTTATGCTTTACACCAGAAGCCATCCCTTTTTGTGCATAGTAAATAGCAAATATTAGAATAACAATCCCCATCAGGGCATTCCGGCAGAGTTTGGTGAGAGTTGCAATCTGACCCGCAGCTTCGGAAAAAACAAACCCGGTTGCAACGGCCTCAGCCGTATTATCTACAGCCAGACCAGCCCATAATCCAAAGGCTTTATCACTAAGACCCAACAAATGACCCAGGTATGGGAAGATAAAGATCATCCCGGCTCCAAAGATCAAAATTGTTGCAATAGCCAGAGATGAATCCCTTTCTTTTGCATTGATGGCTCCGGTTGCACCAATGATTGCAGAAACTCCGCAAATTCCTACCCCAATAGCTAAAAGTGAACCTGTTTTTTCCGGTAATCCAAACTTTCTCGCAAGCCAGGTAACGGTAACAATCGAAACAATAATCTCTACTATAACCATGGTTAACCCAACGGCTCCCAGATTCAAAACATTCCCTAAAGCTAATTTGGCTCCCAGAAAAACAATCCCAATTTTTAACCATAACTCATAGGTATTCACACCCGGCACAAAAACCTCTGGCACTCCTACCGTATTAGAAATAACCATTCCGATAGTAATAGCCACCAATATGTAATCCACATGCGGAATATAACCGGCTATAATTTTTGCAACATACCCGACAAAGAATAAGAGTAGAATTCCTGGAATCTTCTTAAAATATTTCTGAAAATATCCTTTTTCTACAACCAGAACCTGCGCTTGTTGGCCCTGCACAATATCAATCCTCCCGTTTAGTAAAAATCAATTGTGATAAAAGCAGATAAACTCTTTTTACCACGGTACTATAGTGATTACACCCAGTTTAATCAACCCTAGCAGAACAGCAGCAATTAATACAGCCTTCCAGTCTGTGCTAACCCCAATTCGTTCAAAGAGAAGTTTCTTCAACCTTTTCACCCCCCAACAAAAAAATCCATCCCCATTCTGGCTTTCTCATTCCTCTCTCAGAATATGTATTAAACAGGCAATTTGTGAATTTAATAAAAAAAGCCTGAAAAAATAGGCCTCTTCTTTTAAGCTTTTTACAGCTTTCTCTATTCTCTTTAACCCTCCTTCTAAGATGGAACGAGAGCAACCATATGAATTCTTTTAAAACCTTCTTTACCAGAGCCAAATCAGCTTCCATCATTAAAAACCACTTTTGCTTTCTTAAAAGGCTCTCTTGTTTAAACCCTAATTTACGACAGTCTAACCAGATTAAATATACTATTGGAATATGTTTATAGCTTTTGTACACAAAATCTGAAAGAATTTCATCAGAAAGTATAATTACTTCATTTTTAAGACAGCCTAATTTGAGAACAGGGCTAAATATTGGAGGTAAAAATGTCATGAAAAACAGATCAAATCAACAAAAAAAATCAGATCGGTCTACCTCACAGGGCACATCAAATATTGCACTTATGGCTTTAAGTGCGGTTCCACTTTTGATGGTTCTGGGAAATTCCATGTTAATCCCAGAATTTCCTAAAATTAAGTCCGCCCTGGATATAAACCAATTTCAGGTCGGTCTTCTCATTACCCTTTTTTCTACTGCAGCCGGGCTTTCTATTCCAATATTAGGATTTCTTTCAGATAAATATGGGCGTAAAATAATTATTGTTCCTTCAGTTTTAGTATATGGCCTGGGCGGGATTATCTCAGGACTTGGCGCAACTCTTTTGGATGACTCATATTTAATCATCCTTATCGGACGGGTGGTTCAAGGAATAGGTGCTGCAGGTACAGCCCCCATTGTTATGGCTATGGTTGGGGATTTATATAAATCTAATGACCGGAGTGAAGCAATGGGTGTTATCGAAGCTGCCAACGGAATAGGCAAAGTTATAAGTCCTGTCCTGGGTTCAGCTGTTGCTCTAATCTCCTGGCGGGCATTATTCTTCTCCTATGCCATTCTGGCTATCCCTATTTCTTTAGGTGTCTTCTTCCTTACTCAAGAACCAACTCATCAAGGCCAGAAAGAAAAACTCTCTTCCTATCTCAAAAAAATATTACAAATCTTTAGAGAAAAAGGACCGTCCCTTCTGATCAGCCTCTTTGCAGGCATGGCTGTCCTTTTTATCCTTTTTGGAGTCTTATCTCATGTCTCAGATATCCTGGAAAAAGAATATAATTTAAAAGGACTGACTAAAGGGTTAATCATTGCCATTCCCATTTTATTTATGTCCTCATTCTCTTATCTGACCGGACGTTATCTTAAACAAAAGGGTAAATTCTTTAAAATAGCCATCATTACAGGTTTAACTATTGTCGGCTCTGCATTATTCTTTCTCCCCTTTTTAAAAAAACCTTACATTTATGTGGGAATACTGACCATCATGGGCTTAGGCAGTGGATTCGTCCTTACTTCAGTAAACACCCTGGTTACCAGTAGTACAACCAGTGAGCAGCGGGCGGGGTAACCAGCTTATACAGCAGCCTCCGTTTTCTCGGAGTAGCCATCGGGCCTCCAACTTTTAGCTTACTCTTTAAAATCAGCGAAAAAATGATGTTCTGGTTTGGTACAAGTACCGCCTTTCTCGCTGCCAGTCTGACCTTGATCTTATTAAAAGAACAAAAACTTCTTCCTGACAACAATTGATAACAGTTTATATTGCCCAGGAAATGTTTCTCAAACTCTACTCTTTTGTTCATTATTTCTCTTCTCCTTTAAAAAATAATTATAAGTATCCTGAACCTCTTTTCCTTTAAAGGGATGATTGAAAACCAGCCAGATAAAAATCATCACCACTATGAATGATATAATAAGCATTTTAAATTCTCTCCTTTACTATAAAAGCCCCAGGATTTTGATAAAAAGAGCTGTTAATCCTCCGGCCATCAAAGGCCCAACGGGCACACCACCCCAAAAGATAATCCCTATAATAGAACCTACCACCATGCCAATGACCAGTTGGGGTTCAACTTTTAAAAGATTAAGCCCCATCCCGTTTAGTTTGGTTGCCAAAAGCCCTCCCAGAATCGCTATAATACCTGAAAAAGAAGTCATAGTATCCTTCAAATCTTTCAAAGTTACCTGGTCAGTAGCAAAAGGAATCAGTACTGTCATCACCAATAACAAAAGCCCCATATTAATCCCATTGTTAGAAAGAAATTTAAAGAACCTTTGCAAATGCAAAATGCGAAAAATTAACAGAATAGAAGCTGTCAGCATAACCAGCTTAGAACGCGACAACATCCCCATAGCCAGGATTAAAAGGAGTATATAAAAACCCATCCCACCTCAACTCCCTCATCATGCTAGTACATGATATGCAAGAAATAGGTGGGATAGAAGGTTAATAATATACTCTCTCTCCATCAAAATAACAAAGTAAAGGAAAAAAATCCAGTTGTGCACAAAACTCAATATCAGCTTTCTGGCCAATGTTAACTAAACGAGATCCATTTTGCGAACAGCTCATCAACTCTACCAGATCATCGGCATATCTTTCATAGAGCAACCAGGCTGTTTGAACCCTATCATCTCCCTGAATTTGAATCCCTTTATTTTTTAAATAAGAAATCATTGCTCCTGCTGTCACAAAATCCTCAAGACTGAAATGTCCTTGAGTTCCAGAACAGCATAATACCAGATCTTTTCCCAGATTAATTGCTTCCTCCATTGTAATAGATCTATTTAATAATGACCCTATCAACACCCGATGCGCAAGCATAGCACGTTGAATGGTCTTAGTACCATTGGTAGTAGAAAGAATAACAGTCTTACCTGATACAACTTGCGGCTGATACTCTAAAGGTGAGTTACCAAGATCAAACCCTTCGACCTTAATCCCATTCCGTTCACCACACAAAAGATAGGTACCTTCCTTTAATTCTTTCCCTCTATTTCTAGCTTCTACAATTCCTGCCTTGGGTTCTACCAATTTGGCTCCATAATAAAGAGCAGTAACAATTGTACTGGTAGCTCTCAGTGTATCAATAACAACTGCTGTTTTCCCCACTAAAAGCTGATCTTCCATTTCATTTACTGTCAAAATAATTTCTACCTGCATCTGATCACTACTTTCTTAATTAAAATAAAGTTTTTTTATATTCTTGTTATAGTGTCATATTCCTCTTTTTGATTATGTATAAAAAACAGGATTTTGATAACGGTAAAGAGCTTCTTTAAAGGTATCCCCCCTTAATCCATTTCTTAAAGCTTCCACCGCAAGAATATCTGATGTAGGAATATTACCTAAATTGACATTATTGCCCAAAGTTTTGATTAAATGAACCTGCTGTTTTTTTAATGGTGCTTCCCAAATGATAACTTCCGATGAAGGCGCCCCATACAAGAGCTTTTCCAAAATATTCTGGTCTGCATCCCCTTTAGAATCATATATACCAACAGTTCCTGACTCACGACCTTCTACAATTACCCGGTATGCCCCATTTTCCAGATCTTTATTTAAAAGTTTAACCATCTCATCAACTTGAAAAACCTCATTTTTATCCTTTTTTCCTATTTCAGTCAAAACCTTAAATCCCAGATCAACTGCTTTTTGAATAGCACGTTTCCGCATTTCATAATCCATCTCTATCGTTCCATCAGAAACTTCAATACAGCTGAATCCCAGTTCCCTGGCCCGCTCAAGAAATTGATCCAATTTCCCCTGTAAAATAGCAACTTCAAGAAATGTTCCACCTGGATAAATATCTATTCCATACGAACGGACCAATTCTATTTTCTTATGTAATACATAAGGTGAATAAAGAGCCGATGTACCAAAACTCAACTTTAAGAAATCAATATATTCTCCTGCAATTTCCAATAAATCTCTGGTCTCTCCCAATCCCAACCCCTTATCTAGAACCATTGTCAACCCTATATTTCTTGGTTTTGGCCGCCGATCTAACAAAGGAAATTCTAAATCTAGACCCCAACCATTCTTTATCACTCCCACCACTCTCCTTTTAACAACAAATTTCACTAAAATAATTTATTCAAAATTAATCAAAACTGTGAAAAGATATTTATATCGAACTTTAGATGGTTTGAAAAATTTTTTTATGAAGCGAAAAATTAGCTTTTTGCAGTAAAATTATAAAATACTATTGTATTATATCAGTAAGTAAACTATAATTGATTTGTAATATTATAAGGGAGGATTGGTTAAATGAGCAATTTTCGTTTTGTTCGCCATATGGAACTTAAAAATATGCCTAAAAATGTCTGGATCATGTCATATACTACTGCTATATTTGTTATCTCCATTTTTATCTGGAATAGATTAGTCCCCATCTATTTGCGCGAATTGGGAGCAACTGACTTTCAGGTAAGTTTAGCTTTTTCTCTTCTGGCTGTGGCTTTGGGAATTGGTCAGTTTCCTGGAGGTATCTGGGCCGACAAGCTGGGACGTAAACCTCTAGTGGTAATACCAACCTATATTGCCGGGGTACTTTATTTCATCGGTGGCTTTGTGCACACCTGGTATGCATTCGTGCTAATCTTAATTTTGGTAAATATCTCATCTTCTATTCAAGGCCCTGGATTTGTCTCCATTATGGCTGAAGCAGTAGAACCACGAAAAAGGGGTTCAGCCTTTGGATTATTTCAATTCTTTATAGGACTCTCTTTAGCTTTGGGTCCTGCTATTGGGGCTATCTTATTACCTTATTTCTCAATCCCCACAATGGTAGCTTTCACCGGAGTAGTGGGTCTTATCATTGGTATTTGGCGGCAAAAAAGTTTGGTAGAAACTAAAGCTGAAAATTCGTTGAAAAAATTTAAATACCGGGAGATTTTTAAGGGTGAATTACTCTTACTTTTATTCATCGGTACTTTCTTTACTTCTATTAGTAATCTAACCATCTATGGGCCATTTATTCCTCTCTATTCTATTGACATTTTAGGTCTGTCTAAAAAAGAGATAAATCTTCTCTTTGCTGTCGGACCATTTATAGCAATGGCAGTAAGTTTAATAGCTGGAAAACTAATTGAAATCTGGGGCCAGCGAAAAGTAATGATTGCAGGGATAATTGGTACAAATCTCTTTATCCTTATCTGGTTAATCAAAGGTGGATTTGCTCTGGCATTAATTACATTTTCCTTGGCTTACTTCTGCTTCCAGGGAGCAGCTATTGCTTATGATACCTTACGGACTGAAATTTCTTCTCATTATTCTGCTGGAGCAGTTCTTGGAGCATTAGGAACTGTCTCCGGTCTTATTTCTGCAGGTGCAGCTCCAATTGCCAGTGCACTGATTCCATATCTGGGTCCCCAATTTCCTTTCTACTTTGCAGCAGTGTTAGGATTGGGAACAGTAATTTGTGTCAACCAATTAAAATCATATGACAGAACTCAGGCGAAATCTCTTTAATGCAAACATCGAAAAAAGCCCCTATCCAGAAAGAACAGGGTCTTTTTGCTAATTTTGAGCGGCATATAAATTTTTCGTTAAACCATCTTAATGAAATGGAAGGAGAAATAAGGCCTCACCTCAGGATGTGATGAGCTAATAATAAGTCAGATTAGTGTGCCTTATTTCAACTGAAATCGAACTCTAGATGGTTAGAAAAATTTCTATTTGGAGCGAAAAAATAGCTTTTTGTAGTTTATCAAACATTATCTATACCAAATGCTACCTACAACCTACAAAAAGTTGTAAAAAGTATAATTTTCTGAACATAAATTAAGGTTCCCCATGAAAGGGGAACCTTTTTAAATATTAATTAATAAACCAGAATCACACCATCATGTCCCCATAACCCTGAAACTGTAATTTTTCCATTTACCACAGTATATTGATTACCTGTAAGAGCATCTGTTACAGTAGCTCCGTTAGGAATACTAAGTTGCCATGCATCGACAGTAACTGTATGATCAGTAAAATCGTTATTTAATACTACGATAATTCTATGATTCGCATCCCAACGGCCAAAAGCGTAAATCTTATTAGTGTTATCAACCAACAAAGGTTTAAATGAACCGGTTCTTAAAGCCGGATAAGTTTTGCGAATCTTTATCAACTTTTTGTAAAGGGTGAAAATATCCTGATTCCATTCACTGGAATCCCAACGGAAAGTCCAGCGATTATAAGGATCATTACCTCCAGTCATTCCGATTTCATCTCCATAATAAATACATGGTGCACCAATGAAAGTCATCTGGAAAATAGCAGCCAGTTTTAATTTCCAGATATCTCCGTCAGCCCGATATAAGAATCTGGCAGTATCGTGGGTTGATAAAGAATTTAACATAGCTAACTGAGCCTGACGGGGAATTTCAGCCAATCGCTGTACAATATAATCATTAAAGGTTTGTGTATCAATTGATTGTAAGTTATTATGAGTATCTTTACCTGTAATCCACTTAGATACTGGATTTGTGAAAATATAATAACTCATAGCGCCGTCCCATTGATCACCACCTAACCAATCAACTGCAGATCCCCAATATTCTCCTACCATATAAGCATCCGGGTTTACACTTTTAATGTGGCTTCTAATCTCTCTCCAAATATCATGATTTCCTTCATTTGTTCCATTCATCCCGATCTCATTGGCCACATCAAATCTCCAACCATCAATATTATATGGGGTTTGAAGATATCTTTTTATAATAGAATCAGAATTACGATATATTTCATCTCTCAGCTTCTGGCTGGAATAATCCAATTTAGGCATTGTTTCAATTCCCCACCAAGATACATAACCATCAGGCCAGTTATTAAAAGTATAATATTCATACCATTCACTGGATTGACTTTCATATGCTCCGAGAGTAGAATACCAATTAAGTTTATCAAACCAATAATGCCACATTCCCGTATGGTTAAAGACTCCATCAAGAACGATATTAACTCGATAATCACCTTCAAAATCATTAGTACTATGTGCCCTTTCCACCAGATAAGCCAAATCATCATTGGTCCCAAAATGGGGATCTACAAGATAATAATTCTGAGTATCATATTTGTGATTATTAGGTCCCTGAAAGATGGGGTTAATATAAATCGCAGTAATGCCCAACTCCTGTTGTAAATATGTAGGCAACTTTTGATAAATCCCTATCAAATCACCATTATAAAATTCATGTGCAACTCCATCCATTGGCTCATCCCAGCCTTTTGCAATTACCGGGTCTCCTAAATATTCGTATTCACCGTCAACTACATCATTGCTGGTATCACCATTACAAAAACGATCAGGAAAGATTTGATAAAAAATCGCATCATGAACCCAGGTGGGTGTGGAGAAACCAGGTACAACCCAGAAATCACCAAAATCCTGTTCATTGTCATAGATTCCTTTAGCATTCATCCAGACTGTTTTATATCCATCAGTAATCCTGAAACGGTACCATTTAATAGATGAACTTCCGGGGATAACCCCTTCCCAGATATCAAATACCCCAGTTTCATCATTTTTTACCCAATACATATCGACATAATGAAAGTTTCCATCAGCACTATCGTAATATTTGATAGTACTTCCTGTTATGTCACCTTTAAAAGTTCTTAACCGAATATAAACATTATCTGTTTCTGATGGTACTTGAGGATAAAAATACAAAGGACCTTGATCATGAAATAAACCATCCCACTCTACATTGTTATCATTGCTTGCAGCATAAACTGCCAGACTATAAGCCAAAAAAAACAAAACAACCAACAAACGTACTTTTTTCTTCATTTTACCATTCCTCCTTAAAAAATTTATGCAATCGTTTGCATAATTCTTTACACCTTTATTATACCTTATTTAGAAAAAATATTCAATATTTTTAGAATTTTTTATGATTATTTTTATTGGATCTTAAACAGAAAAAAGAATGATGGGAAAAACCCCATCATTCTTTTTACGCTTCATTTTCAGTTAAAGCTCTCTTCGACCCTCAAGGGCTTTAGAAAGGGTTACCTCATCGGTATACTCCAGATCCCCACCCACCGGTAAGCCTGCCGCAAGGCGGGTACACCGGATACCTAAGGGTTTTAACAGCCGAGCAATATACATTGCTGTTGCTTCACCCTCTACATTAGGATCAGTAGCAATGATTACCTCTTTAACCCCTTCTTTTTGAACCCGGGGTAACAGTTCTTTTATCCGGATATCATCTGGCCCAACCCCATCCATCGGGGAAATGGCACCATGTAAAACATGGTACAAACCTTTAAATTCACCTGTCTTCTCCATTGCAATAATATCCCGGGGACTTTCTACCACACAAATAACAGATTGATCCCGGGCCGGGTCATCACATAGATGACATGGATCTGTCTCAGTTAAATTACCACAAATAGAGCAATAGGTTATCTTCTCTTTTGCTTCTAAAATAGCCTCAGCCAGTGCCTTCGCTTCAGTATAATCCACTTCTAACAGGTGAAAAGCCAATCTTTGTGCAGTTCTTGTACCTATTCCGGGGAGTTTACTCAACTCTCCGATTAGTTTTGCCAAAGGTTTTGCATAGTACCTCATCTTAGAACAACCCGGGGATATTTAATCCCCCTGTTAATTTGGAGAGTTCATTGGTATTTAGCTCCTGAACTTTGCGAAGAGCTTCATTGACTGCTGCCAATACCAGATCTTCTAACATCTCTACATCATCTGGATCAACAGCATCAGGATCAATATTGATATCAACAATCTCCAATTTACCGTTGGCAACAACCTTAACTGCACCACCACCGGCTGTAGCTTCAACCGTTTTTTTAGCAATTTCCTCCTGAAGTTTCATCATTTTAGCCTGCATCTGTTGCAGCTGTTTCATCATTTTATTCATACTCATTTAAACCTCCTTTTTAATCCAACCTAACTTTATTTTATTGTTTTCATTAACAAAAGTTTATTCATTCTCCACTTTAATAATCTTTCCACCAAATATCTTCAATGCCTTCTGCACAATTGGATCCTGTTCTACTTCATCTTTGATTAGTTGAATAGACTGATTAGCCCTGGAAGCTGGTGTCATCTCTTGAGCATCAGATTTAATCTTCTGCTTTGTAATAGCTTCTTCTCCTTCAAAAATACAGACAACCTTAAAACTCTGACCTATTACCTTCTTTAAAGCCCGCTCCAGTAAATCAATTTCTTTTTCTGCATTTGTTTTATGGAAAGTACTTTCTCTAGGAAAAATAATATAAAGAGTATTACCAATGATTTTATACGGCCTACATACCAACAAAAATGCTCTTAATTTACGGGTCTTGGCATTTTTATTCAAAAGATTCATGGTAACTTCCCAATACTTTTCCATCTCTCCCATCGAGATGGTAGGTCCTTCGTTAACTTCCGTATTCTCTGTTCTCTTTTTAGATTCAATCTGAGCTTCATAATCTAACTGATTTTCTTTAACGTCTTTTTGCTGACTCTCAGTCTCTTTTTCTATTCTGTTCCTTTCTACAACAGCTTTATCTTCTTCTTTCCGTTCTTTTCCGGTCAGAACCTCTTCAGGTTTCTGAAAAACAGATTTTCTCTTCTCTACTATCTCTTCTAATCTAGCCAACCGGTTGATTATATTTGCCATAGAAGTATCCGTTTCCGGCGATGCTAACTTAATCATTGTCATCTCCAAAAGCAACCGGGGTTGACTGGCAAACTTCAACTTCTGATCTGTTTCTGTTAAAATTTCTAAAATCCGCAAAAGATCTCTGATAGAAAATTTACTGGCCTGGTCTGCCAGTTCTTCTTTTAGTTCATCTGGAAGGTCAATCAGATTATTTTGCAGACCGCACTCTTTAATTAACATTAGATCCCTAAAATAAAAGATCATATCTTTAACAAATTGATTCATATCTTTACCCTGGTCAACAATCTCGTTTATCAACTTCAAACCAGCCTTAGTGTCATGATTTGAAATAATATTTACAATTTCTGCTAGAATCTGTTGATCAACTTTTCCCAAAATAGTATTTACATCATCGATAGTCACCTTATCTCCACTAAAAGCAATGGCTTGATCTAAAATGCTAATAGCATCTCGCATCCCGCCTTCAGCAGTTCTGGCTATTAAATTCAAGGCACTATCTGTAATTGAAATTCCTTCTTGCTCACAGATATATTTTAACCTTTCTTTCAAATCCTTAATAGAAAGAAGGCTAAAATCAAACCGTTGACAGCGTGATTGAATGGTCGATAAAACTTTATGCGGTTCTGTAGTAGCCAGAATAAAAACCACATTTTCAGGCGGTTCTTCCAGGGTTTTTAATAAGGCATTAAATGCTTCTTTGGTTAACATATGAACCTCATCAATAATGTATACTTTATAATCCCCTTCACTGGGGGAAAATTTGACCTTTTCTCTAAGATCCCGAATTTCATCAATTCTACGATTGGACGCTGCATCAATCTCAATTACATCCACAGAACGTCCCGAGTTAATCTGCTGGCAGGAAAAACATTTATTGCAAGGGTCCGGAGTTGGCCCGTGTTCACAATTCAATGCCTTAGCAAAAATCTTGGCTGTAGAAGTTTTTCCGGTACCTCTGGGGCCGCAAAAAAGATATGCATGGGCAATTCTATTATTTATCAGTGCATTTTTCAATGTTTTAACAACAGTCTTCTGGCCTGCAAGATCATCAAAAGTTTTTGGTCTCCATTTTCGATATAATGATAAATAGCCCAATGCAACCGCCCCCTCTCTTTATTGTATTCGCTAGTTCTATCTTATCTCCTCCCATTATAACATAAAAGTTGGGTTATCCCCAACATAACTTTTTTCAATCCCTATTTTTTACTTTTTCTAATCCAACCACTGGCCCGATACATAACTTCCTGATCTAAGTACCATTTCTGCAGTATATCCAGATCTTCTAATTCTAACGATCTTAAAACAGTCAATTTCCCCCGCAACATATTTTTTCTCCTTAATTCAGGAAATAATTTCCTGCAAAAGAATAAAAAAATAATGGCCGTACGCCTAGCTTCGAGGTAGCCTCCCAAGCGTTACTTAAGCAGTTAGCTCGAGTCAGGCACCCCTACGGCACATCCAGACATTTACTTACCGCTGCTTCCTTCCGGACCTGACGGGGTTCGTAAAGCTGGATTGCGTAGGACCCAACTGTCAACACCACTTACTTAAGCCAGACCTCAAAAGGACTAACCCCTCAGCATAGGCTTCGACCCTGCTATAGCGGGTTGCAGGTTACAGGGTACCGCTACCCCCCCATCTAGTACGGCCAAACTTTAAAGCCTAGAAATTGGCTTATATACTTTTTTCAGGTACAGAAATTATTATATCAAAGAGAATACTCTTCGTCAAGGTAGTTATGCCCATTTTGATTTTAAATTATTCCCAGATTATTTTTACATTCCAGAGGAAAAATCTTTTACCTGTAATCAATTAGAGAAAATTAAAAAGAGATTAATGATTAAACTGCAAAAAGCTAATTTGGAGCGACATAGAAATTTTTCGTTAAACCATCTTAGCAAGATTGAAAAGAATGGCCTCATATAAGGATGTGATGAGCTAATTAAGGGTCAGGATGATCCATTGATTAGTATGCCTTATTTCGACTGAAATCAAGCTTTAGATGGTTCGAAAAATTTCTTTATGAAGCGAAAAATTAGCTTTTTGCAGTAAAATCATATATATGGTATATAAGCTTCTCCCATTTGTGCAAGATCATAAATCTTATTAGCACATCGGTTAATCATTCCTTCTAACAACCATATCTACATCGTACGCCTCTCGAATATCCATTAACATCACCCTCCAGAGAAATTTGTGCACCATACAGTGCCTTATATTCATCACAATTTTCCATCAACTCTTTATGTGTACCATAAGCAATTATTCTACCATCTTTCATCATATATATTTTATCTGCACCCATTACACTAACCAGGCGGTGAGATACTATGATACAACCAAATTGATCACGTTTTTGAAATAATGCACGATAAATATTCTCTTCAGTCGCTGTATCTACTGCGGAAGTCGCCTCATCAAGAATAAGTAATGTAGGTTTTTTAACCAAAGCCCTGGCTAAAGCTACCCGTTGCCGCTGTCCACTGGACAAACGACTGGACCTTTCTCCAACTATAGTATTACCTTTCTGAGGTAAATCATCTAAAAAGGGAATAACATAAGCATCCTGTAATGCCTGTTCAATAATAGACTCCTTTTCATCTGAATCTGTTTGAACAGCAAGGGATACATTTTCTGTAATTGAAATATTAAAAAGATACGGGTCCTGAAAAACTGCTGCTAGAGATGGAGAACCACATAAATCACTGGGTTCTATTAACTTACCATCAACAAAAATTTTTCCAGAATCAGGTTTTACCAGGCCCAATATGACTTTTAATAATGTTGATTTTCCACAACCAGTTTCACCTACTAATGCTACTACTTCACCTTTTCGTACAGAAAAGTTTATATTATGAATAACCTCTTTTTCTTTTCCATAACCAAAAGAGACATTTTCTAATCTAAGTTCAGAATTAATTATAACATTGCCACGGGATTCAAAGGTTGGTGGAAACCAATCTAACATTTCCTGAATTCGTTCAATAGCAACAAAACTTTTTTGAATTTGGGCATAATAATTAGCAATCTGGCTTATAGGATGAATCACCCATTGAATGTACCACATAAAAGCAATCATTCCACCCGTTGTTAAATTACCTGTTAAAACCCTATAACCACCAAGAATTAGACAGACTACAGTAGCTAAAGGCCATAATGCCTCGGTAAAATTGTTTAACCCACTTATCAAAATAGCTGTAGAACGTTGGGCTCTGGTAACACCATTATTTGCATTGTTAAATAATTTTTTCTGTCTTGACCAGAGATTAAAGATAGTAATTTCACGACAGGCTGAAACAGTCTCAATAAGACAATTTACTATTCGTGTATAGAAATTTCTTTGCTTTTTCCATACCTCACGATTTAAACCAGATACCCATTGACCAGCAGCTAACATGATAAATCCTAAGGGTAAGCACGCGATAAAAAGTACCCAATCAAGACGAACTAAGAAAAAAACCGACCATATGAAGATAAATAAATTTTGACCAACCAGTACAATGGGCTGGGTTACTAGATTACCCAAATCATAGACATCATTTAATGTTCTAACTATAGTCTCTGATGAAGAAGCTTTCTCTAATTGAACATATGAAGCTAAACGTAAACGTTCAAATAAAATCTGCCGAAATCTATGACCTAGATTGGCTCCAGCAATGCCTGCTAACCAGCCTGATATAAATCCTGCTAAAGCTTTAATTAATCGACAACCATACCAGAATGCTATAAGAGTTAAAATTTTTCTAAATTCTCCTCCTGCAAAGATTTCATCAATTGCTGACTGCATTAAACCAACAGGATAGGCTTCCATAAGTCCACTTAAAATTAAAGCAAAAAATAGTCCTATAAAAATCCACCAATTTTCTTTGATAAAATCAAATATTATCTTTACAGACTCTTGATTCTTTTTCACCTACTATAAACCCCTTTCTACTTTTACCTTTATGACTATAAGTTGGTTTTCAACAAAAAGTCTGAATCATTTCTACTTCACCAATTTCAGAATCTACAAGAAAACCTCCCTGTATTAGAAATTCTAATTCATTCTCAGCAAAAGATTTTAAATCCTTTAAAGCCTCAGAAGCTATTGCTATACATGCAGAAAATTAAAAATATTAAGAGGATATTATATAATATTTGGCGAATTATAATAAATCCCTCCATTCTGGATGTAGTAATCCTACCTACTCCAGAGGAGGGTTTCCTTCTTTTTTAGAAAAATCACGACCATAAAGAAAGCTCAAACTTTCATCACTTTAAAAAGGGGAAAATTAGCATGGAATATTTTATTTAAAAGGAGGAGAAAATTATGAAGTACATTGACCTGGATAATTGGCCAAGAAAAAGACATTTTAACTTTTTTAAACAAATGGACTACCCCCATTTTAGTCTCTGTGCCAATGTTGACCTAACCAAAATCTACCCTTTTATTAAAGAAAATAATTTATCATTTTTTAAAACTATTTTATATATAGCTGTAAGAACAGCAAACAATATTAAAGAATTTCGCTATAGAATTCGCGGTGAAAAAATTATCGAACATGAAATCATCCATCCAGCATTTACTGTACTAAGAGAAGATGAGGTATTCAGCTTCTGTAGAGCAGATTATAAAGAAGATTTTATAGAATTTTGCAAAGAAGTGGCAAAAAAAATGGATATGGTGAAAAAAAATTTATGCCTTGAAGATGAACCAGGTAAAGATAACCACCTTATTATCACCAGTATCCCCTGGATTTCATTTACTAGCTTATCTCATCCCATAAACTTAGACCCAACAGACTCTATCCCAAGAATCGCCTGGGGTAAATATTTTAAAGAAAACGGCAAATTAAAGATACCATTATCAGTTCAAGTACATCATGCTTTGATGGACGGTTTACATGTGGGAAAATATTTTTCTGCATTTCAAAATTTACTCAACCACCCGGAAAAAATTATAGAATAAAAATACGCCTTAGAACGAGATCATCCGCGAAAACAGTCCTTGTTCGGAATACCTCCACCATCGATTTCTAGCAGATATCTCATAATATATAATTAAACTGCAAAAAGCTAATTTTGAACGACATAGAAATTTTTAGCCAAATCATTTTAGCGAGATTTCCGACGAAACAAGGTCTCATCACAGGAGGTGATGAGCTAATCAAGGGCCAAGAAGGCCCTTTGATTAGGAAGCCTTATTTCGGCGGAAATCGAGCTTTAGATGATTCGAAAAATTTCTTTTGAAGCTAAAAATTAGCTTTTTGCAGTAAAATCATACACTTCATTTAAGTGAATTTCTTTTCTTTACCAACTGTTTATACTCCTCATCTAAACGTGCATATTCCGGGTCATCTTCGGATAACTTGCTAAGTTCAGAAACTAGATAAGCCATTTTGGTTTCAATAACCATCTTTTCTTCCCCTATGTTGTACCCATCTTCATCTTTCTTATCTTCAATTTTTTCTATATACTCTTTAAAACCTTTTTCTAGCCTATTTACCTTCCCATCTTGAAAAACCAGTAATTTTTCTGAAATTTTTTCTAAAAAGTATCTATCGTGAGATACTAGTATAATAGTCCCATTGTATTTTTCCAAAGTTTTTTCTAACTGTGTTCTGGTATACAAATCTAAATGATTAGTCGGTTCATCAAGTATAAGAACCTCATTATTTTGAAGTATAAGATCAGCAAGCTTAATCCTGGTTCTTTCTCCTAAACTTAACTGACCTATTGGTTTTTTAAGCATTGCTTCATCAAATCCCATATTTGCCAGTAATGTCCTTACTTCAGTATTATAATTACCTTTTATAGTTTTCATAGCCTCTAATGGTGTTTCTTCTTCATTTAAGTCCAGGACATCCTGACTTAAATAACCTATTTTAACCGACGGACTTACCCAGATACTACCACTATCCGCTTTCTCTTCCCCTAGAAGGATTTTAATAAGGGTAGTTTTTCCACAACCATTAGGTCCAAAAAGAGCAATTCGATCGCCATACAGTATATAAAAAGAACTATCCCTAAATAAAATTTTATCTCCATAACTTTTTTTTAAATTTTTTACTTCAATTATCCTACGACCACGTTTATTCGACCTGTTAAATTCAAATATAATTTCCGGTTCTTCCTTTGGTTTGGAAATACCTTCTTTTTTCAGCTTTTCTAGCTGTTTTATTTTTGATTTAACTCTTCTATCTAATTTTTTGGCTTTGACACGGTAAAATTCTTTGCCACCCTTTAACACTCCTTTTCTTCTGGCCTTCTCTCTAGCATCCTTGTTTGCTTTTTTTGCCCATTGTTTTAACTGTACTATCTCTTCTTCTAGTTTTTTTTCTTCTTTTTTTTGAACTTCATATTGATGCATTTGGTTTTCATATCTTCTGATTTTTTCCTCTCGATAGTAAGAATAATTTCCATAATAGTTATTAATTTTACCATCTTCTAATTCAACTATTCGATTCACAACTTGATCTAAAAAATACCGGTCATGTGAAATAACTAAAACCGCTCCCCTAAATTTATTCAGTTCTGTAATAAGCCATTCAACTCCGGTAAAATCCATATGATTAGTAGGTTCATCCAAAATTAAAAGGTCAGGATTAGTAACCCAAATATTAGCCAATGCTAGTTTGGTTCTTTCTCCCCCACTTAAACCAGAAAAACGATTTGAATCCCATTCCTGGACTTTATCTAAACCTAACCAACTGGTTACTTCAAAAAAATTACCGATTTCAAATTGATTATAATTTTCTTTTAACATATCATTAAAGTTATTTTCAGTATATGAAGTTGCTTGCAGTAAGTAACCTATTTTTAAGTTCTGTTTGTAATAGGTAATTGTTCCCTGATCACATTTTTCCTTTCCAAAAATTATATTTGCCAACGTAGTTTTTCCAGCCCCATTACAACCAACAAGACCAATTTTTTCACCTATTCCTATACTTAAATCAACTTTTTTTAAAACTTTGAGATCTCCATAATTTTTTGCGATACCCTGGCATCTTAATAATAGCAAAATATCACCTTCTTTAAATTATAACAATAGGCTTATTTCCCATTTAATTATAAAAATATTATTCTTCAAATCCCCACAAAAATCCTTTACATAAAATATTATACACTACTTATTTATTCAATTAATTTCTTTAACCAAAGATTCTATAAATATGGTCATACTGCAAAAAGCCAATTTTTCGCTCCTTGAGAAATTTTTCAAACCATCTAAAGCTCGATTTCAGTCGAAATTATGTATTTTTACTGAAAATATTTTGAAACTTCTGGTAGGGGAAAAAGTTATATTGTTCGATAATCGAATAAGAAACTCTATTAATTCAGACTGAAGATGGTTTTGTTGATCTATCTGAAGAGAAGGATATTAAAATGGCACGGGTTCTTTAGTATCGACTTCAGAAAGAATTTTTGTTTGGAGCATTATAACTTTTTTATATTTAATAACATTAAACCTAAGATTAGACTAATAAAAAAATATATCTAGCTTGACAAAAAAAGATAAAAAATGTAAAATATATTTATAATATTGCGAAATATCGGATATGTAGGTGACAGAAATAATGAAGAAACCAGTATTTAAAAAAGTGGTTGCTCTCGGTACTCAAACTGTGATGTAATTTAAAGAACAATAGACCTTCTAGTTTTTGAAGGTCTATTGTTCTTTAAATTTAAGTTCAAGTCTAAATTATATCTGGCAAAATAAATAACTAAAATATTATAAATAGGTTTGGGGGGACTTAATTGAATAAAAGATATATTATTCGAAAAGAAGGATTTGGTGGACTAGTTCATGATAAAGGTGAGTTTAATCTTTTTTGTGTAGATGATTTCGGATATGAAATTATCAAGAGGATTTATGAATTTGGCGTAGAAGGAATGTTACATTTTTATCATAATGATTCAAAAGAAGTATATACAAATATTTTAGAATACGTAGATATTTTAAAAGAAAATGATGTAATCAATCAAAATTATTTAAATGGTTCAATTATTGAAATATTACCAACAAAAAATGCATTGAGTGCTCCAGTGAAAGTATTTCTTTCAATTACAGATTATTGTAATTTAAAATGTAAACATTGTTTTGGGGATTATGGACAGGGTTCTCAAATGAGTTTTGATCGAGTTGCGGAAATTGTTCAACAGTTAAAAGAGGTAGGTGTATTTGAAGTTAGTTTAACTGGTGGAGAACCTCTATTACATCCAGATTTATACAAAATTATTGAATTACTTATTGATTCTGGAATTAATATACAAATTTGTACTAATGGCACTGTTATAACAGATGAATTTATAGATATTGTAAAACAGTATAAAAATCACTTTTTAAGATTGAGTATTTCAATTGATGGAATTCCAGAAGTACACGACAGAATTAGAGGTACTGGTACTTATAACAAAATAATGTCTAATATAAAAATTTTACAAAAACATAATATAGATTTTGGCTTTAATTTAGTCTTAAATAACTTAAATGTATGGACTATAAAAGAGTTTTTAAATATTATGTATGACCGTGGAATTCATCGGGGCTCTTTTTCACCTATTAAACCTGTTGGAAGAGCAAAGAATACCTCTTTAAATTTTAGAAAAGGAAATAAATTTAATACAGATTGGAAAGAGATGGTGATTAATGAGATAAAAAATTTTGCTCATAAAACAGGAAATAATCAATTTTTATATGGACATTTAATAACTCCTGAGGGTAAAGTTACACAACCGGTAGGAGATAATTTAATGGGATTTTTACAAGCTAAAAGATGTGGGGCAGGTATTATTAATGCTAGTATTGCAGCAGATGGAAAAGTTTTACCATGTACTTTTTTAAGTGAAGTCTTTAAAAAAAGAGAAATACCATCTGAATCTGTTTTCAATAAAAATTTTAAAGAGATTTGGGATAAAAATGAACAATTTCTTTTCATGAGAACATTAGAAATAGGATCAAAATGTAAATACTGTGAAGAGTATTAAAAAAAGAAATGTTATGGTGGATGTCCATCAGTAACTGATGAGATTACGGGTAATTTAATGAATCCTGAGCCATATTGTAAATATTATGATAGATAGGAGTTACCAATATGATTGAAGTTACTAATTTATCAAAAACATATAAAATCAAAAGAAGGAAATTCAAAACAGTGTTGAATGATATTAATTTTTCTGTTGATGATGGTGAAATTGTTGCCTGTTTAGGTAAAAATGGAAGTGGTAAATCTACATTAATAAAACTTTTGTGCGGTGTTTTGTCCCCTTCATCAGGAGAAATCAAAATTAATAATCTAAATCCTTACAAAGACCGTAAAAAACTATTGAAAAATATAGGGGTACTTTTTAGTCAAAAAAGTGTTTTGATATGGGATTTACCACTTATTGAATCTTTTAAATTATATCGAGATGTATATAGAATGGATAAAAAGGTATTTGAAAAAAATTTAAACTTTTTGGTAGAAAAATTAAATTTAGAAAAATTATTACATCATCCAGTTAGAAAGTTTTCTTTCGGTGAGAGAATTAAATCGGAGTTTGCTGTAACTATGATCCACAAACCAAAATATATCTTTTTAGATGAACCAACGGTAGGCTTAGATGAGATTACTAAATCGATTTTTAGAAATTTGATTAAGGAATATGTTAAAGAGACAAAGGCAACAGTTTTTTTCGCTACCCATCTATTAGGAGATGTTGAAAGTATAGCTTCAAAAATAATGTTACTTAATGATGGAACTCTTCAGTATTATGATACAATGGAGGAATTTCGTAAAAAATATCTAACTCATAAAATTATTTCGATATATTATACCAGGGTAAATAATTATCAAGCTTTTAAGGAGCTAAGACTAAACTGTAATGTACTACAGGAGTCTTTTGACTATATTAGAATTAAAATAGATAATAAAACGATAAATGATATGTTACCAATTATATTAAATACATTTGACATAATTGATATATCAATTACAGATATTTCTTTAAGAAATGTTATAAAGGAGATTTATCAACAATGAGATTTTTTTGCATAATGATCAGGCGTTTTTTGATTATATCTTTCAAAAAAACTTTAGAATATAGATTCAATTTAATATCGTATTTTTGCACAAACTTACTTTTATTTCTGTTGCAGATTTTATTCTGGAATATTATTTTTAAAAAATTTAATGGATTTTATGGCTGGAAAATTGAGCAGTTAATAATGTTATATTCTTACACTAAAATATATTATAATTTGAACTGGGCATTATCGAGTGGAACTTTTCAGTTCTGGCGGAGTATTAATTCTGGAGAATTGGATGTCTTTTTAACTAAACCGGTCAATCCAAATTGGATGATTGTAGGATTGAGGATAAATTTTATGCCCCTTTTTCAATTGGGATTTGAAATTACCCTAATGTTTATTGTCCTTTCTTTTATGGGTTATCAGATAGACATATTGAGATTTATTGAGTCTTTAATTATGATATGTTTAGTTGTCTATACAATGAATCGGATTTATTTGGCTTTAAATTATACTGCTTTCTGGATTAAACAGGCCAATTTTGTAGTAAACATTTTAACAATGATTAATCCAGTTATTAGATATCCAATTACAATCTATCCAGATAATATTATAAAATTTTTTACATATGTATTACCTTTAGTTTTTCTGGCAACATATCCAACATTATTTACATCACATTCGATAACAAATGAAGATTTTTTTCAGATTAATAAAACTTTAGTTTTAGTTGCTATTACGTGGACCATAATAACAGCCTATATTTGGCGAAAAGGTCTAAAAAATTATGAAAGTGGTAGAGGTTAGATTATTATGATACGAAATTTTTTGAATTTATTTATCCTAATAAGAGTAAATTTATTAAATTATCGGTATTATTTTATTAACTCTTTTTTCGATTTAATATCTTATCCGGGGTATTTAATTATATACTATTTTGTGTGGAAAGGGATATTAAATAATAGTGAAAGTTATACCTCTTTAAGAGATATTATGATCTATTTTTCCATTGCCCTTTTCGTTTATTCTCTCTATAATGACCGAATTATAAATGAAATGGTTGAAGATTGTGTTGTTAAGGGTGAGTTGACAAAGTATTTATGTAAGCCAATAACACTTATTGAAAGTATTTTCGGAAAAGTTTTTTGTAATGTAATTATTAAGATGCCGTTTTTGCTATTGTTATTAATCTATTTAAAATATTTACAATTCAAAATTCAACTTTTTCAAATAATACAGTTTTTGATTATCATTAACCTGTCAATAATTATTAATACTCTATTTTATTTTTTGATTAGCTTATTATCATTTAAGTTTGAAAGAGTTTGGGTCTTACGGATGTTAATTTCAAATGTAGTTAGTTTTTTTAGTGGTAGTATAATACCACTGTATATTTTTCCAGAAAAAATATTAAAAATTATTAATATTCTTCCCTTTAAATTTTTTGTTTTTGTTCCAACTACTTATCTTCAAAATAAGTTATATCTAGATAGTTTTATTAAAGATATTTTTATTGAAATTGTTTGGTTAATAATTTTTGCAATTAGTTCATTATTGGCCTGGCAAAAAGCATTAAAAGTATATAGTGGTTATGGTGTTTAAGAAGCAGTATTACTATTTTTCGCCTTTTTCAATGTTTAGGAAATTATACTTTTTCGCAAGTTAAGGAGAACATTTGGTATAGATAATTTATAAAAACTGCACAAAGCTAATTTTGAACGGTATAGAAAGTTTTCGTTAAACCATCTTAGTGAGATCGGAGGAGAAATAAGGCCTCATATGAAGATTGATGAGCTAATCAAGAGCCAGGAGGACCCTTTGATTAGGGAGCCTTATTTCAACTAAAATCGAGTTTTAAATGGTTTGAAAAATTTCTCTCTAAGCGAAAAATTAGCTTTGTGCGGTTCAACCATTTAAATAATTTTTTAAAAAAATAAGTGGTGAGTCTCCTCACCACCAGCTTTACTCAATGACATCCATGGCCCTGACAAGCCATATCACTGGTTAATTCCCGCAATTCACCAGCTTCAAATCTGGCTATCGCTTCTTCTACAGTATCACCTTCCAGAAGATAAACTTTTATCCCACCTTCATTTAATAAACTAACTGCACGCCGGCCCATACCGTTAGTCAACACCACATCAATATCATAACCTGCTATAGCTTTTAACGGTTGACATGCCCCATGACTGTGATGCTCATTACTGTTCTCAATAACCTTTAAATCCTTTGTTTCAGTATCATAATATGGTAAAATACCTGGCACTCCCAAAATGACTGAACACCTTCTCTTTTAAACCTTCCTTTCCCATGGTGGGCAAACAGATTTTCATTTTTTTTGCTCCTCCTTTTGATAATTGTCCTTAATCTTTAATCCGTAAGAATGTAATAATGCATAAACAATCTTTTTTCGTCCTGATTTGAGCAAACGCTGGACAGTACCTCTGGAAATCTCCATTATCTCACCAGCCTCAATCTGATTTTTTCCCTCCAGGTCACAGAGTCGAATAGCCTCAAACTCATCCAATTCAAGCTCTACAATTTCTAACTCTTTAAGAGGGATAGATATAGGTTTGAAAATCTTTTCCTCATTCAATCGCCTACAGCAACGTTTTTTCTTACAGCGCGGCATACTCCCTCTCCCCTTTTTGTGCATATGCACACTTTTAGTTTATCTTTTTTGTTCGCTTTTGTCAAGGTTTTTTCAATATTAACTTCATCTGATTTTTGTAGCAATATTTGGTTTAAATTTTAATCTACCTCTTATCTAAATCAATAGGTTTCAGAATTAGAATGAAAATATATTAAAAACAAATCTAAGATTATACTGCAAAAAGCTAATTTTGAGCGACATAGAAATTTTTCGCTAAACCATCTTAGCAAGATTTCCGACGAAATAAGATCTCATCACAGGAAGTAATGAGCTAATCAAAAGCCAGGAGGTCTCTTTGCTTAGGAAACCTTATTTCGACTAACATCGAGCTTTAGATGGTTTGAAAAATTTCTCAAGGAGCAAAAAATTAACTTTTTGCAGTATAACCGTATAACAATAAGAAGATAAAATTATCATTATCTTAAGAAATAACACCGGACAATCTTTTTTATTTAAATTTATGCTCATAGATATGTCCGATTATATGCTCTATATCTGTTTCTTTTAACATAAAATCCTTTATACTGTATTTCGCAGAAAGATAATTCACCAATTCAGGAGCAGAGCATTCATCCCGATTAAATAGTATATGTTTTCGCGTACCTTCTTCCTTGATAACCCTTCCCATAGTTAACTCAAAATCAACCGGTTCAATTTCAAAATCTACAACCAAAACTCTTTCTTTTGCATAAATTTCCTTTATTTTATTAATACTTCCATCATAAATAATTTTTCCATTATCAATAATTATGATTCTGTCACACAGCTTTTCTATATCTCCCATATCATGGGTAGTTAATATAACTGTAACGTTACTTTTCTCATTAACTCTTTTTATAAATTCCCTGATCCTTTGTTTTGCTACTACATCAAGCCCAATCGTTGGTTCATCAAAAAAAACAATTTTAGGATTGTGTAATAATGAAGCACCTATTTCAGCTCTCATCCTCTGTCCTAAACTTAATTGTCTTACTGGTGTATCAATAAACCTGTCCAGTTCAAGAATTTCACTAAATATTTTGTAATTTTTATTATATATCTCAGTTGGAATTTTATATATAGTTCTGATTAAATCAAATGATTCTCTTAAAGGTAAATTCCACCATAATTGGGTTCTCTGTCCAAAAACAACTCCTATCTCCATAGCATTCTTAATCCTATTTTTAAAAGGCTCTCTACCATTTACTCTGACTATTCCTTCTGTAGGTACAAGTATTCCTGTCAACATTTTTATAGTTGTTGACTTTCCTGCCCCATTCGGGCCCAGGATACCAACAATCTCACCTTTAGTTACATTAAAACTTATTCCATCTACCGCTTTCTTAATTATTCTTTTGGGTTTAATCATACTTTTAAATATACCGGTAATCCCAGGTGGCCTCTTATATATTGTAAAATATCTTTTTAAATCTTTTACTTCAATAACATTCATGATTATTCCCATCCCCTCTTTTAACTTCCTGTGCTCTGATAATGTCTTAAACCTATATTCCAAAAACCATACGCACCTAGAATAAGTACAACACCAACCAAAAGAGATATTTTCCATACCCATTTAGGAAAAATTAAATATTCAGGATGATCCAAAAAAATCCCTGCCGGTACATAACTGGCAAAAGCTAGTGGTATAACAAAAAACAAAATAAATTTAACTACATTATTATATAAACTTACTGGATACCATATAAACTCTTTAAACCCGTTATATATCCAGTCAAGACCTTCGGTTTCAGTTATGAAAAAAGCAAGTGAACCTATCACAATCGTAATTGCAGATTGAACCAATGCCCCAGATAATACTGCTAAAATAAAATATATAATATTTGTTAAATTCCAGGTTATTCCAAATTGATCTTTTAATAACCAAAATAAAATAACCCCTAACAAAATATGAGAAAGAGAGTAGGGTTGAAATTTGCAACTCATGATATATATAAAGGGGTTTATTGGTCTAATCAAAAAATTATCCATATCCCCGCTTTTTACTAATATCCCCAGAAATCTAAACGGTGTAAAAAACAATGAACGTACCCCATAGGATAATAAAGATAAAATATAAATAAAAGCAATCTGTCCATAGGTCCAATCGTTTATTATAGTAAATCTTTTTAAAATAACCCATATACCAGCCAGGGTAGAAGCATATACCACCATTATACTAAATACATATACAACAAAACTCCAATTATGTGTCATTTGTCCCTTAATTTGAGCTTTGATAAGTTTAATACAACAAAGTAATGTATGTCTCATAATCAACCTCCTTGAATCACAACCTTTTTCACTCCTGCCTTCCAGATAACAAAAGTCACTCCCGCCAATAAAATAATCCAAAATATGCTTAATGCCATTTGTATACAAAATTGTTCTAAAGAAATCCTGTTAAGATAAAACCCTAAAGGTATATAAACAATATTTTTAAAAGGTAACCAGTTAAGTATTTTATATAACCATTCAGGGTAAAACCAAAGGGGTACTAAAGTCCCACTCAAAAAATTAAATACAGCATGTTTGATATAATGCATGTACCAATTTTCAATCCACCAGAAACTAATCATCTCAATCTGTAAAGTTATTAAAACAAATATAAAGTATCCCAGCAATATACCGATTAGTAAACCAGCAATATTGATTAAATTAAGATTCCAGGCAGGTTTATATATAATCGACAATAGTATAAAACCAGGTATATACATGGAAATGAGATTAGCAGTAGCAAAACCTAAGCCTTTAAAAATAAGAGTTATGGGCAAAGAAATCGGATAAATAAGATCACGGGCTATCTCGCCCGTCCGTATTCTTCTGGCAATTTCTCTCTCAGGTGTGCAAAAAATCATTAAATTAGTCGTAATTGACGCTAAAATCATATATTTTATGATATCAGCTATCATAGTTTCATCTAAACTGCTACTATTTGCTGTAGCAATTGCATACCAGATAGTAACTGATGCATATAAATGAAGAAAAATTGTGAAAAATTTAAATAAAAAATCTATTCTATAATTAAGTTTATCTTGCACTGATATTAAATAGTGCTTAATATAAGCATTCATGACGTTAATACCTCCCATTATTACTCCACAATAAAATAATTATACTGCTTCAGATTCCAGTTATTCCTTAATTTTGAGAAAACCTTTCCCAGGTCTTCTGCAGCATATTGATTTTTTGGACATGTCCCAATACCACTTTTATACTTTAATTGCAAAAAGCTAACTTTTCGCTTAAAAAAGAAATTTTTCAAACCATCTAAAGTTCAATTTCAGTCAAAATAAGGCACACTAATCAAAGGGCCTTCCTGGCCCTTGATTAGCTTATCAATCCTCATATGAGACCTTATTTCGACTGAAATCTTACTAAAATGGTTTATGTCGCTCAAAATTAGTTTTTTATAGTTTAATAATTTATTAAATAGCAATCGTTTGTAATTATGCTTTCCATTATGTTTATTAACATCTTCAATCTCTTAATTCTATAATTTTTAAAAATTTCCCTCTTATCTATAAAATTTTTTTTGTAATAAATTTAAGATCAAATTGCAAAAAGCTAATTTTTTTAAGTGCCATAAAAATTTTTCGTTTAACCAATAAACTAAAAGTCACTATGAGGAACTTATTTCATTAAAGGAGAAAAATTACTCTCATCAAAGATAAAAAAGACTTTGAGTAATCACCCAAAGTCCTTGATATTCATAAAATCGATTTCATCTTTTCCATCATTAATCTCCTCTATTTTTGAACAATCCAATGCAGATGTAGTTTCATCTGATAAATACCGGACCTAAACGATCATCCAAAAGACTTTTTTCTTTACTCAAATCACTCCAGTTTTAGACATTGAACTTAGATAACTCTAGATTAATTGTTTTGGAAATTAATTTTAATCTATAAAACATAATTGCACCAAATAAAGACACTATCGCAACAAATAATGAAACTATCTGAATATCTAGCAACTCAACAAGATGTCCTACAAAAATAAACATAAAAGTATTAGCTAGATTAGCAAAAGTAGAGATAGCCGATAATAAAGAAGCTCGTGAATTGTTGGGTAAAATATCATTAATCCAGGCTGCAAAAGAGGTTAATTTCATCGAAAGAGAAATTTCATAAAGAATACAGGATAATATGGCAACAATTAAAGATTTACTTAAATACATAAAAATAAATGCCAGAGTCATTAAAAACATACCACATATTGCTAAATTAGGGTAATTTTCTTAATTAATAAAGCGTGATAAAACAAAACTAGTAATAGAAATTGAAATCATCATTATGGTAAACATAATACCTAACCAATTAGGCTTTAATCCGAAAGAAATAAGATAAGGTTGCCAGGTTAAAACAAAATAGATAAAGCCTATATCGGAAATAATCTGTATAAATGTAAACAGCTTAATTCTCTTATTCTTTATAAAAGTGTTCCATGTTTTATTCAAAAAATTTATATATCTTACATCTTTCTCTCCATAATTTTCGTTCATAAATAAGCTACAAACTATTACCACCAAACATGCTGTAGTTCCAGCAATCCAAAATGGTAACCTTAAGCTGTAAATCAAAAGAAATGTTGCTATAATCCCTGCAATTGCACTCAATAAATACGAAAATCCATTAGATAAAGCAAAAACCTTTTTAGACTCTTCCTTTTTATTGATTAATTCTAGCTCACTCATATACCAGGCCGTTATAGCTCCACTTATAAAAGCACACCCCAATCCCATCATCCCCAGAGCTAAAGCAAAATGCCAAAACTTCTGACCAGATCCATAAATTATTAAACCTATTCCAAAGGTTAACAGGCCAATTAATGAAGTTTTTTTCCTTCCTTTTAAATCACTTATATTACCAGTCGGAAAATCAAGAATACTTGTCACCCATGATTGTATTCCCAATAATATACCAATCTGAGTACTGCTCAAATTATTACTGTTTAAAAAAACACATAACTGGATGCAATCAACTTGTCAGAAAAATTATACCCCCCAACCAACAGCAAATATATCAAAGATGGCTTACTTAATCTCATACTCCACCTCCACACTGAAAATAAAATATTTGACTATACTGCAAAAAGCTAATTTTAAGCGATAAAAAATTTTTCGCTAAACCATCTTAGCAAAATTCCAGTCGAAATAAAGCCTTATCACAAACTGGGATGAGCTAATCAAGATCCAAATATACCCATTAAGTCAGAAAACCTTATTTCGACTAAAATTGAGCTTTAGATGGTTCGAAAAATTTCTCAAGAAGCGAAAAATTAGCTTTTTGCAGTATAACCCCTAAATTATTTAATCCTTCTTCAATTATCAATTTTATTATCCTCCACACAACTCCTTTAAACCTTCAATAACTTTAATATTATTTTTGGGAATTCTGAATACAATAACTGCTAAAATAATGATCACACCAAAAAAAATAAATACACTATCCAATGCTATCTTATCTGCCACAAAACCCATAATCGGACTTAATGTCATATAAATCAAGGAATTAAAAAGGGCCATAAAAGATAAGACCGTAGCTCTCTCTTCATTACTAATCAAACGATTAAAATATGAAGAAAATAATGGATTTCGCCAATAGTTGATCATATTTATCAGAATAAAAATAGTAATAATTATAATAATATTTGAGTTATTTCCAATAAAGAAAAAACCCATAGCTATAAGAATCCCGGTCAAATGAATACTATTCCATATCCCAATCTTTTTCTCAATCCATGGTGCTAATTTCACAACAACTGCTCCTAATATGTTTAAACCGGCATAAAAGAGTCCAAAATAAGCAACCGGCACGCCAATATCAGTCAATTTTCCCTGGGTATAAAAGAAATTTATCCGAAAAATTTGCCCTATAAATCCATTCTGGATTACTAAAAACAATAAAACTTTTTGATTTTTTAAATGATTAAAACCATTTTTCACTTTGGTCATGTATTTTTCATATCGCTGGCTTAATGAAAGTTCAGATACCTGTTGTATCCGTTTATCCTCTTTTAACATTAATGATAAAACAAAAGCTACTAAAGCTGTAAAACTGCTCATCCAGAAAGTCATCCTATTACCAAATTGAGAAGCAATTACAGAACCTGATAAATTACCAATAACACCGGCTATGAGAGATACTGTGACAAGACTGGCAAAATATTGTTTGTCTTTCTTCTTTTCTTCTGGAGTTAACATTTCATAAAAATAGGCCTGTGCAACTCCCGAAAGCAATGAAACCGAAAAACCTAACAGTGTTTCTGCCATAAGAAAAACAGCAAAGGATTTGCCACTTCCATATATACTATAACCTATCACATTAAGAAAAGTTGCAATAATAAGAACTTTTTTTCTGCTAACCATATCTGCCCAAACACTTGAAGGAACATTAAATACTAAAACCAAAATTGTGTACCAGGATTGAAGAAGCATCACTTGGGTAAAAGATAGACCATTTTCTGTAAAAAATAGAGTAACAATAGGTGGATAAAAAGTAATCACCTGAAAGACTGTCCAGAGGTAAAATTTAATACGATTTGTTATAAATTTTCTAAACATTGACTTTTCCTCCCTTCTTTTAATGAGTTTTTTTATATATACTACAAAAAGCTAATTTTGAATAACATAGAATTTTTTTCAAACCTTCTTAGCGAAATTTCCAACGAAATAAGGCCTCATCACAGAAGGTGATGAGCTAATCAAGGGTGAGAAGGGCCCTTTGAGTCAGGGAGCCTTATTTCAACTGAAATCGAGCTTTAGATGGTCCGAAAAATTTCTCAAAGACGAAAAATTAACTTTTTTCAGTTTAACCATATATTGTGCTATACTAAATTAATTTCCATCTCCCAGACAAATCCTTAGAAATAAAAAAGTCTTTCATCTCTATATAAGAGACGAAAGACAATGCTTCCGCGGTACCACTCTTCTTGGCAAATTACTACATTTGCCCCCTCATACTTTAAACTTCAACAAGGTTTAAAGTTTCAGTAATAACGGACTGACCCGTTCAAGGTTACTCGACTTCACCTTGACAACTCCAGGGCGAGTTCATCAAATTCAGAAGACTGCCTTGCACCAACCGGCAGCTCTCTTGCTTCTGAAATATTGACTACTACTCCCTTTCATCGTTTTATAACTATTAAATTTTTGTTTATTATACCAGACTTCGAAAATTACGTCAAGTTCTATATAATATTTTTTGGTAGTAAATTGTAAATAATTTAGAAATCACTGTCAAGATTTTTTCCTTAAATACAACATCAAAAAATAAAGTACAGATATTTTTTCTATTATAATAAATACAAACCAATAAATCTCTAGTAGAAATAGCTCAAATCAACTTAATCAATTTCAATCCGGCAGTTTAAAATACATCCAAATAATCCCTGAGTTTCCTTGAACGGCTGTGATGTTTTAATTTTCTTAGAGCTTTGGCTTCAATCTGCCTTATTCTTTCTCTCGTCACATCTAATAATTTTCCGATTGCTTCCAAAGTATTTTCTTTATTGTCATTTAAACCAAAACGTAATATAAGAATTCTCTTTTCCCTCTCAGTTAATGTAGCCAATAATTTAAAAATATCTTCCCTTAACGACTTTCTAAATACCTGATCTTCAACTGTCGGTACAGTATCATCAGGAATAAAATCGGATAAATTAGTATTTCTATCTTCTCCTATTAAAATATCTAAGGAGATCGTATCCTCACAATATTTTAAGGCCCGCACTATCTCCTTTTCTGACAGCTCTAGTTCATCCTTTAACTCTCTTATAGAAGGATTTCTTCCAAATACACAGTTATATTCTCTTATTACTTTTTTTACTTTATTAATTCGCTCCACCATATGAACAGGAATTCTAATTGTTCTTCCACAATCTGCAATATACCTGCTAATTCTCTGCTTAATCCACCAAGTTGCATAAGTACTAAATTTATTGCCTTTTCTATAATCAAATTTATTAACAGCCTCAATTAAACCAATATTCCCCTCTTGAATCAAATCCATTAATTCTATACCAGTTCTTTGATATTTTTTTGCAATATTAATAACTAATCTATAATTTGCATTAATCAGTTTATCTTTTGCCTCTTTAGATCCTCTATATATTTGTTCACCTAGTAAAAGTTCTTCTCTTTCATTTAGTAATTCAAATTCACTTATTTCCCTCAAATACCAGTTTATATTGTCCATCTTACCATTAATATTATTTTTTTTTATCTTTGACTCGGTAAGATTCATATAGTTTCCTATCATTTTTTAACACCTCTAATCCAGGTTGATTCTCCCTAGAAAATATTCTTCTATAAAATCCCATCTCATTTCATCATCATCAAGCTCTGTAAAGAATTTTTTTAATATCTCACTTGATCGTTTTTGTCTCTGTCTAATATCTTTAAGGATTAAATTACTATATCTATTGGAACTAGTACTTAATACCCTTAGCTTGCTTGGATCGTTGACACGAATAAATATTTCTGGTGATTCACCACCTCTTACATCATAGGAACCAAGTGAGAAAGCTTCAATAGTATAAGCCAATGTCATATATAAGTTATTTTCCTTAACAGCTAGATATCTACATAATGTCATATCATCACCAACCATGTTTTTAGATAAATCAAGATATCTATTTAAAATATCCCTAAACACTCTATGGTAAATTTTACTTTGTAATCTAAATTCCTCTCGATCACTATTGCCCTTACTTATTCGTTTTTGAATAAATTTATTTTTATTATCTTCGCCATATTTAATAACAAAAAGATCTATAAATGTATTAATTATTTTTCTCCGAATAGCTTCTTTTGGAAAATATGTTTTTAATAATTCTGAAAATTCCTCTCTTGAAAAGAATCCTTTTTTCTGTATATCAAAACATTTAATAATATTGGAAATATTTTCTTCTAATGCTTTCCTTGTATCATAAATTGATTTATTTAATGATATGGTTAATTTATACCTTGGAACTATATTTTCTTTAAAGTCAAATAACTCTAAATCATAAAATTTCTTTTTAAAAACAGGAAAAGTCATATCACTATAATGGTCTTCCCATAGACTTTTTAAATCAAACTCATATATAGGTCCTATATCTTGTACGAAAATACTACTTCCTTTTGATTCTTCATTATATATTTTAGAACTCTGTACCTCAGATATTTTCTTAGCATATTTATAATACTTGCTATTTTTAAACTTTTTTACAATTCCAGATGGTACCGCTGCATAAGCCTTTGAGAATAAACTCTTAGGCCTAACAATTAATACTGGATACGTATATTTTTTTTCTAAGTCTTTTTCTATTAGCAATAAAGCATTTTTAACCTTATTTTCATAATTCTCATCATCAGGAAAAAGATAGGAAAAAGTTTCTGCATTAATAAGAAAATTTCTCCTTCTTTTCTGTTTATAGATACTATAAATCTTTTTAATAACTTCTCTTAGTTGATATTGCTTTATGGATGATAAACTATACAAAATTTTACTAAAGCTAAGATCCTTAGGATTAAAGTCTTGTATAGCTAAACCCATAATCGATTGATCTCTACCTACCCTTCCGATTTCTTGAATGTAATCACAAAGATTGCCTGTAGGTGCATGATGGTACACTATTTCAATATCACTTATATCTATTCCCATTCCGAAAGCCTTTGTCGCTAACATTACATTTGCTTCACCATTTCTAAATTTCTCTTCATAGAAATCTTTATAAATCGGTTCAAGGTTTCCATAGTATTTTACAACCCTGTGCCCATATTCTCTTGGTATCATTTCCATTAATTCATCTATATGTCTTCTATAGGGTGCATATAAAATTGCTTTTTTACCGTCTTTTATATAGCTCAAAATACAATCAATCGTCTTTTGTTGTCTTTCTTCTTGATAACTTCTTTCCACTTTCCAATTCCTAATTATAAATTTAATATTCTTCCTTCGTGTATTTCCAAGATATTTTATAGGATTTTTCATATATAAACTATCTATGGTTTCATAAACCATATCATCATTACCACCATAGACAGCTGTGGCAGTGAATGAAGCAATAACAAAATTTCCGAAATCATAAAATCTATTATTTCTAAGTTTCTTAATATAGGTACCAAGATACCAATAGTCTACTCTAAAATCTCTACCCCATGTTGTAACAAGATGGGCTTCATCTATAACTAATAGACCAAGCTTCCTTTCTTCACCTATAATAGTTCTAATATCATAAGCTAACAAAAACTCTGGTGAAACATAAAGTATTGACACCTCTTCTTTTTTAACTTTTTCTAATATATCTTCTTTCTCTTTTTGAGTAAGATCAGAATTTATATATTCAACAAAATCAATACCTTTTTCCTTTAACTGTTTAACCTGATCTACCATTAACGCTTTCAATGGAGATATAACAATAGTAACCAGTTTATATTTATTTGCTATATAAATTGCTGGTATTTAATAAAGTAAAGATTTACCTGCTCCCGTTGGGGCAGTGACAAAAATGTCACTATAATTATCACTATTTTGTGCTTCTTCAACTTGTTGAACAATTGTTTCTATAATTTCACCTTGCGATATCTTGATTTTATCAATAGACTCATCCGGATTTTCATAAAACTCAAGCATTCTAAAACTCTCACTGTTCCAATATTGCTTTAAAATTTGCTTAAATTCTTGCCTTACTTGTCCGCGAGCAAACTTACTTGTATAATAAATGTTTATATCATACTCTTCACCTGCTACAGCAAGTAAGGTTTTTAATGAATTTAGTAAACCTGTTGTTTTTAAAATCGATTTTTCTGTTAAAATATCTATCCTGCTATCTTTGGGAATATTTTCGTTTAATATCTTCAACTTCAAATCTAATAAGTCGAGGGTATTAGTAGATGAAAATTCTACATATTTCTGTAATTCTTTTATCTCTTTTATCTCTATTTTTACATTATTACAATCAATTAAATTAAGTTTTGTCACCTTTATCTCTTCTGTTCTATCTAAATAAGAGACAAACAAATTATTTTCTTTCTCAACCACATTGGAAATATAATTTGCAATATCTCTTATCTCACTCTCACTATCTTCTACTTCTTCTTCATTAATAATATTCATATACTGCCGTAGTAAAACATTATTTGAATCAACATATTGGCTCGGATAAAAATTATCAAAATAATTATTGACAACTATAATTATTTCACCTTTATAAAGTCCATCAATTCTTTCACTTAAAAAAATAAATTCTTCATAGAGTCCTGAATAAGTTCCATCTTCTATATTTAAAATTGAACTCATTATCTTTTTCTTTTGATTATTTAATTCTAATAGATCAATACCATCATTAGTAAAGTAATTTCCATCATAGAATCTAGGGTATTTATCAAACATTATACTCAGAGTTTGGATATCAAATCCTTTGAAAAATATTAGCTTTGAACTACTTTTTATAGAATCTATTTTTTCAAAAACACTACTTAATATTTTTTCTTTCATATTAAACCTCCTTTTCTTATATCCACTCCCTTCACCCTCGGTAACTTTTCAACACTATTTAGATGGTGTTTGTCAAAGGCGATAGCATCAATTACTCGCTTACCTTATCTTAAAAAATCTGATTCTAATGCGTTTTTTCGGATAACAAGTTTTGATATTTTATCCCTCCCCAGTAAAATTCCGAATTATCATTAATAAATAAAAAAACAACCTTTTTGGTATTAACTTATATAAATTCTCTATATTTTGGTATACAACAAATATCACATATAACCTTCAAAATATTGCAAATTTAACGTCATGAAATATTTTGTTTTTAGAAGATTAAAGCAATAAAAGAAAATCTAAGTTACATTATGATCAAACTGCAAAAAGCTAATTTTGAGCGACATAGAAATTTTTCGCCAAATCATCTTAGCGAGATTTCCGACGAAATAAGGCCTCATCACAGGAGGTGATGAGCTAATCAAAGGGCCAGGAGGGCCCTTTGATTAGGAAGCCTTATTTCGGCGGAAATCGAGCTTTAGATGATTCGAAAAATTTCTCAAGAAGCGAAAAATTAGCTTTTTGCAGTTTAACCATATTATTGATAATTCAAAATATAAACTATCAAAGGAAGTAGTTGAAATAAGCATTATTAAGAAATCAGAAGATATCAAAATCTTACGTCAGTTTAACATTATTGAAAAAACGTACCTTGACCACATTGAAGACTATCCTACACAACTTTATGAAAGCTTTACGGGTTGATAAATTAACAAAGAATTTAACCTACAAAAACATGGATACATTATCATTTTAGAAAAAGGTCATAATATCCGTGGTCTTTCCAATATTGGTTTAGGGCAAAAACATTACGGACTCTGTATTTCTAATAGCTATGTTTGATAGATTTTTTCACCTATGCGTTTTCTTCCTAACAAGAATTTAAGCAGATCAGGTTTTTTAAGTATCAAATATGATTGGGGAGGAATAAAATCTGGAAAAATTGTCTTTAGTTCGTCCAAAGTCACTGGCTCAATTTCCTGAAAAGAGTTAACTGGAATTGCATATCCCTTCGCTAAATCTTTCATATATTCCTTAATTCTCTCTCCTAATCCCACCTGTTGCTTTTCTACTAGCTGACCTAAATCTTCAGGAGTATTTATCTATTCCTTCCAGGCAGACCAACTTTGTAAATTTAATTTTTTTTCAACAAAACCTGCATCTATATACATACGGATTGCAGTAGGATTATGAGCATACAAATATAAGTGATTTTTAGAAATAGCGGAATGATAATTAACCAAATGATCTACTATAGTACGACCATAACCATTACCTCGATAATCTTTATGAGTTAACATATGGTCAACTCTTGAAAAACCATCCATTATCTCCAATGAAATCATAGTTACTGGTTTTCCAGCAACATATCCTACTAATAAGTGAAAGTCTTCAGACTGAACACAATACTCTAAAACTTTTACTGTCCAATTACCAGCATCTTCTGAATATATTATATCAATAATGCCAGAATCAATTTGATATACACGTTTAATGTACAGTTCATCGTTTGGACAAATTTTGGATTCTTTTTCATGAAAAAAGAAAGGATTATCCCACTCTTCATATTTGAAACCTTTCACCTCTAAAACCGGAAAAAGAACATCTTTTTCTCCTTGTTGATAAGCCTGGTAAATTCGCGGTATTAACCCTCTTTTTTCATAAAAAATAATAATATCTTCTACAGCCTTTTCTAAATCTCCAGCCAGATTAAGAATTATCGCATGATTACTATCATGTGATTGAGGATTATTCTCATTATAAAAAAGCTTTCCATATGGTCTTTCAACTACATTGGTAAAATTTTTGGGAAAATTATTCTCACATTCGATCATTTTTTTAATATTAATCATTTTCCTCCTGGTTATAATAGCATAAGTCATTCAAAAACTTTACTTCATCAGCAAATAACCCAGGTATCTATTTTCTGTATTGGAACCATAAATAGCTTGTTAAAAGTGAAGTTTTATAACCAGGTTTTTCACCTCCTCTATAAAAATTTTGGGTCTATAATTAATGTTGTGAAGAAAAAATTATAAAAAATAAAAAGGCATTTGCTGGCCTCGTTGAATTAATTAGTTGCGAACTAAAAACCAAAGAAAGGAGCCCAGCAAATGCAAGATAATAATATCATAAAATTTCTTGATTTGCCAGACATTATTGCAACTGAAATTATTTCAACGGAGGACAGATATATTTTTATCGCTGAAGCAAAGAAAAATCACATTGTGTGTCCTCAGTGTGGTAATATCACTAATAAAATCCATGATACAAAATGGCAAAATATTAGAGACATCCCCATAAGAGGTAAACTAGTAATCATTAGACTTCTAAAGAAAAGATATCGTTGTCCTTATTGTCATAAGAGGGGTATCCCTGAAAAATATGAAAGTATTGATAAATATGCCCGTAAAACCAAACGCTTTGATAAATATCTTGCTAAAGAAACTGTCAGCAAGGATTATTCTAAAGTTGCTAGAGAAAACGGGTTAAGTTATACAGCTGTTAATAATGCAGTTAAAAAAGTAGTTGACCCTCTCATTAAACAACAAGTTTCAAAACTTAGTCAATTAAAAGCCATCAGTATCGATGAATTTGCAGTTTTAAAACGCCATAAATATGGAGTTAGCATTACAGATCCAATTAATCGGGAGTTAATTGACATTTTACCTACTCGCAAAAAGGATGATTTAATTGACTACTTTAATTGTTGGGAAGATGAACAAAGACGACAGATTCAATCGATCTCTATGGATATGTGGCGGCCGTTCAAAGCAGTAGCAAATGCAGCATTTACTCATGCAAAAATTGTTATAGATAAATTTCATCTTGTAACTTTAATGAACAGAGCCCTTGATGAAGTTAGAAAACAAGTTCAACAAACAGTAAATAATCATCAGAGAAGAAAGTTTTTTCAAAGTCGTTTATTACTCCAAAAACGAGCTGAAGAATTGACAGATGAAGAACATGAAAAGCTCATCAAATTATTTGAACTCAGTCCAGCTCTAGAAAAGGCCTGGGAATTAAAAGAGGAATTCAGAGACCTATTGCAGCTAGATGATGTGAAAGAAGCCACCAGAGCTCTAAAAAGGTGGTATAAAGAAGTAATAAAAAGCAAGCTGATGCCTTTTTACCAGGTAAAAAAGATAATACAAAGATGGGAAGAAAAAATACTAAATTATTTTAAGACTAAGATAACCAATGGCTTTGCTGAGGGTATCAATAACAAGATTAAATTGATCAAAAGGATTGGATATGGTGTTCCAAATGTTATGAATCTAAGGAGAAGAGTATTTAATGCAATGTTAAGTTATTAAATTTAAATGTTTATTTCAAAATCAATTTACCAATCAATTCAACGGAGCCAACTTATCTTTCACAACATTTGACGGAGAGCCATTTTCTCTTTCTTCTTAATCTAAAAATGTTTTTATCTTACCTAAAATTTTTGTTACACTTTCATGGCCAGTTCCCCACTCATTTGCTAATCTTCCTAAAAATTTTAAAATTTCATTTTCTGTAAATTCCTTCATATATACCACCACCTCATTTATAATATAATCCAAAGTAGGGATGTCACATAATGGTTCCAGCATAAAAAAGCAAAAATTTGGACAAGTACCGCAAGGTACGAACCTTTTATGCTGTGTTAGGCGAAACAATTTAAATTTATATAAATGTTGCCTCTTCATATTCTGTCAATAAGGTCTCAATCAATTCTTTAACAGAAACAATTTTATCTACTTTATAAGCGTTAGTTCCTGCAAAAGTGAACCCTTCATCCAGATTTCCCTTTTTCGCATTGGTTAATGCAAGTGCAATGCAGTATGGTGACTTTCTGTAATCACATGTTTTCAAACACTTCCACGGACATTTAAATGGTTTTTTAATACCTGCTGATACTTCATCTAAAAATATATTTCGTATCGCCCTTCCCGGTAATCCAACAGGACTATCAATTAAAATTAAATCTTCCGGTTTACACTTTACATATGCATCTTTGAATTCTATATCTGCATCACACTCGTATGTGGCTACAAATCTGGTTGCCATCTGCACTCCTTGCGCTCCTAATTGGATAAATTTGTGAATATCTGCTCCAGTGTATATACCTCCTGCAACAACGACTGGAATACTTTTATTAAATTGTTGCTCAAAAGTTTTTATTACTGAAATAACCTCTGGAAGCATTTTCTCTAATGTATAATTAGAATCATTTATTTGCTCCTTTTTGAAACCAAGATGTCCTCCAGCTAAAGGGCCCTCAACAACTACAGCATCAGGGACATGATTATAGTTTTTTGCCCAATATTGAAATATAATATTAGCAGCTCTTGCAGAAGATACAATAGGAACAATCTTTGTAGAAACTTTTCTCAATCCATCCAATGGTAATTTTAATGGAAGTCCGGCGCCAAGAAATACTACATCTGCACCTTCTTCTACTGCCACCATTAAAAGTTCATCAAAATCTGAGAGAGCAACCATTATATTGACTCCAATAATCCCCTTTGTCATTTCCTTTGCTTTTCTTATTTCTTTTCTCAAAGCTCTTTTGTTTGCTTCTTTAAAATTTGTACTAAAATCAGGTTCAAGCATACCAATTCCAGCAGCACCAATAACTCCAATACCACCCTCGTTCGCCACAGCCGAAGCTAATCTTGATAAAGATATACCAACACTCATCCCGCCTTGAACAATTGGTATTTTAGCCTCAAATTCGCCTATCCTTAATCCTGGCATTTTCATTGAATTCATAAAATATATACCTCCATTAAATTGTTTCACTTAACATACCGAACCTATCTGAAGTCTACCTAAGACAAATTTAGATAACCACCACAGATATAACCTAAATACGCTCATTTATCAGATATTGTTCGGTTTAATTTCATAGATACACACCCAAATTCCCGATATTCCAAAATATATTATCTTATTAACTCTTCAAGTTGTAATAGGGAACCCTTAATTTCATCTTCAAGTTGTTGTATGAAACTTCTAATAAAATTGATTTTTTGGTCCATTATCTCCCTACCTTTTTCTGTTCTTATTAAGCCTTTCTGTTTTTTACAAAATGGAATATCTCCTTCAACCAGACCTTTCAACACATTAGAAAAATAATCTGAATTGTTATAATCATATTTCGATGCATACATCAAAATTGACATTGCTCCGATATTATCGGCATCTTTGAGAATGGAAAGTAAAATATCTCCATCATCAAAGTTATCTTTTTCGGAATGTTTTTCTATTAACATAAGTAATCTACTCTTATCCATATCCTCAACAGATTCTTTCATAAGTAGTTTTTCTACAATTTCTCTGCTTTTTTAGCATGATTTTCCCCTCCATAAACTGTTCCGATATCATGAAAAATTACTGCAAACCCTAACAATTTTTTCTTCATCACTGATATTAACATATGAATTTGCAATTTGCTGAGCATAATTTTCAACCCGAAATGAATGTTGTACTACTATTAAATAGTTGTCATTAGACAAATGCTTGCCTGATGAATAATTTTGCTTGACAAAGTCATATAAAAGTTTTCGAGCATATAATAGTTCCATATTTCACCTCTAAAAGATGTTATTATATTGTCATAAGTTTTTTAAAGCTTTGACAATAACCTTATTTCTGTCAAATATAGATTTTTATTGAACAACTTCACAAAATTCTTAGATGATTTTCCATTTTTCATTGTTTTCACTACTGTTTTTTCAATTTCTTAAAATCTTACTTAACTCTTGAAAATTTTTTAACTGATTACCATAGAAATTTTCCATTTAACTACTTAATATGAAAAATAGGGGTTTATTATCAAAAAAATTAAAACAAAAACAAACCACATAACAGCTGTTGGCCAGATACTATAACATCTAAATAAGCAAAAAGAGTGAAAAGTTCAACTAAACATCATTTTCTTTGACATTAATTTCATTAAAAATCCAATCTCCATATGTTCTTTGCCGTTCGGCCCAACTTTTCTTGTCTTCTACTAATAGTCTCTCTGCTCCACTCGTCAAAGTTTATTTTATTAGTCATTTCAAATTTGCTAGTCGCATATATTTTTTTCTTTTCATTAAAAATACTATTTCCAATATCCCTATTTTTACAATCTTCAAGAAGTGTTAAATTCCCAATTCTATATACATAATTTTCTACTTCTTCACTACTAAAAATTTCAAACCATTCATCGGTTGGATTTTCCGGAAGTATATGTTCTATCGTTATAGAACTATCGTAGTAATCATAAGAATTTCCCGAAATTTCTTTCTCAATATTTATTAAAATATACTTTACTAGTTTTTTATTTCTCCTTGTATTAATAGAAGCTGATGAAAACATAGAAATAAATTCTTCATCAGTTACATATATCGTTTTAAGTTTTTCAAAAATATCTTTTGCTGAAGCAAGGGTATTTTGGGAAATCTTGATAGCAACTTTATTATAAACTCTTTCCATCTCGTTAGGATTTAATTTGCCTATAATATTATATCTGAATGAAATTACTGTTACCATTCTCAAGATTTGACTTAAAATATCTCTTTTGTGCTTATAGACTGCTATCAGCAAAGGATATGGTTGAGTAACTTTAAAAAGCTTCATTTCTTCTAAATACTTTATTATATCATTCTTATCTGAAAAATCATTCCAAAATTCATCATAAGGATTTTTTAGTGCTTCATAAAAATATGCAATTTCTTCTAAATCATCTAACAATCTGACTACATCTTGAGCATTTTTTATTTCCTTTTTAATATCTTTAAAAAGTCTTTCTTTTCTAACAATTTCTCTATAAGAATTTAGAAAGTACCTTAAAAAGGTTGGAAATTCTTTAAATCCTACCAAATTTATTATTCTATACCATTTATCTTCAATAATTTCAAGATCAGCTTCTGTAATTAACGAAAACATATAATTTTTTAGCAGATCTGTAGGAGTTAACTCGATCCCTCTTGCATTTAAGGTTTCAAAAACTGTGTAAGCATTTAAATCATCCTCAACTGTTATCTGAATAAATATAAGCCTTTTTGCAACTATATTTTCTAAAAAGTTTGCAATTCCTTCTCCATGATCATCCTTAAAGCGTTCTTTAATTTTTTTATAGAAATATTGATAAGCTTTATAAAGTAATTTCTGTGAATCTTTAAGTCGGGAAACATTTAACGGTTTCTTTCTTTTCAAGATATATTCTTGAAAGAAATTTCCATCATTTCTATTCAATTTTAATTTACTCCTGTAAAACAAAGAAGTTGCATCTTTTTCCCCTATGAATCTTGAAGACAGTATTTTAATTCTTTCTTCATTGGTTTTTTTATTTATGCCTTGTTTTACCAAATCATCTAAGAAAGCTATTCCAGCAACAGCCAATATTATCAAAGTTGCAAGCCTTTGTTGCCCATCTACAATAATTAACTCATCATCATTTTCCACAATTTTTAAAATTATTGCACCCATATAATGGTAGTTGTTTGTTTCTAATATATTCAAGGCGTCATTCCATAAATCTTCCCAATTCTCTTCATTCCAGGAATAATCCCTCTGAAAAGTAGGAACTTTATAAGTTTTTCCATTGAAAAATATTTCACTTAATTTCACTGTTTTTGTTTCCATTAAGTTTTTTCCCAATTTAAATCACCCCATTCTTAATCTGTTTTTCAGATTACAAATGCAATAACAACTGTCCAAAAAGACCAAAACAAGAGCATAGGCCCATAACATCCAGGCTCTGTTATCTACCGCGCCATGTTATAATTCCTTCAAATAGTCATCTACAACAAATTTCATACTATCAACCAGAGCATTTACTCTTTGTCTTAATTCGCCTAATTTTACATTTTGAATCATCTTTTTCTTCAGGATATGGTTTGCTTCTCCATGATTCTTTATGCCAAAAACATAAAGGTATATAACCACTTCCCTGATTTCCAGTTACAGCATATGCTTTTATTAAATCAGACCTCTTTATAAAACATCATCCATTACAATTTTAAAAGTATTAAAACAACATCATCACTATCTTGTAATAGCCAATTATAGTATTCCTCTATCTGTTCCCGTAATTCTTTTAAAAGAATATCCCGTAGTTGAATTACCAGTAATCGTGAGAATACAATTTCCAATATCCAAATATGATATTGTTTGAAATGATGAAGAAAGTTCTGTTCCATCAAGGGTTAAAAAGAGAGGCCAATTCTTTCACTATAAATCATTAAACAATTTATTTTATTATTTTATATAAACCTGTCCTTTGCATGCATCTACTACAACATAATCTCCTGTTAAAAGTTTAGAAACGGCTGACTCTACCCCAATTATTGCCAGAATTTGCATTTCGCGAGCCAAAATAGCTCCATGTGAAAGAAAAGCTCCTAACTTCTATAACAAAAGCTTTTGCAGCTACAAGATTTCCAGCCGAAGCAGAGGTTAACATTCTTGCTACCACAACCACTCCTTCAGGAATATCAGTAAAGCTGTCCGGATTTAATGGATTTTTCACTACATAAACATATCATTCTGCAATACCAGATGATACCGGTTGACCTTTAAGGAAATTAGAATCTTTATCATTTAAACTCTCATGCACAGTTTTGCCATCACAGATTTTATTTGGTGAATATATTTTCTTTGTCTGCTCAAATTCCTGTTTTCTCTTATCAATCCTTGTCTGATACTCTTCAGAATTACCCCTCATTAAACAATCTTTTTATTCTTCTTTTTCTAAATAGAATACATCTTCTGGATTATCAGGAAAAAGACGTCTTCTAAATTCCATTATCACAGCTCTAACCTAGGTCATCCCTTTTTGCAAAATATAATCATCATTTTCTGTCCGGACTAATAATTTACGGAAAATCAAAAGCTGTCTATAAAAATCAAACCGCTCTTTAAAAGAGAGATTTTTTCCAATTTTCAAAGCTTCTTTTCACCAACGATTTTCGTCAAATTCATCTTTTACATTTTCTGTATTTCTATTATCAATCAGATTTTTAATAATACCTAACAATCTTTCTAGTTTTTTAGCCAGAGTAGGTAAATAATAAATAAAATAATGGCACAAATGGTTTATCACATTGATCCATTAAAAACCAATCTCCTGACAATTTAAAGACTTCTTTTGAAAATCGGTCACATTCATTTTTATTAACAATGCCAGTTACAGGGCGAACCTGAAGCCAATAAAGAATATTATCCTTAATTGCCCACTCCATATCAACATCATAACCAAATTTTTCCGCTACTTTTCTGAAAGTTTCCCGAATCATTTTCAGTATATTTTCATTAAAATCATCCAATTTACCATTTTCCCAACCTTTATCAGAATAAATCCAGGGAGTTACTTTTCACTAACAAGCTGTTCTCCCCTTCCCCGACATATTTCAATTACGGGTTTAGCTACTCCCGTTAATGGATTACAAGAAAAAACAACTTCTGAATAATCTGATTCAATAAATCTTTGAATAATAACTCCCATTCCATGTTCGTCTCCTGAATCTAATACTTCATTGACAGCATCAACAATCTGAAGAGGGTTCTGAAATAATAACTGTTTTGAACTGACCAACACAGGATGTTTTTCTGGAATCTTCAATTGTTGAAGAAGGTCTGACAGCCCATCCTGTTAAAGAAAACAAAAATTCCAAATTAGAGTGATTCACGAAAGGACATTTGGGCATCTACCAGAAACCGGTAGATAGCGTCGTTTGGCAACCAGCCGAACAAGCCGTGTTCTGGGAATATGGGCACTTCGATAGGCCGTCAAATGACAGCCTATCGCTTGCGTCTAAACGAAATTTTGCGAACGTAGTGAGAAAAATTTGAAAAAAATTTAAGCTGAAGATTTTTCCGTTTAGTCACTGTTATTTGCCCTGAGCGAAACGAAGTAAAGCGAAAGCACAGCGTGATCAAGCAACCGAAGAGAGTAAAGAAGTTTGAAAACCTGCCGTACATTCTAAAAATTAATAACTTTTAATGTCCATATATTAGGTTTAGCAAATCTATCTTTAGGTAAATCATTTGTATCCAATCTTGGAAGAATAAGAGGGTGATCCTTATTTAAATCTGCAATACCAACTTGGGTTGTTAATGCTAGTTTACATCCATTTTCTTTAAGTAAAAACAATAAAGATTCATTATAAGCTCCATAAGGATAACACATAACCCAATCGTTAATATCACAACCAAGTTTTTTAAGAAAATCTAAAGAAAGTTCAATTTCTCTTTTTTGTTTTTCTTTTGATAATGTGTTTAACCAATAATGATCATAACCATGACTCCCAATATACATACCTTTTCTTTTCATACATTTTAATTGATCAATATTCATGTACAGTTCACGCGAAAAAGAACCTTCATCCTTAGAAACATACTTATTAAAAAGCGAATTAATAATTATATTTCTGAGCTTTTCTGGTAGTTCTCTCTGGAGAATTCTTTTTATAAAAATTACCTCTTTTGTATCAAATCTATTTTCCTTAGCCAATTTCCTAAAATAATATTCATTGTTTTCTAAAGAATACTCTTTTCGAAATTTATCTAACATAGAGTAAATGTCAAAAATTATTTGCTTTTTTTCTTTAACAGAAGCCAAAATAAAATGAATTTTATTAACATCCAATACATGATGTTCCTGGATTGCTTTGGCGGGTGGGAAAAAACTTCCCTGGATACCCAATTCATCCAATATAGGAAAAACAAATTCAAAATGATCTTTATAACCATCATCAAAAGTAAGAAGCAAAGAATTATCTGGCAACTCTTTATTTAATTTGACAGCTTCAATTAATTCTTCCATTTTAATTATTTTATAGTATCTTAAAAAATATTGTAATTGCTCTTTAAATAGGTCTACTGATAAACCCTTTATCTCAGGGTATTGAGAATGTTTTAAATCTCGTACATAATGGTACATCACAATTGTTAATTTTGACATATTTCACCTCTTTTCTCATACATAATGACGCATCATAATTGTTAATTTTAACACATTTCACTTCTTTTTAACATGAATCATAAAAGAAGAAGAATACGGTATTAGACACATATTACCTTCTCCATAATTTTGTAATAAATTTGAAATGTTTCCATAAATTGTAGGATATTTATCTTTGAATTTAGGAACGACTCCATGAATATGAATTGGAAAAATTTCAATTGGTTCAAAACCTTTGTCTTTTAACATATTTATTAATTGCACCGGAGTAAATTGATATCTTGTTGAGACTTTTATTCCTGTTTGCGGGTGTTCCTTATCTGCTTTTTGAAGTGGTGCTGTTTTTAATCCTATCAAACTATTAATATCATTCGAATTTACTATTTGTATAGCTTCCATTAAAAGTGCAATTATATTCCCTTCATCAATTTCTTCTTGTGTAAACTTATTTAATGAAAAAATATTAAAAAGTCTGTTTCTTGATCCTAAAACCAAAGAACCACCTGGCTTTAAAGCTTTTAAAGAAATATCCAATAACTTATCAAGTTCTTCATATGAAATATATTCTATAAATCCATTTGCAGAAATTACATCGTATTCATCAAGTTCAAAATGGAAATCAAAGATAGAACAACACACAAACTTTGCTTTTTCAAGTTGGAGTTTTTTTGCTTCATTTTTAGCGATATCAATCATTTCTTTTGAAAAATCAACACCAATAGCATTAATACCCTTTTTTGCTATTTCACAAACAAGATCTCCAGTTCCGCACCCAACATCTAAAACGCGTTCTGTATTTTTTCTCTCATTAATAACCTTAATAACGTAATCATTTCTTTGTTTAATTACATTAACTTCATCTTGTGATTTAATATTCGCTTTTTTTCCAATCCTGAGCATGTTTTCTAAAGTATTCCAAAACTTCTTTTTGTTGTTTTTTATCCATAGAATCGACCTCCTATAATTTTGATTGTTCCGTCAAATTTTCTCCCTTTTTTCAGGGGACAAAAACTTGATTTTTCCTTGTAGGGGCAAGATTTTCCTGAAAAAAGAAATCCCTCCCTTAAAGTAGTAGGTAGTAGTTGACCAAAACACAACTCCCTACACCCAGAATGGGGGGATTCGTAAATTATGATTCGTCAACCACTACTTAATATCCTCTTAAATTCTTTATTAAATTTTCTTCTTCATCTCTTTTTAGTTCTCTTACAATATTTCCGTATTGATTTTGAACCATCTACCAGATTGATGTCAGCTACTCTAAACTAAACAACCTTGATAATCCTTTACCTCTCGTAAAACCTGTTTACAAAGATTATCAAACATTACTCGCTGAAGTTGAAAAAATGGATAACCAATCAAACCTGTACGTAGAATTAAATCTTTAAATGTTGATGTTGATAAAAGCCCACACTGTGGAGCTCCTAAAGATTACCTCGGATTCTTTGGATGTGATCCAGATGGATATCAAAAACTTCAGTGTAAAGTTTGTAAATATCAATGGGCTCCAAAAAAGCCTCACCAACCCAAAACACATCCTACCTACCATTGCCTATTTTGTGGTTATGCTCTCTCATAAAAATGATAACTGCCCTAAATGGGTTAATCAATCATCTCTCAGTATCTTTCTAAGCATCGTGATGCTAAAGCTGCCCTCAAAATTCTATGAAGGATCATCAAACAATACGATGGTAAAAAACTTACTCTAGTGACCGATAAAGCTCCAATCTATGAAGTTGCTATACATGCTGCTAAAGTATTTCTAAATGCAAAAATTGATCGCCACCAGATTAAAGAGCTTTTCCCTATGGAATAGTCAATTACAGCAATGAAGCTTATCGTCCTTACAAAAACATTGTAGAACGCTTCTTTGGAACTTATAAATTACATTATAAACGACATAAAAGCTTCAGTTCTTTCGAAGGTGCGATCTCTCATGCAATACTGTATCAGTTGTATTTCTTCAACTACTTAAAACCCCATGATTCATTTGGCGGTAAACCACCTTTGTAGATTACAGACTCCACTGGTCGAATAATTGAAAGCTGAACGCAACTCATCAGATAAATCATTGAACAAACATCTAACCTTCAATAAGCCTTACAGAAGCTAAACTACAAAGCAAAAAGTCAAGATAGTATAACAGGCCGAAGCCCATTAACCCTGGCAGGTTCCTTAAGTAAAGTACAATTAGTGATAAAACTTATTAGAAATTTTGATTTCCTTATTTTTTGATTGAATGGTTAATTATTACTTGACTCTAAGCATGATATTTTTTATTCTACCCAATAGAATAATCTTAAACTGCCACCTACTTCCATTTTCCAGGAAATTTCATGTCTCATTTGACGCTACCCGGTTTGTGAAATATGTCGCATAACGTTCCAGGTGTTTCCAATGTGCCCGTGCCGCAGGCCTGACACAAAACTTGCCAGCCACCACATTTATATAATCCAATGCAAGTTTTGTGACAGAGGACTTGTGCCGTAGGGTAGACGTTAGCTCTAACGGAAACACTTTGTTATATGACATTCCAATAATAATAAAAATTTAAAGGGGTTACTTTATAAGTATTATTTATCTTCCAAACTTGATGCAACTTCATCAATTTGAAGTTCATTAGCTTTCCATGCTTTAAAACGTTCAATTTCAGAACTTAACAAGTTAAAAACTAAGGCAAATGCAGCAGCGTCATCAGTAAATCCAACAGCTATTATGAAATCAGGTATTAAATCAATTGGTAGTATTAAATATGCTAAACAAGCAATTATTAAACCTAAAGTTTCATCATCTATAACATATTTCTTTTCTGACCAAGCTTCTAACATTTCAACCAATAAATATACTTTATCAAGAAATTTAATTTTCTCTTTCTTCTTATCTAAAAATGTTTTTATCTTACCTAAAATTTTTGTTACACTTTCATGGCCAGTTCCCCACTCATTTGCTAATCTTCCTAAAAATTTTAAAATTTCATTTTCTGTAAATTCCTTCATATATACCACCACCTCATTTATAATATAATCCAAAGTAGGGATGTCACATAATGGTTCCAGCATAAAAAAGCAAAAATTTGGACAAGTACCGCAAGGTACGAACCTTTTATGCTGTGTTAGGCGAAACAATTTAAATTTATATAAATGTTGCCTCTTCATATTCTGTCAATAAGGTCTCAATCAATTCTTTAACAGAAACAATTTTATCTACTTTATAAGCGTTAGTTCCTGCAAAAGTGAACCCTTCATCCAGATTTCCCTTTTTCGCATTGGTTAATGCAAGTGCAATGCAGTATGGTGACTTTCTGTAATCACATGTTTTCAAACACTTCCACGGACATTTAAATGGTTTTTTAATACCTGCTGATACTTCATCTAAAAATATATTTCGTATCGCCCTTCCCGGTAATCCAACAGGACTATCAATTAAAATTAAATCTTCCGGTTTACACTTTACATATGCATCTTTGAATTCTATATCTGCATCACACTCGTATGTGGCTACAAATCTGGTTGCCATCTGCACTCCTTGCGCTCCTAATTGGATAAATTTGTGAATATCTGCTCCAGTGTATATACCTCCTGCAACAACGACTGGAATACTTTTATTAAATTGTTGCTCAAAAGTTTTTATTACTGAAATAACCTCTGGAAGCATTTTCTCTAATGTACAATTAGAATCATTTATTTGCTCCCTTTTAAAACCGAGATGTCCTCCAGCTAAAGGTCCCTCAACAACTACAGCATCAGGGACATGATTATAGTTCTTTGCCCAATATTTAAATATAATATTAACAGCTCTTGCAGAAGATACAATAGGAACAATCTTTGTAGAAACTTTTCTCAATCCATCCAATGGTAATTTTAATGGAAGTCCGGCGCCAAGAAATACCACATCTGCACCTTCTTCTACTGCCACCATTAAAAGTTCATCAAAATCTGAGAGAGCAACCATTATATTGACTCCAATAATCCCCTTTGTCATTTCCTTTGCTTTTCTTATTTCTTTTCTCAAAGCTCTTTTGTTTGCTTCTTTAAAATTTGTACTAAAATCAGGTTCAAGCATACCAATTCCAGCAGCACCAATAACTCCAATACCACCCTCGTTCGCCACAGCCGAAGCTAATCTTGATAAAGATATACCAACACTCATCCCGCCTTGAACAATTGGTATTTTAGCCTCAAATTCGCCTATCCTTAATCCTGGCATTTTCATTGAATTCATAAAATATATACCTCCATTAAATTGTTTCACTTAACATACCGAACATATCTGAAGTCTACCTAAGACAAATTTAGATGAACACCCCAGATGTAAACTAAATACGCTCATTTATCAGATATTGATCGGTTTAATTTCATAGATACGCACCCAGATTTCCGATATAAATTCCTCCTTTAAATAGCCTACGACTCCACAATCAACAATATACTTTTCTACAGACTTAATAAATGTATTTGAATGCTTTTCTATGTATCCACTATCTATTCTGAGAATATTTCCAGGCATTTAGATTAAAAAGATCATCAAGTTGAAAAGCCCCAAAATATATTATGTTAATAACTCTTCAAGTTGTAATAATGAATCCTTAATTTCATTTTCAAGTTGCTGTATAAAACTTCCAATAAAATTAATTTTTTGGTCTATTATTTCTCTGCCCTTTTCTGTTCTTATTAAACTTTTCTGTTTTTTACAAAATGGAATATCTCTTTCAACCAGATCTTTTAACACATTAGAATAATAATCTGAATTATTATAATCATATTTCGATGCATACATCAAAATTGACATTGCTCCAATATGATCTAATATATCAGCATCTTTAAGAATGGAAAGTAAAATATCTCCATCATCAAATTCACCTTTTTCGGAATGTTTTTCTATTAACATAAATAATCTATTCTCATCTAAATCCTTAATAGATTCTTCCATAAGTAATTTTTCTACAATTTCTTTGCTTCTTTCAGCATGATTTTCCCTTCCATAAACTGTTCCAATATCATGAAAAATTGCTGCAAGCCTTAACAACTTTTTTTCTTCATAACTGATATTAACATATGAATTTGCAATTTGCTGAGCATAATTCTCAACCCGAAATGAATGTTGTACTACTATTAAATAATTATCCTTAGATAAATGCTTGCCTGATGAATAATTTTGCTTGACAAAGTCATATAAAAGTTTTCGAGCATATAATAGTTCCATATTTCACCTCCAAAAGATGTTATTATTATATTTGAGAAAGAAAAGAGAGAAAATTTAGACAAACAAAATAAGTCGTATAGTCCGCCAAACAAAGTAATAAAGCCTTCTTAAACCTCGCTTATTGAATTAAACATACCATTATCTATTTAAACTCTTAAAATATTCTTTTATTCCTTTAGCCATCAAAATTCTTCTTTCTTTTAGAAAGGTGTTATATTCAAGCTCCCAAAAATTTTGCGGCAGATCATATTTTTTTAATATTTCATTTTTTTCCTCATCTGTCAAAGAGGAGGTTAATTCCAACCAGTACTCTCTCGGCGGTTTGTCACTTATATTAATGTTTTCCTTATATTCGAGATAAATTAAATTAGCAATTTGATTTATATTTTTTACATCAGTTATTCCAAATTTCTTTAGATAATTTTTCGGGAATATGTGATGCAAATCAATTGTTTTCTTCTTCATTTTCAAAAGTGGATTTAAATAATCTCTCAATTTAATATTCGAAAATAGAACATTAATATCCCTATAAATTAGAGATGCCAAATATACAAGATAAGCATGATTTTGAGTAGAAGAAGATATTAATCTTTGAGGCAAAGTTATTTTCCAGTAATCTTCTGTCAGCTCACTATTCATTATTTCTTCCAGTTTTTCTATGAATACGGTCTCATCCTTAAATAAAGTTAAATCTTTTTCAATTACACTCTCCGGAGAACCTGTATATCTCTGCGTAAGTAAAGAAAAAACAAACCATTTCCTGATGATAGTCTCCAAATCCTTGTAATGAATGGAGAATTTATGTTTTCCTAATAAATATAAAGTATATGATACAAAAAATGCTATTTTTGAACTTATCAACTTATCATTAACAAAACCAGCGCTCTGGATTATCTTTATAAAATCATGCCAATTGGTCAAATCTAATGCCTTTTTCTGTTCTTCTTTAAAAATCTCAAAATTCTTTTTCCTGAATTTCTCTGAAATAACTTTATTTTCAAAATCTCTACCCTTAAGAATTAAATAAGCATATTTTAACCGCCCTCTAAGAAAAGAACAACCTACTATAGTCCTTACTAAATGTTCTGGATTAGGTTGTATATTAATAACATTAAAAGATGTTGGAATATTTTCATTAGGAATTCTCCTGGACATTTCACAAAATTCTTCTATCTGTTTCCGTCCCTCTTCCCAATATACAGCCATTAATGTCAAAATAAAATCAGACTGATTCAAAGATTTTCCTTTACTATTTATCCTAACAAAAATTTCCGATACCTCTTCAGGATCCAGACTTGAAGACAATTCCAATACAGAAAATGGATAATTAAGAAGATTCCTTACCCTCTCAATATTTGCGGCTATTTTATTTTCATCTATTTCTTTTTCAATTAATTTTGACTTTATTCTAGATAAATAAGAATTTATATACGAATAGGTGGAGCTGTTATCAAAAATTGCACTTATATCTGAAATCCATTCTGGATCCTTTTCAATTGCTGCATTCCATACTTCAAACTTTTCCTCCAGAGGATTAAAAGAAATTTTAAGTTTTACCTTCTTGAAATTCTTATTAACTATCTCTTTATTTTTAATTATTGAAAAAAGAGAGGTAAGTCTTTGTTGACCGTCTATAACTAAAAATCTTGGTTCTCTCTTATTTTCCAGATTAATCTTTCTATATTTGCCAGGTTCCACAATCTCCCACAAAATAACCACACCTGCGGGCAGCCCCTTGTAAAGTGAATCTATCAAATCTCTAACTTTTGTTGAATCCCATACAAACGGTCTCTGGAGATCCGGTAATGCAATATCTCCTGTGTCTATATCATTAATTAAATTTGACAATGCGTATGTTTTAGAATTAAATACCACATTATTTCTCATTTTATCATCTCCTTTGCAGGATTTGGAATGTCATATAATGTTGCCGGCACATACGACTTTCCATGTAAAAAACAATACTCCCTAAAAAGCAATGACATAAGAGCTTCTATTATTTGATACGTCAAGTTATAATTCCTTCAAGTAATCATCTACAATAATTCTCATCCTGTCAACCAGGTCATTTAATGTTTAATTCTATCAAAAGTATACTTTATTACTTTATTATTGAACTTGCATCAATTATTTTTGGTTCATATATAGTTAGTTGTTTTTGACAATGTAAGTACTTTACCATCTTTAACAATTGCACATTTTATAGCCACTGCAAATTCTTTCTTCATAACAACCTCTTTGTACATTTTTATATTGGGATGTTAATAAAAAAAATAAGAAATCTCTCCCCCGAAGTAGTAGATAATAATTTGCTACACCCAGAATAGAGAGATTTATTAATTATAATTCGCCAATTACTACTTAATACCCTTTTACAACACTTTTCACAGTTTGTAGATAACTTTTGTACTGCCAATCTCTCCTGTTCTGACCCTGGTTGTAATATCAGTTTCACTTACCGCATGAAGTATAGAACCCATTGACATTGAAAGAATCATATATTTAACTATTTTGGACACCATCAAAGGGCTAAGTTGACCCTGATTTGCTTTTGTTATAATATACCATATAGTCACTATGGCATAAGTATAGAGAAATTTTGTACAAACTCGATTGTAATGAAATCTTAAAAAGCTTCCAACATGGCTAAATCAAGAGTCCAGACTTCTTTCACAAAAACTTTTTCATTATACCAAATTATTTAATATCTTGTAAATATATTTGATGTAATTACCCTTCAACAATAAAAAAATTCTTGATGCTTTTTCTAAACAGACAGGTAAAGTCACATTGTAATATATTTATTATCCATTCAATAAAGCATTTCTGGGCTTCAACAAATTGAAAAGATTCCTATAAAAGTAATCTTCACACCAATGGATATTAAATGATCTCTCGGATAAAATAAATTGTTTTCCTAGAAGTGCATGGTGTTCAAGTTCTAATTATTGTACAGTAATTAAGACCGGGGTTAAAGGACAATCTTAATCACTTTGCTATAATAGGCAGTATCATTTAACCTTGAAATTACTTTACTTCTCCATGAATCCTGCCTCAGATAAGTTATACTACAGGTTGATATATCAAATGAAATTTTTAAAATTACTTTATCATTATTATTCAACTCAAGCCACCAGAGAATAATACATACTTGACATGGGATACAATTAAGGTTATTTCATGCTCATCTTCGTTAATCTTCTCCATAAATGATACTATTCGTGTATTCAACATCCGCCAACTTTCAGCCTGCGGATATGGTATCCAATCAATGGCAGGCTCTGTAAAAGGAAGTACTATTTTTTCAGCCTCTTCTTTATTGAGATTTGCTACCATACCATTATTTAAATCCCGGAGATCTGGTACCAATATAGGTGGTTTAAAGAGAATTTTTTCAATTATTTTCGAAGTTTGATTCATCCGCTTCGTCCCTCTATAAAATAAATTTTTCATCCATAATCACATAATTTTCGCCAAATTTTTGTAAAAAAGATTTATAATCCCTGTCATCCAATAAAAATATGTAAATCCCAGTCAGCCAGTTTATCAAATCCTTCCTCTATTCCCCATCCAGTCGACCCACTCAACACAACAGTCGCATAAGGTTTTAGTTCATCTGGGAAAACATTATCAGATAAGCCATTGAAATATTCCTGAATTGCTTGAATTGTTTCATTATGTTTCACTATATTTATTCACCTCATTTATTGTATTTGCGTAATATTACCCTTGTAATTCCAAAAAACAACATTAATATAATACAGAGAACAATATATTTTATCTCAATATAATTCAATACTTCTTTTAACTCATAGATTCTATTTTCTTTCATTATACTGATGATATAAAAAACAATAAACCCAATTAACCCCAACAAAGTAAATTTTAATATTTCTTTGATATTTTTTGTATCTTTCATATTAACATCCTTTCAAAAAATTGTAATTTCAAAACCAGGAATAATACCATCTTCAAGCTCATTATTTATATTGTTCATATATTTCCAAGTTGAAACTGTATCTAGTAAAATAAAAATGAAGCATTTTGCCAAGTAGTTATACAAAAAATATGCAAATTATAGCTTTACATGAAAAAAGGGTATAATAGGCTGTATAGCCCAGCAAATTGGCTTCTGCCTGCATTTATTCTAAATCATGTCTCAGAAGCTCCATATCAAGCTGTAATTTGACTCATATTTAATGAATAAAAATACAGCCAAATGCAGAATTTTTATATGACCAAAAACATATAAAAAATTAATTATTGAACTTAATACTGATAAAAAAAGTTATAATTAGACTTAATATAGTAACAAAAAATAATCCAATAATATACTGACCATGCAATAAACTCGACACATCTATTTGTACTTTTAATACTTTTTGAAGAAACAAAGATACCAATAACCCTCCAAAGACAAGAAAAATTAAAGAATTTTGTGCTGTATAATAATTTTTGGTGAAAAATAACATTAAATAAATTGAATAATATATAGTATACAGTAGTATTATAAAAATATTTATTTTTATAATATAAGATAAAGATAAATCTTTTGTTACAAAAGACTGCACAATTACCAAATATATTAGACTAGCAATTAAAATAACCAACATTTCTATATACCTACTCAACACATGTTTATATCTCCCTATTGGTAATGATTTTAAATACATCCTGACATCTCCACAATCTTCTAAATAACAGATTTTACCAATAATGATACCTGTACTGACCAGGGGTATCAAAAAATTCATAAACATATATTTCTCTTCTCCATCTATAATCAAGAAAATAGGAAATATTAAAGAATATAAAATAGCAATAATAATAAATTTTTTATTAAATAAAATATCTTTTTTAATTATATTTAACATCACTTTTACCTCCTTAAATAAATCAACATCTCATCAAGCATTATTTTTTCTGTTTTATATTTGTTTAAAATATCCTTTTTAACATTTTGAACATCAAACAAAATATAATCCTTATTTATAACACCTATACTCTTTAATTCCTGAAAAGCCTCTTTATCCAATTGTTCAATATTGATTTTTTTGTATCTAACGTGTATTTCTTTCTTTTTGCAATCTAGTAATATCTTACCATTATCTATATAAATTATTCTCTCTGCAATTTTTTCAATATCTTCAGTTATATGCGATGAGAAAAAAATAGTCATATTCTGTTTTTTGGCACAATCATACAAAACTTCTAATACCTCTTCTCTTATAAGCGGGTCTAAACCAGAAGTTGGTTCATCCAGCAATAATAATTCCGGTTCATGGGACAGTGCTAAAGCAATTAAGAATTTAGTCTTCATTCCTTTAGATAATTCTTTCATTTTTTTGTTCAGATCAATATCAAACACTGAATTTATATAATATTTAAATTTTTCGTCATTCCAGGACTCTTTGTAAACTCCTTTAACAAATTTATAAATATTTTTAATTTTAATATTTTCATAAAAATTTTGATGTTCGCCTACATACCCTATTTTTCTTTTTATATCTATTCGTTTATCACAAAACTTTTCTCCTCGATAAAATACTTCACCTTTATCAAACTTTATAATATTTAATATCAATTTAATAGTAGTTGATTTACCTGCGCCATTTCGCCCGATAAAACCTGTAATTGTTCCTTCTTCAAGCTCAAATCCTATATTATCCAGATAAAAAGTATCATATTTTTTACATAAATTTTTGACAGTTAATATTGATTTTGTTGTTTTAGAAATTACACTATTTTTCATCTAAAACATTCCCTTCTTTTCATTGATTATAAAAAATTTACTTATTTTGAATTTAATACAGCAACATAGATACTTAATAAAAGTGAATTCTTTACATAACTAAAGTTAAATAATCGGTCTCTAATATCTCTCTACCTCCCACTGTCTTGATATTTTAACCTGACCTTATTATTTTGAACAGAATTTAATGGCTTTTTCATCCTCTGGAACTTATTGTTTATAATATCAATAATTATTTTTTTATTTTAATTATAACGAATTCTTTTTTAAAAAATCAAGGCAATTTTCATTTACAAACATAGATTTTGAAAACCTTATTATCTAAGAAAACCTCTCCAGCACTCTTTCTCCATATAATGGCCCATGATACAGCGCTAATTACATTAAATAGCCCCCTTGTAAATATCACTTATAATGGTTTCGAGCCGCGTTTCATGAATTGTCAGATCTTTCACTTCATATTGTCCTGTGATCCGGGCAATCAAATCAGCTGCAGAAAGTTCTTCACGGTTAAACTCAAACCAGATTTTCCGGCCTTCCTGTTTCACAACTTTTGCCGGATTGAAATCCACATTCCCAACCGTTTCAGCCAATTCCACCTCAAGGGTCCGGATTTTCCCATACCTCCGTTTTATTTCATCCTGTGTTCCGTCATAAATCAATTTTCCTTTGTCAATGATCAAAATCCGCGAACAGACTGCTTCCACATCGGCCAGGTCATGGGTTGTTAAAAGAATCGTCGTCTTACATTCAGCATTGATAGCTTTAATCATAGAACGCAACTTCTCTTTTGCAACCACATCAAGACCGATTGATGGCTCATCAAGTAATAGAATTTCAGGCTCATGGAGAAGTGAAGCAGCAATCTCGCACCGCATTCTTTGTCCTAGACTCATCTGGTGAATTGGTATCTCCAAAATTCCCTCAATCTCAAGAAGTCCGGACAAAAAATCAATATTCCGTTTTAACCGATCTGTTGGAACAGAATAAATTTTTCCCAACAAGTTAAAAGAATCAATCACCGGAAGATCCCACCAGAGTTGACTGCGCTGTCCAAATACAATTCCAACCCGTCTCATCAACTCCCGACGTTCTTCAAAGGGAACCATTCCATTTACCAGTATAGAACCACCGCTTGGATATAAAATCCCGATTAACATTTTAATTGTTGTGGATTTGCCAGCTCCGTTAGGTCCTAAATAACCAACAATCTCACCTTTCTCAATTTCAAAACTTACTCCATCAACTGCATTGATAATCTTGTATTCCCGGGAGAGCAATGTCTTCAGTGAACCCATAAATCCATTATACCTTTTGCGGACTTTAAACTGTTTTCGTAACTCTTTTACAGAGATAATTGTAGACATCTATTCTGACCTCCTTAATTACCTGTACTCTGATATCTTTTCAAGCCAAAATCCCAGAACAAGAGCGACAGGTAAAAGACCATCACTGAAACAACAGGGCCCAAATACCTGAAAAATACCGGAAACCCCAGAGGATCATAGGAAAAGAAATGCAGACACGGAAAATAGTTAATAAATGCTACTGGAATAATGAAAATTACTATATTCCGTAGAATGGGCCTGTATATGGATATCGGATAACTGATCATTCTAAGAGTACCGTGGGTCATAATCCCCATCAGTTCTCTACTCTCCACAGCCCAGAAAGCAATTGCCGCACTGATAATAAATAAAGCACCATACAGCAAAGTCCCGCTTAGAATTGTCACAACCAAAAATAATATATTAGAAAGCCCTGGTTTTATATCTAAATGTATAATAGCAAAAATAAGAACAATTATCCCGAGAATCACCTGTCCCAAGCGGTTTAACGGCAATTCATAAGCCACCAGTTGAAACCTCTCATCTATGGGACGGATCAAAAACCTGTCTACCATTCCCCACTTAACCATATTCGGAAACCTTTGAAATCCGCAAAACATTATTCGCGCCAGAGCATAGGCAACGGTTACAATCCCATACATAAAAGCAACTTGATACAATGACCAGCCGCGAATTCCTCCGAACTTATCCAGTGCAAACATTATCGTAATAAATTCTACTGAATAAGTAAGAAAAACAACCAGAAGACTAAACACAAATGAAACACGATATTGCATTTGTGACCTGAGATTAATTGAAATTAAATGAAAATAAAGTTGAATATATCTCATGTTAGCTCCCCTCAATCTATTAATGATTATACTGCAAAATGCTAATTTTGAGCGACATAGAAATTTTTAGACAAACCAACTTAGCGAGATTGAAGTCGAAATAAGGTCTCATCACAGGAAGTAATGAGCTAATCAAGGGCCAGGAGGGCCCTTTGATTAGGAAGCCTTATTTCGACTGAAATCAAGCTTTAGATGGTTCGAAAAATTTCTCAAGGAGCGAAAAATTAGCTTTTTGCAGTATAACAATTAATTTAATAAATTCGAAATATACCTCTACCCACCTTGCACAGAAATCTTTTTCATTGCCATCCGAAACAATATCCTTGCCAAAGTAATGGCAACAACTATCCAGCCCATCTCGACTGCCAATAAGCGCATTGCCCTTGGCTCATTCCCAAGAAAGATGGAAATCGGAATGTAAAACTGTCCTGCAAAGGGCAGATACACAACTATTTTTGCAAGCCATTCCGGGAAAAATGCAATTGGTAAAAGCAAGCCCGAAAACAGCATCGCCATAACATTAACCACCTCAAGAATTCCACGGCTTGAATTCAACCAGAATCCAAGTACCAATGCACTAAAATGCAAACAGTTAGTAATAATGATTCCTCCAAGAACACTAAAAATGAAAAGAAAGATAGTCCAAATTGATGTGGGTGGAGCCCAGTCAAAAAAAATAAAAAGTACCGCCAACAATGGAACAGCTCTAAAGAATAGATAATAAACTACTCTTCCCAGTTCTAATGATAAAATATAGACAAAATAATCAACTGGACGAATCAAATCCACAATAAATTGACCAGAACGAATATCTCCATCTAAGTCTACCTCACCCAAAGCTCCAGAAATACCAGATACCATCAATAAAGCCTCTGCTAAACCAACATAGGTTACCGCCTGGACTACTGTATAGTTAAATGTCTGGCCTCGCGAACTAAATAATGCAATCATAATATTCGCCTCTACAACAAACCAGAAAACATTTACCAGAAAGCCACTAACATTTGCTAGACGATACTGTAAAAACTTTCGAAAGTTCATTTTTGCTATTGTCACAACAATCGATATTAAAGACCAGATCCGTTTAATTGGATTTTCCTTAAAATCCATCCCCCAGGAAAGACAAACCCCACTTTGATTAACAATTTCTTTTTGTACCCTATTCAAAGGACCAACTCCTTTACAACGATTTATCTATCATTCTTAAAAAGTTTATTCAGGCCAATCACAAGGGGCACAGGTCGATATCATCCAATTTACTACTCTGATACAATTCCCGGAAGTGTTGATACCTCTCTGTCCAGATCTCCATTAAATCATCTTCATTCACATTACTAAATACTTTGCTGCATGATAAAACTCTACCATCCCAGGTAATCAACATCATATCCCATGAATCCTTCTCCCCAGAGAACTTTATATTCAAGCCTTAAGAAAAAACAAAAACCAGGGCATTAATTAACCCATAGTTTTTTTCCAATAGGACATTGCCTACTATATATTCATAATTAGAGGTATTAGACCTAGGGACAACGTTACACAAATACCCCTTAATCCTGCAATAGATATAATTATTTTTCCAGATTCTTTACATTATTGTTATGCTTCTTTATTTGTTCAAAAATTCCTTTAAAATTTGGAATGGGGAATTGATCCATATTTGCTATCTCTGATTTTAATAAATTTTGTTCTGGATAGAGTTGCGGGTAATTATTTAAAAAGGCCAATACCATACTTTACCATGATTTTCATAACCCGGATAGTCGAGTTGCAAGGCTTCCTGGTCCAATACCCACTGACGTCAGCCATCCTTTTACTGCAAAAAGCTAATTTTTCGCTTCATAAAGAAATTTTTCGAACCATCTAATTGATTAATCTATGATGAGATCCAGATTGTTGACAAACCCTTCTTTTTTTTTAGAGACTTGCCCTTGCACTGGTATTCAGCTTTAGAAACTAAAATATAATTTCTGAAGCGTATAAGTCAAGGCTAGAACCAGACGGACGGAAGCCTTAACTTTTAAGGACGCGCGACCAGGACGGCGGAGCGTCCAGTAGCGGAAGAAATTATATTTAGTTTTTCTGGTCCCCTGTGGGAGCAGGTTATCTAAACCTTCTCTTTTTTAACAGCCTGGGCCTCATCACATCCTGTAATGAAGCCATTCTTTTCAATCTCACTAAGATGGCTTAACGAAAAATTTCAATAGAGCTCAAAATTAGCTTGTTGCAGTTTAATCATACATTTGATTCATCACAAAAGTCTGACCATCCCATTTTTTCCATATTGGTTTCAACTATCTTTACCCCATATTGTTTAAGCTTCTTTGTAAAGATGTAGTACCTCAGACAATCCATGAAATTTAGCCAGATTAAATAAACTATTATCAAGAGCAGCACTTAAATCCTTCGATCCACATTTAATCTCAGCAGATTTAACAAGAAACTGATTCTTTTTACGATCAGCTTTACAATCAACATATCCAACAAAATCACTGCCAAAGAGAATTGAAAGTTGCCATTTCATATTCTTTTTCTGAAAATATTCCATGGTAAAAGTATAATTAAATAACTTATTCAGCCATTTTCTATTTCGAACAAAATTATCTAAAGGAAAGAGTAATGATATTTTCGGTGATTATTATTTTTCTCAATAACCATCTGCCAATCTGGTATAACCCACCATTGACCTCGTATACCTTCGATTGAAGCTGTTGTAGCTAGACCCTGCTTTCTATGATATTCTAAAGCTTCCTCTACCTTTTTGGAAGGAAGTCCTGTAATATAAGCAATATGACTACGACCTGCAATACCATAAGCTTTCAATATATGTAAAACAAGCAAGCGTCTAGCTTCTTCTTCAGTCACATTCTCATTAGGCCAGGGCCCGGGTATTAAAAGCTCTTTCAATCCAAAGACTGGTTGGCGAAAAGTTCCAGACAAACGGTCAGTAACAATGATATCTCCTCGCCGCAACATACGATAAAAAGCTTGTTAATGGGGAAGCTTTTACTTTTTGTCCCGAACGAGCTCTTTTTACATAATCTCTCCATTCTTCATAGCGCCCCAAATTAGTCCACAGCTGTTCCTGTACCATTGATCCATTCTTTGCAAAGGCCTGAGCAACCATATCTTCAGCTCTTTTATCTTAACTAAAGCATTCCTTTGCCTCTCTATCTGCATCTGATCCACCCCATCGGCGTATTTGACGGGTTGCCTTACGGTAAAGTATAAATTCATCTGTTGGTACAAAGAATTTATTGTGTCTCATGGCATAAACCTCAATTAGTGTACGTTCATGGTAAGCTGCCCGATCAAGATCCTCTTCCTTAAAATCGGGAATTCTATTCCATAAGACTAAATAATGATTCTGACTTACCACCGGATTGGGATCATATTGAACTTCTGTGAGAACACAAACAACTTCTATAGGATTTTTCAATTTACTATTTTCTGATAAAAGTTGACTGTAGATTACCAAAGCTCTAGCCTCTTCCAAAGTCAGATGAAATCCCCTGGTTACCAGAGATACCCCTCCCTTATATAGAATATTCAACATAATCTTGCTCCTGTCTTGCAAATATTTTTCTTACTTCATTTTGTGCAAGATGATACCTGGTTTCTAAAATAATTTTTCAACCTTTTTCCGAGAGCTTTTTTACGAAGTTATCATATATACTTCTATGATGGATTAGGAAATTATAGTGTTGTTTAATCCTCTAGCTTAAAATATAATCATCCTGTAAATCAAAATTTTTATCCTTATTCCAACCCCCAATTTCTTCAAAAAGCTGTTTGCTCTATATCCCTCTAATGAATTTGGAAAAATAGTGTTTAAGGGATATAATTAAATTAAAAAGAATTATTAATGATGAAACGTAAGAAGTATTCTAATGAATTTAAACAGCAAATCCTTGATGAATATAGATTAGTAAGTAATGTTGCTCTGGTTGCTCGTCGTCACGAAATTTCTAAAAATACAATATATGATTATACTGCAAAAAGCTAATTTTGAGCAACATAGAAATTTTTCGCCAAATCATCTTAGCGAAATTTCCGACGAAATAAGGCCTCATCACAGGAGGTAATGAGCTAATCAAGGGCAAGGAGGGCCCTTTGATTAGGAAGCCTTATTTCGGCGAAAATCGAGTTTCAGATGGTTCTAAAAATTTCTCAAGAAGCGAAAAATTAGCTTTTTGCAGTTTAACCAATATATACCTTGATAAAAACCAATCTAAAAAAGGTTCAACTAAAGCTTTTCCCAGAGATAAAGAAAAACAAGCTGATAATTCAAAGTCTTCAGAAAGGTCAATATCTGGTTATTCCTTAACAAATAAAATCAAAGATCAACTCAAACTTTGTTTTTAGCTGTAATTCCTGTAAATCTTCAAAGGATAATAAAAGTTCTTGTCAAATATATTTCAATGTGACTTCACCCCCCAGTCGGTTTTTTATTAAGGAGGAAGTATCTGTATGAGAGATTCATTCTATTTATCCACAATTTGTTATCTAATAAATGATAGGAGAGTTTTAATGATCAATTTTAAAGAAAAGTGGGATAAACGTTATTGTGCTCCTGGCGGAAAAGTACAGTTTGGAGAGACTCCTAAAGAATGTATTATAAGAGAATTTAAAGAAGAAACTGGTTTAAAATTAATTGACCCTTTTCTAAGAGGTATTGTACAATGGATTGATGATGATCGACATTTGAATGGTCTAATTTTCATTTATCAATCTACAAAATTTGAAGGGAATCCAATAACCCAAACAAAAGAAGGAATATTAAGATGGGTTCCTATTGATGAAATCAGTAAATTAGATCTATTCCCAATTAATAAAAAATTTATCAATCTTATCTTTGATACATCCAATTTTTTTGAAGGTAAATTTTATATAGATCAGAAAACGAATGTTAAAAGTTTTGAACTTTATGAAATACCCGGAATAGAAAACTCAAAAGATACCCAGTGCTTAATAGATTGATTCATTGTAGAATACCCTTTCTGTATCCACCTTTTACCCAGTCGTTTTTTATATTAAAAATTCAATAAAATTTCAAACAATTCCTTTCAGTAAATCTATATTTTGTACTTCAATTATATTTTAATTCCACTCTGATTCAACATGTTAAAATATAAGACATCAACCCATCTGAGTTACAATATTAGAAAAATGTAAAACATGTCTCTTTTATAATGACAAAAAGAGACAATTGATAAACTAATTTAATTTGCAATTCAAATAAAAAAACCCCACTTTTTCAGGAAAAAATTCCGTGGGATTTTTATCAACCTGATGCTTAGTAATTATATTAAGTCAAATTAATCAAAATTCAATAGCCATGAAGCTTTGATTAAAGGTTTATATTTTTTAGCAATAATAAGATGATTATACTACAAAAAGCTAATTTTGAGCGACATAGAAATTTTTCGTTAAACCATCTTAGTGAGATTTCAGTCGAAATAAGGCCTCATATGAGGATGTGATGAGCTAATCAAGTCACTGAAATCGAACTTTAGATGGTTCGAAAAATTTTTCTTGAAGCGAAAAATTAGCTTTTTGCAGTAAAATCATTTATTTTTTTGAGTAATTTATAATTTTTAGTATACCACACAAAGATAAATAAAATCAATACTTCTATAATATTTCTTAAGGAGGTGTCGTAATTCCCCCAGACTCTTTTCTGGTAAAAAGTTTTGATTTGATTTTCAGTTGTTTTGTGCATTTTTCTCTATTATAGCGACTATTCGGCGACAATTTGTAATTTCTTCTCCGAAAAATTAAAAAGGACTTCTGATTAAAATCCCAGAAGTCCTTGCTATTCATACATTATGGCGGAGAGGGCGGGATTCGAACCCGCGAGACGCTTTTGGGCGTCTACTCGATTTCGAGTCGAGCGGTTTCAACCAACTCACCCACCTCTCCAGAACATCTATTTTCTAAGCCGTTTAAAAAAACTACGCATCAATTCCGCACATTCCTCTGCCAATAAGCCAGAAATCACCTCAGCTTGATGGTTAAATCTCCCATCAGTGAGGATATTCATAAGGCTTCCTGCACATCCCGCTTTCGGATCCTTTGCGCCATAAACAACCCGATCAATTCGGGCATTCAAAATAGCTCCAGCACACATCGGACACGGTTCTATTGTAACATACAAAGTACACCCTGTCAATCTCCAACCACCCAGCCAACACGCAGCATCCCGAATGGCAATAATTTCAGCATGAGCTGTCGGGTCATGATCTCTTTCTCTTAAATTATAACCTCTTCCAATCACTTCTCCATCTTTGACCACAACAGCACCAATAGGTACTTCCTCAATAGCATATGCTTTTTTTGCTTCTTCAATAGCTTCCTGCATAAACCGATAATCTTCTTCTCTAATCATAATCCATCTCTCCATAAAAAAATGGCGCGCCCGGGAGGACTCGAACCTCCAACCTCCTGATTCGTAGTCAGTTACTCTATCCGGTTGAGCTACGGGCGCATCAATAAAGCTAATCTTATTACCTTTTTCACATCTTAAAACCAAAATAAATTTTACTAAAAATCCAGACTAAAATCAACTATTTCTTAAAAAAATTGGCTCTCCGTCAAATGTTGTGAAAGATAAGTTGGCTCCGTTGAATTGATTGGTAAATTGATTTTGAAATAAACATTTAAATTTAATAACTTAACATTGCATTAAATACTCTTCTCCTTAGATTCATAACATTTGGAACACCATATCCAATCCTTTTGATCAATTTAATCTTGTTATTGATACCCTCAGCAAAGCCATTGGTTATCTTAGTCTTAAAATAATTTAGTATTTTTTCTTCCCATCTTTGTATTATCTTTTTTACCTGGTAAAAAGGCATCAGCTTGTTTTTTATTACTTCTTTATACCACCTTTTTAGAGCTCTGGTGGCTTCTTTCACATCATCTAGCTGCAATAGGTCTCTGAATTCCTCTTTTAATTCCCAGGCCTTTTCTAGAGCTGGACTGAGTTCAAATAATTTGATGAGCTTTTCATGTTCTTCATCTGTCAATTCTTCAGCTCGTTTTTGGAGTAATAAACGACTTTGAAAAAACTTTCTTCTCTGATGATTATTTACTGTTTGTTGAACTTGTTTTCTAACTTCATCAAGGGCTCTGTTCATTAAAGTTACAAGATGAAATTTATCTATAACAATTTTTGCATGAGTAAATGCTGCATTTGCTACTGCTTTGAACGGCCGCCACATATCCATAGAGATCGATTGAATCTGTCGTCTTTGTTCATCTTCCCAACAATTAAAGTAGTCAATTAAATCATCCTTTTTGCGAGTAGGTAAAATGTCAATTAACTCCCGATTAATTGGATCTGTAATGCTAACTCCATATTTATGGCGTTTTAAAACTGCAAATTCATCGATACTGATGGCTTTTAATTGACTAAGTTTTGAAACTTGTTGTTTAATGAGAGGGTCAACTACTTTTTTAACTGCATTATTAACAGCTGTATAACTTAACCCGTTTTCTCTAGCAACTTTAGAATAATCCTTGCTGACAGTTTCTTTAGCAAGATATTTATCAAAGCGTTTGGTTTTACGGGCATATTTATCAATACTTTCATATTTTTCAGGGATACCCCTCTTATGACAATAAGGACAACGATATCTTTTCTTTAGAAGTCTAATGATTACTAGTTTACCTCTTATGGGGATGTCTCTAATATTTTGCCATTTTGTATCATGGATTTTATTAGTGATATTACCACACTGAGGACACACAATGTGATTTTTCTTTGCTTCAGCGATAAAAATATATCTGTCCTCTGTTGAAATAATTTCAGTTGCAATAATGTCTGGCAAATCAAGAAATTTTATGATATTATTATATTGCATTTGCTGGACTCCTTTCTTTGGTTTTTAGTTCGCAACTAATTAATTCAACGGAGCCAGCAAATGCCTTTTTATTTTTTATAATTTTTTCTTCACAACATTAATTATAGACCCAAAAAATTTTATCCAATTTTTTCTGTTTATATACTGATCCGTTTTCAAAAAAACTCCTGATAATCTTATAATATAATTATACTGCAAAAAGCTAATTTTGAGCGACATAGAAATTTTTCGCCAAATCATCTTAGCGAGATTTCCGACGAAATAAGGCCTCATATGAGGAGGTGATGAGCTAATCAAGGGCCAGGAGGGCCCTTTGATTAGGAAGCCTTATTTCGGCGGAAATCGAGCTTTAGATGATTCGAAAAATTTCTCAAGAAGCGAAAAATTAGCTTTTTGCAGTTTAACCATAATATGGTTATACTACAAAAAGTTAATTTTTTGTTTAAGGAGAAATTTTTCGTTTATTAAAAGAAAAATAAAGCACGTCCATAGTAACAAATAAATCTTATCGTTTATATGAAGATATTTTTACTGAAAATAACTATCTACTCCATCAGCAATTGCACAGGCTGCATTTTGTGGATAATCAGAAGAAGCCATAATTTCCCTATCTTTGGGATTAGAGATAAACCCCAATTCAATCAATACAGCGGGCATTAGGGTTTTTCTCAAAACAATTAGTTTGTTTGTCCCTTTAATCCCACGATTACGCATTTTAAATTTTTTAATAAGTTGATTTTGAATACACTCTGCTAAATGTCTGCCTTTAACAGACCCCTGAAAATACCAACTCTCTACGCCGTTTGCCGCATGGTTTTCATGGGCATTGAAATGGAGAGATATGAAAATGTTAGCTTTAAACATATTTGCTATCTGGGCTCTCGTATTCAGATCTTCAACTAATTTTTCCCTTTCAGAAACCAGAGCAAAGTTAGAATAACGGGTTTTTACTACAAAATATCCTCTTTTCTGGAGTTCTCCTGCCAGATGGGCAGCAATATTTAAAACAAATTCGCTTTCTTTTATAAACCCAAAAACAGCCCCTGGCCAGGGTTTACCATGTCCCGGATCAATACAGATAATTCTATTCATATTTTCACCTCAGTTTCAGGACAAAAAACTATTGTTTGTTTTTAATATTAATATATTTCTTCCTTCATTAACCTGTGAATTATATTTTCAGGAAATAAAAAAACCACCTTTTACGGTGGACAAATCACCAAAAATCAAACTTCTGATCTTTGATAAGTGAAATTCAGTTTATTTTCAGCAACACTCACAATTGGAAGTTTAATGTAAAATGTAGTACCCTCATTCGTTCCAGTCTCAAACCATATTTTACCCCTATGAACTTTGGTAATCACATAGTGAACTATATAAAGTCCAAGACCCGTCCCGTCTGTACGACCGTGAACAAAAGGTTCAAAAACCTCTTGCTGAATCTCCAGCGGTATCCCTGGCCCTGTATCAGCAATCTCTATTAGAATAAAATCCTTTTTTTCGTTAACCCGAACTATAAGTTTACCTCCTTCTGACATAATCTGGACAGCATTAATTAGAAGATTATGCATGGCCCGCTTAAAGAACCTTTCATGAATTATTGTTTTTCCATAGCTTTGAGCAAAAAAACTCAGTTCAATGCCCCTGGCTCTACATAGTGGTTCAATTTCATTCAAAACTTCCTGAATAGCTTTAACTGGTGAGTCCTTAATATAATCCTCCGATTTAAATTTACCTAATAATTCGTTAAGCATATCAATAAGGATATCAACCTGTTTAATTATCTTTTTAAAATACTCTTGTTCCCTGATCGACCCGGAAGTCATATAACCCAATTGGCTAATACCTCGAATGGTCGATAAAGGATTTTTTAAATCGTGAACCATAGTTGCAAGAAGACTTTCCGTTGCCAAAAGCTTTTCAACATAATCTAATTTATTTTGTAATTTCGAAGAAGCAGAAAGAGCATTTTCGATAGAAACAATGCTAGCAAGAGCAAGAGTAAAACACGCCGGGTGAGCATCTTCTTTCGGAACACAGATATCAAGAGCACCTATGATTGAATTATTATTATCTCTGATTGGTAACCCCAGGCATACCATAGAATTAAAGGGTAGCCCGCAATGTTCAATTCCGTAGATTAATACAGGTTCTCCCTTGACAAGTGCTGTACCAATACCATTATGACCTAAGTATTCCTCAGACCAGTTAACCCCCGGCCCGATTCCCACTACCTGTCCCCCAAACTCCTCGAGTGTACCACAAACCTCAAGAATCCAACCCTCACTATCAGATAATACTACTAAATGAGGTTTTCCTAAAAACGAAAGAGAAAGATAATCTATATAAGGACTTGTAACCTTAATTAATTCAGCATTTTCCTCCCGCTTTTGTTCAAGCTCTGCTTTCGATAAAAAAACAAATTTCTGGTGACAGGAATTTATATCTGCCTCCCGACATCCTTCCCAAAACTGAAACGTAATAGGCCTAATAGATGAATATTTACTGACAGCCGTAACAAACTCCACCCATTCCTTAAAAATTTGATCTGTGGGTAATGTCATATGTTATTCACCCCCAACTCAGTTTAAAATCTATTGGTTAATACCGAACTATCAATATCCATCTTTTCAACTTTTATGAAACGATATTTTTTTATTTAAACAAATAATTAAAAACTCCTTCAAACAAAAGGTATTAGTTGGTAAAAAAATAAAGCATCCCGAGGATGCTTACCTTTTACGCAAATAATTTATTAATTTATTTTCATCAGAAATACTAAACACCCCTTCTTCCAGCTTCCAATATTGAGCGCCTGGACTATGGGCAGCTATACACTCTACTAAATGAGAGTGACAGGTCATAACAAAGATCTGATGACTCTTTGCCAGATTAGCCAAAAGTTCTACCACTTTATCCATATGATAGATATCAAAGTTTACAAGAGAGTCATCCAGAATTACCGGTAATGGAGGATCAATCTCCTGTATCCGATTGATTCGAACCGCCATAAATAATTGTTCTCTGGTCCCGCGACTCAGTATATCAGCGGTATCCTGTATAACTCCATCATCTAAGACAATTTTAAAATCTATATCGATGAGATTATCTGGTGGTAATATTTCTTTATATTCTCCATTAGTAATCTGATTTAGAATTCTACTGGCCTGACTTAATAATTCCCCCTTTGTTTTTTCAATAAATCGCTTCTGCACCTGATTTAAAATATAGGCTGCAGCTCTATAAATTGCAAACTTTTCTGCCAGAAGTCTTAATTCGGCGCGGGCTCCATCAATTTGCTTTTGAGCTTTTTCTAAATTTTCTGTAGTAGCCAGATACTCTATTTCATTTTTTAAAGTCTGGCGCTTTTCTTTCAATCTTTCCAATTCTTTCTCTAAAGATTTTAAGTTTCGATCAGAATCTTCATAGGCCTTTTGTACATCTTCCAGGGAAGTATATTCTTTAAAAAGACGGTCAAAAGTCTGTAATAAATCCTGATCATCAGTAATAGGGTGCTTATAAAATTTTTCCATAGCATCTCTAACCCGATCAGTTTTCAATGCCTGCAAAATCTGTAATTTTAAAAGTTGATACTGTGATTTTAATTCACTAAATTTTTCAAATTTTTCCCCCTGTTGAATAAATTGCTCCAATAACTCCTGTAGGTTATCTGTACCATCTTTCAAGTTCATAAGCTGGCAAATCTTTTTCTCTATATTCTCTTTCAGTCGCTCACCGTTTTCTAAACTTAGAGCCAATTCCAGATGCTGTATAGCCTGCTCGATCCGTACAAATAACTTTCCACTGTTTTTTATAAGTTCTCCTGACTGAAAAATATAATCCTGCCCTTCATCTAACTCTTGAACCAGATGAGCCATCTTCTTTAATTCTTCTTCTAATTCTACAGCAGCAGTTTTTATTCTATCAGCAAAATTTTTCCACTTAACTATCCTCTTTTTTAAATCCTGTATATCTCTAAAATACTCTTTTATAAGCTCTGGAGAAGTTTCTCTGGCCAGTCCTAAAAAAGTCCGATATCTTTGTAAATCATTATCACAACTATTAATATCTTTTTCTACCCGCTCAAAATTTGTTTTCAGATCTAAAAGCCGACTTTCAATATTCTTTAGCTCTATCTCTAAATTCTGTTTTTGATTTCTTAAACTACTCTCTGTAGAATATTTATAAATAAGATATGCTCCAGCACCAATGATACCTGCTACCCCAATTAAAATTCCTGACGTAAAATTTATAAAGGATAAACTACCACCTAATATAGTAAACAGTAATGCTAGATAAAAATACCTCTTAATAACCTTACCGGGTTCAGAAACTTTAAATTCCTCTAACTGATTTTTAAGTATCATTTGCTCTCTCTTTAATTCTGTCAAATCTTTTTCAAGTTCCCTCTTCTCCTGCTGTAATTTCTTATAATCCTCTACCGTTTGAGCCAATCTATCCTGTTCTAATTGGTCAGATTTGATTTTTAATACCCGATCAAAATCTCCTTCCCAGGCCTGGTTTAAGTGAGCCATCTCGGCAATCAATTCATTTTTTTCCTGTTGACAATCTTCCTTTTGAGTTAAATAATTTTGTACCTTCTCCTTTAACCCGGAAAGCTGTTGATAAAAATAGTATAACTCTTCTTTGTACTTAAGAAGTTTTTCTTTAACATCAGATATATTCTTTTCAGCTATTTCTTTGTTAAAACGATAAAGCTGTTTATTATAATCTTCAATAATTTTCTTATATTCCTCATATAAATTTTTTGCTTTTTCTAAAGAACCAGCCGGATAACTCTTCAAAAGCTGTTGTATTTGAGGGTCTCTTAGATGAATTTCAAGCTTTTTTAATTTATTATAATCCTCAAAATTGTTTTTTAATAGATCCAGAGCCGTAATCCGGGCCAGCAATTCTTTAAGCTCTTTTTCACCTTCATCAATCTTCTGGTTAATCTTTTCCAATTCTTTCTGCTTGTTATAATACTGTTCTACCTGTTGTAAAGCACTTTCCCTTAATTCTATTCCAGCTTTAATCTGCTGATAATAGGGTTTAAACTCCTTAACCCTGGGATTTCCGTGTTTTCCACCAATTTTTTCAGCTTCTTTTATCAAAGCTTTCTCTATCTGGGGAATCTGCACAATATCGCTCAATCCCGCTCCCAATAAAATGGACTGTAATTTTTCCATTTCTTTTCTGGAAACCCCATTGGGAATCCGCTGTAACTCATCAAGACTTATGGTAAACACCTGTTGATATGTAAAGGGATCTAGATTATTATAAAGTTCTCTGGCTGAGGCTATTTTATTATTTTCTCCCACTATACAATTTACAATAGGTTCTCCATAACCGGTTAAACGAATATTGAAAATATCTCCAGAATCAAGGATTACATCACTCTCAACTTCATATTTTCTTACAGCCGGAGGGAGGGAGTCACTTTGGGGAAAACCATACCCTAAATAGCGGAGAATTTTAAGAAATGTTGACTTACCGGCCCGATTAAGTCCTCCTATAACCACAATCCCCGGGCCAATCTCATCCAGAGTCTGGTTGCGGAAAATTCCAAAATCCCCAATATATATTCGCTTAATCCTCACTATAGCTCCCTCCCCTCAATAAGTTTCTCAATAACGATCTCTTCTGCCTGTTTAACAATCGCCTGTAAAGTCTCTTCATCAAGCTGAAACTTCTGTTCATTGATATTCTCATGGTCAACCCGATCTTCCCAAATTTGACCTAACTCACTTACTAAATCTTTTTTGAATTGAGCATCAGTCAAGGACAAATGTACTATCTCTTCTATTTCAGCAAAGATAGGATTCTGTTCTTTTAAACTTTTCAGATGTGGAAGAGGTTTGCCGGTCCGGACTACTACTGATTCAGTCCATAAAAAAGGTTTTCTATCTTTAAGCCTATCCTGTAAATTTTCCACCAATAGCCGTATAGCTTCTTCCTCTTGTTCCACCAGTAAATCATGGATCTCTCCTCGCCCCGTTAGAATCCACTGAATAATATAACCCTGAAAGAAATCAGGCCAATTATTATCCTGAGCCAATTTAAAACCTTCTGGAATTGGCGGAACTTTATTTAAAATATCTTCAGCTTTATTGAGAATCAAATTTTCTAAACAGGTAAAATTTTCCGGTACATTCTTCTCATCCTCATCTATAGCAATTTCAACTCTCTTCCAGACCACAGATGAAGTAGGAATAAACCATATTTCAGGTTCATTCTGAGGAGTCATCTCTACCAGAAAACAGCCGCCTACTCCTTCTTCACCAAAATCCCGGCCCTGGGGAATACCAGAATAAGCAATAACAGGATGAGTTCTATGTAAAATCCGGGGTTGATGAATATGTCCTAAAGCCCAATAATGAATATCATTTTTGCAAATAAGATCATTTAACGAACAGGGAACATAGTTGTTATTCGTAGGGTCTAGCTGAGTATGTAATATACCGATATTACATACCCCTGTATCGGGAACCGTAAAAGAACTGTACATCTTTCGTGACTCAGATCTACCTCGGTAGGATTGACCCAAAATGCGGGCTATAAGTTCTCCCTCTTTATTTACTACTTCCTGAACCTCAACCTGTTCACTGTCGAAAATAAATACATTTTTCGGTAAATCAAATAATTCACCCTGTTCCTGTAGAGGATCATGGTTTCCGGCAATGATATAAACAGGGATATTCTCTTTCTCTAACCGTTGACATTGATGAACAAAAAACTGATTAGCTGCAACTGAGCGGGATTTATGATCATAAAGGTCTCCAGCCAGAAGAACGAAGTCTACACTATATTTTATTGCTGCATTACAAATCCGTACAAAGGCTTCATAAGTAACTCTTTTAATTAAATTAGAAATCTCTTGAGGAGCTCTCCCGGTACTATGCAAAAGACTTCCCAGATGGATATCCGCAGCATGAATAAAGCGGACTTTTCCTCCCATTTTATTTCACCTTCTATCAAATGTATTTTTCGCTTCAAAATGAAACTTTTCGAACCATCTAAAGTTCGATTTCAGTCGAACTAAGGCACACTAATCAATAGGCCCTTCTGGCCCTTGATTAGCTCATAACATTCTGTGATGAGGCCATTCTTTTCAATCTCACTAAGATGGTTTAACGAAAAATTTTTATATCGCTCAAAATTAGTTTTTTGTAGTTTAATCATTGATTTTTATAATACTTTTTTCGATAATTATATAAAAGACTCCTGCCAGAAAGACTAAAACAAGAAAACATCCGGTTTATTATTCATTTTGAATAGAAATTAGAAAAGTTACCCTTTAAATGAATAAGAACAAAATGCCCTTCGGGCACTTAATCTTATCTTACTGTACAAAGCTAATTTTTCGCTTTATAAAATGTTCAATTTCAGCCGAAATAAGGCACTCTAATCAACGAGCCCTCCTGGCCCTTGATTAGCTCATCACATCCTGTGATGAAGCCATTCTTTTCAATCTTATTAAGATGGTTTAACAAAAAATTTCTATGTTACTCAAAAATTAGCTCTTTACAGTTTATTTAGATATATCTATGACAAATGTTATCCACAACCTGCAAAATGTATAATAATTTCCTAAACATAAAAAAACACGACCCGGCATTTAACAGGTCGTGAATGCTTATCATATTTATGGCGGAGGGAGTGGGACTCGAACCCACACGGCTTGCGCCTTCACCGGATTTCAAGTCCGGCCCCTTGCCAATTCGGACATCCCTCCGTGTATTAAAATGGCGGAGAGGGTGGGATTTGAACCCACGGTAGGTGTAATGTACCTACACGCGCTCTCCAGGCGCGCCCCTTAAGCCACTCGGGCACCTCTCCACAATGAAAATGGCGCGCCCGGGAGGACTCGAACCTCCAACCTCCTGATTCGTAGTCAGTTACTCTATCCGGTTGAGCTACGGGCGCAGATATTAAACATTAATTCTCACAGCATCTACAAATATATCATATTATCTTGAAACTGTCAAGTATCTAAATTTATTTTTTCAAAAAATCTTTCTGAAAGATTGTTTCCATAACTCATATAAATATGTTAATATATTTTTTTTATAATGTCAACTCCCAATTTATTCAAATTAAAAGGAGGAAAGAATTTATTTAAAACTCTCCCCTCCTTCATGTAAATACTACTTTTCCAGCGGAGTAATCTTCTCCACACCACCCATATATGGACGTAAAACCTCAGGAATCACTACATTTCCTTCTTCATCCTGATAATTCTCTAAAATTGCAGCTACAGTTCTACCAATTGCCAGACCCGAACCATTCAATGTATGAACAAATTCAGCTTTTGCACCCTTTTCCCGACGGAAACGGATACCTGCCCGGCGAGCCTGAAAATCCTCAAAATTACTGCACGATGAAATCTCTCTATAGTCATTAAAAGATGGCAGCCAGACTTCCAGGTCATAGGTTTTAGCCGAACTAAAAGTCAAATCACCGGTACAGAGAGCTACTACACGATATGGGAGACCTAACTTTTGCAGAATTACTTCTGCATTTTCCGTTAATTTTTCTAATTCACTATAAGAATCCTCGGGTTTAACAAACTTCACCAATTCAACTTTATTGAACTGATGTTGACGGATAATACCCCGGGTATCCCGACCCGCTGCACCCGCTTCAGCCCTAAAGCAGGCACTATAAGCAACATGATAAATAGGGAGTTTGTCACCATCTAAAATCTCTTCTCTGTAAAGATTGGTTACAGGTACTTCTGCAGTAGGAATTAAGTAATAATCAGTACCCTCTACTTTAAACATATCTTCGGCGAATTTAGGTAATTGACCTGTTCCTATCAAACTGTCAGTATTAACTAGAAATGGTGGAAAAATCTCAGTATAACCGTGCTCATTGGTATGCACATCCAACATAAAATTGATTAAAGCCCGTTCTAAACGCGCACCCAGACCTTTCATAAAAGTAAAACGTGCACCAGTTACCTTACCACCGCGTTCAAAATCCAAAATACCCAGATTCTCTCCTAGCTCCCAATGAGGTTTGGGTTCAAATTCAAACTTTCGGGGCTTACCCCAGGTTCTTAAAACCACATTATCATTTTCATCTTTTCCCACCGGAACTGTTTCGTGGGGAATATTAGGAATTCCTAATAAAATCTTTTTCATCTGCGGCTCAATTTCTTTTAATTCTGCATCCATCTCTTTAATCTTAGCCGAAACTTTACCCATCTCCTCAATAACCTCACTGGCATCTTTACCAGCCCGCTTTAATTCACCAATCTGTTTCGAAACCTTATTACGGTGAGCTTTTAATTGTTCTACTTCATAGAGAATCTCTCTCCGGCGCTTATCCAGTTTTTTAAATTCTTCAAGCGGTGCTTCTTTTCCACGCTTTTTCAGTGCTTCTTGAACCAGATCCAGGTTTTCGCGAACAAATTTCATATCTAACATCTCTACATCCCCCCTTTAAATTTTGATAAAGTCAAAAAACCTCCCGCCACTGAATTAAATCAGGGACGAGAGGTTTACCTTCCCGCGGTGCCACCCTGGTTAAAACGACAAAAGCCGTTTTCACTTCATTATATGTTTTAACGGAGGTCATCCGGATGGCCTACTGATAATTTCAGCTCACCACTCACAGGCGGATTCGGAATCAAGCTTTGTCAGTTCGCACCAACCACTGACTCTCTGAAAAAGCTTTTCATCCTACTACTCCTGCTCATCGTTTTTCCAGATATTTTTTTATTAAATATTATACTCTTTAAAATGATTCAAGTCAAGCATCTCCTCCAAAATCACCAATCTTTTTAACCTCTTCTTTTTGATATCGAAGTTCATCTTCAGCTTCTTCATAGGTATTAAAACCAGACATGATGACATTTCGCTTTTCATCTAAGATACCGTATTGAATATCCTCCTCATCTTCCCCCTGAGATGTCACAGGAATAATTTTAACAATTCGTGAATACATCTCTTTTCACCCCTTACTTCAGATTTTTTTCTTAGTCTTGAGTGAAAAGAGCCTAATTATACACAAATAATTAATGATTAAACTACAAAAAACTAATTTTGAGCGACATAGAAATTTTTCGCCAAACCATCTTAGCGAGATTTCAGATAGTTCGAAAAATTTCTCTTTAAGCTAAAAATTAGCTTTTTGCAGTTCAACCATTAATAAATTAGTTGAAGATTACCCGCTCCTGGCATTTGCAAACTTTTCTCTATTAACATCATCCCGGGACCAGCATCATTTACCGATTCCCCCAGAACTGATATAATTGCCTTTGCCAATCCGCTAAATAACCGCTCTAAAGGCGAAGGTTTTGTATAATATACTAAAACCGGCTCTCCCTTAATTCCTACTTTTTTAGCAAGATAATCTACCGCATCATAAAAGTTTCCAAGATGATCTACCAGATTCAGTTCTTGAGCCTGAATTCCACTATAAATCTGGCCCTGGGCCAGCTTCAAAACCTCTTCTTTAGACATACCCCTACCTTCCATCACCGCCTTCACAAACCGCTCATACATCTGATCTACCAAGGTCTGTAACAATTCCCGTTCATCTTTAGTCAACCCCCGGGCAGGATTACCTATATCTTTATACTTACCGCTTTTGATAGTTTCAATCTTAATTCCATATTTATCGTATAACTCTTGATAATTTCTAAACTGCATGATAACACCGATACTCCCCGTCACTGTTGCCGGGTTGGCATAGATTTCATCTGCTCCTACCGCAATATAATACCCACCAGAAGCAGCAACATCCTCCATTACCGCTAAAACCGGTTTTCCTGTTTTCTCCTTAAAACGTAAAACTTCTCTATATACCGCCTCTGTTGCAGAAACACTACCACCCGGGCTATTAATATGTAAAAGCAATGCCTTAATCGATGTGTCAGCTGCTGCTTTTCTGATATAACGCATCAACGTATCTGATCCGGCAAACTTCTCTCCAAAAATATTACTACCACTCTCACCACCCGTAATAAACCCCTTAACCTCAACTACAGCAATTCTTTCTTTTGATTTAATCCCATCCCCAAAATTTCCTGCCATCAATGATGCAAGTACTCCAACCAGGAATAATATAACAAATGCCCCTCCAAATAAATATAGGAAAAAGTGATTTTTCTTCATACCATACCCTCCCCTTAAAACCCTCAGAATATTTTTAAGTATTTACATACTTATTCCTTAATTTAATGAAAAATTCCTTTGTACAAAACATTAAAATCACCTATTCATTAATTAAGTGCAAAATTTTTTGCGTTAATTACAATACCTAGAAAGGATTTAAGCTTTATTATGCCCAATATTAAAAATAATGAAGTATTAAACTGCAAAAAGCCAATTCTGAGCGACATAGAAATTTTTCGTCAAACCATCTTAGTGAGATTTCATTCGAACTTTAGATAGTTCGAAAAATTTCTTTATGAAGCGAAAAATTAGCTTTTTACAGTAAGATCGTGAAAAAATAACTCAAAAAAAGAAGGTGATTGAATGAAATCCTATCACCATAAGGCCAAATCGACATTAAAATCGACATTATTAGAGACCATTTTAAACTCCATTGATGAGGGAATTCATGTAGTAAATAGTGAGGGTAAGACCATATTTTACAATCATAGAGCAGCAGAAATCGATGGCTTTGAACCAGAAGAAGTTCTGGGAAAACATATCCTTGAAGTCTACCCATCACTGACAGAAGAAACCAGTACTTTAATCAGAACACTCCGCACAGGAGAACCGATAGAAGAAAGACAACAAACATTCATCAATAAAAAAGGTAAAAAAATTACCACAATCAATAAAACCATTCCTGTAAGACTGGATGATCAATCCATTGGCGCTCTGGAAATTTCCCGGGAAATTACCCAACTTCAAGAATTAGTAAACAAAATTTCTCATTTACAAAGCCAGCTCCACCTTGAACGAACAAATAAGCCCATATCTCTGGCCCCGGGAACCCGTTACTCATTTGATCAGATCATCGGAAAACATCCTGACTTTATCAAAGCCATTGATTATGCAAAAAAAGCAGCAGAAACCTCATCTTCTATCCTCCTTTATGGTGAAACTGGAACGGGTAAGGAAGTTTTTGCACAAAGCATTCACAATGCCAGCCCGCGTAAAAACAAACCATTCATAGCTCAAAACTGTGCTGCTTTGCCCAGAGATTTACTGGAAAGTCTTCTTTTTGGGACCGAAAAAGGAGGATTTACAGGAGCCGTCAGTAGGCCGGGCCTTTTTGAACAGGCTAATGGTGGAACACTGCTTTTAGATGAGATCAATTCCATGAGTATAGATCTACAGGCCAAATTACTGCGAGTACTACAGGACAACCGAATCCGTCGGATTGGAGGTAACAAAGAAAAAGAAATCAATGTTCGGATAATTGCCACATCCAATGTACCCCCGGAAAAAGCTCTAAAAGAAAAACAGATTCGTGAAGACCTTTTTTACCGCCTTAGTGTTGTGCTTATTCGAATTCCTCCTTTACGGGAACGAATTGATTACGACTTAAAAGACCTGGTACAATATTTTATCCACTATTATAACCGAAAATTTAAAAAAAATGTTCAGGGAATTACCAATTCGGTAATGAAAATTTTTTACCAATATCATTGGCCGGGAAATGTCCGGGAACTCCAACATGTTATTGAAGGAGCTTTTAATCTAATCGGATCTAAGAAGCAGATCCAAATCGAACATATTCCCCAGTATCTTAAACAAAGAGTGCAAAATCAGGACTATCAAAATAACAATACTTTTGAAAATTTCTCTGGACAATCTCTGCCTGCTGCAGTTGAACAATTAGAACGCAAATTAATCAAAAAAGCATTACAAACAGCCGATGGCAATATCAGTAAGGCAGCTAGAATTCTACAAATCAAGCGACAGACTTTACAGTACAAAATAAAAAAATATGGGTTATAAATTAATGTGCAAAATTTTTTGCAATCAAAGTGCAATAATTTTTGCACTTTTCTTTATTCTTCCCCCCTCCCCAAATTTATTTTAAAATCCCCTATATTCCGCTGATTCATCATAATAATGATTTTACTACAAAAAGCTAGTTTTTCGCTTCAAAAGAAATTTTTCGAACCACCTAAAGTTCGAGCCCAAATAAGAAGGTTTAACGAAAAATTTCTATGTCGCTCAAAATTGGCTTTTTGCAGTTTAATTAATAATGGGTAAAAAAATTCCTAAATAATATATATGGCACATTTTTTGCATTATATCATGAATGTGAAAACTAATCTGACCGTTAAAGGAGGAAAAATTAATGCGTGATTACCATTCCATCCCCCTCTGGAAAGATGTTACTCCTAAGGAGTGGAATGATTGGCAATGGCAGATCCGCAATCGGATAACAGATGTTGAGGCTTTAAAAAAAGTTATTAATTTGACTCCTGAAGAAGAAGAAGGTATCCGCAAATCCTTAAAAACTCTACGGATGGCCATCACTCCTTATTATGCAACTTTAATGGATCCTGATAACCCCAACTGTCCGGTGCGGAAACAGGCAGTACCTACTATAAAAGAATTAATTAAAGGTAAATTTGACTTAGAAGATCCTCTCCATGAAGATAAAGATTCACCTACTCCCGGACTAACCCATCGCTATCCAGATCGTGTATTACTTTTAGTAACAGATCAATGCTCCATGTACTGCCGCCATTGTACCCGCCGCCGTCTGGCAGGAACCCATGATACAGCTATGCCTAAAGAACAGGTTAAAAAGGCCATTGAATATATCCGCAACACTCCCGCAATCAGAGATGTTTTGATCTCCGGCGGTGACGGACTCTTAATCTCTGATGAGTGGCTTGAAGAGATCATTAGTGAATTAAGAACCATTTCTCACGTTGAAATTATCCGTATCGGCACCAGAACTCCCGTTGTTCTACCACAGCGAATTACACCAAAACTAGTAAATATGTTAAAAAAATATCATCCCATCTGGCTTAATACTCACTTCAATCATCCAAAGGAAATGACTCCGGAAAGTGAAAAAGCCCTCGCTTTACTGGCTGATGCGGGAATCCCTCTGGGAAATCAGAGTGTACTTCTAAAAGGTGTTAATGATTGTCCATTTATTATGAAAAAATTGGTTCATATACTGGTAAAAAATCGGGTTCGTCCATATTACATCTATCAATGTGATCTTTCTCAGGGAATCGAACACTTCAGAACTTCTGTAGCTAAGGGAATTGAGATCATCGAATCCCTTCGAGGTCATACTTCCGGTTTCGCAGTACCAACTTTTGTAGTTGATGCCCCCGGTGGTGGCGGTAAGATTCCAGTAGGTCCACAATATCTGATCTCCCAATCCGACAGAAAGGTTATTTTAAGAAACTATGAAGGCGTTATTTGTGCATACACCGAGCCCAAAGATAAAATCAGTCACTGCCAGGAATGCGGACTCTGTAAAGAAGAAAAACACATCGGCATCGAAAAACTACTCCATACTGATATATATAGTCTGGAGCAAGAATAAACTTTCCTCTTTTTAAACATAAACCCCCGTCAGTTAACCTTGACAGGGGTCTTTTTAATCCTAAGAACGAAGATCAATTTATTCTATTTATCTACTTTTATTGGCAAAACAGATAAAATATGTATAAGTTTTTTCTTAAATCTGGCTTTTGCATATTCAATTTGTTTTATCACCTGGTTCTCTACCATACCGCCGTAACTTTTTCGCTAATTTACAACATATTCTATAGAAATTTTTTCATAAATGATTATACTGCAAAAAGCTAATTTTGAGCGACATAGAAATTTTTCGCCAAATCATCTTAGCGAGATTTTCAACAAAATAAGACCTCATTAAAGGATGTAATGAGCTAGTCAAGGGCTAAGAGGGCCCTTTGATTAGGAAGCCTTATTTCAGCGGAAATCGAGCTTTAGATGATTCGAAAAATTTCTCAAAAAGCGAAAAATTAGCTTTTTGCAGTTTAACCATAGATATTTTCTGTAAAAAATAAGCTGAACTTCTTCCGCTCCTAAAGAGTTAGACCATCTAAACATTTACCTTCTTTAATACAGTATAAAACTAATTTGCCAACAATCTCATGAGCCTGACAGAAAGGTAAGTCTTTTATTACCAGATAGTCTGCTGCGTCTGTTACATTTAAAAAACATCTTCAGTTGCATCTTTCATCCTCCTTTAAAATTTCATTTACTACCTTCCACTACATCATCTTCTTTAACTTATCTTTCCGCCCTTAAAAACGAATCTACTATATCTGGAATTCTCTCCAAAGAACCTGTAACTTTAAAATTTACCTCATCCATCTGCTCAATGGTCTCCTTATACCGTCCTTTCCGGTCAATCAAAATTCCATTAATACCAACCTCAATGGCAGCTAGAATATCAGTTTTTAGATCATCTCCTACATATACTACCTGCTCTGGAGATAATCCAGCTTTCTTTAAAAGAACTTGAAAAATCTCAGGAGATGGTTTGGCTACTCCTACATCACCGGAAAATACCATTAAATCAAATTTTCCATATAACCCCATACAATTCAATTTATTTCGCTGCTGTTCTCCATCTCCGTTGGAGAGGATTCCTAATCGGTACCTTCCCTGTAAACTTCTTAAACACCCATCTACATCAGAAAAACATCTCCAATTATTTTGATAATATTTTAGATATTCACTAAAATAAACCCACGCCCTCTCGTCATCTATCTCTTTTCCCACCATAGCAAAAATACTTTTTACCCTATAGATCCGCTGATCTTTAAAACTATATTTTCCCTGCAAATAAAGCTGATAAAATCGCTCGGATTCTTTATGCCAGTGATAAAGAAATTCTTCTTCAGATATTCTCTGTAAGACCTTATGTGATCGGTAAAATTCCAAAATTGCTGCCTGTACTGCTCCACTATGATCGAGTAATGTATCATCCAGGTCAAAAATAACCATCATATATATCATCCTTTCAAATTTTCTTGTATGCTTTTACATTTCTACTAATTCTCTTAAAAATCCTTTATAAAACAAACTGGCCTTCGGCTATAATATTTTATAAGGAAAATTTGTTGATACCTAGAGATAAAAGTTATTCACAGCCGTATAATTTCATGTTATTAAAAAAGAGTTAACCAGCAGTTTTACACACCCGGTTAACTCTTTTAATTTCTAAGTATGATTTTACTGCAAAAAGCTAATTTTTCGCTTCAAGAGAAATTTTTCGAACCATCTAAAGTTCGATTTCAATCGAAATAAAGCACACTAATCAATGGACCTTCCTGGCCCTTAATTAACTCATCACATCCTGTAATGAGGCCTTATTTCGATGAAATCTCACTAAGATGGTTTAATGAAAAATTTCTATATCGCTCAAAATTAACTTTTTGCAGTTTAATCAAATATTCTTTTTCAAAAAAAACTATTTGTCAGAAATTAAAATGGCCAAAAAACTCTTTTAACCATATAACCGTTCAAAAATATCCTTTAACTTCTGATTCTCCCTTAAAGTATGTAGAGCAATCTCAGCATGATCTTTTGTATAACCATTACCGATTATCATAATCACATCTTTGCCAACTCCTTCAGCACCTAAAGCTGCTTTAGTAAAGCTGGTAGCCATACTGAAGAAATAGATTATACCACCATCCCTGGTTGGTAAAATACTGGCCATTTCAGTATCGGGAATATTTACACAGTTAATAGTCACATCCACCTGTTTACCACCTGTAGCTTCCTCAACCATTCTTAAAACCTCGACAGGTCTAGTAGCATCACCTTGAAGAACAATATCAGCAAGACCCAATTCACGAATTCGATTACAACTGGCATCACTATGACCCATACCGATAACTGTACCGGTCACACCAGCACGTTTCTTCGCTTCATGAAGACATAGCATACCAGACTTACCACCTGCACCGATAATCAACACAGTATCACCGGGTTTAACCAATTTAGCAGTCTGAGCAGGAGCTCCTGCCACATCTAATACCGCCAATGCCAGAGTATCACTCATATCATCAGGCAGTTTAGCATATATCCCGCTTTCGAATAAAATAGCCTGGCCCTCAATATCAACCTGATCAATCTCAGGACGCACTTCCTTAATTTTATCAATTCTAAGCGGAGTCAAGGATAAAGAAACCAATGTTGCGATCCGGTCACCTACTTTTAAATCCCGATCTTTCAATTTTTCTCCAATCTGTGCAACCCGACCAATAAGCATACCGCCAGAACCGGTCACAGGATTGTGATGTTTGCCTCTTTCTTCTACAATCTCCATCATCCTGGCTTTGATCTTTTCTACATCTCCCCCGGCCTCTTCCTTGATCTGAGTAAAGCTAGCCGAATCAATGTTTAAGGTCTGAACATCGATTAAAATTTCGTTGTCATAAATCTCCATGGTGTTGTCAATCTTCCAGGCAGGCTGTGGTAATGTTCCCTTCGGCTCAATAACCCGATGTGTTCCATACGGACATCCTTTTTTCATCAACATAACCCCCTTTTTTAGATATTAATCTCCAATCTTTATATATTTCGCCATATTTTATATTAGTCCTCTATTTACTAATTTTAAAGAATATTTTTGTTAACCTAAACTTAGAACGTTAACACTATTAAAGTACTACAAAAGTTTAATTATTAAGGGATTTTGACCCTATGCTTCAATAGTGTCAACATTTTGACTCTCTTTTTTAGAAATCGCACCATTAAATTTTAAAATCCATACTAAATTTGAAAACATAAGAATACCTGATACCACTAAAATCAGGTTGACTGAATATAAATTTGCAAAAAAACCATTCAATAAAAGGCCTAATGGCATTAAGAAATCCATCACCATATTCCTTATCCCCACAAACATTCCTAAACATTCTTTATCAATATGAGTCTGTAAAGAACTATTTAATAAGATAGCTGCCATTCCAACTGCTATACCTATCAATAATTGAGCCAGACAGGTTAATATAAAAATATTAGAGAGCCCCACAATTATAATAGAACCAGCAAGAAGAGAGATGGCTAAAACATTCATTCTTCCAGGTTTCAATCTTTTTTTCACAAATTCTGTACCGAGAATCATACTAATTCCCATTAATCCAATACCCTCACTTGTTTGCAAAATTCCATATCCATTAGCACCCACATTCAGTTTTTCAGCCACAAAAGTAATCAAATTTAATGGTGTAAGTAAAAAGTTGACCATTCCAAAGATAATAATACCATATCTTGCAATGGGTATATTTAATACCTGAACAAATGATTCTTTAATATCTGCAATAAAAGATTTGTTCTTTTTCTCTTCTTTGTGTTTTCTTTGACTTTCTGGCATTTGGATAAAAAGTTCAGCAAAAGCTGAAATTAAAAAAGATAAAGCATTAATTAAAAATGCAATCTCTACACCCAAAGTAGCAACAATAATACCGCTCAAAGCAGGGCCAAGAATATTACTGAAGTTCTTACTTAATGAATGTAAAGAATTGGCCACAACCAGATCTTCTTTAGCAACTAAACGAGGAATAGCAGTAAATATAGCAGGTCTAAAAAAAGAGATCAATAAACTGGATAACATGGCTGTAATATAAAAATGATATAAATGCAATTTTCTCCTGAAGGCTACAATTGTAATCCAGAGAATAACCAGACCTTGTAATAAATCAGTAATAACAATAATCCATTTTTGATTAAACTTGTCTGAAAATTTCCCAGCAATCATTCCAAAAAAAATACCAGGTAAAATTGATAATAAAACAATCTGACTCACAATCAACGGGGACCCACTCGCTCTGGTTATCCACCACATATATGCTATTCGATAAAATATTGTTCCGATATTAGATATTAATTGACCCGACCATAATAAAAAGAAATTTTTATTTCTAAATAATAAATGTTTTTTTTTCATAACTTCTACACCTCCTACCTTGATTCAGAATTATCGAATCTCTTAAAGGACAGTTTCGAGCCCCAAATATAGATATATGGCTTTTGAAAATTACCTTATCATATACTTCGTTGACTGCATCCAAAACAGATTACATAGTTCTGCTTCTATTTTCCGCCATTTTTAAATAATTATTATAGTAATAAAATCTATTAGAAGTTTTCCACAAATAAAAATATTGACTTTGATTGTTTATTATGGTAATATCAAAGCTAAAAAGTGATAAAAAATAAATTGCTAAATTTTGAAATATTTGATAAAATGCAAACTATTACAGATAGCTAAGTTATAAATTTAAGAAAGTAAAACTATGTTATCAAGATGAATCAATACATTTATGCTCATATAATAGACGGAATATTTCAGTAAGAAAAAATGGAGAAATTACTCCATGTTCTAGATTCTTAACACTTCCACTGATTCTCTGAATAAATACAATAGAGTTATCATGAATTAATCGATATGGCTAAAAAATAATGATATGTAAGAAATATTTTATCCAGAGAGGTGATTTAAGTGAGCGAATCAAGCAATATAAAAAAATATTACTATATTATTGTATTTTTCCAGTTGTTTATAACTGAAATTACAGGAACTACTTTTGTATTATATTTACTATATAAAGGGTTGAATCTTTTCCATGTTAATATTGTAGTAACTGTATTTTTTGCTACAATACTTATTATGGAAATACCTACAGGAATTATAGCAGATTTATATGGTAGACGCATCTCTGTTTCTTTAGGATTTTTGTGTTTTTCTATATCTGGAATTATATTTTTAAAATCAAACTCTTTTTCTGGCTTCATTGTCGCTGAAATTTTAGCTGCTATAGGGGCAACATTACAGTCAGGAGCCCTGGAAGCATGGGTCGTCGACAATTTAAAATTTTTCAATAAAGAAAATATAAAGCTTGAACTTTTATTTTCCCGGGCAGGTATGATCAGATATTTTGCCGGCTTTTTTTGCGGGCTGTTGGGGGCATATCTTGCCAATTTTAAATATGAACTTCCGTGGATTGTAAGTATAATATTATGTCTGCTCATAACTTTTTTTACATTAGCTATAATGAAAGAACCTTATTTTAAAAAGAAGTCTGTCAATTTTAAAAATACCCTCAGTTCAATGAAGATAATTATAAAAGATAGTATCAACTATGGAATGATGAACAAACCAATACTAATATTTTTCATTATTGAAATATTAATTAGTTTTTCTAATTCAGCAGGAAACACATTTCAACAACCAAGATTGGTCAGCCTCTCTGGACATGGTATATGGATTTTTGGATGGATTAAAGGCATATATTCTATATTTTTAATGTCTGGAAGTTGGTTAATCGGTTATTTAAGTAAAAAGCATAAAGATCATTATCAACTGATATTTTATTCCTGTTTTATGACAGGCTTTTGGCTTATTTTAAGTGGTGTATTTAATTCGTTTGCTTCAGTATTGACTGTTTTCTTAATTTATGAAATAGGACGGGGCATGTATAATCCTGCAAAACAAACTTTCTTAAATTATCGAATTCCATCTGATAAAAGAGCAACTATACTATCTTTTCAATCAGCCGTTTCACAAATGGGTATGATCCTGGGATTGTTTATTACAGGGATTATTTCAAGCAACTTTATAGATTTATCTTCGAATCAACTACCAATAAGAATATCCTGGATACTTTGTGGAATAATTGCTATTATAGCTGCTCCAATATCAATTATTATAAAAAATATAGAAACAAAAAAAGTGATAAAAAACATATATTGCGTTGAGTAAAAGCCTTAAAAAAATCTGGAAAGCATAGAAATAACAAATACCATATCTGCTTGTCATCGTTCTTCAGGATAATATATGAGAAATAAATCTAAGTGATTTTACAGAGAATATCCAAAGGGAAACTAAAGAAAGAATATAATCTATATTCGGATAAAGAGATCAGGTGTTAGCCTGATCTCTTTTATTATATTTTACTGCGAAAAGTTAATTTTTCACTTCATAAAAAATTTTTCGAACCATCTAAAGTTTGATTTCAGTCGAAATAAGGCACACTAATCAATGGGTCCTCCTGACCCTTGATTAGTTCATCACCTCCTCATATGAGGCCTTATTTCTCCTTCAATCTCACTAAGATGGTTAAACGAAAAATTTTAATGGCTCTCAAAATTAGCTTTTTACAGTTTAATCAACTATTAATTTTCTAGAAAAACCAATCTTATAAAATCAATACTTCATACTCTTTAGCATTAATTTTAACGCAGCTTCCGGAAATCTCTTACTCATTACACCCATAGACGCCATGATATAATCATGATCAATTAAAACTTCTGCATCCAGAGGAGGTAATAACTTTTTACCTCTATCTCTGCGTAAATTACCCAATATCTCTGGGCCAGCTTTTAACCGTGTCAAAGCCCCACCTGTACCAATAATCCACTTCACTCTGGTCAAATCTTTGCCTTCCGCTACCTTAACCCGCCCGGTCGGACCATAAAGGTCCTTCATCTGCCCCACATGGCGATCCACCGCAATATTAACAGCCTCCCGGGTTAGAATTTGAATCAGCTCAATTTCCTCTTTTGTTCTGGGAATCGGCTTACGTTCTTCCAAAAGTTGATCCAGTTCAACACCTAATTCCTTCTCAACCTCTTCTTTTCCTATCAGCTCAATCAAATTTATTGCATTTACAAATACTCCCAGATCCCCTTCTACTGTACGTTTGGCGGTAGGTTCAGGACTGATCATAATATCCCGTATCTCTCCCGAACCCTCAGTTACAGAATGAACATCTGTAGTAGCACCACCCACATCTAATACCATAAGATCACCAATATGGTCATATAATAGTTGAGCTGCCTCCATCACAGCACCCGGAGTGGGCATCATTGGCCCATCAATCAAATCCTTAATCTTAGACATCCCTGGTGCACGGACAATATGTTCTTCAAATACCTGCTGAATAACCCTGCGGGTAGGGAGAATATTAAACTCATCAATATTGGGATAGACATTATCAACTATAAATACCTTTTTTCCTCCATCTTCTAAAATCTCTTTTACATCTTCCTGAATCGCTTTATTTCCTGCATAGATAACTGGTACATCAAGTTCCAGCTTTGCCAGCATTTCCGCATTATCCAGGATGACTTCTTCTTCTCCGTAATCTACACCTCCAGCCAGAAGAATTATATTGGGATTAATCTTTAAAATCTTTTTTAAGTGCCGTTCTTTTATCCGGCCTGCCGTAACTTCTCTAATAACACCTCCAGCACCTAAAGCAGCCTCTCTCGCTGCTTTAACGGTCATATCATATACCAGACCATGAACAGTCATTTTCAGGCCTCCAGCGGCACTGCTGGTGGCGTGCATCTCTCCCCAGGTCAGCTCTAAAACCCCCAGATTGGCCTTTAAATCCTCAATAGCGTTATTTAAACCAATAGTAACATCTCCCTCTAACACTGTTGTTGGCGCCTGGCCCTGACCCAGAAAAATGGGATCAGGAGTATGTAAATCTGTAAAAGCATTAACTACTGTAGTTGTACTTCCAATCTCAGCAACTAATACATCTACCTTCATTAATATCTCCCTCTCTTAAAATCAGGTATTTGAAAATAAGGCCTGGCATTATCACCAGACCATGATTTTAAATGAGCCTTAGATTACTTCTTTTTCTCCATACGATGTTTAACAAGGAAGCTTGCTACATGATGTCCTTTAGTACCGCGACCAAAACCAGCATCCATACCACACTCAATAGCAATATCATTGGTCACCTGAGTACCGCCAGCAATCAGACAGACTTTATCCCTGATTCCTTTTTCTACACAGAGATCGTGAAGTTTCTTCATATTTGTACGGTGAACATCATTATGGGTAATAATGGTACTGATAAGAATTGCTTCTGCATTCACTTCAATGGCGGCATTTACAACTTTTTCGATGGGTACAGAAGTTCCCAGATAGGTACACTTAATACCATATTTTTCAATACCACCATGTTTAATATCAATAATCTCTCTCATACCTACAGAATGCTCATCTTCCCCAACAGTTGCAGCAACAACGCGCATTGGTTTTGCCTTAATATTGGCTCTAATTGTATCATCATCCAATAATTCTTCTTCTTCTGGAATTACCAGTTCTTTTGGATCAATGGTAAACTCTATCTGACCTTTGACCTCAAGAAAAGTACCTTCAGATGGATGCATTTGCTGTTTATGAATTACTTCTACATTCTTTAAGCCCATCTTCTTTGCTATCTCTAAAGCTGCTGCTTCTGCAATCCGTTCTTCTACAGGTAAGAAGAGAACTATATTTACCCAACCATCACCGGCCCATTCTACCTCCGGTTTAATCAGACAATCATCACCGCGAACACCCTTTGTTTTCTCTAAACGTTTATAAACATTATCCTCTGGGTCAAGTTCATCAATAAAGACAATCTTTTCTGGTTTACAGAGAGTACATCCATCAATCAAATCACAGGGATTTTCAATATTTTCAGGCAGGTTATTGTAACCAAAATGGTCACAGACCGGTGCCATATAATCATCATCCCGCGGTACAACAGTACCAGCACCTACACCGCCATCAATTTGACGGGAAATTCCGTCACCATTTCGCTCAGGATAATAACCAGAATCTACAAAAAAGCCATCTTCTACTGCCTTGAAATATCCGCCTTTTTCTAAAATTTCTTCTAAGAAGAGAACAGCCCTTTCTTTAATTTCTCTTACCTTTTCACGGAGATATCCATCTTTTTTAAGTTCAATCATCTCCATTAAACCATCCATACCAATTAATGCCTGTTTAGCAGTATTGATAGCATGGATGTTATTATAATGCCAGGGCACATTTCGCCCTTCATCAGGGGTAATGGTACTTTGTATATCAGCAGAAGTTAACCGTGAAATCATCAGATTTAGCACATGGGTTACAGTAGCTTCCCGGGTACAGGACTCCATATATTTGGTGTTCATCTGGGCCCTAAATTTAAACCCTTTAAAAAGTTCTCTTAAAGCAACTGCATAAGGTAAATCTAACCTCATACATGGTGCCGGAGGAGCTGTTGGTGGTACAGTTGAAAGAGCAATATTCTCTTTCTTCATTCCAGCCTTTATAGAAAACATCGAATTTATTGCGTGCTGAACTAAAAGTTCAGGCATAACCTTCCATGCTTCACGTGCAGTGGCATTGGCATTATGAGCACCATCAATCTGGAGCATATTAGCCCCTGCCATTAATTTTTTAGCTACCGCTGCATCTACAAAGGAACGAATCATGTTTACATTCCGGTAAAGAACATTATATTGCGGGTCCTGATGAGCCCCATTTACTCCTTCTTCAGCAAAAAGAGTAGCTACCTCTGGCCCCGCTACACCACTGACGTAAGAGTGGAAATTAATCGGCCGACCTACTTCATCTTCAATCATATCCAGAGCTTTCCGGCTGGCTCTAATCTGCTTACGACTTATGGGTACACCACCAACTCCTTCTGGAGTACCTTCAATTAAACCATCGAAATGGCTCTGGCCCATTGTTCTGATAACCATTATATGGTCTGCACCATGCCAGGCAGCCATCCGCATTCGACGAATATCATCTTCAAATCTACCGGAAGCAATCTCTGTAGTAATAACACAATCAGGTTGTGGATCAATATTGCCAAAGCTTTTGGCAGCAGGTAATGGAATACTATTTTTTAAATCTTCAGATACCTGATAGTAAGTAAAAGGTCCTTTTTTTACTGGCTTATCTGTTTTTTTACGCCAGGTCCAGCCTTTACGCCGCGGCCTATAGTTTTCCAGATCCTGCAACAGTTCATCAATATTAATCTTTTTATTTGGATCTAACTTCATCACTTTCCACCTCCTCTAAAGATTGCCTCTACATCATCCCAATATTTACCCTCAATTAAAGCCTGACCTGCTTCACGGATTCCTAAGCCTTTTTCTTTTGCAATTTTCCAGACAATATGTCCTGCACCTTTACCTAATAGGTCTCTTTCAGAGATCATCTGTACCAGGTCCTTAGCTTCCAGACTACTCAAACCCATCCTTAGAAGCACAGACCTCTCAATAGATGGGGAAGTATGCTTATAAGCCAGATCTATCAGCGGATCGACAATCTTCTCCGCCAACTCCCAGAAACGTTGATGAAGTTCTTCATCACTTAAATTAGCCAGATGTTTACGACGTTCTTGAAAATCATCCCGTCTTTCCTCTGCCATATTTCCTCAACCTCCTGTTAACTTAAATTCCCCGTTTTATAATAAATTCCAATGTCCGATAAAATAAAGGGGGTATAATCTCAGGATATGTCAGCTTTTGCGGTAATTCCAAATACAGCTTCTGTTGTGCCATTTCAGATTCCGCTGGTAATGGCCCTAACTCATGAACATCAGCAAAAAAGAGCATTCCATAGCTTTCCTTTGAACTATCCTCTATAACAGAATAGATAGCCACAGGAAAAAGGGCAAATTTAATTGCTCCTGTCTCTTCCATTAATTCACGACCAGCACAATCAAAAACAGATTCATCTGGTTCGACCCGCCCTCCAGGTAATTCCCATGTATTCCGGTTCCGATGTTGAACAAAAATCCATTTTCCTTTAAATCTGGCCATTATCACAGCATACAGCATCTTTTCTAAAGGTATTTCCTTTAATGAATAAAATTTTACTTCCAACAATCCTTCCTCCTATCACAACATTTAACTAACTATTACTCCTAATTCCTGCATAACCTGTTTTACATATTCTTCACTCTCTTTAACTTCAGCAGCAAGAAAAGCTAATTCTACATCATTAATTGAAGTTACACCGGTCTTTTCTATCACATTCTTTAAATAAGATCTACGTACCTTATCCATATCCACATCCTTAGCTTTAATCTGGGCAGGATGCTCAGGGATAATGATCCTTTCACCTGGTTTATCATCTGCTGGATTACCCAGCCGTACTTCTATACCCATTTTTTTGGCCAGAGTTAACTGGGCAGTCGGATGTTTACCAGCTCCAGTATATTCGGTTTCCTGAACCACCACAATCTGATCTTCTCTCATTTCCCGGGCAATAGAAATAGCTGCTGCCAGAGAAGTATTCCCCGCTGGTCCCCGTTCCAGTCCCTCCAATTGAGCTAAAGCTTCGGTTACATAAAATACCTCTCCTTGTGTAACAGTTACATACCTATCCATATACCTCAATGCCCGGGCCGCATTCCGAGGTACATCCGCTCTATCTGGCCAGGTGGCAAATGGCATTCCAAATCCGGTATGACCTGTGGTAAAAGACTTCCGATTAAAAGCTTTATCACTGGCCATATGCAAACCGACTAAATTCACACTGGCTCCGATAATCTTTGTATCTTTAGCTCCTGCCTTTAATACACCTCTGGCCGTTCCTGTTAGATTTCCGCCTCCTGCATGGGTAATCACGATAGCATCCGGGTCCCGCCCTTCCCGTTCACGAATCTCCTCTACTATTTCATAACCAAGAGTCTCTACACCAGCAATCCCAAAAGGTGTGTACAAAGAAGCATTAAAATACCTAGTCTCTTCCAACACTCTTAAAAAAGTATAAAATAGTTCAGGGCCTACACTTAACTGTAAAACCTCAGCACCATATGCCTCACATTTACGTCCCTTTTCCAAAATCTCAGGTTGACCTAAACCTGTACTATCAAAAACCTCCTGAACAATGATACATTTTAAACCTCGTATAGCTGCCTGAGAAGCAACAGCAGCACCATAGTTACCACTAGTGGCAGCTACAACTCCTTTATAACCGTGCTTCTGAGCATGATATACAGAAACAGATGCTCTGCGCGCTTTAAAACTTCCTGATGGGTTACAGGCTTCATCTTTTATGAAAATCCGGGCACCGTACCCCGGTCTGGCAGTTTTACGTACCAGACGGGTTATATTCTTAAGTTCCAGTAAAGGAGTATTTCCTACCCCAGTTTCCTTTTGAATTCGCCGGATTTCATCCAAACTATAGCCTACTTCTTCCATCATTCGCTCATAGTCAAAGGCAATGGAGGTTAATTCAAACTTACCATAATCAATCCCAATCGCCTGTTTCATAATCTCATTTTTCCGCTCCATCACCTTTTCATAACTCATATCCTTCATTAGCTCTATTCCTCCTCAAAGAGAAATTGACGCAGCTTTTGACCAATGGTCAAAAGCTCAGGAATGGGCTCACCAAAATCATGCTCATAGCGCGGATTCACAGCCTCTAAACGTCCTTTTAATTTACGACCAATCAAAGTTGTAATGGTCACTTCATCACCAATGGAAGCATCTTCTTCTAAAAATCCTTTAACCCTCAATTCCAGGGGTACTTTTTTAGTATCATTGGGCACCTGAGGGGCACGCTCTTCTGGCTTAAGGACAATTTGACGAATCTGAACCCATGTTCCTTTGGGTACTTTCATACCCAAAAACCCCCTTTTTGATCTTATTTATCCTGTATTAAGTTTTTCAAATCCCGGGCGATATATGCAGGTACTGGTAATTCAGACATATGAACCAGGCCAGGTTCTGCATTGATTACAGCAGGAATCATATTTACAGCACAGGCCATCGTTCCTTTACCGCCAGGAATCTCTGGAGTAATAGCCAATTTAATATGTGGATCACCAATGATTTCAATATAATCACCTGTTTCAACACCTTCCAGATGGGGATGAATCTGCTGAGGATGTTCAAGAGTAATCAATGTTTTACCGTTTTTCTTTCCATAAGCTATATGACGGCAACCTGCTACCTGACCTTTTTCAACTTTTACGTATGGAGTTTCACGATAAACATTGGAAATAATAGGTTCTCTTATCTCTTCAATCTCATCCAATTCCCAACCCATTCTGGAAGCAATCATAGTAATAGACTCTTTAAATCCAATATGACCTACAATTTCGCCAGATTTTAGACCAGCTTCAAACTCTTCAGGAGTAGTACCTACACCCTGGGTTCTCATTACAGTTGGACCGAATGGTGATAAATCATTAATCCGGGCTGCTCTAATTTCTTTTACATCCAGACATACACCAGTTAAAGCAAGAATTAATGTATCCAGTACAAAACCTGGGTTAATACCGGTACCCAGAACAGTTACTCCCTTTTCTTTTGCCAATCTATCAATTTCAGCCGCCAATTCAGGTTCTTGAGCTTCAGGATAAGACATCTCTTCAGCGATGGTAATTACATTCAAACCAGCTTCAATACCCTCTTTGATTTGGGGAAATACTTCTTTTGTAAAGGAACTGGTAGCAATAAGAAGTAAATCTGCTTCTTTATTTGCTAATGCTTCACTTAGACTGGATTTAATCTCTATACCAATCTTCTCCTGGCCCAAAAGTTCACCTACATCTTTACCGATTTTTTGAGGATCACGTTCTATAGCTCCTATGAGTTCCATTCCTTTTTTGGATAAAATTAATTTAGCCATTCCCTGGCCCATTGCACCTAAACCCCAGCTAATAACCCTCACTTTTGCCAAAATAAATCACTCCTTTATTTAATTTTTATACATCGATGAATATTTCTCTAAATATATATTAGATATAAGTCTTCTTTTTCCTCTAAATTTTCAGTGAATTTAAAATCTTTGTTTATTTAAGCCCTCCTGAACCTTGATTAGCTCATCACCCCCTCATATGAGGCCATTCTTTTTCAATTTCATTAAGTAAGATGGTTTAACGAAAAATTTCTATAGCGCTCAAAATTAGCTTTTTGCAGTAAAATCTTTTATTAAAATCAAGCTTTAATACTTCTTTTTGTATTTAATCTCATTTATTCTGCTAATTTCCGTTCTTTTAATTGTAAATTTTAAAAAAAGAATTTGACAGATACATTAATTTATTGTAATATTATAATATAAGCAGGGTTTGGGAGGTTGTTTTTCGTGCAAGATTTAACAAATCAAATGGAAATTTTAGAAGCTAAAAGTGAAATTTTAAAGGCCCTGGCTCATCCTGTTCGCCTATGTATTGTGAAAGGGCTTATCGAAACAGAATTTTGTAATGTAACCAAAATGCAATCATGTCTTGAAATTCCACAATCTACTATTTCTCAACATCTAACCAAACTTAAAGCAGCAGGAATTATTGAAGGAAAACGTGAAGGAGTCAAAATTAACTATTCTGTTGTTAATAAAGATGCCAGAAAGATCATTAAAGCCCTTTTTGAGAAATAAAATAAGTCTTGTTAACAAGACTTAATGTTTTTTTATCAAAAATATATCGTAATATTACAATATATAAATAAAAGGGGGTATTATTTAAATGGGTAAAAAGGTTGTCATTGTTGGTGGTGTAGCCGGTGGAGCCAGTGCTGCTGCTAGGCTTAGACGAATTGATGAAAACGCAGAAATTATTTTACTGGAACGCGGCGAGCATATCTCCTTTGCCAATTGTGGTCTCCCATATCACATTGGTGAAGTAATCACTGAAAGAAGCAAACTTCTGGTTCAGACTCCTGAAGCTATGAAAAAACGTTTTAATATTGATGTCAGAGTTCTTAATGAAGTTATTGCTATTGATCGTGAAAATAAAGTTGTAAAAATTAAAAATCACAAAACAGGTGAGACTTATACTGAAAGCTATGATTATTTAATACTCTCACCCGGCGCTAACCCTGTTAAACCACCCATTCCCGGCATAGATCATCCAAATATTTTCACATTACGCAATATTCCGGATATGGATAAAATTAAGGGATATATTGACAACAAAAAACCAAAATCAGCTATTGTTGTGGGTGGTGGATTTATTGGTCTTGAAATGGCAGAAAACTTGCATCACAGAGGTCTTAATGTAACTATAGTGGAAATGGCCGACCAGGTAATGGCTCCCCTTGATTTTGAAATGGCTGCCATTGTTCATGAGCATATTCGCTCCAAAAATGTCAATTTAATCCTGAAAGATGGTGTCAAATCTTTCAAAGACCGGTCCGGTCAGGTCCAGGTCACTCTTCAAAGCGGTAAAGAGATCACTGCTGATTTAGTTATTTTAGCCATCGGTGTTCGTCCCGATACAACCCTTGCTAAATCGTGTGGTCTTGAACTGGGTAAACGGGGCGGTATTAAAGTAAACGAATATTTACAAACTTCTGATCCATCCATTTACGCTATTGGTGATGCTATTGAAGTTGAAGATTTCATTACAAAAAAGAATACATTAATTCCATTGGCTGGGCCAGCCAATAAACAAGGACGTATTGTTGCCAATAATATCGCTGGACGTCCAGAAACTTATAAAGGAACTCAAGGTACGGCCATTGCCAAAGTCTTCGATCTTACTGTAGCATCAACAGGTGCCAATGAAAAAACTCTAAAGCGTGAAGGAATTAAATATATAGCTTCCATTACTCACTCTGGATCTCATGCCGGTTATTATCCAGGTGCAATCCCTATGTCAATAAAGATACTCTTTACTCCCGAAGGCAAACTTTTAGGAGCCCAGATTGTCGGTTATAAAGGTGTTGATAAACGGATTGATGTATTGGCAACCGCAATCCGCTTCGGTAAGACCGTCTTTGACTTACAAGAATTAGAATTGGCCTATGCTCCACCATTCTCCTCTGCTAAAGACCCTGTTAACATGGCTGGCTATGCTGCAGGTAATATTATCAATGGGGATACTGACATCATCCATTGGCATGAAATTCCTAAACTAGATCTTAATAAATCTGTTCTCGTCGATGTAAGAACAAAAATGGAATGGAATTTAGGAGCTATTGAGGGTGCTATTCTCATTCCTGTCGATGAATTAAGAGATCGCTTAAATGAATTACCTAAAGATAAAGAAATTATTATTTACTGTCAGGTTGGTTTGCGTGGCTATATTGCTAGCCGAATTCTTAAACAACACGGTTTTACTAAAGTCAAAAATTTAAGTGGTGGCTATAAGACCTATAAAACCGTAATTAAGGAATTGAACCTTCAAAATGATTCAACTAACTCAACATCCGGTTCTTCCTGCTGTAATGTTGTAGAGAAAGAAACCGTCAACGCAAAAGAAGCTGTAATATCAACACAGGAAACAGTTAAATTAGATGCCTGCGGCCTTCAATGTCCTGGACCAATTATGCAGGTCTATCAAAAGATGAAACATTTAAAAGATGGTCAGGTTCTTGAAGTAAGGGCTACAGACCCTGGTTTTGTTACCGACATCCCTGCCTGGTGCAAACGTACTGGTAATAAATTGCTCAAACAAGAAAAAACCGATAACTGTTTTATTGCATATATTCAAAAAGGTGGTGGAAAGAATCAGGAAATGACAAATCAGGTGACAAATCTACCGCAGGATAAAACTATAATTATATTCAGTGGAGATCTGGATAAGGCCATTGCTTCCTTTATTATCGCTAACGGTGCTGCTTCAATGGGACGTAAAGTTACCATGTTCTTTACCTTCTGGGGATTAAATATTCTAAGAAAAAATCAAAAAGTAAAAGTTAAAAAAGGCTTTTTAGATAAAATGTTCGGTATGATGATGCCCAGGGGAAGCAAAAAACTCGGTCTTTCAAAAATGAACATGATGGGTATTGGTCCAAAAATGATTCGTTATGTTATGAAAAAGAAAGGTGTTGATTCCTTAGAAGCCTTAATTGGCCAGGCAAAAATGGCAGGTGTTCGCCTTGTAGCCTGTCAAATGTCAATGGATGTAATGGGTATTAAAAAAGAAGAGTTAATCGATGGTGTAGAAATTGGTGGAGTTGCAAATTATCTAGGAGCAGCCGAGGAATCCAATGTTAACCTCTTTATCTAAACACTACAGCTTATTTTGTGGAATGATAAACATTAAAAAGATACACCTTTATTAAAGGTGTATCTTTTATTTTATGTTTATTGAATTGGTTCCTCAATCGGACCTTCTAGCATCATTGGTTGCTCAATCGGACCGCCAAGTCCTATTAGCTGCTCAATTGGCCAGCCAAGTCTTATTAGCTGCTCAATTAATCTACCAAGTTCCATTGGCTGCCCAATTGGTCCGTCAAATCCTATTAGCTGCTCAATTGGTCCGTCAAGTTCCATCGGCTGCTCAATTGGTCCACTAAGTGCTAATGGCTCTTCAATAGGACCATTAGCGAAAGCACATGGCAACCAGACCAACAGGAAAACTCCCAACATCAATACTAGACCTTTAAATACCCTCCCCATTACAACTTCCCCCTTTCATTATTATAAAAGTATTACTAACTTGAAATTAACCTTTGTTCCTGTTCTTCAATCTCTTTTGCCAATTCCTCAAATTTAAGCGCATAGCGACCAGAACGAATATCACCACGCTCTTTTAGCATAAGAGATAACTGATGAAAAGTTTCGGCAGCTTCTATTTTTAATTCTCTATCTTCTAATTTCGTTGCTGCCATTTCGAAGTAATTTACGGCATCTTCAAAATTACCTATCTTCCTCTGGTATAATCCTTCAATAGCCAGGTTCCGTAATAGTTCAATTTCACCGGCCTTTTCATCATAATCTAAAAGAATTTGATTAGCTTTGTTAATAAACTTTTTAGCCATATGAAAGTTACCCAGTTTTAAATAGGTTTTAGCAATTTCATTACTTATACAAGCAATATAAAATTCATCATTAGTTAAAGATAAAGCTTCATTAAAAGTATTAATAGCCAGGTCATATTGTTGTTGATCATAATAGGCCATTCCCTTATTATTTAAAACCATAGCTTTTGATTTATGTAAAACTTCCTCATTACATAGCTCAATCGCAAGATCATAAATCCGAATTGCTTCATCTAAATAAATTTTATTTTGTGTTACACTGGCTTTACGCCAGTAAGTTAAACCTAGATCATTAAAAACATTAATTCTGGTTTCATTATCATGGAATTTTGATTCAATATCCTCTAAAATAGAAATCGCTTGATCTAGCTTTCCCAATTTGCGTAGAGTTCTTGCTAAAGCATATTTACATTTAAAATACTCTTCACTCTTTTCTATTACTTCTTCAGATTGTTTTTCTTCAAACATTTTTAAAATTTTAGTATAAATTTCAGCAGCATAATTTAAATCTTTCATTGAATTAAGATAAACATGTCCCAATAATAATCTGTTCTGTACAATTCCATCCCAATCATCTAACAATTCTGCACATTGAATAGCTCTAATTATATATTCAAGAGCCTCTTCATATTTTCTCTCCTTATAAAGTTTCTTTCTTCCAATGGCATTATACTTTTTTAAAAGCTGCTTAATCTTTTCACGCATTATATCCCCCCCAGAAAAAACACCCCTCCATTTTTAAATATGATTTCCTTTCATTTGTAAAAATTAGATACTTTTATTTTAACATAAAAAATTAGTAAAATCAATGTCTCTTTATCTAAACAAGATCATTTCATTTTTTTATGTTTAATACCCTTTGTAGATTATTTTGTTGGCAAATTATAATATCAACTTTTTTTTCTTAATTTGTTAAAAATAAAATAAAAAAAACCTTTAAAACCCCTTTTTTTGAGTCTATAATTTTTTTATCAAAATATATGAACCTGATTATGATTTCATGATTTATCTAGAGAATTTAACTAAACTTTCAATAATATCTCTAACTTTCTTCTGCAAATTTTCCGGTGAATTTATTGCATCCATTATACATTCTTCTGTATAATTTTCTATTATTGCCATTCCAATTTTATTCATTGCAGCTTTAACAGCATTAATCTGAATTAGAATCTGTTCACAACTTTTACCTTCTTCAATCATTTTCTCAATTCCACCAAGGTGTCCCTTAATAGTTCGAATACGATTTATTAAATCTTTCTTTATTTCTTTTTTTGACATAAATTCAATCCCCCTTCTTTAGTATTTCTTCGTCTTCTCTTCGATAAACCCTTTAATTTTTCAAATTTTTTTATAAAAAAAACTGTTTCCTAAATGGGAAACAGTTTTTATTCTTTAGAGTGAATAAAAATCTCTTCTTTGTTCAATCTATTTACAATATAGTCAATCAGAATACCTAATGTGGTTTCATTTAAGAGAATTCTAATAATCCAATTTGGTAGAAAATCTCCTGCAAGATTCTGTATGAGTTGGATTGCTTCTTTTTTCTTTGTTGGCCCTTCACCTGGACGTTCTACAATAGTAATTCCTATTAAAATTAAGTGAAGAACATCCCGAATTATGGATAGATATTTTATGATCATTATAAATCACCACCTTTTTTATTATCTTATTCTTAAATTTATGAATTGGTGATTCATATAAAGAAAAAAAGTGCCCTTAAGGCACCATTCATCCACATATTAATAACAGGGGATTACTTTTTCTCAAAAGAAGATATGATTTTACTGCAAAAAGCTAATTTTTCACTTCATGAAGAAATTTTTCGAACCATCTAAAGTTCGATTTCAGCCGAAATAAGGCACACTAATCAATGGGCCATCCTGGCCCCTGATTAGCTCATCACATTCTGTGATAAGGCCTTATTTCGACTAAAATCTCACTAAGATGGTTTAACGAAAAATTTCTATGAGTAGTGTATAATATTTTGTATAGATGGCTTTTGTGAGATCTCACATAAATAAAAAAAGGGAATCCTCTTTGAAAGGTTGAAGTAATTGTTTGCCTAACAAAAATCTCAACCTAAAGGAGAATTCCACTTTATACTTCAAAAGTTATTGACAGGTCAATTAGATTTAGATAGTTTATTAACTGATTTGATTAAGGAATTTATTCAAAAACTCCTCAAGGCTGAACTGATTGAGTTTTTAAACTATGAAAAATATGACCCTAAAAGTAAAAATTCAGGTAATAGTCGCAATGGTTATTATACTCGCAACCTTAAAACTAAATATGGTAATATTTAGGATTTAAAGATGCCACGAGATCGAAATGGTGAATTTAAAACTGTTCTTTTTGAGCCTCATCAGCGTTGTGACAATTGGTTAGAAGAAATGATCATTAACATGTATGCCAAAGGTCTCAGTGCCAGAGATATTGCTGAAACTATTGAAAAAATGTACGATACCAAATATAGCGCATCCTCTGTCAGCAATTTAACAGATGTTGCTTTAGAAGAACTGAATAAATGACATCAACGAAAATTCAAAAGACGTTAAGCGTTCTATACATTTATGGTATGAGTGTAAAGTTGCTTCGTGAGTATGTTGACAATGAACTTGTATATATGAGCATTGGCATCGATGAAGAAGGTTATAGAGAGATTCTTGATTTCTATATAGGCGCTTCAGAATCTTCTGCTCTCTGGGAAGAAGTTTTGTTAAACTTAAAGTCCAGGGGACTGGAAGAAGTTTTATTGGGTGTCATGGATAGTCTTTCGGAATTAAAAGATGCATTTCTCAAAGTTTATCCTAAAGCCGACGTACAACGGTGTATTGTACATAGAGTTAGAAACACTATAACCAAAGTACGTAAAAAGCATTTGAATGAAATAATAGAAGATTTAAAAACCATTTATAATGCTCCTGACACGGAGTATGCCAAAAAGGCATTAAAGGAATTTTGCGATAAATGGGGACAAATCTACCCTAAAATTACTCAAAGTTGGTGGAATGAATAAAACGAACTTCTGACCTTCTATAAGTATCCATCTGAGATTCGTAAGGCAATCTATACTACCAACTGGATAAAAAGAGCTATTAAAGAGCTTCGTAAAAGGTTAAATCCAGTTAACAGCTTACCAACTGAGACAGCAGCTGAGAAGATTATTTACTTGAAAGTTATTGATTATAATACCAAATGGAGTAACCAAAAAATGAAAGGTTTTTTAAGTGCTAAAGAACAATTACAACAACTTTTCAAAGAGCGTTATAGATCTTGAGAATTCATTTACACAAAATTCTTGACATCATCTTTTCTCCTTTTCATATTTAACACCTCAAAAATGAAAAGATGATTTCGCCTAACGTTCTGGGTATTTCCAACGTGCCCGTACCGTCAGGTCTGGCGTAAAACTTGCCCTCTCCCACACTCACCTCACTTATTGCAAGCTTTATGACAAAGAGCATGTCCGTTAGGCAGGCCAACAGGCCGTAGAGGAAATACCCTGTTAGCCGAAATTAGCTTATTTTTTTATCTCTTCAATCCAATCAATAAAATTATTAATTTCATTATTATCTTTAAGAAAGCCTGATAACATTAATGGGCCTCCGGACCATGCTTCTTTTAAATTCTTTTCCTTGAACCGTTTTGGTAAGTGATTTATTATTTCATCTCTACTTACATTAAGATATTTGGCTAATCTTTCTATATATATTGAAAAATATAAACCTTTTTCACTACTACTTTTCTCTGGATATACACCCAGTATAGTTTTATTACTTCCTTCCATTTTTCCTATAAAGGTTGTAGAACTCATAGTGGAACTTTGCCTATCAAAGTAATGTTGTAACCTACCCGTAAGATTTTTGTATAGTTCTAAAACTCCATTATCTTCAGCCATTTTTTCTAATTCTTCAAAAGATAAATTCCTTCTCCTTTTACTACCAGATTTAATTTTAATATTATAGTCTACTTGTTCTGGTTCAATTAAAAATACTCTTCCTATATATTCATTTTGATTTTCATCTTGAAAATATTGAAATGTTATTACATTTATACCTATACCATATTCGCCAGAAAGATAATTAATAATTCTCTCGGTACTACTATCCATTTCAGATGCTACTATAAACATTTTATGATTTTCATTTAAAACATCTGGCAACTCTATATTAAATTTGTTTTCAAATGCCTCATCCAAAACCATGTTTTTTTTAGATAAATATTTATTAGCTATGTCTGTTATTTCTTTATTAGATAATTCTTTAACCCAACTTGCATAATCTAATACCTGGGCTATTACATCTCTAGGGGTTTTATCTCGTTTAAGTTCAATAATTACGGCATCTCCATTAATATCTAAACAAAGAAGATCAATAAATTTACCATAATCCGTTTTAACTTGACGACCAATAACCAATAGGTTATCTGATATCATACTAATATCATTTTCAAGCCAATTTTCTATTCTTTCTTCTAAATCCAATCTAGATATGTTAATTTCCTTCAATCTGTCATTAGATTCAATTTTCCATAATCTCATTTCTTGTGGCATAAATCCCCCTCCTAAAAGCCAATTTCGGCTAACGTTCCGGGTATTTTCGATGTGCCTGTGCCAAAGGCCTGGTGCAAAGCTTGCCCCTCACTAACTTAGCTCACTGCAAGCTTTGTGACAGAGGGCATCCCGTAGGGTAGCCACTAGGCGTTACGGAAATATCATGTTATCTGAAGTGCTACCTTGTTACATTTTTTATTTAAAGATATCTTTAATATCTCCTAGTTTCTTCATAAAAAGAAATATACTAAATAAAAATATTATTAAAAAAATGCCACTTATCCAGAAGCCACTCACATTTATTTTCTCCATAAATCTTGTTACATCATCACCAACTGGTGCTTTCTTATATTCAAATATAATTGGTATAACAATCCAAGCTAACATAGACCCTATAACTGTTCCCGAAAATAATATTTTAAAAATTTCAAATAAAGGATGTGCTTTCTTTGGTACAATCAAAATAAAAACTAACCAAATTATAAATGGTAAAGCAAAACCAGAAATATGAATTATTGCTGATTGAAATGAATTAAATGTACCTTGAAAAAAAGCTTTTGCTTGAAAAAAAGCTAATTTCATACCGTTAATTTTTCCACCAAAAAATTTTGCAGACATTAGATGCCCTAATTCATGAAAAAAAGGATATATTACTAGCATTATTAGATAAGCTAAAAAAATGATATATACTATAAAAAGGACTTTTTTCTTAGCTAAGTTTTTCTCTCCCAATTAAATCTCCCCTTAATTCTAAGAAATACAATAGCATTTCAGATAACGTTCTGCGGGCATGCGAAGTGCGAGGCAAAGCCGAGCATTTGAATGAGCGATAGCGAACCGTATACCCGCTGTTAGCCGCCATTGCAGTTATTCCAACAACCTGAGTACTTTCAATTCGTCTTCTGATAGTTCTAAACCGCATACTAAGCATTCTCCTTTTTTTATCTAACTCCAAATTTATTTATTACAGGAATGCTCCTTTAAAATAAAAATTTGGTTGTAAACTCTCAATTTTAGCTTTCCCCAAAGTGCTCCCGTTACAAACTGACAACACTTTTTACAGAAATAAAATTTTCTTCTAGATACTTTTGAACTGACCCTTTTTGCAAATATTCCATAACAATAAACGCTTTAGGTTGAGAATTAATAAATTCTATATCAGCATTTTTAACATCAACAATATGGTTATGACGACATTTTTCAAGTATTTATGCTTCCTTAAATGCTTTAACAAATTCTTCTGGTTTGGATGTTTTTATTATCTTAATTGCTCTTTCAACCTGAAGAACTTAGATTTTATACGTCTTATTCCAGTTAGCTTAACAACAATATAGACCGATAATAATGATACACCCAAAATTAAATATGTCGTAAAAATATTAAAACAATCTATCAAAAATCCAATAATCGGATCAAAAATCACAAAAGATAAACTAACAACAAAACTTTTAAGAGAAATTATAGTTGCTCTCTGCTTAGATGGTATCTGATTATTTAAGCGACTATCCAATAATGGCCATGTCAATCCTGTAGCTATTCTACCGAACATCAATAATAATACACCATACCAATTACGTGTCAAACCTAGCAAAAGAAAACATATAACCATTTGGATAATTATTATGTTAAATGAAGTATCTTTAAAACGATTTTTAAAGAGGTGACTTAACTTTGCTGAATTTGCTGCAATAATATTAAACACAAAAAAGATTATTCCAAAATAAATAACGGGAATTCCAATGTCTTGCATATAAGGTTGTGAAAGATAGTTCATATTTGAAATATATAACATAAAAATAAAGTACAAAAATATTGTATACAGTACATCCCTGTTACTATAAACATATTTGAAACTTTCCTGTATATGTTGAAAATACGATACAAACTGAGTCTTTATATCCAATTTAACTTCAGCAGATTTCTTCTCTTCTTTCGGAGGTTCTTTAAAAGAAAAACTAATGATCATAGCAACTGTTAAAAATATAATTGATAAATACATAGGAAAGTACTTATTTAAATCATAAAGTAAACTGGAAGTTATAGCTGTTATTGCTGAAGCATAAAAACACAATGAATGAATATTAGAAATAGTCTTATCATACTCCTCTAATCTATTAGCGTATTTCATTGATTCATAAAGTAATGCCGAATCTGCACCTGAAATAAAAGCATCTGATAAGGCTCCAAAAAGACTGGATAAAAGTAAAATTTTAAAATCATTTGTCAATACAAAAACTAAAAAACTAAGTATGTTAAAGAATAATCCTATTATAACACTGTTTTTCCTTCCCACTTTATCAGCATATACTCCTGTCGGAACCTCAAAAACTAATGTTAAAAAACCACTTATTGAATTCAACAACATGATTTCGGTAAAATATAAGCCCTTACTCCTTAAAAAAACCACCATTATTGGCCATATAAATAGGGCCCTGGATAAAATAATATAATATTTATATAACTTTATGTTAAAATCATAGCTCTTAATTGGATTCATGACAAACTTGATAACCTCACTTTTAATTTTATATATACTATGATCATACTACAAAAAGCTAATTTTGAACGACATAGAAATTTTTCGTTAAACCATCTTAGTAAGATTTCAGTCGAACTTTAGATGGTTCGAAAAATTTCTTTATGAAGCGAAAAATTAGCTTTTTGCAGTATAATCATGTAAATATATCTTATTGTTGATATATAACAAGCAGATAAAGTTAGAAATTAACTTTTTCTGGATCTTTTATAGATTTCGGAAAGAGGTAGTATTTTATTGTCTTTTTTAAGGCTAATAAAATAGTAATATATATTTATTAATAATCAAATTACTTTATTGCTGTATTTTGTCTCATAGATGTCTAGAAAAAAGTTCAGAAAGTACTAAATTTAAAAAAGTGTCACGGATTCAGGATAGATGTTGAATTTCTTGAATTTCCAGAACTTACCCAAAAAGACCCTATTCAAATTTTGAAAGAGCCGTCAATTAGGGGAGCAATTTTAATAGCTGTTTCAAACTCTTTCAGAACATCCTTCCGTCTCACCCACACAAGGGAGAAGGCGGGAAAATAAAAATTTCTCTTTCTCCTATTTTGGAATGATAATAAGCCCACCCGCACCCGCTCAAAAAAGAAAATTTTTTTGAAAATGGACTTGACTTTTTGCTTTTCTTTGCTATATATTATTATGTGATGTTAAATGGTGATAAACTTTGGCGGGCAAAAAAGGAGTTAACCCATGATGGAAGGGTGTTCTGAAATAATGACCCTTGAGGAGACCGGAAAATATCTAAAAATAGGAAAATCTACTCTTTATAAAATGGCAAGGGAAGGCAAAATCCCTGTTGTGAAAATTGCTAATCAATGGAGATTTAGAAAAGAAGATATTGATAAGTAGTTGTAGGAAATAAGAAATAAAGAAATTTTTACCAATAAAGAAAAATAAATCTGTTCTCTATTCTTATCCTTTCTAAATTTTCTTAAAAGCCGAAAGTTTAAGGGCTGGGAACTTTTTGGTATTTATGAAGATGCGGGCTTCTCCGCTGATTTTTTATTTAAAAATTTCCCTATAACGTTTCGGGGATATGTGAAGTTTGCCCACTTCGTGGGCAAATTTGGGCGTAGCCCATAAGGGCGAAACCACATATCCACCTGTTGTGCGCAGTCAGGCTCAATCCAAACATATTGTTCTCACCCTGTGTCTTTCTTTAGTTCCCACGATAGGATATAAAAACCACCATCTATCATCAAGCTTTGAAGAACAAGTTAGTTCCAGTAAGTTTGATATAAAGTAAGAAAACGATAAACCTCTAAGTTCATAAATATTGTAAAAGTCACTTTCACAGTTCTCAACTGGAGGATTTAATCTGTTTCTATCCTCTTTTCTCCAGAATCTAATAAACACATCCTTCCCCAATGATATATGGTTCACATAACCTCTTGCATTTTTTAAAGCGCGATATACACTTCTTGACTCTATATTCTTGTCGTACTCATAGCTAAAAATCCCATTAAATATTTCCCTTCCAATCAATCTTCCATTATCCTCTGCCTTTCTTATAACTTCTTCCAATTCGCTATTTCTTATTTTAGTCTTCACCTCAATAATTCCTTTTACATTTTTATATGTTGTAATGACAAAATCTCCTTCTGAAAAGAAGACGGGAATTGTATTATCGTAGATTATTATATCAATCTGATTAGAAATTTGAGTTTCGTTGTTATTTCTCTTAATTACAAAACCTGTTCCAATATAAATTGCTCGGTAGAAATCTTCTTATCACATTTTTCAAGATAGCTTCCTTATATTGCCCCTCTTCTCCCCAATGGGAAGTCCCTATTAAATTTCTTACTCTATTCCTGATAGTATCCAGCTCTTTTGTGATAGACTCTTGAAATTCTTTGGGATCTATTCTACTCCTATCCATTTTTAACCATCCTCCTGATTGCGCACAACATTCCGCGGGTATGCGAAGCCCTGAACGTAGCGAAAGGTTTGGATGAGCGATAGCGAACCGCATACCCGCTGTTAAGTGAAGTTGTGCTTTCCAAATTATTTTCACTCCTCCTTTTCAAAATCAGAAAATAAAGTCGGTTGAGAAATTATACTTTTTCTTCTCCACTTATATGACCAAACCCCAGGTGCAAGATTTGCATGGCGTGCCCAATCAAGCATTATTTTAGCATTTGTTTTAGCAGTACCTTCTTTCCAATCCGTGCCAAGTTTTTCCTTGAGTTTCATTCCAAGTTCAGCAAGAGATAACTTTTTGTCTTTGTTTTCTTGAAGTATATCAATGAATATAGCAAATGAATGTATATTTAAGGCAGCTTTTGCAAATATCTCGGGGCGCTTTTCTGGAGAGTTTACGAAACCTTCAATATCTGGAAGCAAGCTAATAGAACTTGGATTGCGACGAATAAAACCCAGTTCTTCAAGAGCTACTAGAGATTTCTTGACAGTACTCCTTTTAAACCCACTCCAGTTCACTCTGCCTCCTTGCCTGCGGGCATCGACCAGTCTAATTGCTACCCTTTCAATAGGTGTAAATTGAATAGGAGGAGCTACTATCCCACCTCGTCGCTTGGCTAGGAAAGGACGAAGGTCACGAACTTCTGTTGCTCCAAGTGTATAGCGAGAAAGTACCTTTTCCCTACTATTGTATATTACCAAGACAGTAAAATGCATCCATTTTGCAAAACTATGTGCGTACGTTTGCCAAGTTTTTTCTGTAGCGGAGATGTACGGACAAGAATTCTCAAGTAATTCTGATACTTCACTTATTGTTAATTTTTCTCTGTCTTCCAATGTCTTCAAGATACGCCAAATCAAGCGATTGCGTTTAAGCCTCTCTCGCAAATGATTTCTTAAAGCTTCCTCAAAAGCTTCTGTTTCTTTAGGAAGATCGATTAAGAGAGCAATATTATCTTTATCGACTTTTATAAAACCAAGCAACCTCATATCTCGCAAAACATTGTAAAGTGATTTCTCCGATAGATTTGTACGTTCCTGGAAATCCGAAGTTGAAAGGTTACCACCCGCTTCAACTAGCAATTTGATAGCCCTTAAAACACTTCCAACCTGCGTACGTAAGATATAATTTTCTTGGACGGGAACACGGCTTGAATTCAAATAATCACGGAAGATGTCCCAGTACACATCATATTTATTGCCGATTCTCACTAACAACCGACGATGAACCAGGCTTTGAATTACTTCAGGTTTAAATTCTTCTCCCAATTCTTGAACACTAATTGGTGCTAATTTAGCTATTCGCCGTAATACGTCTTCCTCCTCCGGAGATAAACCTCGTAAGTCTTCTTGGAAAAGTTCCTCAATGTTTAGAAGGCTATAGGCTATGTCTGCCTGAGGAGTACCATTTTCTATTTGAGTTTTGACATGAGCACAGAGTTTCTTTAGCAGCCAAGGATAACCTTGAGAAAATTCGGAAAGAAAAAACCTAAGATCCTTCCTCAGTGTTCGTATACCCAATTCTTCTTTCAGTTTATCTAGAAGTGCATCAGTTTCTACATTAGAAAAGGTACTTAAGTTTATTTGCTTGCTTGAATCTCGAATGTTATCTCGTATTCGATAAGGGAATTCACTAGTTACACCAACAAGATCCGTTTTCCAAGAAAACCCTAACACCACATTTGTTTGAGCATCCTGAATTTTTAAAAATAGATCTCTAATTTTCACCAAAGCCTCATGCGAAAAGAAGAGATTCTCAAATTGATCAAGGAATATAAACATAACTTTGTTATGTTGTTCAAGAATTTGTCCTATGTTTACAAGAGTTTTTACAGCACCCTCAAAGCCTGTAATTATTTTGGTTATTTGCCCTTCGGAAAGCAAGCCATCAAAATCTCCAAACTTTGAAAGAGCGTAATCTACCACGTGCAGAATAAATTGAGAAGATGATGCTGAACGAGAGTCTATAGCAATGGCAAAATGCCCCTTTTGTCTGAGACGGTCCACACAGGCAAGAACAACCGAACTTTTCCCCCATCCTGAATTAGCCTCAAATAGAAGACCCCTGGAGGAAGTTTTTTTACCTATTACTGCTTCTGTATATGAATACACTTCACTTAAAACCTCTTGCCTGCCAACAAAATATTCTGGTGAAGCTGGGAATTGGTACTCAAAGCATGTAGAACTCCCTTTAACCTCCACAATTTGCTCTGCTTCTTTTTGAACCCTTGATGTCTGCGATATGGTAACATTCTCAATAGTGATTATTTCAAAGTCACCAATTTCAGGGTAGAGTTGTATTAAGTAATCTACAGTTGCTCTGTCTGATATGGGATTTCCTTTTGCATCAAAGACTGCGATTTTGTTAGGTATTCCTCCACCTGTAGGGATAATATATTGAACCCAAAACATTCCTTTATCTGTGTAAATTAAAGACCAATCTCCTGGTGAACCAATATTTGTTGGAATGTTTTTAGCAATAATTTCTGGTTGCGCAATGTCCGTAAATCTAAAAAGTTTTTCAAGCACATCATCTTCTTCTAGAATACGAAACGTAATGCCTGAATTACTCTCAATGTTCTCCCTATAAAACCCCTTAGCATGGCTGTTAATGCCGGGCAGTGCGATAAATAAAGCTTGACTTCGTTTATCTTTAAACCAACGTGTCATATATTTTCCAAAAAAAGCTTGTAACTTAGGTGAATCAATACTTGCTTCAGAATATTTACATTCAGCATAAAGTGGAACCATGTGTAGTAGTTGATTTCCCTTCTATGTCAATTTCCATCCCTGCATAGTTAATATTGGGGATGCGATCGATTTCATAACCTAACTGTCGTAGGACTTCTGCCATCAACTTTTCAAACAGTTTCCCCCTTGCCTGAGCTTGAGCCTGTGGAGAATCCCCACTTGCTAATATTTTTAATTTTCCCATACCTATTGCTCCTTTATTAACATTCTAAGCACAATTTCACTTAACGTTCTCGGTGTATGCGAAGTGCGAGGTAAAGCCTAGCATTTGGTGAGCGTAGCGAACCGCATACACCATGTTAGCCGAAGTCGGCTTCCTAACTTTGTTGTTTTTCATCATCACTCTCAATTGGTGATGTAATAAAGTTAATAAATTGCTTTCCCATATCCGTTGTACGAGAAGCAAACATCTCTTGTGAAGTCATAGTAACATGCAAAGACTCTATGTTCATTAATCCCCGAACAAATAGGTCTTTCACAATCTGATCGTAAAAATCGCGTCGCCCTCTCAATTCTGGAAAGGTGTGTTCTAAAACGGTTGATGGGACGCCCATTGACCAGTTTGGATATGTAATACTGTTTCTTCGCCCCCATTCTTGGGGGTTGTCAAAGAATTTCAATATTCTCAAATGCCATGGCGTAAGAGTATCAACAAAGTTAAGAAACATAAGTTGAATATCTTCTTCTGGAGCATTTGGTAAAGCTGCATTTAGAACCGCATTGCGCAAAGCTTCAAGTTTTTCTTTTTGATGATTGCGAATCGCTGCTTGACTCGCGTGCATAACTGTTGTGATGAACATCTCGTTCTGAGAAAGAGCTTCAATATTAAAATCATCAACTTTTTCTTCTAGCGCCTTGAGACCTTTGGCGATTGATTCTATCCATTCATTACGCCGCTTAGAAAGTGGAGGAACAATAATTGCCGAGAAAATCTCTGCGGCTAGCCCATCAATAACCGGTATCGTTGAAAGACCTGCCTTTAAGGCTGTGTAGGCCACATCTCCAGCTCCCGCTTTTGGCTTGATTCTTATTTCTGAATCACTCATTTTTACCCTCCTTTTTGCCAAAGCGTATTGTCAAAAGTTTTTTTAAGTTTTTGACCATAACCCCTTGATATTACTAATTTTTTTTTATTTAAAACTTGCCACCCCTTTTTTTTAAGGTATATTTGAATTAACCAAACCAAATCACCAAAAAAAGAAGGGGGTAGCAAACCTTGATTAAATTAATTCAAATATTACTGTTATACATTCAAATTCAACAAAAAATCATTGTTTTCCTCATCAGCTCTTTGCTTGGTAAGCATATTACTCTTAAAGCTCATGATAAATTGATTGACAAACCCTACCGAAAACTTCAGGTTGATCAAATGCCCATTATTGAAATCCCTGAAAAACTGAACTTTAACCAACTTCTAATCGATTATCAAAACTCACATGGTAAACCTCTTAAACCTATCAAACGTCATAAAAACAAAAAAGTTAAAATACCCAATAACCTTGTATGCCCACAATGTGGCGCTCCTCATCAATATTTGTATGATAACAATGGTGGCAGAGGACAGTTTAAATGTAAAGTCTGTTCCTGTAATTTCAACTTTAAAAATTACTATTCTAAGGCTGCCATTCTTAAATGCCCTCATTGCTCCAAACGACTCGAAAAAATTAAGGAACGTAAGGACTACTTTATCTTTAAATGCAAAAATGATAATTGCCCTTTCTATTTGAATAATCTTGCTTCTATGTCTAAAGAACAGAAAAAGAGATTTAAAATCGCTCCTCATGAGTTTAAAGTTCGTTATATCTATCGTCAGTTCAACTTCGATTACAAACCTTTGAGTAAATCCAGCCCTGCCATACCTGATGTAGATATCTCTAAAATTCACGCTTCTCCTCATACTCTGGGCTTGATTCTTACTTATTACGTTAACTACGGACTCTCTTCCAGAAATACTGCTTCCTTGATGGAAGATATCCATGGTATTAAAATATCTCATCAAACCGTACTAAACTACGCTGAATCTGTCGCTTGCCTTATCAAGCCTTTTGTCGATCATTACCCTTATCAACTCTCCAACTCCTTTTGTGGAGACGAAACTTATATCAAAGTCGATGCCAAATGGCAATATATTTTCTTCTTCTTCGATGCCGTAAAAAAGATCATTCTCTCTTATCGCGTCTCACCTAATAAAGACACTCTTTCTGCCATCAAAGCTATAGATGATGTTCTATCCAAACTTAAAACCATCCCTGATAATTTATCCTTCGTTGTTGATGGCAACCCTATTTATTTTCTGGCTCAACAGTACTTTGCTCAATACGGCATTTACTTTGATATTAATCAGGTCATTGGACTTACCAATGAAGACCCTATTTCTGCTGAATATAGACCTCTTAAGCAAATTATTGAACGCCTCCACAGAACTTTTAAAGCTAACTATAGGTCTACTCACGGCTTCAAGTCCTTAGATGGTTCTGTAACTTTCGCTGTTCTCTTTACTGCTTATTTCAACTTCCTAAGACCTCATTCAGCTCTTGAAAATTCTGTACCTGTTGTAATTCCTGAATTAAATGACTTACCTCATATGCCTGCCAGATGGTCTAAACTAATACAGATGGCTAAGGAATTTATCTTACAATATCAAGCAGCATAACACCTTTATATCTGTTTAGCAGAGCCTGAGGCAAAAAATACTAAAACCAGCTATCGGCGAAGCGCACCCTTGACAAACCGAACCAGCTAAATGGTAAACTGGATTTGCGAGGGTGGACTGATTTGTCATGCCTTTATATCTGTTCCCTTCGCCCTCGGTAACTTCTAAACACCATTTGGATGGTGTTTGTCAAGGGCGATAGCGTCGATTAATCGCTTATCTTACCTTAAATAGACTCATTTTTATTTTTTCATAGATCTTTTGACACTACCTGCCAAAATTTATCACTGTTTAACATTACATAATCATGTATAATATAGCAAAAAAAAAGCAAAAAGTCAAGTTCCTTTTCAAAAAGAGTATTTTGCGTAGTAAATAAGTCTTGATATATCAACAAAAATAGAGTTAATGGAAACTTCTTTACCCCAAAAAACATATTAAAATACCGGTTTTATTAGGGTAAATCGTAAAGATATTAAAAATTGCCCCCAGAATAAAAAAAGTAGGGTGAACCTCCGTGATTTTGTAATATAATAGTAATTAGCCAAGAAAATCACACGAAAGGAGGAATCACCCTATGGCTATTATACCAAACAAAGATTATTTTGCTACACTGAAATTGAAAATTTAGGCGATCTGGAAAGGCTGCGGTTGGTTATAGAATATATGCCTGATGAAGAGTTAATGAAAAAATTAGAAAGGGAACGTGGCAAAGGAAGAAATGATTATGAGATAAGAGCAATGTGGAATTCAATCCTGGCTGGGATTGTTTATCAACATGAAACAATTGAGAGTTTAAGGCGAGAATTATCTAGAAACGGCCAATTAAGGGCTATGTGTGGTTTTAGTAATAAAGTACCACCCTCCTGGGTTTACTCTCGATTTTTAAAAAAGATAATGGAAAACCAGGAAGAGATAGATAAGATATTTGATTATTTAGTAGATCAGCTAAAAGAATTGCTACCTGATTATGGGAAAAGACTGGCGATAGATGGAAAAGAAATCGAAAGTTTTGCAAGAATAAGAAAAAAAGAGATGGACGCAGGGATGTTGATGCAGACTTTGGAAGAAAGGTATATCAAGGCGAACATGAAGACGGCACTTTGTGGAAGAAGATAAAAAATTGGTTTGGTTATAAACTTCATTTGATAGTAGATGCTGATTATGAATTGCCAGTAGAATTTGAAGTTACAAAAGCTTCAGTTCACGAGGTTCCGGTGGCGCATAAACTTTTAAGAGAAGTGGAAGAAAAACATCCAGAAATAATAAAAGACTGTGAGATATTTCTGGCAGACAGAGGTTATGATGATAGCAAATTGATAAAAAAATTGTGAGATGACTATAAAATAAAACCTGTAATAGATATAAGAAATATGTGGCGAGATGGAGAAAAAACAAAGTTGTTGTCTAATTATGATAATATAGTGTATGACTATCGCGGAACAGTATATTGTTATTGTCTAGAAACAGCAAAAAGACGACAAATGGCATATGGAGGATTTGAAAAGGATAGAGAGACATTAAAATATCGTTGTCCGGCTGTTCACTATGGGATAGAATGTAAAGGGCAAAAAGAATGCGAATGCAAGGTATCAAATTGTATAAGGATAAAATTATCGGAAGATAGGAGAATATTTACACCGATAGCGCGTTCCAGTTATCGTTGGGAAAGGGAATATAAAGGACGGACAGCGATAGAAAGAATAAATAGCCGTCTGGATGTATGTTATGGTTTTGAAAGACATACTATTCGTGGTTTGAAAAAGATGAAAATGCGCTGTTTTCTGGCATTGATAATAATGCTGACGATGGCAGTAGGCCGTATTAAAGAAAACCAGAGAGACAAGATGAGAAGTCTGGTTAAACCGGCTTAATGATACAAATTAAGGATTTAGTTTAGATTTTAAAAAAGACTTCTCGAATTATAAGGGGGTAGGTATACCCAAAATTAGAACTTTCTTTTTGTAATAATATACAATGACTGGTTATTAGGTAACAATAAAGAAAATTACCAATTTTTATTAAGAAAATTAAGAGAGTAATTTTTTGTTTTTTAATAAAAAAAGACGCACAACGCAAAAAGCTTCAAAAAAAATTTCCTTTTGGGACGGGTGTGGGTGGGCTTCATTGTCATTCCAAAATTGGAGAAAGAGGGATTTTCATTTTTCCTGCCTTCTCTCTTGTGCGGGAAAGACGGAAGGATACTTTGAAAAAGTTTGAAACAGACATCAAAATGGCTCCCCAAGCAGGACTCGAACCTGCGACCCACTGGTTAACAGCCAGTTGCTCTACCAGCTGAGCTATTGGGGAGCGTTACTTAAAAAATCCCGCAACGTCCTACTCTCCCACAGGGTCTCCCCTGCAGTACCATCAGCGCTGGAGGGCTTAACTTCTGTGTTCGGAATGGGAACAGGTGTGGCCCCTCCGCTATCGTCACGGGAAACTTTATTCACTTTTCACTGGAGCCAATGACCGGACTTGAACCGGTGACCCCTTCCTTACCATGGAAGTGCTCTACCGACTGAGCTACATTGGCATAAATAATGGCGGAGACGACGGGACTCGAACCCGCGATCTTCGGCGTGACAGGCCGATATGTTAACCAACTACACCACGTCTCCGCAAAATGGTGGGCGCAACAGGACTCGAACCTATGACCCCCTGCTTGTAAGGCAGGTGCTCTCCCAACTGAGCTATGCGCCCTAAATGGCACTCCCAACGGGATTTGAACCCGTGCCGCCAGGTTGAAAACCTGGTGTCCTAGGCCGCTAGACGATGGGAGCATGGAGCGAGAGACGGGACTTGAACCCGCGACCCTCACGTTGGCAACGTGATGCTCTACCACTGAGCTACTCTCGCATGACTATAAGCTAGCTGGTGCGAAGGAAGGGATTCGAACCCCCACGGGCGTTTTTATTGCCCACTAGAACCTGAATCTAGCGCGTCTGCCAATTCCGCCACCTTCGCATAAATGGTGAGCCATGATGGATTCGAACCATCGACACCCTGATTAAAAGTCAGGTGCTCTGCCAACTGAGCTAATGGCCCACACTTATCTATACTTTCAAAACTGCATACTGGGGTCTTCGATAGATCAAGCCCTCGACCTATTAGTACCGGTCAGCTAAGGACATCACTGCCCTTACACCTCCGGCCTATCTACCTGGTAATCTTCCAGGGGTCTTACCTGATTAACTCAGCGGGATATCTAATCTTGAGGGTGGCTTCACGCTTAGATGCTTTCAGCGTTTATCCACTCCGCACATAGCTACCCAGCGGTGCCCCTGGCGGGACAACTGGTACACCAGCGGTGCGTCCATCCCGGTCCTCTCGTACTAGGGACAGATCCTCTCAAATATCCTACGCCCGCGGCGGATAGGGACCGAACTGTCTCACGACGTTCTGAACCCAGCTCGCGTACCGCTTTAATTGGCGAACAGCCAAACCCTTGGGACCTGCTTCAGCCCCAGGATGCGACGAGCCGACATCGAGGTGCCAAACCTCCCCGTCGATGTGAACTCTTGGGGGAGATAAGCCTGTTATCCCCGGGGTAACTTTTATCCGTTGAGCGACGGCAATTCCATCCTCTACCGCCGGATCACTAAGCCCTACTTTCGTACCTGCTCGACCTGTCTGTCTCGCAGTCAAGCTCCCTTCTGCCTTTACACTCTACGTGCGATTTCCGACCGCACTGAGGGAACCTTTGGGCGCCTCCGTTACCTTTTAGGAGGCGACCGCCCCAGTCAAACTGCCCACCTGACAATGTCCCAATACCGGATCACGGTATCTGGTTAGAATTCCAGCACAGCAAGAGTGGTATCCCACCGACGGCTCCACCAACACTGGCGTGCTGGCTTCTACGCCTCCCACCTATCCTGTACATGCTGTACCAAAATCCAATATCAGGCTGCAGTAAAGCTCCACGGGGTCTTTCCGTCCTGCCGCGGGTAGTGAGCATCTTCACTCACACTACAATTTCGCCGAGTCCCCCGTTGAGACAGCGCCCAGGTCGTTACGCCATTCGTGCAGGTCGGAACTTACCCGACAAGGAATTTCGCTACCTTAGGACCGTTATAGTTACGGCCGCCGTTTACTGGGGCTTAAGTTCGATGCTTCGCCTCTAATGGCTAACATCTCCCCTTGACCTTCCAGCACCGGGCAGGCGTCAGCCCCTATACTTCGTCTTGCGACTTAGCAGAGACCTGTGTTTTTGGTAAACAGTCGCCTGGGCCTATTCTCTGCAACTCCTTTCGAATCCGCGGGCTCGCCGCTTCTCCTACTCGGAGCACTCCTTCTCCCGAAGTTACGGAGTCATTTTGCCGAGTTCCTTAACGGGGGTTCTCTCGCGCGCCTTAGGATTCTCTCCTCGCCCACCTGTGTCGGTTTGCGGTACGGGCGCCCATTGGCTCGCTAGCGGCTTTTCTCGGCAGCGGGGAATCAGCCACTTCGCCCCATTTCAGGGCTCCCCATCACACCTCAGAGTTAACAGCCGGACGGATTTGCCTATCCGGCCCTCCTACATGCTTGGACACAGTATTCCACCACTGTGCTGGCCTATCCTTCTGCGTCACCGCTTCGCTCAAACGCCAATTAGGCGGCATCGGAATCTCAACCGATTGTCCATCGCCTACGCCTTTCGGCCTCAGCTTAGGTCCCGGCTTACCCTGAGCGGACGAACCTTCCTCAGGAATCCTCAGGCTTTCGGCGGGGGAGATTCTCACTCCCCTTATCGCTACTCATACCGGCATTCTCTCTTCTATACAGTCCACCGCTCCTTACGGTACGGCTTCGCCCCGTATAGAATGCTCCCCTACCATCCGCTTACGCGAATCCGCAGCTTCGGCGACAGGCTTAGCCCCGCTACATTTTCGGCGCAGAACCACTCGACCAGTGAGCTATTACGCACTCTTTAAATGAATGGCTGCTTCTAAGCCAACATCCTGGTTGTCTATGCAGTCCCACATCCTTTCCCACTTAGCCTGTACTTGGGGGCCTTAGCTGGCGGTCTGGGCTGTTCCCCTCTCGACTATGAAGCTTATCCCACATAGTCTGACTCCCAGGCTCTTCGGTATCGGTGTTCGGAGTTTGAATGAGTTCGGTAACCTTTCAGGGCCCCTAGCTCAATCAGTGCTCTACCGCCGATACCTAACACCTGAGGCTAGCCCTAAAGCTATTTCGGGGAGAACCAGCTATCTCCAGGTTCGATTGGCTTTTCACCCCTATCCACAGCTCATCCCATGACTTTTCAACGTCAATGTGGTTCGGGCCTCCACAGACTCTTACACCTGCTTCACCCTGGCCATGGATAGATCACCTGGTTTCGGGTCTATGGCATGTAACTTGCGCCCTCTTCAGACTCGGTTTCCCTACGGCTTCGCCCCTTTCGGCTTAACCTCTACGCTACATGCCATAACTCGCCGGTCCGTTCTACAAAAAGTACGCGGTCAGACTTTCTAATAGTCCTCCCACTGCTTGTAGGCATACGGTTTCAGGTTCTATTTCACTCCCCTCCCGGGGTTCTTTTCACCTTTCCCTCACGGTACTTCTTCACTATCGGTCGCCAGGGAGTATTTAGCCTTCGGAGATGGTCCTCCTATCTTCCCACAGGGTTCCACGTGTCCCGTGGTACTCTGGATCCTCAACAGGGTCTTCAAGCCTTTCGCCTACAGGGCTCTCACCTTCTATGGCCTGCCTTCCCAGACAGTTCGGCTAGACTCTCAGTTTAACCCCTGACAGCGTGCAGACTGTCCGTTGAGGTCCTAAACCCCCATGTAGCAACGGCTGCACCCTTCTACACTACATGGGTTTGGGCTCCTCCCCTTTCGCTCGCCGCTACTCAGGGAATCGCTTTTGCTTTCTTCTCCTCGGGGTACTAAGATGTTTCAGTTCCCCCGCTTGCCCTCACACACCTATGCATTCAGTGTGTGATACCACAGCATTACCTGTGGTGGGTTACCCCATTCGGACATCCCCGGGTCTACGCTTGTTTGCAGCTCACCGGGGCTTTTCGCAGCTTACCACGTCCTTCGTCGGCTCCTGGCGCCTAGGCATCCACCGTATGCCCTTTACAGCTTGATCTATCTCGAACCCCAATATGCAGTTTTCAAAGTACAGACTGAAAGGCTTATGACCTCTCAAAAGTGAACAGCAATCAGCACTCTCTTCTCCTTAGAAAGGAGGTGATCCAGCCGCACCTTCCGGTACGGCTACCTTGTTACGACTTCACCCCCCTCACCAGACACACCTTTGGCGCCTCCCCCCTCATCGGTTAGGACAGCGACTTCTGGTGCATCCAACTCGGGTGGTGTGACGGGCGGTGTGTACAAGGCCCGGGAACGTATTCACCGCAGTATGCTGACCTGCGATTACTAGCGATTCCGGCTTCATGCAGGCGAGTTGCAGCCTGCAATCCGAACTGAGAGCTGCTTTTTGGGATTAGCTCCACCTCGCGGCTTCGCAACCCTTTGTACAGCCCATTGTAGCACGTGTGTAGCTCAGGGCATAAAGGGCATGATGATTTGACGTCATCCCCACCTTCCTCCGGTTTGTCACCGGCAGTCTCCTTAGAGTCCCCGGCTTTACCCGCTGGCAACTAAGGACAGGGGTTGCGCTCGTTGCGGGACTTAACCCAACATCTCACGACACGAGCTGACGACAACCATGCACCACCTGTCACCGTGTGGCTCAAAGAGCCAAACCCTGCTTTCACAGGTAGTCACGGGATGTCAAGCCCTGGTAAGGTTCTTCGCGTTGCTTCGAATTAAACCACATGCTCCACCGCTTGTGCGGGCCCCCGTCAATTCCTTTGAGTTTCAGTCTTGCGACCGTACTCCCCAGGCGGGATACTTATCGCGTTAGCTACAGCACTGAGGGTATCTAAACCCCCAACACTTAGTATCCATCGTTTACGGCGTGGACTACCGGGGTATCTAATCCCGTTCGCTCCCCACGCTTTCGCGCCTCAGCGTCAGGTACAGGCCAGAGAGCCGCCTTCGCCACCGGTGTTCTTCCTGATATCTACGCATTTCACCGCTACACCAGGAATTCCACTCTCCTCTCCTGACCTCTAGTCCGGCAGTTTCAAACGCAGCCCACTGGTTAAGCCAGTGTATTTCACATTTGACTTACCAGACCGCCTACGCGCCCTTTACGCCCAGTAATTCCGGACAACGCTCGCTCCCTACGTATTACCGCGGCTGCTGGCACGTAGTTAGCCGGAGCTTTCTTATGAGGTACCGTCAAACCGCACATCTCTTAAACATGCGGCCTTTCTTCCCTCATGACAGGGCTTTACGTTCCGAAGAACTTCTTCACCCACGCGGCGTTGCTCCGTCAGGGTTTCCCCCATTGCGGAATATTCCCCACTGCTGCCTCCCGTAGGAGTCTGGGCCGTGTCTCAGTCCCAGTGTGGCCGTACACCCTCTCAGGCCGGCTACCCATCGTCGCCTTGGTGAGCCGTTACCTCACCAACTAGCTAATGGGACGCGGGCTCATCTCCGATCGGCAGCTTAACGCCACCTTTCCTTCCAGGAACATGCGCCCCCGGAAGCTCATCCGGTATTAGCCCACCTTTCGGTGGGTTATCCCCGTTTCGGAGGTAGATTACCCACGCGTTACTCACCCGTCCGCCACTGCCTGACTTCCAACTTCAGCCCGAAGGCCTCCGTCAGAGCAGGCCGTTCGACTTGCATGTGTTAGGCACGCCGCCAGCGTTCGTCCTGAGCCAGGATCAAACTCTCCAAACAAAATCTATCTTAAGCACTTTAAAGTGCTTAATTTCCTTAACTCAAAGGAAATCTTCTGGCTGATTGCTGTTCACTTTTCAAAGGTCATTTTCTGTCGCTATCATCGCGACATCCATTATCTTATCATCTCTTAACTATCTTGTCAAGTCTTAACTTCAAATCTAGAAAAATAATTTTTTGTTAAACAACGTTAGTTATTTTAACAGATTATTTAAACAAAGTCAAGAATTTTTTTAACACACATTAAATCGAGTTTTTAACCTCCAGATTGAAGTACAAAACTTACAATCCAAATCAAACTCTTGCAAACGACATTTATTATTTTAACAAATCATTTCGAAAATATCAAGCATAATTTTTAAAATTCTTCAATGATTAAACTGCAAAAAGCTAATTTTGAGCGCTATTGAAATTTTTCGTTAAACCATCTTAGTGAGATTGAAAAAAATGGCCTCATAATGAGGATGTGATGAGCTAATCAAGGGCCAGGACGCCCCATTGATTAGGATGCTTTATTTCAACTGAAATCGAACTTTAGATGATTCGAAAAATTTCTTTATGAAGCGAAAAATTAGTTTTTTAGCATCAATAAACCATTAAGTAACCCTCTTACCCAGCCGGAATGCAAACATAGCCGCAAACTTTGTACACCAAAATTGGAGCACTACTAGAACCACACACCCCATACCTACCAAGATGGCATTAGCCACATCCGTTATGCTACTTGGCTTTAGTCCCACACTTGAGTATATCATTCGCAGTGTATAACGATCATTCAGTGCCATGAACCCTATAGCTGACGCCAATATACCTGTGATTAACGCAGCAAATATACCGACATACCTTGCGCTCATTGCAAAGAGATCTTTCGATGTTCCGGCATAATAATGTTTCCGACCGATATACACCCCGGCGATTATTCCAAGAACGATATTACCGAATGGTAGCCCCATAAAGAAAGCAACTGCTATACACGACCAAAATATATAGACCAACACTAGCCACCTTAATTCCAAAGTATAGAATCTGCTTATCAAGTTTTTCAAGCCTAAAATATCAAGAATAATGCCAACACCTAAACCAGCAAAAGCTATACCAACTATTACGTTATCCGATATATTTAAAATGTTATAGACACTAAGCAGTGCAACAAGCCACCATCCGAAAACAAATAACGATAGGGGACACATAACCCCTACAAAAACACCAATTATGCTTAATTCTACTCTACTCATAACTCATATTTCACCCTCTCCCTTTTAAATCTATTTATCTACCTAAAATAAGCTTACCATCTTGCACTTCAATGGTACTTAATCTGATCCAAAGCCATGGAAACTGCTTTTAGCATTTTTTTGATAATTCTTACTGCTTACCCTTTTGCATATTAAGCAAATTGTTCACCCCGCTCTATACCACGCTTATCAAATCTAAACTCACAGTCGTATGCGCCCTGATTCCTATAACCCGTCCATAAATTTCTTTAACATAAAAAAGCTGTTGACCGTTTTGACTTTGTCAACAGCCGTAATAATGCTAATAAATTAGCAGTATTCATTAATAGTTATTCACAATTGTGGATAAGTGGTGGATAAATCAAAAGTTATCAACAATTAATCGTCTCCTATATCTTCATCATATTCTTGATCTATAAAATCAGGATAATCAACTTTGTCATTATCTAAATCATCTATTTCATCGATATCTGTATCGTTTTTCTCTGGTTCTTCTATCTCTTTTTCATCTTCTGGATCAATCAACGCAACAGAGACTACTTCATCCTCTGGATCAAGACGCATCATCTTAACACCAAGAGTATTCCGACCTAGAACAGAAATTTCTTCGATAGGAATACGGATCATGATTCCACCTGAAGAAATCATCATAATCTCTTTTTCTTTGTTCACTACGCGCAATGTAATTAAATGACCATTCTTTTCAGTAAGTCGTATAGTAATAAGACCTTTACCTCCACGAGTTTGAGGACGATACTCAGATTCCAGAGTTAATTTACCATAACCTTTGTTAGTAACCGTCAGAATCCGGCTACCTTCACTAATCACACCCATACCAACTACATAATCTTGAGGATCTAAAGTAATTGCCTTGACTCCCTGAGCAGAACGTCCCATCGAACGTACTTCTCTTTCACTAAAGCGAATTGCTTTACCATGAGCAGTACCGACAATAATATCCTGACCTTCCTCTGCAAGTCTTACAGAGATCAATTCATCCCCTTCACGTAAAGTAACTCCAATCAAACTGGTATATTTGGATTCATAGTCAACAAGTGGTGTCTTCTTAATTAATCCATTCTTTGTAATAGTAACTAAATATTTATTTTCCGAGAAATTCCTAACAGGTATTACAGCGGTAACTCGTTCATCAGGTTGAAGTTCCAATAAGTTAACAATAGCTGTACCTCGGGATTGTCGAGAAGCTTCAGGGATCTGGTATCCTTTTAACCGATAGACAAGACCCTTATTGGTAAAAAAGAGGAAATAATCATGTGTTGTGGCTGTTATCATGCACTCAACAAAATCTTCTTCTTTTGTACTCATACCAGTAATCCCACGGCCACCCCGACGTTGACTTCGATAAAGATCGAGGGGCATCCGTTTGATATAACCTTGATGAGTTAGAGTAATTACTGAATCTTTCTGAGGAATTAAATCTTCTGCATCCAGAGAAGAATAGTCCTGGACAATCTCAGTCCTTCTTTCATCAGCATACTTTTCTTTAAGCTCTAGTAACTCTTCTTTAATAATACCATATAATTTCTTTTCATCATTCAAAACATCTTTATAAAAAGCAATCTTTTCAAGAAGTTCTTTGTATTCAATTTCAATCTTTTCCCGCTCTAAACCTGTTAAACGTTGCAAGCGCATATCTAAAATCGCCTGAGCCTGCCGTTCTGTCATTTTAAAAGTATCAATCAAACGCTCTTTGGCGATCGCTGTGTCCTTTGAACTACGGATTAACTGAATAACCCGATCAATATCAGCAAGAGCAATCCGTAAACCCTCAAGAATATGGGCTTTATCCTCTGCTTTTTTAAGATCATATTTGATTCTTCTGGTTACTACTTCTTTTTGGTGTGAAATATATTCCTGAAGAAGTTCCTTTAAGTTTAAAACTTTTGGCTCATTGTTAACTAAAACCAGATTAATAACCCCAAAAGTAACCTGCAACCGAGTATGTTTAAACAATTGGTTTAAAACAATTTTAGGAACAACATCTTTTCTCAATTCAATGACAATCCGCAGACCTTCACGGTCTGATTCGTCGCGTAAATCTGTAATACCTTTTATTTTACCTTCCCGTACCAGTTCTGCAATCTTTTCAATCAACTTAGCTTTATTGACCTGGTATGGAATTTCGGTAACAACAATTCTATGTTTTCCATTTTTCATCTCTTCAATATTAGTTCTGGCCCTAACTTTTAGATGCCCGCGACCGGTTTTATACGCTTTTTTAATCCGATTTCTACCCATAATTATTCCACCGGTTGGAAAATCAGGGCCTTTGATTACCTTCATTAATTTTTCTATACTAACCTCAGGATTATCAATCAACATAATAATTCCGTCAATCACCTCACCCAAATTATGAGGTGGTATATTAGTAGCCATACCAACCGCAATACCTGATGCACCGTTAATTAATAAATTTGGCAAACGCGCTGGCAAAACTTCCGGTTCCTTTAATGAATCGTCAAAATTTGGACGGAAATCAACTGTGTTTTTGTCAATATCAGACAAGAGTTCCATAGTTATTTGAGACATTCTTGCCTCAGTATAACGCATGGCAGCAGCTGCATCACCATCAATGGAACCGAAATTACCGTGGCCATCAATCAACGGATATCGATATGAAAAATCCTGGGCCATCCGAACCATAGTGTCATAGACAGCACTATCTCCGTGCGGATGGTATTTACCAAGTACTTCACCAACAATTCTCGCAGATTTTTTATAGGGTTTATTAGGATACATTCCCAATTCATACATAGCATAAAGAATTCTCCGGTGAACCGGTTTTAAACCATCACGGACATCAGGTAATGCACGGCCTACTATAACACTCATGGCATAATCTAGATAAGCATTTTTCATCTGATCTTCAATACCAACCAATTTTACATGGTCATTCTGTATCCCTTCCATGGACATAAGCTATACCTACCTTTCAATTAACACTAAATATCCAGGTTTTGTACTTCTTTTGCATGTGCCTGAATAAATTGCCGTCTTGGTTCTACTTTATCTCCCATTAAAGTGTCGAAAATTTCATCTGCTTGAACAGCATCTTCGATCTGAACTTTTAAAATAACCCGTTTTTCAGGGTTCATAGTCGTATCCCAAAGCTGGGTTGGATTCATCTCACCTAGACCTTTATAACGCTGTATTAAAACCTTATCTTTACCGATCTTATTTAATAATTTATTGAGTTCCCGATCGTTATATACATAATACTCCTCTTTTCCTTTTTTGACTTTATATAAAGGAGGCTGGGCAATATAAATATAGCCCTCTTCAATTAACTGACGCATATATCGGTAGAAGAATGTTAACAACAATGTCCGAATATGAGCACCATCCACATCAGCATCGGTCATAATAATAATTTTACCATAACGGGCTTTGGTTATGTCAAATTCATCACCTATCCCAGTACCAAGGGCTGTAATTAGTGCTCGAATCTCATTATTATTTAAAATTTTTCCTAACCTTGCCTTTTCCACATTTAATATTTTACCTCTAAGGGGTAATATTGCTTGAAAACGCCGATCACGCCCTTGCTTAGCAGAACCTCCCGCAGAATCTCCCTCTACAATATATATTTCACATTCTTCGGGAACTCTGCTTGTACAATCAGCTAATTTCCCGGGCAATGCCGTGTTAAATAATGCATTTTTTCTTCGAGTTAATTCTCTGGCTTTTTTAGCTGCCTGTCGTGCCCGGGCTGCATTAACCGCTTTTTCAACAATCTGTTTTGCAATCTTAGGATTCTCTTCAAAAAATGTACTTAATCCTTCAAAAACAATAGAATCTACAATACCCCTTACATCACTATTTCCTAATTTAGTTTTGGTCTGACCTTCAAACTGGGGTTCTAATAATTTAACACTGATAACTGCTGTAATTCCTTCCCGAACATCTTCCCCAGAAAAGTTCTCATCACCTTTAATCACATTATGCTTTTTTACATAATCATTTAATGATCGGGTTAAAGCACTTTTAAATCCTGCAAGATGAGTACCACCTTCATGAGTATTAATATTATTGGCAAAAGAAAATATATTTTCCTGATAGCCATCATTATACTGAATCGCAACTTCTACTGTGGTCTCTTTCTCCTCTTTATGAATATAAATAGGCTCGTGTAGCACGTTTTTATTTTTATTCAGATGTTCAACAAATGAAACAATTCCTCCAGCATATTCATAAACCTCTTTTTTATTTTCCTCAGGGCGTTCATCTATAAGGATTATCTTTATCCCACGATTTAAAAAAGCTAATTCACGTAAACGTTGACTTAATATCTTAAATTTAAACTCAATATCCTCAAAAATCTCATTATCAGGTAAAAATGTTGTTGTAGTTCCTGTATCATCAGCTTCACCTATAACCTGAACTTCAGTAACAGGAACTCCCCGTTCATATTTTTGATAATAAACTTTACCATTTCGGCGAACTTTCACCTCACACCATCTAGAAAGAGCATTAACAACAGAAACACCTACACCATGTAAACCACCAGTGACTTTATATCCACCATCTCCACCAAATTTACCACCAGCATGGAGAACAGTCATAACTACTTCCAGAGCTGGTTTTTTCATAGTCGGATGGATATTGACAGGAATACCGCGACCATTATCTTCTACAGTAATTGAATTATCCTGATGTATAGTTACTTTGATAGTATCGCAAAAACCAGCTAATGCTTCATCAATACTATTATCCACAACTTCATAAACTAAATGATGTAAACCTCTACTATCAGTACTACCAATATACATACCTGGTCGTTTACGTACAGCTTCAAGACCTTCTAATACCTGTATTTGAGCAGCATCATATTGGTATTTATCTCGACTCATTGGAATATCCTCCGTTCTTTAACTGATGAAAACCGTGACCAGAGATCACGGTTTTTAGTCAGTAGTTTTATTTTAACTGATTTATAAAATTAATCCGTTTGGCCAGCGTCGCTGAGGAGATTAAAGATAGATAAATCGTCTCATTAGTTACGATAAAAGATTTGGGTGATCCCTCTGAATAATCTTTAACAAATCCTTCTTCATTAGCGATTTTTAAAAAATTTTGAGTATCTTTAGACGACATACTACTTTTATAATCAGCAATCATAACTACATCCTTTGTTGGAATCAAATGACCATTACCAATATGTAATAACATTTTTATTCACTCCCCTTTTTTTGTACAACCTGGCCATCATTGATATAAAACAGACGATATTTGCCGTTAATTTCCTCTAAACTATCCAGGTCTGTACTGGTAATAAAAGTTTGGATTTTATCTCTAATTACCTCTAAAAGCTGACTTTTTCTTACAGCATCTAATTCTGAAAAAACATCATCAAGCAATAAAATAGGGTATTCACCCATTTCTGATTTCATATATTCCAATTCGGCAATCTTTAAGGCCAGAGCTGTAGTTCTCTGCTGACCTTGAGAACCGAATTGTCGAACGTTGATTCCATTTACTGTCAATTCAAGATCATCCCGATGGGGACCAAACAAACTAACACCACGACTAATCTCATTTTCCTGTTCTTTTTTTAACCGATTTTCAAATATCTCTTTAATCTCTTCACGGGTCATTTGATTTGAAATTTCCCCAATAGATGATTCATATTTCAATTTAAGATTTTCCCGACCATCTGTGATTCTTCTGTGTACCAATCTGGCCAATATATCAATTTTTTCAACTACTTCAAGCCTTTTTTTAATCAAACGGCTCCCCAGATCGGTTAACTGTTGATTCCAAACAAAGAGTAAATCTACTACCTTTTTTCCTTCCCGAATTTCTTTTAAAAGAAGATTCCTCTGTTTAACAACCTGGTTGTATTTCTGGAGATTATGAAAATAATATGGGTTAACCTGTGAAATATCTAAATTTAAAAATCGACGCCGGAAAATGGGACCTCCTTTAACCAGCTGTAAATCTTCAGGGGAAAAGATTACAACATTTACATAACCCATAAGATCACTGATTCGATGAATAGGATTGTTATCAACCTTAATCTCCTTTTTCGAACCGTCATAGCCAAAACTAATGGTTATCTCCCTATTTCTTTTTATGATACTGGATTTGATATAAAAGTAATCTTTACCCCAATGAATTAAATTGATATCACGATTAGTTCTATGTGAAGTCCCTGTCCCTAAAAGATAAATGGACTCTAATATATTTGTTTTTCCCTGTGCATTGGCCCCAATAAAAAGATTTAAAGATGAATCAAAACTCAAATCTGCCTCTTTAATATTACGATAATTTTTTAAATAAATTCTCTTTACATACAAAACTGATCACCAACTATGCCCTGGTGACCCTAAATTTACCCTGACCTTTTACTTCCACTACATCACCAGGAACTAAAGTTCTACCTCTTCTTGTTTCTAATTCGCCATTAACTGACACAATTCCTTCCTGAACCATTAATTTAGCTTCTCCTCCGGTATGAGCCAATCTAGCCCATTTAAGAAATTGATCTAATTTGATAGATTCAGTTTTAATGCTAACCTCTTCCATAAAATTATCCCCCGCTTTTTCATTAAAAATTTTCATTACGAACGAATTGGACTTATTACATAGATATAATTAGTCTCATCTACCGGTTTTAGAATTAATGGACTCAGTTTACCTCCAAAACAAAGCTTCACTTCATCACTATTGATCACCTTAAGACCGTCCATTAAATATACAGAATTAAAGGAGATCTCAATTCCAGGCCCTTCCATATTTACTAAAAGTTTTTCCTGGGCGTGTCCTATTTCAGAATTTGTAGACTCTAATATAGTTACTCCATTATCAATTGTTGCTTTAATTATATTAGAGTTGGAAATAGCTATTAATGAAACACGTTTAGCTGCCTGAAGTAGCTCTTTTCTATTTACTCTAATAAATGTATTTGAATTCTTAGGTATAACCGGTTCATAGTTAGGAAATCTTCCTTCAATTAGACGTGAAATAATAATTATATTTTCTATTTCAAAAAGAATCTGGTTATCTGTAATCTGAATTCTGATACTGCTATCCTCATCATCGCCTAAAATTCTGACCATTTCATCTAAAGTTTTATTCGGAATAATAACTTCAACCTGTCCATCTATACCGTTTTCTAACTGAATCATTCTATGAGCTAAACGATAAGAATTGGTAGATGCCATAATTAATTCATTTCCAGTAATTTTTAATAATGCACCATTTAAGAATGGCTGAGTTTCGTCTGTAGAAGTAGCTATTTTTACCTGTTCAATTACTTCTTTAAATAAAGGTTGACAGATAGTAAGTTGAACACCTTCTTCTAACTTGGGTAAAATCGGAAAATCATCAGCTGGAAAACCATTAATGTTAAAACGCGAGTTTCCACAAATAATTTCTGCTGACTTGGTTTCTAAATTACAGCTTACTTCGACATCCATTGATGGAAGTTCTCGAACGATGCTGGAAAGATGAGATGCAGGTAAAACTAATTCACCTTTAGTTATAATTTTTGCATTTATATAACACTCTATACCTATTTCTAAATCTGTTGCCACTAATTTTAATTGGGTATCTTCTGCTTTGATCAAAACTCCCGATAAAATAGGAAGAGTGTTTTTATTAGAGACTGCTCGTTGAACCGTTTGTAACCCTTCTAGAAATTCTTTTTGTGAAACGATAAATTTCACACTCAAAACCTCCTTATGTTTTTTCCACAAAAAAGGAGCCCTCTAATTATTATTAAGTTATTTTTATCTTAATAAGTAGTATAAGTAATAGAGGTTGTTAAAAATGTGGAAAACCCTCTATCTCCCAATTTGATAAGGTCTCAGACATGTTTATAAAATGTGAAAAGGAGATAGACAGTTATCCACATATTCAGAGTTTTTAAATCAGAAAAAAGTTATTCACAATCCACAAACATTTTATTCCTGGATTTATTCACATCGATAACTGGCAGTTAGCCGTTTTTTATTTTTTCAATAATTTTATTGATTGTGTTTCTAAATGAACTATCCTTTTCTATTTTTTCAGCAATTTTATTATGGGCATGAATTACTGTTGTATGATCACGTCCGCCAAATTCTTCACCTATTTGAGGTAAAGATGCATCTGTTAATTCTCTAGAAAGATACATAGCAACCTGGCGTGGAAAAGCTATAGACTGGATACGTGATTTGGAAGTCATATCTTTAAGTTTAAGACCATAATATTCGGTGACAACTTCCTGAATTAGTCTAATGGATATTTCACGTGGTTTAGCAGCTGGTAAAATGTCTTTTAAAGCATCCTGCGCTAATTCTTTAGTAATCCTTTTGTTAGTAAGTGAAGAGTAAGCTACAACACGGATTAAGGCTCCTTCTAATTCACGGATGTTTGACTTAATCTGTTTTGCAATATATGCAATGACGTCATCGGGTATCTGTAAATTTTCTAGATTAGCTTTTTTACGTAAAATAGCCATTCTGGTTTCAAAATCAGGTTTTTGTATATCAGTGATCAATCCCCATTCAAATCGAGAACGAAGTCTGTCTTCTAATGTAGGGATTTCTTTTGGTGGTCGATCACTGGAAAGTATAATCTGTTTATTTGCTTCATGAAGTGCGTTAAATGTATGGAAAAACTCTTCCTGAGTCCGTTCTTTACCAGCAACAAATTGAATATCGTCTACCAAAAGAACATCGATATTACGATATTTATTACGAAATTCTGTTGTCTTATCATCACGAATGGCATTGATTAGCTCGTTGGTAAAGGTTTCAGAAGAAATATAGACTACATTCATTTCAGGATAATGATTTAAAATATAATGACCAATAGCCTGCATTAAGTGGGTTTTACCTAAACCAACATCACCGTAAATAAATAAAGGATTATAAGCTTTTGCAGGAGCTTCTGCAACAGCCAGTGATGCTGCATGGGCAAAACGGTTACTATTTCCAACGACAAAAGTATCAAAAGTGTACTTTGGATTTAAAGAAGAGATTGTGCTACTGGTATTTGTTTGGTCATCCGGATTCTTCTTAAAAAAGTTTTGTCTGTACTGATGACTTTCTTGAAGATTATCCTTGCTTTGAGGGGTAACAAATTTAACATCAAACTCTTTTTGGGTAACCTGGTAGAGAGTATCTTTAATCAGTTCTACATATCGGGCTTCCAACCATTCCCGGGAAAATTCGTTAGGAGCTTGTACGATAATTTGGTTTTCATCAATTGATATTGCTTCTGTTGATTTTAACCAAGTATCAAAACTGGGTTTGCTAAGTTTAGATTTAATTATCTTTAATGTTTCCTCCCAAATGATTGAAATGCGTTCTTTTTCAAACATAGATTGATCCTCCTATTAATAGTGCTATTTGAAATTTCTTTCCACAAGGTTATTCACAATCTGTGGATAACTTGTTGTGTATAAATAAATAATTCTATAATGGTTAGAATATTGGGCAGGAATAACAAATTTATTCTCTTTGAACAAAATTTATCCCATAAAAATCTCACAACTAATCCACAAACCCACGTTTAAGATAAAAGTTATCCACAGCTTGTTGACAAAATAAAGGCTTTTTGTGGATAAAAAAATTTATTCACAAAAAACCCTCCAAAATAAACTTATTCACAATTTTATTAACATACTGTGGATAATTTCTGGGTTAATAAGTATTGAACCTGGTCAAAATAAGAAGTAAACCACTTTAATCATAACAGATTATTCACACATTATCAACAATTAATTTACGGTAATCAACAATTTTTTCAGAGATAATTGTGGAATATTCTTCTGTTGATAACTTAAACTATGGTAAGTAACAACTTGACATTATAAGCAAGTCTGGCCTATAATTTTAAATAGGTTATAAACGGTATATATCTAACTGAAAGGAGGAAAACTGTATTAGTAATAGAAGAATTGGTTAGGAGGAAGTGTTTCTGTGAATAGGTCTGGGGAAAAGTTAAGAAAAAATTATCAATTTCAACGTGTGTATAAAATGGGGAATTCTTACGCTAATAATATATTAGTACTTTATATACTAAAACATCCAGAAGATCCTGTACAACGGGTAGGATTTTCGGTAAGTAAAAAAATTGGTAAAGCTGTGAAAAGAAATAGAGTTAAGCGATTATTAAAAGAAGCCTATCGATTAAATAAACATCGTTTAATGGAAGGTATTGATTTAATTATTATCCCCAGAAAAAGAATTTTAGGTGCAAATTTTAGAGAGATTGAAAAAGGGATGATAAAATTATTTTCAAAAGCAGGAATTTTAAAGAAAGATATATAACTATATTTGATGGATAGAGAAGAGTTGAGAAAAATTATGAGAAAGATAATGATTTTTCTAATACGATTTTACCAAAAATTTATATCTCCCGTCAAACCCGGTAAATGTCGATTTTATCCAACCTGTTCACAATATATGCTTCAAGCTATCGAAAAATATGGTCCTTTTAAAGGTTTGATTTTAGGAATAAAAAGGATACTGAAATGTCACCCTTTCCATCCGGGAGGGTATGATCCGTTAAAATAAAGGAGGTTTTTGTTTTGGAAATTTATACGACAATAGGAATTATTGGATGGTTAGGTAATTTGATGTCTGATGCATTAAGATTTATATATTCCTTTACCCAAAATTGGGGTTTGGCTATTATAGTTTTTACTTTATTAATTCGCTTAGTACTACATCCTTTAAATAAGAAACAGATGGATTCGGTAAAGGCTATGCAAGAAATTCAACCAGAAGTAGAAAAACTTAGAAAAAAATATAAAAATGATCAACAACAATTACAGACTAAACTGATGGAATTATATAAAGAAAGAGGTATTAATCCTGCTGCAGGTTGTTTGCCGCTGTTGATTCAGATGCCAATATTAATTGCACTCTTTCAATCAATTAGAAATTTGGAAGAATTAGAAAATGCCAGTTTTCTCTGGTTAGACAGTTTGACTAAAACAGGAGATCTTTTACTTATTATTTTGACAGGGGCTGTTACTTTTGCACAATCTTATCTCCAACAAAAAATGACAGCTAATATTAATCCAGGAAATCAAAATAATATAATGATGTATATGATGCCTATATTAATTATATTGATTGGTAAAGGACTCCCAGCTGGTGTACTTTTATATTGGTTTACCTCAACCCTGGTGATGACTATTCAACAGTTTATAAACTATAAAGAGCCAGTCTCGAAGGGGGAAACAAAATAAAATGAGCAATATTATCAGAGAGAGAGGGAAAACTGTTGATGATGCTATTGAAAGTGCTTTACGTAAACTGGGGGTTACACGGGATAAGGTAGAAATAAATGTTATTGATAAAGGTCAAAGGGGGTTTTTTGGTCTATTTGGTGCTAGAGATGCTGTTGTTGAAGTTAAGTTGAAAGAGACTAAATTGGAAAGAGCAATAAATTTTTTACTTAAAGTAGTTAAAGCTATTGGATTGGATGTAAAGATTGAAGTTATAGAAGAAGAGACAAATGATGAACAAATTACTTTAAATCTGGTTGGAGAAAATTTAGGACTTTTGATTGGACACCGGGGTAATACACTTGATTCTCTTCAATATTTGACTACACTTGTTGCTAATCGTGGGATTGGTGATAACTATGTAAGAGTAATTCTTGATGCTGAAGGTTATAGAGAAAGAAGAAAGAAGACATTATGCCAATTAGCTAAAAGATTGGCACAAAAAGCTAAAACAACTGGCAGAAAAGTTGTTTTAGAACCAATGCCACCACATGAACGTAGAATAATTCATCTCGCTCTACAGGATGAAGAAGGTATCAAGACATATAGTGAAGGACGTGAGCCTTATCGTAAAGTAATTATTGTGGCCAATTAAATAATTCAACGATGAGAACCCAGTAGGATTATTTCTACTGGGTTTCAATACATTAAAATTGAGACTTTATATAGTTTATAAATGATTAAACTGCAAAAAGCTAATTTTGAGTGCCATAGAAATTTTTCGTTAAACCATCTTAATGAGATTTCAGTCGAAATAAGTCCTCATCACAGGATGTGATGAGCTAATCAAGGGTCAGGATAACCCATTGATTAGTGTGCCTTATTTCGACTGAAATCGAAATTTAGTATGGTTCGAAAAATTTTTTTTTGAAGTGAAAAATTAGCTTTTTGCAGTAAAATCATAAATCGTTTTTTCTATGGTTATCTTATCTTTAGAGGAGGAGAAGAAAATTGTATGTGCATGATACTATAGCTGCTATTTCCACCCCTATTGGTGAAGCAGGACTTGGTATAATAAGGGTTAGTGGAGATCAGGCAGTTGATATTGTAGATCGGATTTTTCGTGGTAAAAAGAGGCTAAAAGATACAGATACTTATCAGGCCAGATATGGATATATTATAGATTTTAAGAGTGGAAAAAAAATTGATGAAGTAATATGTCTTTTAATGCGTTCCCCACATTCTTTTACAACAGAAGATGTGGTGGAAGTCGGTTGTCATGGTGGAATTGTACCTTTAAGAAGGATTTTGAATTCGATTTTGGATGCTGGTGCTAGACTTGCTGAACCTGGGGAATTTACCAAAAGAGCTTTTTTAAATGGCCGAATTGATCTGGCCCAGGCAGAAGCTATTATTCAAATTATAACTTCAAGAACGGAAAAAGGAATGGAAATTGCTGTGCAGCAGTTGGAGGGTGGACTTTCAAGAAAAATCAGCAATCTTAGGCAAAAATTGATTCGAGTTCTGGCTCATCTGGAAGCTGCATTGGATTTCCCTGAAGATGAAATTGAGGGTTTTTCAGAAGGAGAGATAGGAAAAATAATTTCTGAAGTTATATCAGAAGTAGAAAAACTTTTAAAGACAAGTCAGACTGGAAAAATTTACAGAGAGGGAGTACGGACAATTATAGTCGGACGACCAAATGTGGGTAAATCAAGTCTTTTAAATGCATTATTAAGGGAACAAAGGGCCATCGTAACTGATATTCCAGGTACAACCCGGGATGTAATTGAAGAGATGATAAATCTTCAAGGAGTTCCGTTAAAACTGATAGATACTGCTGGAATCAGGGATACAGAGGATTTAGTTGAACGTCTTGGAGTAGAACGGAGTAAAGAGCTTTTAAATAAAGCAGATCTGGTATTACTGGTTCTGGATGTAAGCCAGGAATTAACTGATGAAGATTTTAAAATTATCGAAATGATCCGTAATAAAAAGACAATTGTAGTAGTTAATAAGACAGATCTGGATGCTAAAATTGATCAATTTCAATTACAAAAGATATTTCCTGACCAGAAGATTGTCCGAACTTCTATGGTTGAAGAAGAAGGTCTGGATGAGTTAAGGGATGCAATTTTGGAATTAGTTTTTCAAGGTGAAGTGGTTTCTACAGATGAAACGATTGTTACAAATCTTAGACACCAACGGGCTTTAGAAGATGCTTTACAGAGTTTAAATAAAGCAAAAGAAAGTTTTAAAGCTAATATGCCACATGATTTTGTGACTATAGATTTAAAAGCTGGAGTAGAACATTTAGGTAAAATTACCGGTGAAACTCTTACTGAAGATATAATTGATCAAATCTTTGCTGAATTTTGCCTGGGTAAATAGAGTATATTTTGTCTTAATATCTTGATTTTAATGAATTTATTGGGGAAAGGATGTCCGAAATTGAAGAAAGATGTCTATACATATCCAACTAGATATGATGTAATTGTCATTGGAGCCGGACATGCCGGATGTGAAGCAGGTCTGGCTGCTGCTCGAATGGGGATGAAGACTCTTGTTTTAACCATCAGTCTTGACCATGTTGCATTTATGCCATGTAACCCATCGATTGGAGGGCCTGCCAAAGCTCATATTGTTCGTGAGATAGATGCTTTGGGAGGTGAGATGGGTAGAAATATTGATGCTACTGCAATTCAGATAAGGATGTTAAATACAAGAAAAGGTCCAGCTGTCCATGCACTCAGGGCCCAGGCTGATAAAAGACAATATCATATCCGTATGAAACAGGTTTTGGAAAGAACTCCAAATTTGGATTTAAAACAGGCGATAGTTGAAGATCTGGTTATTGAAAATGGAGAAGTAAGAGGAGTTATAACAAAGACTGGAGTTTATTTCCCAGGAAATAAGGTAATTTTGACCGCTGGTACATTTTTAAAAGGGAAAATTATTATTGGAGAGGCTACTTTTTCATCTGGGCCAAATCTCCAATATCCTGCAAATGAGCTATCACGTTCTTTAATGGAGCACGGTATTACATTAAGAAGATTTAAAACAGGGACTCCTCCAAGAGTGGATGGTTCAACTCTAGATTTTGACAAAATGGAGATCCAGGAAGGTGATCCAAATTTAAAGTTCTCTTTTTATTCACCTAAACGAAATTATAAACAAGTACCATGTTGGCTGACTTATACAAATTCTAAGACACATGAGGTGATTTATTCAAATATTCACAGGGCTCCACTTTTTAGTGGTGAAATAGAAGGGGTTGGACCAAGATATTGTCCATCTATTGAGGATAAAGTAATGCGTTTTCCCGATAAAGAAAGACATCAGGTCTTTTTAGAACCGGAAGGTTTAAGTACTAATGAATATTATGTTGCTGGTTTATCAACCAGTTTACCATATGATGTTCAGCTAGCTTATCTTAGGACTATTCCTGGTATGGAGAATGTTGAAATAATGCGTCCTGGTTATGCTATAGAATATGATTGTATTGATCCTACTCAGTTGAAATTAAGTCTGGAAACTAAAGCAATCAAAGGACTTTATACAGCTGGTCAGATAAACGGTACTTCTGGATATGAAGAGGCTGCCGGGCAGGGGTTAATAGCAGGAATAAATGCTGCTTTGGCTATTCGTGGAGAGGATCCTCTAATTTTACAACGTTCACAAGCATATATAGGAGTATTGATAGATGATCTTGTAACCAGGGGAACCAATGAGCCATATCGTATGTTAACTTCACGTGCAGAATATAGATTGATTTTAAGACAGGATAATGCTGATTTAAGACTATCAGAAATTGGTCATAAAATTGGTTTATTAAAGGATGAAGATTTTAAAAAGTTTCAAAGCAAAAAAAGTAAGATTGAGGAAGGGTGGAATTATTTAAATTGTACCAGGATCAATCCAACAAATGAAGTTAGAGAAATCCTAAAAGAAATGGGAAGTGGGGAACTACAGAAGCCGGTTACTTTGGCTGAAATTTTTCGCCGCCCTGAGCTAAAATTTGATGATTTGAAAAGGTTAGACCCGGATTTACCCGAATTACCGGAAGAAGTTAAAGAACAACTAGAGATTGAGATTAAATATCAAGGATATATTGATCGACAGATGAAACAGATTAAAGCTTTCAAAAAGATGGAAGAAAAAATTTTGCCTGAGGACCTGGATTATTTAAATATGAAGCATCTTAGAAAAGAAGCAAGGGAAAAACTTGATCGGATTAGACCACGTTCTTTGGGACAGGCTTCCCGAATTTCTGGGGTTTCACCTGCAGATATTTCTGTTTTAATGATTTATCTAGAGAAGATGGAAAAAGAAAATAAAAAATAATTTCCTGGGAAATAAGGTGATATTAGATGATCAGTACTAGAGATATTTTAACTTCAGGGCTTGAAGAGTTGGGGTTGATAATTAAACCAGAACAAATAGATCTTTTTGAGAAGTTTATGGATTTAATGTTAGATTGGAATGAAAAAATTAATTTAACTGCAATTACAGAGCCTTATGAAGTTATTACTAAACATTTTATCGATTCTGTTACTCCTTTAGCTTATGCAGAAAAATATGAACTTGATTTAAGTTCTGTACTGGATCTGGGTACCGGTGGAGGGTTTCCTGGGGTACCTTTAAAAATTATACGACCAAAAATATCTGTTCTTTTAGCAGATTCATTAAAAAAACGAATCAAATATCTTGAACTAGTGATAAAAGAATTGGGACTAAAAGATATTTCTGTTTATCATGGGCGTGCTGAAGAAATGGGGCAAGATCCAAAATTTAGGGAGAAATTTACAAATGTTTTTTCAAGAGCTGTAGCAGAAATGAATATATTGGTAGAATATTGTTTACCATTAGTAAAAGTAGGAGGAATGTTTGTTGCTTTAAAAGGGCCAGATCTCGAAGATGAGTTAAACCAGGCAAAAAGAGCTATAAAACTATTAGGTGGAGAGATTGTTGGTGTTGAGTGTTTTGATTTACCTTTGATAAATGATTCGAGAACTCTTGTTTTTATTAAAAAAGTAAATCCTACTCCTGGTAAATACCCCAGGCGTCCAGGAAAACCGAAAAAAAACCCTCTTTAAAAAAATTATAGAGAATGTTAATTGTAGATGATCATTATTAATGAGGGTATATATGGCAAGTAATAATTGATAGAGCCATATATGCCCTTTAAATTTTATTTATATCTCTTAAAATTTAAGATGCATTACTTACATAAGTTATTTTTGTGTTATAAAGAAATGATTAAATGATTATACTGCAAAAAGTTAATTTTGAGTAACATAAAAATTTTTCGCTAAACCATTTTAGGAGATTTCCGACGAAATAAGGTCTCATCACAGGAGGTGATGAGCTAATCAAGGATCAGGAGGGCCCTTTGATTAGGTAGCCTTATTTCGTCGGAAATCGAGCTTTAGATGGTTTGAAAAAATTCTCAAGGAGCGAAAAATTAGCTTTTTACAGTAAAATCAACAATTAATTTTTTGGTTTTAAAAATTCCATTTTAATGTAAGAAGGAACTGGATAAACTTTGACGAAATTATTTAGTTGAAGAAAAAGAAGGGGGTTAACCTGTCAGATGTTATCTCCATTTTTGAAGAAGGAAGAGCGTATTAAATATGTAGATATTTCTAAGATTTATCCTAACCCATATCAGCCTAGAACCGTATTTAATGAGAGTGATCTAGAAGAACTTGCTCAATCCATTAAAGAACATGGGGTTATTCAGCCTTTAACGGTACGTAAGGTGAACGATGGATATGAGTTAATTGTTGGTGAGCGAAGATTACGTGCCTGTAAAAAGATAGGTTTAGAGCAGGTTCCTGTAATTATAAAAGATTTTTCTGAAGAGGAAACAGCAGCTATTGCTCTGGTTGAAAACCTACAGAGAAAAGATCTGGATTTTATAGAAGAAGCTAAGGGATATGCTCAGTTAATAAAAAAATTTGGAATGACTCAACAGGAATTAGCAAAAAAAGTCGGTAAAAGTCAATCTACAATTGCAAATAAACTAAGATTACTAAAATTACCTGAGGATATTCAAAAATTATTAATTGAACATAATTTAACTGAGCGACATGCCCGATCATTGCTAAAATTGGAAAGTGAAGAAGATCAGAGAATGGTTTTAAAAGAGATAATAGAAAAGGAATTAAATGTTCGTGATACTGATCTTCTTGTCGAAAAAATAAGTAAGAAAGAGAAAGATGACAAAAAAAAGACAGTTATCAGAGTTTTTAAAGATTTACGTCTTTATACTAATACTTTATGGGCAACGGTTAAGCAGTTGAGACAGGGAGGATTGAATGTACAGGTCGAGGAAATTGAGAATGATGAATATATCGAATTTAAAATTAGGTTACCAAAAAACCAGGAATAAGGGGTGATTTAATTTGGGAAAGACCATTGCGATTGTTAATCAGAAGGGGGGAGTAGGGAAAAGTACTACTGCCGTTAATTTAGGGGCATGTCTTGCTCAACTAAACCATAAAGTTCTCTTAATTGATATTGATCCTCAGGGTAATGCCACTAGCGGTGTAGGAGTTAATAAATCCTCTTTAGATCGTTGTATATATAATTTATTAGTAGAAGATGAGGATATTGAAAATGTAATTATCAAAACTGAAATAGAGAATTTAAATTTGATACCTGCTACTATAGATTTGGCTGGAGCTGAAATTGAGTTAGTTTCTGTTTTCTCCCGTGAATCTAGATTAAAAAATTGTTTGGGATTGATTAAAGATAAGTATGATTATATTTTGATTGACTGTCCTCCGTCTTTGGGTCTTTTGACTTTAAATGCTTTAACCGCTGCTGATGTTGTTCTTGTACCTATTCAATGTGAGTATTATGCTCTAGAGGGATTGGGACAATTAATGCGTACAATACAACTTGTTCAGAAACATCTCAACCCAACTTTAGAGATTGACGGTATTGTTTTGACAATGTATGATGCCCGGACCAATTTGGCACAACAGGTAATTGACGAAGTAAAAAACCATTTTCAGGACCGCGTTTATAAAACTATTATCCCACGTAATGTAAGATTGAGTGAAGCTCCAAGTTTTGGTAAACCAATCTGTGTATATGATCCAACTTCAAGAGGTGCTAAGGCTTATATGAGTTTAGCCAGGGAAGTGATTGCTAATGAGTAAAAAAAGATTGGGGAAAGGTTTGGGCGCCTTACTCCCCAATGATGAACTGAAAAAAGATGCAAGTGAATCTAAACAAAATGTGATTGAAATAAATGTTGCTGATATTGAACCAAATCCATATCAGCCCAGAAAAGAATTTGATCCGGAATTATTAAAAGAACTAAGTGATTCAATCAAAGAACACGGTGTTATTCAACCAATTAGTGTTAGAAGGGTTGGAAATAAATACCAATTAGTTGCCGGCGAGAGACGTCTTCGAGCTACTAAAATGGCCAATTTAAAAACTATCCCTGCTATTGAAAAAGATATTGATGATAAGCAGATGATGGAGATTGCTTTGATAGAAAATTTACAGAGGGAAGATTTATCTCCAATTGAAGAAGCGATGGCTTATAAACAACTTATAGAACAGTTTGGACTAACACAAGAAGAAGTTTCACAAAAAGTAAGCAAAAGTCGTTCTGCCATTGCAAATACCATACGGCTTCTAAATCTTCCAAAGAAGATTCAAGATTATGTTTCACGTGAAACATTATCTATGGGACATGCTAGAGCATTACTTGGACTTTCAAATGAAGAGGAGATGCTAAAAGTCTGTGAAATTTGTCTTAAACAAGGATTTACTGTACGGCAACTTGAAGAATATATAAAAACATTGAAAAATAAAAAGGATAAAGAAAGAGAAAAAAGAAAGGATAAAAAGAAAGATCCGGAAGTAATAGCTATTGAGAATAGATTGAAAGATAAATTTGGAGTTCATGTTAGGATTGATGAGACAAAGAATCGTAAAGCTATAACTATTGAATGTAAGACAGAAGAGGAATTACGACGGGTGATTGAAATTCTTGAGAGAAGTTAATAAAAATGTTTCATGTGAAACAATAAAGTATTTAAACAGAGGTGTTAAAGATGATTTATTTAGATAATGCTGCAACATCATGGCCAAAGCCGGAAAAAGTTTATCAAAAAATGGATCAATTTTTCCGCAAGTATGGAGCAAATCCGGGAAGAGCAGGACATAAAATGGCTGCATATGCTGGAAGAGAAATATTTGAGGTACGGGAAAAACTAGCTGAATTTTTTGGTGCAAAAGATTCCTCTGAAATTATTTTTACTTCTAATGCTACCCATTCTTTGAATTTGGGAATAAGAGGAGTAGTAGAAAAAGGTGATCATGTAATTACTTCCTGTCTGGAACATAATTCAGTAATACGGCCTTTAAAAGAATTAGAAAGAAATGGGATTATTGAACTTAGCATTATTGGACTCACAGAGTCAGGAGATCTGGATTTTGATTCTTTAAAAAAAGCAATTAAGGAAAATACAAAATTAATAGTAATGACCCATGGTTCTAATGTTACAGGTCATATATTTGATATAGGAAAAATAGCAAAGTTGGCAAAAGAAAAGGGAGTTCTTGTGATGATAGATGCTGCTCAAACAGCAGGAATTTTACCAATTAATTTACAGGAACTGCCCATTGATATGATGGCATTTCCAGGTCATAAATCTTTATACGGTCCTCCTGGAACAGGGGGATTATATATTCGGAAGGGGATAAAAATTAACCCAATTTTCGCAGGTGGAACAGGAAGTAAATCTGAAGAATTATATCAACCGGAAGTATGGCCGGATAAATTTGAAAGTGGAACTTTAAATAGTGTCGGGATTGTTGGATTGGGTGCAGGATTAGATTTTATTAAAAAGGAAGGTTTAGAACAGATTTGGGAGCATGAATATTATTTGACTCAAAAATTTATGGAGGGCCTGCTTTCAATAGACAAAGTGAAGGTCTATGGCCCTGAGTTGGGAAAAATCCGGACTCCTGTTGTCTCTTTCAATATTGGGGAGGAGAGTTCTTCAGAAGTGGGATATATTTTGGATCAGGTTTTTGATATTGCTGTGAGAAGTGGTCTTCATTGTTCACCGCTGGCACATCAAACTATAGGGACTTTTGAGCAGGGAACAGTAAGAGTCAGTTTTGGATATTTTAACAATATAAAAGATGTAGAAGAAACATTAAAAGCAATAGAAGAGATTGCAAAAGAAGTCTAATAGATAAACTGCAAAAAGCTAATTTTGAGCGACATAGAAATTTTTCGTTAAACCATCTTAGTGAGATTGAAAAGAATGGCCTCATAATGAGGATGTGATAGGCTAATCAAGGGTCAGAATGACCCATTGGTTAGTATGTCTTATTTCGACTGAAATTGAACTTTAGATGATTCGAAAAATTTCTTTTGAAGCGAAAAATTAGCTTTTTGCAGTAAAATTATAAAAAAGAATTTGCAAGTGGACAATCATGATTTAAAGAAGGAGATTTAGTTATAGTAGGATCCTTGACATGGAGAGAAAAAAATTATAAACTAAGAGAGGATATTTTAACGAGAAACCGTTTATCGGTTTTTTTTCTTTGATACATTATGAAACATAATAGAGAGGAAGATCGTTATGCGAATTTTAATAGTTGGGGGAGGTAAAGCAGGCCGCTTTTTAATAAAAGAGTTTCTTAAAAAGGGTTATGATGTCACACTGATTGAACAGGATGTAGATAAATGTTTGATGATTGAGGAAAAATTTGGTATTCGTGTAGTTAATGGTGATGGCTCTGAGGCTAAAGTTTTAGAAAAAGCCGGAATTAAAGATATGGATGTAGTATTGGCTGTGACAGAAGATGATCAGGATAACCTGGTAATTTGTCAGTTAGCAGAGCGGCAATTTCAAGTCCCCCGTACTTTTGCTACTGTAAATACTCCCGGTAATGAGACATTATTTGAGTGGTTGGGAGTAAATGTTGCTGTCAGTAGCACAGCAATTCTTTCAGCTCTGGTAGACCAGGAAGTTACAATGAAAGATATAACAACAATGTTTAAATTACAAAAACATGATCTATCAATGGTGGAGATTACTATAAAGCCTGGTTCTCCAGTAGCAGGGAAAATGATTAAAGACATTGACCTTCCCGATGAGACAGTACTGGTTACAATTTTGAGAGGTAATACTGCTTTGGTTCCAAGAGGTAAAACAAAAATTTTTGAGAATGATAAGATTCTTGCACTAACTCATCTTCGTGAAGAAAAGGAATTAAGAAAATGTTTGAATGGAGATTTACAAGACACGAAAGATTAATATAATCGGATAAATAAAGTCCAATTTAATCGTGGTAGCAAGACCGAGAGTCATGAACTTCAGCTATATTCAGACTTAAAAAATCCGGTATTAAAAATGCTTTTTAAGAGGCTAGTAGGCCTCTTTTTTAATTTTCAAAGGACAAAATTTAACGAATTTTGATTGATAAAATAGAGGTATTTACATATAAAATATAGAATTAATAAAAGAACAAAATTACCAACCAGGGGAGATATAAATGATTGGAACCATAGTTAATGCTGTTGCTATCATAATAGGAGGTCTAATAGGAACCATTTTGGGACACCGTTTTCCAGATAAGATTAAAAATACTGTAATGCAGGGATTGGGATTAACAATACTTTTGGTTGGAAGCCAAATGGCTCTTAGATCAAAGAATATATTACTGGTCATTTTCAATATAGTAATTGGAGGTATTATTGGTGAGTGGATTGATATTGAAAAATACCTTCATAGATTTGGCAGTTGGATAGAAAGCAAATTTCAAAATAATAAAGGGAATATTGCGAATGCGTTTGTACGGACCAGTTTGATTTATTGTGTTGGTGCAATGGCAATAATGGGAGCCATTCAGGATGGTTTGAATAATGATCCATCTACTCTTTTTGCCAAGGCAATGATTGATGGTTTTACAGCTATTGCTTTTGCTGCAACTATGGGGTTTGGAGTAATCCTGTCTGCAATCCCAGTTTTTATTTATCAAGGAGCAATAACTATAATGGCCAGTTGGATTGAAGTATTAGTAACTTCAACAACAATTACTGAAATGACTGCTACTGGAGGACTCATAGTTATAGGTATTGGTTTGAATATTTTAGAGATTACTAAAATAAAAGTAGGTAACTTATTACCAGCTATTTTTATTGTTGTTCCATTAGCTTATTTCTTTACATAATCGAAAATGGCTTTACATAATCGAAAATGGGAGTGAAGTAATGTGATCAGAGTTTGTGATTTGGATACCCCTGCATTATTACTTAGAGAAGAGAGATTACTTAAAAATATTAAGGATATGGCTGATTTTGCAAAAAAAATAGGGGTAAGTCTGCGCCCCCATACTAAAGCTCATAAATTGCCACAGGTGGCAAAACTCCAGCTGAAAATGGGTGCAGTAGGAATTACAGTATCCAAACTTGGTGAAGCAGAAGTTATGGTTGAAGCTGGAATCACTGATATTCTGATAGCATATCAGTTAATCGGTAAAACAAAAATGGAGCGGTTGATGAAGCTTTTAAAAAAAGCTGATATAAAAGTAGCCATAGATAGTGTTGCAGGCGCGAAAGAGTTAAGTCAGGCATGTGTTGATTACGGTAAAGAAGTTAAAGTTCTTCTGGAAGTAAATACAGGATTGAATCGCTGTGGTGTGCTGCCTGGGGAAGATACATTAAAATTGGCCAGAGAAGTTGTAAAATTACCTAATTTAAAATTGTTAGGGATAATGACACATGCTGGTCATGTTTATGGTTCAGCCAGTAAAGAAGAGGTTTTGAGAGTTGGAGAAGCAGAAGGAGAAGAAATGGTAAAAACAGCCGAACTTCTAAAAGATAATGGAATTGAAGTTCAGGTTGTCAGTGTTGGTTCTACCCCAACGGCAAAAATATCTGGAAAGGTAAAAGGTGTAACTGAGATTCGTCCAGGAAATTATGTTTTTTATGATGCCATTCAAATTGGTTTGGGTGTAGCAAAAGAAGAGGATTGTTCACTTAGTGTTCTGGCTACGGTGATTAGTAGACCGTGTCCGGAGCGAATTATTATTGATGCGGGAAGTAAAACCCTTGCATTAGATCAGGGGGCCCACGGAAAAAGCACAGTTCGTGGTTTTGGTCTGGTAAAAGGATATAATAATGTGATTATTGAACGGCTTTCAGAGGAACATGGAATCTTAAAAGTTACTCCAGAATGTCCTCTCCAGATTGGAGATAAGATTGAGATTATTCCTAATCATGCCTGTACAGTAATTAATCTTTTTGATGAAATTCATTTGATACGTAATGAAGAGTTGATAGAAATCTGGAAGATTAAAGGTAGAGGTCAGGTAAGATAAATTATATAGAGGGGAGGAGAAGGTAGTTGTGGAAAAGATTGAATTTAGCGAAGTCAAAGAAGTTGAGCAGTTAAAGGTAGAGGATTATAAATGTATGAAAGAAGATGGTCAATGGATGTTGATACTGGCACGGGGAGAATGTCGGACTGCCGGTTATGATATATTTTTAAAAGAGGTAACTATAGACGAAGGAGTATTAACAGCAATAGTAAGTTATAAAGACCCTGATCCAGCAGGTTTTACTGCGATGGTGATTACATATCCGACCCGTAAATATATTTTAAAATTAGAAAAAGAGCCACAGAAGGTTATATTTAAAGATGAAAATGGAGATATCCTCAAAGTAATCCACAATTAATCAACATGTTGTGGAAAAATTGTGGAAACGTATATTATGATTAAACTGTAAAAAGCTAATTTTGTTCACTATTGAAATTTTTTTGCTAAATCATCTTAGTGAGATTTCAGTCGAAATAAGGCCTCATATGAGGATTGATGAGCTAATCAAGGGCCAGAAGGGCCCATTGATTAGTGTGCCTTATTTCGATTGAAATCGAACTTTAGATGGTTCGAAAAATTTCTTTTGAAGCTGAAAATTGGTTTTTTGTAGTAAAATCATATTATACTTATTAACACCAAATTATGGATAGTATGGACTAATTCACAGATAATAAAATATTACCAAAAAAAGATGCAGTCGTTTTTTAGACTGCACCATTTTTTTACAAAATTTTATTCAAGGAGGAAGGCCAGAATGCAGGAATTTATGAATAAACTTCAGACTGATCTGTTATTTTTCATTCAAATAGGGATGCTAGTAGTGCTCTTTATATTGGTCATTATTAATTCAATTCGTATTTCCAGGTTAAAAAAGAAATTAAAACAGATTACTCACAATCAGGATGGAAAGAACATAGAAACAATAATTAAAGATTACTATGGAGATATTGATAAGGTTAAAGAGACTCAGGCTAAAATTTTAACAAAACAACAGGAAATTGCAGCAATTCTTCAGCGGTGTATTACAAAAGTGGGAATGGTCAGGTTTAATCCTTTTAAAGATATGGGGGGAGACCAGAGTTTTGCCATTGCTCTTTTAGATAGAGAAAATAATGGAATTGTAATAAGCAGTTTATATGGCCGAACTAATTCCCGTTTTTATGGTAAACCTATTATAAAAGGTCAATCTTCCTATACTCTTTCTGAAGAGGAAAAAGAGGCAATTCGTCGTGCTATAGCAGGAAAAATTGACCAATAACCGGGACTTTTAACCCAATTCTATGTGGTATATAGTTAAGTTTTGCAGGAATTCCTTTTTGGTGTATCGAATAGTTATTTATTATGAGAATTACTAGGAAATTTAGTGGGGTGTAAATAGTGAGATGGAGAAGAACTAGAAAAAGGTTAAAAAAATATCTTTTTGAGCGTTTAACTCTCACTTTGATCCCACATTCCAGAGGTTCTATGCGGAGTATTCGGCTTCCGCGAATAGTTTTTATTTTTATAATCTTAAGTTTAGTAGCATATTTTGTCTCTGTTACATATCTTTATCAAAATTATTTTAACAGATATAAGCAAGCATTGGATACTATAGTTTCACTTCAAAAATTAAAAACGGAAAATATGACTTTGAAAACAGGATTAGCTCAGGTAGCAAAAGAAACAGAAAAGATGCGAAAGATTCTTTTAGAGTTAGAGAAAAAGGGTGAACATATTGAATCACTAATATCAGATACTTCAGTAGCAACAGAGACAAATGTAGTAAAAGATTTAATCCTTTTTAATTATAAGTTATTAGATGATGAAGGTATGCAACCTCTGGGTGGTGGAGAAGGAGAAGGGCTTTTAAAGAGTAATGGATTTGAACTATTGAGTCAGATCCGTGAAGAGTTAAGAATGCTCAGAGTAGAAATTCCACTTCAAAAAAGTATTCTGGAAGAATTGCAAATGGATGTAGAAGAATATAATGCTTTAATGGCCGCTACCCCCAGAGGATGGCCTTTAGATGATGATGGGAAGGGGTATATTTCTTCAGAGTTTGGTTTTAGAAAAGATCCAGTAACTAACGAACAGGCTTTTCATGAAGGTATAGATATCGCGGTCTGGTATGGTACACCGGTATTGGCAACGGCAGATGGAAAAGTTATATATGCTGGCTGGAAAAGTGGTTATGGTAAGGTTGTGATTATTGATCATGGCTATGGATATCAGACAGTCTATGGTCACAATAGTAAACTGGTGGTAAGAAAGGGCCAGAGGGTTAAGAGAGGAGATATTATCGCATATTCAGGAAATTCCGGAAAAAGTACAGGTCCCCATCTTCACTATGAAGTTAGAGTTAACGGTGTTCCAAAAAATCCTATAGAATTTATTAAATTTAGATGATAGGGGGAAAGTTAAATGTTCGGTAAAAAAAAGAGTAAAGAAAACCCGACACGTGTTGAAACGGTTATTGGTAAAGGTACAAGTATAAATGGTGACTTATACTGTAAAGGATCCCTTCGGGTAGAGGGAAAGATAGAAGGAGGAGAAGTTGTTGCCGCTGGTGATGTGTTTGTAGGTCAGGGTGGACGGATTGTAGCTAACATAAAAGGAAGGAATGTAATTATTGCTGGTGATGTTCGCGGTGATGTAGATGCCAAAGAGAAGCTGGAGATTGTTCCAACTGGTGTTCTTATAGGTGATATTGTAATGTCGACTCTGGTTATAGAAGATGGTGCAACATTTAAAGGTAAAAGTGAATCACGGAAAGGTACAGAGACCCAATCCAGTCTAATTGCGAAGGAATCAGCTGCAGCTACGAAAGAAGAGGAAAAGGGTAATAAAAACAAATAAATTCCTTAGTTCAGTGCTGCTCAGCCTTAGGGCTGGGCTTCTTTTACACTATGAGGAGGGTTTTAATGAATGAGATTTTTGTTTATAGTAAATCCCATAGCTGGACGGGGAGAAGGAAAAAAGAAATGGGAACAGATAAAAGTTGTAGTTGAAGAGTTAAAACTGGATTATGAAGTGGTTTTTACTGGAGAACCGGGTGAGAGTGTGTTTTTAGCAGAAGAGGGTGTGGCAAAAGGGTTTGATGTATTAGTTGCAGTTGGTGGAGATGGAACGGTTAATGAAGTTGTAAGAGGAATTATTGAAGCGGGGGCTAAAGGTGATGTCAAACTGGGTATTGTTCCGGCAGGTACCGGAAATGATCTGGTCCGCACTTTAGATATCCCCTTTAATATTAAAGAAGCGGTCCATGTATTAAAAAATGGACATGTAAAAAATATAGATCTGGGTAAAGTGAATGGCGATTACTTTTTAAATGTAGTAGGGATTGGCTTTGATGCGGCTGTAGCAGAGGAAATTAATAATAATATCCGTTGGCTAAAAGGAACAGCAGCTTATTTATATGGGATATTTAAAATGATATTTCAATATAAAAGTCCGGAGATGGTAATTAAGATCGATGATCGGGAATTAGAAGGGCGATTTTTTTTGGTAGCTATTGCTAATGCCAAATATTATGGTGGGGGAATGATGATTGCACCTGATGCAGATCCAGCAGATGGTCTATTTGATATTTGTGTTATAAAAGATGTAAGTCAGATGGAGGTACTTAAGGTATTACCTGCCCTCTTTAAGGGAAATCATGTAAAACATCCAGCAGTTAAAGTATACCGGGGTAGGAAAGTGTTCGTAAAATCTAAAAAAAGGGTTTTGGTACAGGCTGATGGGGAATTAAAGGGTACTGTACCGATGAGCTTTGAGATTGAAGCTAAAACTTTTCCGGTTCTGGTGCCTTAAGAAGTAGGTATTTTTAATACCTGATTTTATTGCAAAAAGCTAATTTTTCGCTCCTTGAGAAGTTTTTCGAACCATCTAAAGCTCGATTTCCGACGAAATAAGGCTTCCTAATCAAAGGGCCCTCCTGGCCCTTGATTAGCTCATCACCTCCTGTGATGAGGCCTTATTTCGTCGGAAATCTTGCTAAGATGATTTGGCGAAAAATTTCTATGTCGCTCAAAATTAGCTTTTTGCAGTTTAATTATACCTGCTTTTTTTTATACTCTTTGCAATAAATTAAGAAAGATCTATTAAAGTGCCCAAAGTATATGAAGTGTTAGATATTAAATTTCTATGTGTGAATACTTTAATTAAATAGTGAAAAAATAAAGAAAGAAACTTTAAGGAGGGAAAGTTATGAGTAAAGGAAGAGTTGTTGTTGATGACGAACTGAGAAATATTAAATCTGCTCTAGAGGAGCAGGGATATGAAGTTCTCGGTATGGATGCACTGGGCCAAAATCCCGATGCGGTAATCGTTAGCGGAATTGATGATAATTTAATGGGTATGCAAGGTATACAGGTTAAGGCTCCTGTGATTTCGGCTAGCGGAATGAATGCTAATCAAGTAATTAATGAATTGAATAAGAAGATAATGAAAACAAAATAAATTAATAATTTTACTGCAAAAAGCTAATTTTTCGCTTCATAAAGAAATTTTTCGAACCATCCTAAAGTTCGGCTGAAATCTTACTAAGATGGTTTAACGAAAAATTTCTATGGTGCTCAAAATTAGCTTTTTGCAGTTTAATCATTTTTAGATACAATAAAAAAGGACCGCTTTGGGATTTTCAATTGATTGAAAATTCCTTAAAGCGGCATATTTTTGTTATACTTTGTAATGTTTATTTTTAATGGCTGTTGATATTGTTATTCAGCTTGAGCCTGTTTCTGAAAAAATTCTCGAATTCCAGCCTGAATGCCGTAGGCGATAATATCTGCCATTTTCATTACCAGACTGAGTCTGGTACTTTGAAGAACAAAGTATTCCATATATCCACCGATATTAACTAGCCCAGTTAAGTGCATATTTCCGACAGGAGTTAATTCTTTATTTACCCCGGTTCCTGGTTTTAAGGGACCATCTTTGACATCTATCATTCCAACACTACTATGTCGCCCAAGCCCAGCATCAATAGCAATAATAAAAGGATAATGGTATGTAGTATGGATTTTTGCAATAGTTTCATCCAAATTGGCGGCATGAACCGGATTATCTAAATTACCGTAAACACGAATGTAAGGTAATTTGTATTGAGTTAATTTAGTTCCTACCAGTGGTCCCAAAGCATCTCCTGTAGAACGGTCAGTCCCGATACAGAGGATAATTGTAGGGTCGGTGATTTTAGATTTATATTTGTATAGAAAGCTGAGAATGGTGTCTTTTAGTTTCATTTGTGCTAAAGGAGTGTCCATGTGGATACGGGTTTCAGTTTTTGCTCCAGGTTTAAGTTTCATAGGCTGCCCTCCAATTCCATATTTATAATTAAGTATATGTAAGATTAAATGAATTTATAATGTTAATATATTCCTGAAATTCTTATCATATATTTTTAATAATATATGATAAGAAAAGGGGTTGGATTGCAATGAAGAAAAATAAAATGTCTTTATTGATGATATTAAAAATTGCTTTTACTTATATCGGAGCTATTATTGGGGCGGGATTTGCTTCAGGGCAGGAGATTTTTCATTTTTTTATTCAATATGGTAGGGAGGGCCTTATAGGATTAATTCTAGCAGGTCTGCTTTTTATTATAGGGGGAGTGTTTATACTCCAGCTTGCTCAGCGTTTTAAGGTAGATTATTATAAATTATTCTATCGTCTTTTGGGGAAAGGTTCGGGGTTTATGGTTGATTTGATTTATATTATATTTATTCTGGGGAGTATTTCAGTTATGTTAGCGGGAAGCGGTGTAATATTCCATGAAGCCTTAGGGGTTAGATATAGTTTAGGTGTTTTAATCACCTTATTCATAGTATTGGTTATTGTTTATTCTGGAGTGCGGGGAATATTTATGTTGAATACTTTTTTGATCCCCTTTTTGATCCTGGTAATTATTTATACGAGTTATATTCATTTAAATGTAGGACCAGTGGAAATTAACAGTTGTGTTGCTAATGTAAGTATTTTGCCCTGGTATATAAGTGGAATAGTTTATGTCTCTTTTAATCTTTTTCTCTCTATGGCTATTATGATCGATATAGGTTCTAAGGTACGAAATCCTGGTGTTCTTTTTTCAGGTGGAATTGTAGGTGGTGGACTTATAATGTTAATTTTATTATTGATGGGATTTGCGATGTATTATTCTTTAAATGATATAGGTTATGTAGAGATGCCTATGTTATTATTGGCAGATCAGACAGGGCCAGTGTTATACTTGATTTATATGATTGGACTTTGGTTTGCCATAATTACAACAGCGGTGGCAAATGTTTATGGATTTATTCATCGGGTAATGCCTTTGTTTAAGTTAAATTACTATAACAGTGCCATGCTGACTATTGTGGTAGTACTGCCATTGACAAGACTTGGGTTTGCCAATCTGGTTAAATATCTTTACCCGGTTTATGGAGTAGTGGCCCTTGGGGTTTTGGGGGTGATGGCGCTAAAAGTAGGGGTTAAAATTAAGTGAAGGTTTTTTTTAAAAGATTTTGTGAAGACTTATTATTGATTTTACTACAAAAAGCTAATTTTTCGCTTTATAAAGAAATTTTTCGAACCATCTAAAGTTCGATTTCTGTGTAATCCATGAGTTTTCGACCCATGGATTGGTTTATCATATTATGATAAAAACCGTATTTCTCCTTCAATTTTACTAAGATGGTTAACGAAAAATTTCAATAGCATTCAAAATTAGCTTTTTGCAGTTTAATCATATCTATAAAGTTTAGTATTGACTATGGTTGAAGTATGGAAAAAAGTATAGTAAAATAAAAGTAAAGGCAATATTAAAATTTAAGTCATATAATATATTAGAAAAAAGTGAAAAGGGTGAGGTTAATGGTAACTCCCGATAAAAGATTAATACTTAACAAGTATCCATTGAAAGAGTTGTTTGTTGAGATAACTGACAAATGTAATTTATTGTGTAAACATTGCTCTACTGAAGCTGGTCCTACAGGAGAACAGCAGTTAAATTTTAAAAAAATAGTAGAAATAATTGATGAAGCCTATAATTTGGGTGTTCGTTATTTTTGTATTTCGGGAGGAGAACCATTGCTTCATCCAGATGTATTTGAAATGATTGAGTATGCAAAAAAAAGAGGGATGAAAAAGGTTACTCTTTATAGTTGTGGTTATATTACAGGAAATCTACAAAAGAACAAAACTTTGTTAGAAAGGTTAGCTAGTTCTAAATTAGACAGGATTATATTTAGTTTGCATAGTTCAGATCCAATGATTCATGACCAAATTACTGGAATAAAAGGTAGTTATGAATTTGCGATTAAGGCTATTCAGTATGCTGTGACGAAAAAAATGAAAGTTGAGGTTCATTGTGTTCCTATGTCCTATAATTTTAAAACTATTCCTTCTCTATTGAGGTTATGTGAAAAACTTGGAGTAGAACAGTTAAGTTTATTGCGTCTGGTAAAACAAGGAAGATGCATGGATAATCCGGATTTAGTGATGTCTAAAAGGCAATTAAATGTTTTTAGAGAAATAATAAATAAATTGAAAAACGGTAATTATAAGACCCGGTTACGTTTGGGCGCTCCTTTTAATTGTTTATTTTTGGATAGATATACCAAATGTACTGCTGCATTATGCAAAATTTTAATATCTGCAGATGGTTCACTATTTCCGTGCGAAGCTTTTAAAACTTCAGCACGACCAGCTCCTAATATTTATAAGATGAGTTTATTTGAATATTGGAGCAAAGATCCATTACTTTGGAAATTAAGAGAAGATCGTCAGAAAATAACAAAAGCCTGTAAGGATTGTGAGAGTCTTGAAAAATGTCGCGGTGGATGTCCTGGGCAGAGGTATTTAATAGATAAAAATTTTACAAAAAAAGATCCTTTATGTTATTGGAAAGTAAATGGAGTAGAAAAAGTAGTATAGTTTATTAAATATTTTTATTTTTTATGATATATTTACAAAAAAATATAATAAAAACAAAAAGAGGTGAAATTAGTCGATGAACTTTCCTGGAACAAAAAGATCTGAGAAAAAAGTTAATTTATTTAAGTACTTTATTACGATAATTATTTCTTTTAGTACATTGCTTTTAGTATCATCTTTTTTGCCAAACATATTGGAACCAATTTTACATATTAAAATTCCGATAACTGTTTTAATAATTTATGCTAAAAATTGGTTAATAATTAATATTATTTATTTAATGTTATGTATGATAATTTTATTGACAATGATGGCAAGGGAAAAACATAGTAATGAAAATGGATTTCGTGAGGATATGTTATTATTTCGGTTATATAATGGAATTATATATATATTAACGATAGGAGCTGTTTTAATGGTACTGGTATTAGCTATTTATGTTCTTTGGTATGAGAAATAAAGTAAGGAGGATTTAAAGGTGTCTATAATTACCTCTAAAAAGAAAATAGAAAATTTTTTTGAAAAAGGTTTTAACGATAAATGTTTTTGTGGTTGGTCGTATGACTTACGTTTGGGGAATGAGGTTTTTATTACTTCTGAAAAAGAACCATTTATTCTTACTGATGAAAATCCTTTTGTAGTTATTAAACCTGGAGATTTTGCATTATTAATAACAGAGGAAGAGATAAAGTTAGACGAAAATCATATGGCATTTATTTCAGTAAAATTTACATATAAAAAGAGAGGCCTTATCAATATTTCTGGTTTTCACGTTGATCCGACATATAAGGGTAAGATTATCTTTTCTGTATATAATGCTGGACCCAATGATATTGTATTAAAAAAAGGACAACCAGTTTTTATGATCTTTTTTCAAGAACTGAAGAATAATTTGGGAGAAAGTTATTATAGAGGGGAAGAAAGTTGTTATAAAAATATCCCAGTAGAAATGATGACAGATATAAGGGGAGCGAGTGCTTCCCTATCAGAAAACGCGAGTAAAATTGAACGTCTTGAAAATACTTTAAAAATATATGGTGGTATTGCAATTGCTATAATAGGTGCATTATTAAGTTATATATTTGCAAATGGTTCAGGTTAATATTACAACAAAAGGGGCTGTCCCAAAAGTCCCTTTATAACCCCCAAAAGTAAATATTAAAAGAAAGGTGTTGTCAGAAATTTTTATAAAGATAACACCTTTTTTTTATGGTAAAATATAAATATGAAGAGGAAAAACCATAATAAAAAGACATTTATTGAATATAATATGAATCAGACAATGTTGCCTTTGAGTTTTGATGTGTTTATTCCTGAGAATCATTTAGTAAGGGTGGTAAATTCAGCTATAGAAAGGATGAATATTGAACCCCTGCTTGAAAAATATAAAGGTGGGGGTAGAAGCAGCTACCATCCGAAAATGATGCTTAAGGTTATAGTATATGCCTATACTCAGAGAATATATTCATCAAGACGAATTGCCAAGGCACTTCGGGAAAATATTTATTTTATGTGGCTTAGTGGTAACAATAAACCTGATTTTCGGACGATAAACCGATTCAGATCAGAGATCATGAAAGATGTTATTGATGAGGTATTTGCATCAGTATTGGAACTTCTTATAGAAGAAGGATATGTAAAGTTAGAGAATTACTTTTTAGATGGTACAAAAATAGAAGCTAATGCAAACAAATATAGCTTTGTCTGGAGAAAAGCGACAAAGAAGTACAAAGCAAGGCTTAGGGCAAAAATTAATGAACTTTTAAAAGAGATTGAGAAAACCAACGAAGAAGAGAATAGATTGTATGGGGATAATGACCTGGAGGAGATGGGTGAAGGAAAAGAAATAGATTCAAAGAAACTCGAAGAAAAAATTAAGGAACTTGAAGAACGTCTAGAAAAGAACTCCAAAGATAAGAAGTTAAAAAAAACAGTTAAAGAGCTCAAAGATAAATGTCTTCCTCGAATGAAAAAATATGAGCAGCAGGAAGAGATTTTAAATGGACGAAACAGTTATTCTAAAACAGATACTGATGCAACTTTTATGAGAATGAAAGAAGACCACATGAAAAATGGGCAATTGAAGCCCGCATATAATGTTCAGATAGGTACAGAGAATCAGTTTGTAGTTGGTTATAGTATTCATCAAAGGCCGGCAGATTCAAGATGCTTAATACCTCATTTAGAAAAAGTAAAAGAAGTTACAGGTAAGATTCCGGAAAATGTGATAGCTGATTCAGGTTATGGTAGTGAGGAAAATTATGATTACTTAGAGAAAGCCAATACTAATATTTATGTTAAGTATAATACTTTTCATAAAGAACAAAAGAAGAAGTTTAAAAATGATATATTTAAAGTAGAAAACTGGCCGTATGATAAAGAAAACGACGAGTTTATTTGTCCTGTTCAAAGAAGACTCATTTACTGTAAGACAAAAGAAATTAAGACTGAAAATGGATATACTAAACAAATTAGATATTACAAATGCGAAAATTGTGATGGGTGTGAGTTAAAAGAAAATTGTACCAAGGCCAAAGGTGATCGAGTAATAAGAATAAATTTTAAATTACGTGAATATAAGCAAAAGGTAAAGGAAAACCTTTGTTCCGATAAAGGTATGAAACTCCGTTCTCAAAGAGCAATTGAAGCGGAATCTGTCTTTGGAAGGATCAAAGGTAATTGGTCATTCCGGAGATTTCTGCTTCGTGGCCTTGAGAAAGTAAAAATTGAATGGGGTTTACTGTGTATAGCCCATAACCTGGCTAAACTGCAACAGTATAGAATGTCAGGTATGGGTTTTTATTTTCTTAACAGAAAAATTTTCAATGAATTTAAAATGAACAATGAAAAAAGGGGCCATGCCCAAAAGTAATTAATTACTTTTGAGACAGCCCCTTTATTATTTTCAGGAAAGTATTATTCCCTTTTAGGTAATATAGCTTCTATTTCCCTTAAATCTATAGGCTCTTTTCCCAATAGTAGAATTACTTTGGTCATATATTCAGGTATGTATTCTGGTTTATCTGATTTCCACCACTGTAATTCAAACCCCAACTCCTGTTTTACTAGATCAGTCACCAGGATTCCTGTTGACTCCATAGAAAAAGTACGCTTTTCAGGATTAACACACACTTTTTTTCCTTCTTTAAAAGCACACTTTTTACAGCCGATACAGTGGCCAGTATTTAAGAAGAAACCACCGATACGCTCACGGGCTTTATGACCTATTTGTGTCATCAAACGTGAGAGAAGGGTTTCTACTAAAACCCACCGTACATAATAGTTTCCTTTGAGTACTTTTTCAGGGTAGTAGCGGGTGAAAAGTCTGGCAAAAATTATAACTCCATCTGAGTATTTTTGTCGAAGTTCAGCAAAATCAGGGGCGTATGGTGGACAACCACCGTTTCGACTATAAAGTTTACATCCTTTACGGCAGGCTTTAAGGGTTGTTTTACGATCTATAGGGATATTTAAAGGATCTACCCTATGATAGCCAATCTGGATAGGATATTGATTACCTGAACAGGTTTTATGAACATATTCGAAAGTCGTAATTTCCGGTTTCAATAAAAACACCTCCTCATATTAGCGATTTCTTCACTTCTTAAGTAAATCCTGCGCAGGTGGGCAGGAAAAAGATAAAGCTGTCAAGAAGAATAATATGTTAACTGGCTTTGAATTGGGGGATACAGGATATACTAATAAAATGTAAAAGAATGAGAGGGGTGGCAAAAATGGATTTTGAAAAAAAAGAGGAGCTGTTTGAAAAAGGAAAGTCAGCATTGGAATTTGGAAGGCTAGATGAGGCAGAGGAATATTTTACTCAGATCCTTGAAGAGGAACCTGATGATGTTGCTGCACTGAACAAAATGGGGGTTATTTATATTTATCGAAAAGATAAGGAAAAAGCCAGAGAATATTTTGAACGCTGTCTGGAACTGGATCCTGAATATGTACCGGCTCTTAGTAATATGGGAAATCTAGAGTTAGAAGCTGGGAACATGAACAGGGCAGAGATGTTATATCGTCAGGCATTGCGGTTTGACCCTCAGTATGGCCCAGCCCACAATAATCTGGCCCATATATTAAAAAAGACAGGGCGAGTTTCAGAAGCTGTTAGTCATATGAAAAAGGCTCAGAAAGCAGGGACTTTCTCTATTGATTATAATTCCAGCAGCACTCAAAAGGTTAATAAAGGCTGCTTAACAATAATAATTTTAAGTATTATTGTAGCTATATTGTGGTATTTAACTAAATAAGGAGGTTGAAATCCGGGTGGTTGAAGAACTCTGGAATCAATTAAAAGAAAGTATTTTAATAAAATATTTTTCACCTGAAAATCTGTTGGATTATTTATTGGTAATTATCAAAATATTGGCTATTATTGTAGTCAGCCAAATTACTATGCGATTTATTAAGTTTTTTATTGAGAAAATTTTTCAAGACCACCATATTAAGGGATTTGCTTATAATCCCCGGCGGGCTCAGACATTGAAGTTTTTGACTATCAGCGTTCTACGTTATTTGATATACTTTATCGCTGGAGCTATGATTCTTGGTGTTCCTATTTCTTCTATTGTGACCGGGGCCGGGATTTTGGGTTTAGCAGTAGGTTTTGGTGCGCAAAATCTTGTGCGTGATGTTATTTCCGGATTTTTTATTCTTTTTGAAAACCAATTCAGTGTGGGAGATCATGTACGGATTGGCGATATTGAGGGAATTGTAGAAGAGATCGGCTTAAGAACCACCCGGATTAAGAATTTTCAAGGACAGGTTCATATTATTCCTAATGGAGAGATTCAAATAGTTACCAACTTTCTTGCAGCTGACAGTATCAGAGTTATGTTTGATGTAGGAGTTTCTTATGAAGAAGATGTAGATCGGGTTATTGCTGTTTTAGAGAAACTTTGTGAAAAGTATGCCAGTGAAAATAAAGAGAGGATTGTAGAAGGGCCGAAAGTTTTGGGAGTTCAGGAATTGGGTGATTTTGCAGTTTTAATTCGCATTCTGGCCCGGACTGTGCCGATGGAACAGTGGAGTGTAGAAAGAGAGCTTAAACGGTTGATTAAAAAAACCTTTGATGTAGAGGGTATTGAAATTCCTTATCCAAAACGTGTTATTTATATTAAGGAGGATTTGGGAGAGAAAAATTCTGATGGGATGAATGAATACTCTGATTATATTACAAAAAGCTAATTTTTCGCTTAAGGAGAAATTTTTCGAACCATCTAAAGCTTGATTTCAATCGAAATAAGACTTCCTAAGCAAAGGGCCCTTCTGGCCCTTGATTAGCTCATCACCTCTTGGAATGAGACCTTATTTTGAATTCAATCTCGCTAAGATGGTTTATCGAAAAATTTCTATATCTCTCAAAATTAGCTTTTTGCAGTATAGCCATGAATATTCTTTTAAAAATTAATTTTTACGGGAGGTGTCGTCGGTTGGAACTGCATCTGGGTGATATTGCTCAACTCAAAAAGAAACATCCCTGCGGTAGTGATCAATGGGAGATTATTAGAGTGGGTATGGATATTCGGATTCGCTGCCTGGGTTGCGACCGGGTGGTATTGATTCCGCGCCGGAAATTTGAAAAATCAGTAAAAAAGATAATAGGAAGAATAGAGGAAGATAGTTAAGGAGGTGAAAGGGATGGCAGTTCGTATTGGGCTAGTTGGATTGCCTAATGTAGGCAAGTCAACCCTTTTTAATGCATTAACGGGAGCCAGTGTCAGTGCAGAAAATTATCCTTTCTGTACCATTGATCCCAACGTGGGTGTTGTTCCAGTTCCTGACTACCGTTTAGAGAGGTTGACTGAAATTTATCAACCAAAAAAAACTGTGCCGACCACCATTGAATTTGTCGATATTGCAGGATTGGTGAAAGGAGCTAGCAAAGGAGAAGGATTGGGCAACCAGTTTCTTGCTCATATTCGGGAAGTGGATGCCATTGCCCATGTTGTAAGATGTTTTGAAGGTTTAAACGTAACCCATGTAGAGAAAGAATTGAATCCGATTAGGGATATTGAGATAATTAAAACAGAATTATGCCTGGCTGACCTGGCTACAGTGGAAAAACGCTATGATAAAACCGAAAGGATGTTGAAGACAGGTGATCCAATTTACAAAGAAGAGTTAAAGCGGTTAGAGCGTTTTAAGAATGAGTTAAATCAGGGAAGGCAGATTAATGAGATTGATTTAGATGAGATAGAGGAACGGTTGGTTCGTGAACTTCACCTTTTGACAGCAAAAAAAATTTTATATATAGCAAATGTTTCAGAAGGAGAAGTTCCAGAAGAAAATCAATATTTTAAACAGATTAAAAGCCTGGCAGAAAGGGAAGGGACAAAAGCTGTTGCTATCAGTGCCAAAATTGAAGCTGATCTGGCTGAATTAACACCTGAAGAGGCCAGTTTATTTAAAAAAGAACTGGGAATTGAAAAGACAGGTCTTGATCAATTAATCCAGGCCAGTTATCAACTTTTGGACCTGATTACTTTCTTTACAGGAAATGATAATGAAGTACATGCCTGGACATTAGAAGATGGAGCTACAGCACCGGAAGCTGCTGGAAAAGTACACACCGATATGCAGAAAGGTTTTATTTGTGCTGAAGTAATTAATTTTGCTGATCTTGATCAATTGGGTTCATTAGCAAAAGCCAGGGAAGAAGGGAAGTTGCGCATAGAGGGGAAAGATTATCTTGTTAAAGATGGGGATATATGCTATTTCAGGCATCGCTGACGGACTGACTCCCTATTTTATATCCATTTCCCAGAGTTGATTTGATGAATCTATCTTATTCCTTTTTGCTAATCTTCGAGGGTGTTTCTTTTTAACTTTACGCTGTGGTCTTAAGGATATTTAGTTCCTTGCAAAATCTATAAACTTTTTTATGATTGATTTGAAAGTCATAATCCTGTTGAAGACATGCTGTTAATTTGCGGTATCCATAAGGGAATTCATCACCTACAATAAATTCACATAACCACTCTTCAATCTGTTCATCAGGAACTTTTTACTTCTTTATTTGTTAAAGAATAACCAGATATAGGTCTTCCTGAAGTTCTTGAGTTATTAGTTTGTTTTTTTTAGTTTTTTGAAATTATTCCTTCCAGATGAAGAAATAGAAACTAGATATGGAGTAAAATGGGATAAACAGCAGAATAGCGAGTATTTCAAGGAATTAGCAAAAGAAATAGGTTTTAATTTAATAAGTGAATGGTATAAGGATAAAATTTTCTATTTTAAAGATGGAGAAAAATGTATAGAGGTACTTCCGATAGTAGTGGGTATGCGGTTTGTCAATCGCAATACGTTAGGCGAAACACATTGGGCTGTAATGTATATGAACTTTGTCGATTAACGAAAGGAGAATTTAGAGGTTATGAGTTAGAAACTTCTTTTTCAATATACTTTTTGATAGTTTTAAAATCATGTCCAGTAATTTTGGCAATTTTTCTCAAAAATACCTTTTCAATAAGTTTTTTGATAGAATATACTTGTTCCATTGTTAGCATTCTTTCTATTACCTCCTTTAGCTATTGGCATAACTAAAGGATAATATTTTTTGAGGATGCTGGCAGTGTTTTTTATTTTTTCTAATTCAATAAAGGGAACGGTATCGAATCTTGAGCCAATCAAACTTGGGTTGGTAACTAACAAGAAACAGAAAGAGAAAAGGAGTTATTAAGAATGATATTAAAAGTAAATGATTTAACCAAGGTTTACAGGAATAATAGAAAGGAAGAACTAGCACTAGATTCAATTAATTTTCACGTAAATGAAGGAGAAATTTTTAGTATTTTAGGGGAGAACGGTGCAGGAAAGACTACTTTAATAAAATTGATGACAAATTTACTAACCCCATCGAAAGGAGAAATTTTATATCAGGGCAAAAACATTACAATGATGGGTAAAGATTATTATAAAAAAATAGGAGTAGTTCTTGAAGGAAATAGAAATCTTTATTGGTATTTATCAGCGTATGAAAATATATATTATTTTGGTAGACTGTTGGGGTTGAATAAAAATACAATTGAAAACAGGGCTAATGAATTGTTGGGTTTTTTTGGATTATATAATGAAAAAGATAAAAAAGTAGGAAATTTTTCTAGAGGTATGCAGCAAAAATTAGCAATTATAATTTCATTGTTACATGAACCTAAAATATTGTTTTTAGATGAACCAACTTTAGGGTTAGATGTGTTGTCTAAAAGAGATATGATTAAAAAGATACGATATCTTTCAAGGAATGATAATGTAACAGTTATCATTACTTCACATCAATTGGATGTTATTGAGAAAGTAGCAGATAGAGTATTAATACTAAAAAAAGGCAAAATAGAATTTTTAGATACAGTTTTTAGTTTAAAAAAAATATATTCAAATAATAAATACATAATTAAGGTAGAAAAAATTTTGGACGAGAGTTATATTAAAAATTATTTTAATAAATTTAACATTACTTATAGTGGAAATACTACACAAATAGAAGCTTATGTTGATGATTATAATTTCATAAATAAATTTTTAGAGTGTATGATTAAAAATGACATTTGTATTAATAATGTTTCTAAAGATAGTAATAGTTTAGAAGATATTATGTATACTTTTTTAAAACCTGGGAGTGATAAGGTTGAATCTATTTAATATTTTCAAAGCTGAGTTAAATAAATATTGGATTGAAATAAAAACCTATTATCCCGATCATATAGTAAATATAATTGTAACTTATATTTTTTTCACAGGTTTTTTCCTTGGATTTAGAAATAATAGTATGATTGATGACAGTTATTATATTGGATTTTTATATTGGTTTTTTGTAAGTAATGTGATAAGTGAAGCGTCTGTTTCGATATCCTTTGAAAAACAAATAGGTACATTAGAACAATTGATTTTAAAACCAGTATCATTAGAAGTTATATGTTTGGTAAAAACTTTAGTATGGTTAATGATTACATCAATTAAAGCTATTATCTTATTATTAATCATTAAATTGACATTACCTATAAATATAGTATTTGATATAAAAGTAGTTCCAATATTAATAATTACATTAACTGGGTTATTAGGTTTTAGCTTGTTATTAGCAGGTTTAACCCTCAGATTTACTAAAACAGCTTCTTTTGAATCTATTTTGTCCTATATCCTATTATTTTTTACAGGGGCAATAGTTAATATCGACAATATGCCAAAATTAGTCAGATTTATTAGCAAAACTTTGCCATTAACAAATGGGATATTAATTTCTCAAAGATTAATAAATAATGAAAGTGTATCTATTAGTCAAATATTTTCATTATGCTTAAATAGTTTATTATATTTAGTAGTCGGTATATTGCTTTTTAAATATATTAATAAAAAAAGTAAAACTGAAGGAATATATAATGAATATTAAAATTAATGATTAAACTGCAAAAAGCTAATTTTGAGTGCCATAGAAATTTTTCGTTAAACCATCTTAGTGAGATTTCAGTCGAAATAAGGCCTCATCACAGGATGTGATGAGTTAATCAAGGGCCAGGAGGACCCATTGATTAGTGTGTCTTATTTCGATTGAAATCGAATTTTAGATGGTTCGAAAAATTTCTTTTGAAGTGAAAAATTAGCTTTTTGCAGTAAAATCATTTAAAACATGTGAAATTATAACTCATATTCCGCATAACTGATTTTTCCAATTAGATAATTAATACTTGACAAATGAGGACAAATAATGGTATAATGCCAATGTTATAAACTATCCATGCTCCGTACTATGGATATGGAGCCATACGGCCAAATGGAGGAGGTGAAAGGAATGAGAAAGTACGAAACTACCTTTATCCTTAATCCGGAACTGGAAGAATCAGCAATTGGGGAATTGATCGAAAAGATCAAAGGTATTATTACCAACAACAACGGTGAAGTAGTTAATGTTGATAACTGGGGAGTTAGGAAACTGGCTTATGAGATTAAAAAACATAATTCCGGTTACTACTCCGTAATCCAGTTTAATGGTACTTCTGAAACCGTTGCTGAGTTGCAAAGAAACTTCCGGATTATGGATAATGTTTTGAGACATATTATTGTTCGTCTGGATGACTAGTTTTAAAGAATTGCATTTTTAAGGAGGGGTTTGCAAATGTTAAATCGGGTTATTTTAATTGGGCGTCTGACAAGGGATCCTGAACTCCGCTATACTACCAGCGGTATTGCAGTAGCTACTTTTGCCCTTGCAGTGGAGCGTCCTTTTACTAATCAAAGTGGTGAACGTGATGTTGATTTTATTGATATTGTTATTTGGCGTAAGTTGGCTGAAACATGTGCCAACCATTTAGGTAAAGGACGCTTAGTTGCAGTAGAAGGACGTTTGCAAACTCGCTCCTATGACGACAGCAACGGTATTCGGCGTAAAGCGGTAGAGGTTGTTGCTGATAGTGTACGTTTTTTAGATTGGCCTAAGAATACATCTTCTTCAAATGACTATGATGATCAGGAATTTAATGGTTTTGATGATGATATCGATGTTCCATTCTAATCTAAAGGAGGGAAAATGGTAATGGCCCGTGGAAGAAAAAGACGCAGAAAGTCTTGTTCTTTCTGTCTTGATAAGATAGAGGCTATTGATTATAAAGACGTTAACCGTCTTAGAAGATATATAACTGAGCGTGGTAAAATTTTGCCTCGTCGGATTTCCGGTAACTGTGCCCGACACCAGCGTCAATTGACCAGAGCGATTAAAAGAGCCCGGAATATTGCTTTGCTACCTTTTACAGTGGAATAATGAGAATTATAAAAATGGAGGTTAATTTATTAACCTCCATTTTTATAATTCAGGTTTTTGCTTTACATTGCAGGACTTTCTCCATATTTTAACGAAATGTATCTGTGGTTAATTAGAAATCGAAAGGGGAAAAAGAATGAAGCCTATTCAAAACGGAAATCTTAAACTAAATATAACAAAAAATTTAAAAACTATTGAATGGTTAAAGGCTGAATTGATAGATGGAGTTTCATCTCTTTTTAAAGCCATGATCCCCAATCAAGAGAAAAAAATAATTAATGCATTGGTTAGATTGATTATAGCTGCATATACATTGAGTCGAAGATTAGGAATTTCTTATGAACGGTTGGAAGAGGAATTAGATGAACAAATCCAAAAACTTATTGATGATCATCATGAAATTGAAAAATGGTTTGGAGATTTAAGTGCCTTACAGGACCATTTGCAGAATAGAAAGAATTTTTAAAAAGGTGGGTGTTGGGCTAATGGGTGAAGAAATAAAAGCTAAAGAAAGGCGTGACATATTTCTGGTTGGAATTTTAGGTGGGATTTTTAGCCTGGGTGTGGTCCGGATTCCAGAATTGATAATTCAATTAATATTTTTGATTGTTATAATGCCATTACCTTATATTTATTTATTAAATAAATATGGACACCGTTCGGGAACTTTAGCTATTATTTGGACAGGAATGTTCAATAGTTTATTTTTTGGTTTTATGGGTCTGGTTATTGCTCTGATCAGTTTTGGTTTATTAGGAGTAACAATTGGTGGAGCATTTTATGAAAAGATTAAACCATCCCGAACTGCTTTAATTTCAGTAATTGCCTCAGGTATTTCAGGTTTATTATTTTATTATCTAGCTTATAGATATGGAATAATTCAATCTATGAAAGGATGGTTTATAGAAAGTGTAAATATATGGGAAGAAATTTTAAGGACTGAAATACCGATTAATTTGAAAAGAAAGATTGTGGATGATATAATGACAATAATACCGGGAATGACTATTATTATATTTATTTTTTTCGGTTTGATTACCTATTATCTGTCTGCCGCTTTACTACGCTATCGGGGTTTTGATATTCCTAAGCTCAAACCGATCAAAAAATGGATGTTTCCTCGGTGGATTGCTTTTCTATATTTTCTCTTCGAGATTATGCCAAAAGACCCGGTATCCGTAAATGTTATATTTATTTTGACTTTTATTTTGATGAGTGAAGGGATTGCAGTTGTAGTTTATTATGGTGATAAGTGGGGAATTTACTCATGGATTCGAAATACGATAATCGTTATAGGCATTATGTTATTTAGTATCAGCTTTTTTATATTAGGACTTGTAGACAACCTCTTTCAATTGAGGGGGTTTAAAAAACAGGAAGAATAGGAATGTTGGTATCAATTGTTAGGTAAATAAAGATTGTCAGTACTCAAAATTTGATATATAATCTTTATATGGAGGGATGGAGGTATGAAGGTAATATTGTTAAAAAATGTTAAAGGTGTTGGTAAAGAAGGAGAAGTAGTTGAAGTTGCTGATGGTTACGGTCGTAATTTTTTGATTCCCCGAGGATTAGCAAAAGAAGCAACTGAGGGTAATCTGGCCGATTTGAAACATAAGAAAAAAGTTGAGAAAAAGAAACAGGAGAAAGAATTAAAAGAGGCTCAAGATTTGAAGGCCAGGATGGAGAAAAATGTATTTGAGATAAAGGTTAAAGCTGGTGAAAATGGCCGTCTATTCGGTTCTGTAACCAGTTCAGATATTGCAAAAGCTTTAAAAAAGGAAGGTTTTAATGTAGATAAACGGAAAATTGAACTTAAAGAAAATATTAAGGAATTAGGTATGCATAAAGTTGATGTCAAATTACATCGGGAAGTTACTGCTACACTTAAGGTGAAGGTTGTGGAAGCCTAGTTTAGAAGGAAAGGGGCAAAAAATGAAAGATTTGATTCAGAGGATATTTAAAAAAAGCGGCATGACTGAAAAGGATTTTGAGTTAAATCAATTGCGTCGTCAGGTTACGGTTCTTTTTAGTTTGCTCTCGAATTTATATGGAGCAGATAAACTTGTTTTAAAGGCAGGAAAATTGGAAGCTTTAAACCTGATGCGTTCTACTGATCTAGCAGAGCGGGTAGTAGCATTGCAGAGAATTGTATTTGAAGACCCTACTATTGATGAGATTCCATCTGAAAAAGAGATTCCCGCAATTTTAGAAGAGATAGAAGATGGAATTGCCGATATTATTGCCCGTAAGACAGTGGAAGAAAAAATTGAGCGTCAGGTTACGGAAAAGATGCAGGAGAAGCATAATGAGTATATTCAGGAGATTAAAAAACAGATTGTTCGGGAGTCTGAAGGAGCTGATAACCCTCAGACTTTAAAAAAATATGCCGAATTGGAGAAATTGGAACAGAGGGGTCTTTCGCGCTCTGCAATGGAATTACTTCGTCCAACTAGTTTAGAAGAGATTGTTGGCCAGGAGAGGGCAATTAAGGCCCTGATGTCTAAAGTGGCATCTCCGTATCCACAGCATGTTATCTTATATGGCCCTCCGGGAGTGGGCAAAACTACTGCTGCCCGTTTGGTTTTAGAGGCAGCTAAAAAGATGCCCCGGACACCCTTTGATGAAGAGGCAAAATTTGTGGAGGTAGATGGTTCTACCCTCCGGTGGGATCCAAGGGAAGTAACTAACCCACTGCTGGGTTCTGTCCATGACCCTATATATCAGGGAGCACGAAAGAATCTGGCTGATATAGGTATTCCAGAACCTAAGCTGGGGCTGGTAACTGAAGCTCATGGCGGTGTTCTTTTTATTGATGAGTTGGGCGAGATGGATCCGATGCTTCAGAATAAACTGCTGAAAGTTATGGAGGACAAGCGTGTTTATTTTGAGTCTTCTTATTATGATCCTACTGATGAAAGTGTTCCTCAATACATTAAGAAATTATTTGAAGATGGGGCACCTGCAGATTTTCTTCTGATTGGTGCAACGACACGGGATCCATCAGAAATTAATCCTGCTTTCCGGTCCCGTGCAGCAGAGGTTTTCTTTGAACCGCTGACACCTGAGCATATTAAAAAGATCGTAAATAATGCAGCGGCTAAATTAAAGGTAAAACTTGAAGTGGGTGTGGATGAAGTAATTAGCACCTATACTGTTGAGGGTCGGAAAGCGATCAATATTCTGGCAGATGCTTATGGCCTGGCATTATATGAACTGAATCAAGCTGGCAAGGGAGAAGAAGAGACTGAGATTACTATTACAAAAGACCATATCTATGAAGTGGCTCAGATTAGTCGCTTAACGCCTTATGTAAGTATTAAAGGTTCTGATACTCTGGAAGTTGGTAAGATTTTTGGTTTGGGAGTGAGTGGCTATCTGGGCTCGGTGATCGAGATAGAAGCTATTGCTTTTAAAGCTTCAGAAAAAGGTAAAGGCCGGTTGAGATTTAATGAGACAGCTGGCAGTATGGCAAAAGACTCTGTCTTTAATGCGGCCTCTGTGGTTCGGAAATTGACAGGAAAGGATATTGCTGATTATGATATTCATGTGAATGTGGTTGGTGGAGGTCGAATTGACGGTCCATCTGCAGGTGTTGCAATTGTTTTAGCTATTATTAGTGCTATTGAAAATAGGCCCATACGTCAGGATATTGCAGTAACAGGTGAAATTTCTATACAGGGCCGGGTTAAGCCAGTAGGTGGAGTGTTTGAAAAGATTTACGGCGCTCAACGGGCTGGAATCCGACAGGTCTTTGTGCCAAAGGACAATGCTAATGATATACCGAAAGATTGTAAAGGTATAGAGATTACTGTAGTAGATAGAGTGGAAGAGATCATTGATCTGGTTATGCCACCGTTGAAGAAAAAAGCAAAGGTAAGTTAAATTGGCCAGCACGAAAGTGCTGGTTTTTTAATGTCCAGAAAATTATACTTTTTGCAGTTAATCACGAATATAATTTTATGAAAATTTATAAAATGGTATAAATATTTAAGTATAAAAGGGAAGGAGTTATGATGTTTGCTAAAAAGAATCTACTTTTTTTACTCCTCTTATTAATTCTCATTACTGTTTCAACCTGGTTGCTACCAGCAAGTTATTTTAAGGAGGTCTTTTTTTATATGCCCGGCAGTTTATATAGTTAGAGGGTTTAAGTCACTTGTGTATTGAATCAACCGGAAGCACTAGCTGAGAGATAAGGTGTTAGCGTGAGGTGGAGTCTGAAGGGTCTTAAGTCAAAGATCTGAACAAAACTAAAGCGAACCGGCAGGTGTCAGTAGGTGAGCAGACAAAATGTAGCGAAGTCCAATAGTTGATAAGCTGGTCAATGTCAGGATGGTTGTTTAGATGGAAACTATATGGATGATGCAGGAAGGTCTTGGATTATCTTTGAATTAATCAGTGTGAAGGAAATCAAAATATACCCCGAATTGATGCAAAAAGTCAAATGACCACATAGTAGTGGAATTAATGCTTGACATCTAAGTTTGCAATATATAAAATAAAATTTATAATGCGTTTTATTTTTGATGTTTTTACTAAATACAGCATTTTATAAAAAAGAATTCTATATATTCTGATTAAAAATTTTAAAAGATTTGGGAAGTCAAATCGCCTTGCCTGATACGGGTAATTTTCGAAGAGACACCCAATCAGCTCTCAAGAACTGTGGATATACATAAAATAAAATTAAAAGGAGGGCTTTTTGTGAGTAAAAGTATCGGTTTATTACTATTTATCTTTTTATGTGTTGTTTTAATTTTCATTTTCATAAATAATGAAAGAAATTATACTTATAATTTAGATACGATTAGTGATTTGGTTAGTTGTGGAAATAAAATATATCTTGTAGGGGTAAGTCAAGGAATAAGAGGCCAGGAAATCAAAGGAGTAATTCATGAAAATCAAAATATAGTATATTTTAAAGTAAGAGATTACTTTAATAATAAGTACAATGTTAACGGGATCGAAAATGGTTTTATTTATTTGGCAGTTGATAAAAATAAAAATAATATTTACTTTTTAGATACAGCAGCTAGGGTAATTGAAATCAAACAAGATACAGAAGAAATGCCAAAAATTTTTATTGACCTGGATAATGTAGCATCAGGAAGTAGTTTAGATGGGTGGGCTATTGGTCTAAATGAAGAAAAAATTGTGGTTGCAAATCCTTCCAAAAACCAGCTACAAATATATGACATGAATGGTGATATGATTAAAAGTATAAATTTACCAGATTTAAGTAGATTAAATCGAGCTTTTGTCATGGATTCTATTGGTAATATTTATTACCTTTCTAAAACAGCTATATATAAGTTTTCCACTCAGTTAGATCTGATTAAAAAAATACCTATTCAATTACCTAAAAATGTAAAAGATTTCACATATCATGAACCTTCAAAAAGCTTGTATTTTACTACTGGAGGACCTATTATTCATATTTTCTCTTTAACAGATTATAGTTGGCATAAAAAAATGATTATGTTTAGGGCAGAAAGATTGGCTGCTGAGGCAGGTAAAATATTTTTCATTAAAGAAAATCAAATTACTATACGTAGATTTAAATAATTTAATTCATTTAAAATTTCTTGAGCCCCTAATAATACACCGAACATGAACGCTCATATAGAGTTATTTTATAACATTTTAGATAATGAGTGTTTAATTGTTTAAAGGAGAATGTCGGGCAGTATTAAAAAGTAATTATAATAATACTATAAAGCTATAGAAAAGGTTGTTTGAAACCTGTTTATTTAGTTTTGATAATGATATAAATAAACCGTATTTTCATAAAAAACAGCGTCTGAAAGTCTGATATTTATGGAGCTTTCAGACGCTGTTTTCATCAAAAAACACTTTATCATCAATTTAGATGTTAATTGTTATTTCTAACATGTTCAATCAAAAATTTTCTTAAGTCTTTCTTCAAAAAGATCTGGCGGATAGTCTTCAAGTCTATCAAGAAGGTTTATTACTTTTTCCAGTTGTTCTTCAGTAATTAGACCCCGCTCATGCAAAGCCAGATAGGCTTCGGTAAAGTAAAAGCAAAAATCCCTTACCGAATATTTTGGGTTATTCTTCATTCGGTATCATTCCTTCATAAGATAGGTTCTCTGGATCCACGAAGCGGGTATAAATATCCTCAAAGAGGAGGGTGACACTACCGGTTGAGCCGGTTCGGGCTTTAGCGACGATAATCTCTGCATGATTTTCTGTTCCCTCTTCCCGAGCCTTTTCCCGGGCTGCTATACTGGTATGGGCATGACGGTAAATAAAGATTACACTATCTGCAACCTCTTCAATGTTACCAGAATCCCGTAGATCAGAGAGAATAGGACGCTTATCCTGACGGGAACTGAAACTCCGGCTGAGCTGGGATAAGAGGATAATGGGACATCCTAATTCAGAAGCCAAGTTACGTAATTGGACAACCACCTTACCGATCTGTCGAGCTGTAGATTCGTTGGGGTTAACGTCAGTAAGGGAGATCAGCTGCAAATAATCTATTATAACCAGGGATAGTTTTCCTAATTGAGCTTTAAATTTGCGCAGACGGGCACGGATCTGGGAAACGTTTAAACCTCTTTCATCTGAGATTAATAGTGGTAAACCGTGGAGCCGATCCAGGGCTTTAGAAATTCGCTGATCTTCTTCTTCATTGGTCTCACCCTGGGAATATTTCCAACCATGGACACTGGCTTCAGCCAGGATCATCCTGTCTATAATTTCTATTGCATCCATCTCCAGACTGATTATCGCTACAGGTTCGTTACGCTTGAGCACATTCTGTGCTATATTGAGGGCAAAGGTGGTCTTACCCATAGAGGTAGAGGCTGCAAGAACGATTAAATGTCCTGGTTTAAAGCCGCCGATTAGTTTATCTAAGGACATAAAGCCTGTCTGTAGACCTCTATCCACCTGATTGTGTTTCCGGTTAATATAAGCTTCAAAGGCCTCTAATAGGGCTTCATCCATGGTATAAATGTGTTTATTGGTATTTACGGTTTCAGTGGTAGCCTGGAAGATTAAATCCTGGGCCCGGGCCTGGTATTCATCTATCGACAGATCTTCTTTTTCAATGATTTTTTCAATTTTTTTTGCTGCTTTAAGCAGTAAATTTTTATGATAATGGGTCTTAACCAGTTCAACGGCAGGTTCTAGCTCTGAAAGAGCTACATAGCCGCTGGTCAAATCCCTGATTAATTCATCAGGATCTTTGACAATTCCCTGTTTTTTCAGTTGAATGTATAGTTTTGTTCTGGAAAGACGGCTGTCGGTATGATACTGCTCTAACAGCATTTCATAGATCATCTGGGCCCGTGGGTTGGAGAAATGATGGGGGCGTAAAGTATCAGCGATTTCATCAATTTTTTCTGGATGCTGTAAAATAATCCCTAGAATTTGAAACTCCTGGCGGTGAATATCCAGTTCCATAGATTTTTGAGGAAGTTCTGATTTTTCAATAGCCATTATTGATCAGCTCCTTGTTTTGATAGAGCAATTTGGCCCCGTACATCTCCGATCAGCTGATAATAATCACAGGTTTCTACAATCCGGTCAAAGATTCGCTCGCCCATAAGTCCCATCCTTTTAGAGAGTTCATTGGGAGAAAAATTAGATGTGACGATGAATGGTCGCTCTTCCCGATAACGTTTGTCAATAATTTGATACAGGGTGGAACTGGTGAATTCAGTAATATATTCTGTTCCCAGATCATCTATTAAAAGAACAGGAACTTCCTGTAATTGTCGTAATATTTTATCAGCGGTGACCTGACTTTCAGGATGAAAACTAGTTTTGATGGTTTGAATTAGATCACTATAGACAATATAGCGAATCTCTATATCCCGGTCGATGAGATAGTTAGCTATACATCCTAAAAGATAAGATTTTCCACTTCCTGTATTACCTTCAATGAGAAGTCCCCTCATATTTTTGCCTTCTTCAAAATTGTAGGCAAAATTTTTAGCTGCATCGAAGACCAGTTTAGCATTTTCTCTGATAGAACGTTCGGGATTGTCCTGCATTGGTTCAGTTGAATAAAGGTTTAAATTCAGATCTTGAAAATTGGCTCGTTCTAACCGCTTAGGTAGGCCAGAACGGCTTAAAAGAACCTGACGACGGTGTTTAAAAGAGCAGCGACAGGGCATAGTAACCCCTTTTTTTAAAACTCGACCGGTATCCATACAGTGAGGACAATCCCATTTAGGTTCTTTAAAATCAGCGGGAACATTATATTTTTTCAACAGTTCCTGATATTTCTCTTCTAATGCTTTAATTTCTTCTTTTAAAGAAGAGAGGGATTTTGATGGATCTAGATTTTTTTTCAGCAGATGTTGGATCTGTAAAAGACGGTATTCTTTTTTTAATCTCTGGAGGTATTCATCTACTTCTTTAATTTCTGGATATTTTTGATATATAAGATTTCGATTTCTTTCAGCTTCCAGATATTTTTTTCTCACTTTGTCATCATATAAATCTATGTTAAATTGAAAACCCATAAAATTTACCCCCAATCATTTTAAGGACAGATTAATTCTTACGGAAACGTGTATAATCTTTTCCCAGATGCCATTTACTTTCTTTAGTATCCCGGGTTGGGAGTTTTTCTTTATAGGAAGTGATGGGTTTGGTTGAACGTTGAAGTAAAAACTCTCTTGCTTCTTCTACAGTTTTAATCTTATGTTCTTTGAAAGGTTTAATAAAGTTATCTTCAATATAATTTAGAGAAGGTCGTCCATCACTTTTGCGCCGGATAGCTTCTTGAATGGCAAATCTAGCAACTTCTACACTCAAGGCAAAATCATCTTCGGATTCAGCATTAATCCAGCTATGAATAGTCTTTAAATGAGTTCGGGTAATTTCATTAAATTTTTCAATACCGAATTCTTCAATTAAAGACCTGGTTTCGCGATAGATTTTATCTGATTCTACAAGATCAGGAAGGGTAAATATCTGATCAGCAATCCATTCGTTGGCTATTTTTTGCATATATGCCTTACAGTTTAACTCAGGATCTCTTTTTTTTGCTTCATCGGTTCTACGAATTAATTCTTTAATAACTTCTTTATCAAAAGTATTAAACCAGTAGTCTATTTCATTTCTAAATTCTGCATCCAGATTCTGGATAGGTATCATTGCGGAAATAGCTCTGACCAGATCTTTTTCTGAAAAAGCTTTTTGTTTTAAAATATATTTGATTACATCATCTTCGGAATTGGATTTTTGATTGAAATTTAAATCTAAATCATCGGAGAAACTTTCATTTGAAATAACAGCTGGAGATTTAGCTAGAGTAATAGTATAGCTTTTTTCTGTATCTATATTTTCTTTTAGTTTGATATACCCCTGAGTTTCCAGCATTTTTAATGTTAGCTCTATCTCTATAGGTGAATGAGGTAAGTAGTTGGCCATTTTAGTTGGGGTAGTTGTTAAAGAAAAGTCCTGACCTATATGGGTCAGAAGATAAATATAGACTGAAAGCATACTTCCGGGTAAATTTTTTAAAAAACCAGCATCTACTGCTTTTCGGGTTAGCTCAACAGATTGATTGATTCGAATTGAATGGCTGCCATCTTGATTCAAAATCAATTCCTGTGTGTGATTGATCTTTAATTGTCCTGATAATTTCATGGTCCATCACTCACTTTTATTTACGGTCTTGTACATTATAATAATTATTTCTTTTTTTCTTAAAAGAATCCTTCCTTCAAAAAATGTCAATCTGGGGAGAAAGTTTTAAGGATTATGTTGTTACAGGTTTTTGGTAAATTTTAAAGAAAAATTTAGAAAAAATAAATAACACAAGGAGGAAAATAAGATATAATATAGAATAACAAAATATAGAAAATTAAAAGAGGTGATAATTAATTATGGAAGAAAGAAAACTTTTTAATAAAAATTTTTTACTATTATGGATTGGACAAAGCACTTCAATTTTAGGAAATCGAATTCATCATATGGCTGTAATTTTCTGGTTACAATTTAAATATAATTCAACATTTTTGCTGGGGACTGTAATGAGCATAACTACTTTAACAATGGCCTTAGTTAGTTCTTTAGCGGGGGTTATAGTTGATCGGTATTCACGAAAATGGATTATTATTATATCAGATTTATTGAGTGGTTTTCTTGTGTTCATTATTGCTATTCTAGCTTTTTTTGATCAGTTGAGAGGATGGCATTTGATTTTTTTTGCGCCTTTTTTAGCCTCTTGCTCAGCTTTCTTGCTTCCGGCAATTCAATCAGTGTATCCTGATATTGTCAATGAGAAGGATTTGCTAAGAGCCAATTCGATAAATAGCATTTCCAGTAGAATTTTTCAAATAATTGGTCCGGGGATTGCCGGTGTAATATATCAGTTATTTTCTATTGGGTTTTTGTTTTTAATTGATAGTTTGACTTTTTTAATTTCCGGATTTTTAGAAATATTTATAGATATTCCTGCCTCCAGAAAAGTTGAAAGAAAAAAAAATTCTTTTATTATAGACTTCGAAAATGGAATTAATTTAATTTTAAAAAACAAAAGTTTGCTGGCTGTTATCGTTTATACAGCCATGTTGAATATATTTGGTGCTCCATTGTTGGTTGTTTTGCCTAAATACTTGCAGTATAATTTGAAAGCTACACCAATATTGGCTGCTTTTATTTTTTCGGCAAAACCTCTAGGGTCTTTTCTTGCATTATTCTTTACTTCACTGGTAGCTCCTGATCGTAAGAGCCAGTGGAATTTATTTTTATATTCATCTTTAGGTGTATGGATTTTAACAGCTTTATGTGGTGTTATTATTAATGGATATTTTGTAATTATTGCCTATATTTTAATGGGTGTATTGAATGTTTTTTCTCACATGACATTAAACACAAATTTGCAGTTATATGTTTCAAGGGAAGAACGGGGAAGATTTTTTGGATTGTTTGGTACAATGGCACTGGCTTTTTCTCCTTTATCCATGTTTGTAATGGGAGTAATTGGTCAGTATGTTAATGTTCCTTATATTTACATAGTTGCAGGTCTTATTAATATTGCAATTATACTTTATTTATGTATTTTTCATACTGAATTTAGAGAAATATTTCAATTGTCAAAAGAACGGCTTAATACTCTTGAATCAATAAATAGTTAATTTAGTTAATCTGCAAGAGGCTAAATTCCTTTCAAGATAAAATTATTAGAGTAGGGGGTGAAATAATGTCCAAAAAGAAGTTGAAATTGGATTTAGTGATTGAAGAAGTTGAAGAAAACTTTGCTCTTTATGGTGGTTCTGGTGGTGTAACTGCTCAACATTATTGGGCATGGACTGAACCTGAATAAATTTTCTTACTGTTTAAGACTACTTAACAATAAAACTTAACAATAAAAAACAAAGAAAGGAGAGAGGAATTTATGCCTCTTGTAGGTTTAGATAGTTTAAAAATTTATTTGACAAACAAGTGTCAACTATCTTGTGAATATTGTAATCATAAAAAAGATAATGATCATATGACTCTAGAAATAGCAAAAAAAATTATTAAGAAAATCAATAAAAATAATATTAAAGAAATAATATTTTTTGGAGGAGAACCATTATTAAATTTTCCAGTGCTCAAATATTTTGTTGAACAATTATGTCCTAATGTTGCTTTAGGATTTACAACTAACGCTATAGCTTTGAAAGGAGAAATAGCTGAGTTCTTGGCAAAAAATCCTGAGGTAAAGGTTCAGATAAGTCTTGACCCGGACATGAGTGCTAGAACAAAGCAATATAGTGATATTATTATAGAAAATACTAGAAAGTTTATTCGGAAAATACATGCACAAGGTGGGGTTGTAGAAGTAAATTCTGTGATAAAATATGATTATTTTGATTTATATAAAGAAAAGTTTTATGATTATTTACTTTATGATTTAGAATTTGATTTAGTAAATAGTTGTTTTTATGGCAAGAAAAAAGAGCCACAGGGCTTAAAGGTTTGGCCAGAATTATGCAAAGAAATTGAAGATTGGCTTTTAAAAGGGTATCGTCCTCCTTATTGTGGAATAGATGGATATATAAGAATAAATTATGAAGATGCAGAGAAAATTGGTGGATGTTTCTATTGTAGAAGTTGTACAAAGGAAATAACTATTGCTCCAGATGGTTCTCTTTATGCATGTTATCAATTTTATAAATTAAGGAAATTTATAATCGGGCATATTGATTCGGGAATTGATTATCAAAAAAGAAGGGAATGGTTTTTACTAAAAAAACAAAGATATAGCAGTTGCTTAAAGTGTGATTATTTCCAGGTGTGTCGCGGAGGATGTGGATATAGTCATTATTTAGAAACCGGAAATTTTCATACAAATGGTTTAAATACTTGTCATTCTAGGAAAAGTTATTTCGATATTGGGAAACAAATATATTTAAACGTAGTGAAAAGAGGATCAAAAAATAATTTAAACTTTTTAAAGTCCAGGCGACTATGGAGAGGATATTATAAAAGATATTTTGATAATCTTGGGGATCTGGACTTAAAAGATATAAAATTAAGCAATGAATTACAAAAGGAATTGAAGTCAAATTTACCTTCGAGAGATAGTTTTAATATTTATTTAATTCGACCTGGTTATTATACTTTATATATATATGGTCGGAACAAATTGTACAAAATAGATGAAAAGCTTGCATCTTTACTTGAAATAGGTGGAAATAATGGCATTGAATATGCTATTGCTTTTTTAAATAAAAAATTTAAAATACCATTAAATCAGTCTATTGAATTTGCGCGAGAGGGGCTTGCTAAAATAAAAAGTTTATTTTAAGGAGTGTGAAATTAGTGAACGATATAAATAAATTAGCATATTTTCATAGATTATCAATTACTATCAAGGATAACAAGGGAAAAGAATTTTTTGGGTATCTTGAGGGAGTATCTCCGGATTATCTAATCATTAGGGGGATTTCAAGAGTTAAATATACTCCCTTATACACATCCTTTATTTTATATTATTTTAATTATTCCAATGAGATTGTTACTCAATGTTTCAAGAACTTAATACTTGATTCTCCTGAATTAATTGGGCCAGAAATATATAAATTGAAAATAAAACAACTAACAGAAGAACAAAGAAATTTTCTAAATAATTTTACTTTTTATACAAAAGATTCTATAAAAAAAATACATATTTCTAATCAATTAGATTTATCTTTTGAGCTAGCTTTTAATTTAGTAAACCCAAAACTTGAGGATTTACTTAATATTTATGCTGTGAGAGATATTTTTGAATTCATAAAGGAAAAAATGGCCTTAGAAAATACGTTAATTGGAAAATTGAAATTAAATAGAGTTTATTATGGTCATGAGTTTTGCCCTAGATTGTTACCTTCGACTGAAAAATTAGAGTATATTTTGAGAAAAGTTAAGGATGAAAAACTGGAGTTGACATTTGTTACACCTACCTTATATCAAAAATATGAAAGACAATTTGAAATATTATTTGACTTTATAGATCATTGGGGCCAAAGACATGGAAAGGTAATCGAAGTTGTTTTCAATAATTGGGGAACTTTTCAATTATTGAAAGGAAAAAAGTTTATTAAACCTGTTTTAGGTAGATTATTAGTCAAAATGAAGAGAGATCCAAGATACTCATATGAAAAAAATGAAATATTTAAAAGGTGTAAGGATAATTTTCGATATGGAGATTTAAGTGTACATGTTTACCAAAAATTTTTATATACGCAAGGGATTGAACAAGTTGAAATAGATTGTTTACCCCAAGGTTTTCCTTTAGATTTATCAAAAGGAAACTCAATAAAACTGCATCTTCATTTTCCCTTTTATACTATAGCTTTCTCTAGAATGTGTTTGCTTGGGGTATTAGATAGAGATTTTAAAACATTACACTCATTTCAACAACCTTGTAATTATAATTGCCGTGATTATAGTTATGAGGTTGATTTTTTGGATAAGGTTAGAGTTAAAGAAGATTTGGGTGCTGTGCGTAGTAAAAGTTTGATTAAAGGTAGAGGTTTTTTTAGTCAATTTCATAATTGGAAGAGTAATTTTGATTTTGCTTTGGCACATAATAAAAATATTAACCGGTTGATATTTTATCATGAAATGCCATATTAAAGAAAGAACATTTCTGTAATAAAAAATAATTGAAATAGACATAAAAAAGTTTCCTTAGGTATATAATACAGGGTATTGGCGAAGCATTGACCTCTAAATTAAAAACTAAGAAGATACTTCAAAGTAAATTATATAAAAAAAGAAAAATTATGTAAGTAAAAAAACAACTTTAGTAGTTGGAATTGATATTTCAAGGAAAAAATATGTTATAAGAGTCTAGGATTATCATGGAATTGAGTATGATAAGGATTTGAGTATTGATAGTACTCAGATGGAAATCTAAAATAAAACAATAAATATTACACAATCCATCGAAATAAATTTTTGAAGAAAAAGTAATTTTTGATATTATTTTAAAGAAGGAGGAGAAAGTTGCCTATGTATATACAGACTCCATTAAATTCAGCAGAAGATGTAGAAGCTTTAGTTCGAGCTGGGGCAAATGAATTTTACTGTGGTGTTGTACCAATAGATTGGAAAGAAAAATATGGTTTCGAAATTCCACTTAATTGTCGTAGTATGTACCCTTGGGCAAATTTTGCATCGATAGAAGAATTGGCAGAAGCAGTAAAAAGATCGCACTATTTTGGAAAAAAAATTTTAGTTACCTTTAATGAGAATAGTTATACTCAATCTCAGGTTACTTATATTTTAAATTTAATAGAAAAATTAGTTGATTTATCTGTCGATGGTGTAATTGTATCAAATTTACCTCTTTTATTAGCTATAAATGAAAAAAAATATCCAATAAAAATAGTTTTAAGTGGAGAAGCAAATTGTACAAGTATTGCTGCAACTCATTTTTACAAAGATTTAAATGTTGAAAGAATAGTCTTTCCTCGGCATGTGTTAATTAAAGAGATGAATCAAATTATACTTGCAAATAAAAATTTGGAGTATGAAGCATTTTTATTAAATGAAGGTTGTTTTTTTAATGGGGGGTATTGTTATTCAATTCATCATGTATGTTATTCACCACTCTGCCGTACTTGCATATTTAAGTTAAAGAAAAATGTTAATAAAGTAGATCCTTATTTATTTGAAAAAACAAAAATTGAAGGTGTTATTAAGTATAATGCTGATGCTATTATCAAATATAATAATGTTAAAATTACAAAATGTGGTTTGTGTTCTATAAAATTATTAAAATATATTTCAGTAAAATACTTAAAATTGGTGGGTAGAACAGCGTTTTTAGAGGATCGTATTAAATGGGTACAAATTATTAGAAAAGCAATCCAAATGGCAGAACAAATTAATGATTTTGATGAATATAGAGATGCTTGTATAGAAGAGTTTTTTGGTGAATCAAGTGCAGAAATCTGTGATCAAAAATTTTTATGTTATTATCCTGATCAGTATTCATTAGAACATTTATAAAAGTGAGGTTTTTTTATGATTAAAAATGTATTACTTATGCATGTACCGCAAACTCTTAATAAAAAAGATTCTTTTATTTACGCTGCGCCATTAGGTTTGATTGGTTTAGGAAACTATGTAAAGAAGCATACAGGAGTTTATTTGCAAATATGCCATTTAGGTGATCTTTTATCAAGAGGAAAATACAAAAAAGTTGAAGATTTTATTCTAGAGAAGAAATTTGATTTAGTTGGTTTAAATCTTCATTGGCATTTTCAGTCTTATAGTGTTTTGCAGGTTTGTAAAGCATTAAAAAAATTGCCCGATCCTCCTGTTATTGTGCTAGGAGGTTATACTGCCAGTTGGTTTGCTGAGGAGATTCTTACCCAATTTCCTGAAGTTGATTTTATTATTAGAGGTGATGGAGAGGAACCTTTAACGCGTTTAATATCTATCTTAAATCAAAAAAAAGGTAATTTATCATCAGTTCCTAATTTAGTCTGGAGAGATCAGGAAAAGATTAGAACAAATATGATAACTTTTATTGCTTCTTCTGAATTTCTTGATGCATTAGAAGATTGGGATTTGTCATTATATGAAAATGATAGTAGCTATCAGGGTTATATTTATGCTAATCAGGAAGGTGAGCCAAGATTTTTCTTGCCAATAGGGCGAGGATGTTCTTTAAGTTGTAGTTATTGTGCTGGTTCGAAAGAAAATCAAATTAAATCTTTTGGTCGAAAGAAGCCTGTTTTTCGTAGTCCAGAGCAAGTTTTAACTATTATTAAGAATGTTTTAAAATATAATATTCAATGTTTCTATGTTTGTTTTGATCCTCCGGAGTTAACAGATGAGTGGTATTTAAATCTCTTTAAATTAATCAGAGAGAATAATTTAAATATTGGGTTTTCTTTTGAATGTTATGATTTACCTTCTAATCAATTTTTAACTCATTTTTCTCAAACATTTGATTTAAAAAAATCTGAAATCATTTTTTCTCCTGGATGTTATTCAGACCAACTTAGAAAAAAATATACAGAACAAAATTATGATTTAGAAGAGTTAGAAAAGAAAATTTTGACTTGTACACGTTTAGGGATTAATGTGAATGTATATTTTGCGATGCTTCCCTGTGATGAAGACATGATATGGGAAAAATATATTGAAAAAATAGAATGGATGAAAAGGATTACTTCTAAAAATGTACATTGCAATATTATGCCCATTCATTTAGAACCTGGAGCACCTTGGTTTATAAATCCAAATAACTATAATTTAAAATTAGAGCTAAATACGTTTAATGATTTTTACAATCATCATGGAAAAAAACGAAAAGCTAACCATTTAGGTTACAGATTTGAAGGTGTTAAGGAAAAGTCTGTATATTTTAATTCTGAAAGTGAATTATTAATTAGTAATGTGGATTTTTTACAGCGAAATCTGACTGAGAAAATAGTTGTAGTGTGGCTCGATGATAATTGGGAAAATCTTTATTTAAAGAAAAAACTTAGTTCGATTTTTCCCGGAAAAAATTTCATTATTGCATTTAAAAAATTAAATTTGCCTCTTTCTCTTAAAGATTTGGTTGTAAGTGTTATTAAAAAGTTTCCAGAAATTTATGCTATCAAAAGCTTAAAAACAATGAATAATGTGGAGGCAATATCTTTTGAAGATTTTTGTTCTTATGTGAGGATTATTGAAATAGAAAATCAATTTTTTGTAAGTATAAATAGAGAGTTATTTGAAAAAAATTTGGTTGTAACAGATATATGTAAGTGGATAAAGAGGAACTGTGTTGCCAGTACTTTAAATTCTTTTGGGATTGATTCATCGGGTGAATTACATTTTTGTGATTGTTCAGGACCTGTATTGAGTGGTTGGAATAGACAAATTCTTCTGCGAGAAATTGAGGAAGTTAAAAAAAAGGTGTATCTAGATAGAGATTGTAAAAATTGTTATGTAAGTAATAAATGCCCAAAATGTCTTAACATTAGTGATCTTAAGCGTTATTGTGAATGGCAAAAAAATAAACGTGATTATATCAATATAGTTACTTTTTATGAAGTCTGTAAACCTATATTTACTGAATTTATTAAAAAGGAACCCAATAATCAAGTATATTTTCCCTTAAAATTTAATTTACAAAATAGTTATTTTCCTTTTATAGTAAAAAACAAAGAATATAATTACTATATATATAACAATAGAAAATTAAAAAAAATCGGTAAAGATTTATTTAAAATTTTTCTTTTGGATCAAAAAAATGATATGTCTTTAAAAGAAAATATTAAGAAGGAATTTCATATTGATGATTCAAAAGTGATTAAATATATTATAGAGCAATATGAAAAAGTGTTGGAGTGATATAAATGAAGATAACAAAGGATTTTGTTCCTAAATTAGTTAAAAATATTGAGATTTATAAAAATACCAAAAAAAACAAATTACCATATACGATTAAAGTTATAATAGATAATAAAAAATTTATATTTCGTTTATCAGAAGAAGGAATGATTTTATTAAATTTAATTGATGGGAATAGTACAATTGAAGAGATTACTCAAAAATTTAATAATATTATTAATTATGACTTATCAGTAGAGGAAGTAGGTAATTATATATTTCAAATGTTTTATAAAAATGGTCTTTTGACAGTAGGAAAGAAAAATTATACAAAAACAAAAAACATTTTATCAAAACAACTTACTATATTTATATGTCAAAAATTAATTTGGTTAGGTAATCCTAAGGTGCAAACTTACATGTTATTGATTGTAATAAATTCATTTTTATATTTTGCTTTTTTTGAATTTAAATTTCTTGATATTTTTAATATAAGCTTAACTCAGTTTGGATATTTCCTTATATTATATTTATTAGGTATAATATTTCATGAGTTAGGACATGTAACCATAGCTATATATTATGGAATTAAACCTAATGGTATTAAGTTGGGTATAAAAAAAAATATGCCATTTATTTTTACTGAAATTCCGAAAACTGAAAATTACACTAATCATATACGATCTCGAATTATAATTGGAGGTCTTTATTTTCAATCAATTTATTTATCGATATTAATATGGATTAATTTTCTGTTAAATACTGATGTAATACTTTTAAATATATACTATTCTTTTTATGTAATTTCAATTATGTTAATTCCTGCTGCTAGAGGTGATGGATATAGATTTTTAAGAGAAAAAACAGAATTTAAAAAGCCTAAATGGATTACTATTTATAAATTTTTAACATTTATATTACATAAATTTTTTATAATATATGGAATATTAGTTTTCGGTAAATTTTACATAAAGATTTTCAGTTTCCATGTGAAAGGTTATCAAAATTTTCTGATTAAAGGGTTTTTTATAATTTATAGTTTAAATTTTACCCGTCTCATTATTCGTGAAATCTTAAAGGGCAATCATGGATAAGATATTTGATGATGATAAGAATTTTGTGAAAATAAATTCTCAAGATAAATAACGCTTTTAATTGTTCATTAACATTTAAAAATCCAATCATTATTCTGTTACTCTATTTTGGCGTTATAATCAGTAACTTTCAAGTAAATAATTTTCTCAGCTATTGTTTTAATTCTCGAGCTGTTAATTGTATTTTTATTTACACATAATATTGAGTACTGCTAACAGGCTAAAACTTGAATACAAATTTCTTTTTTGATATTGTAATTAATGATTAAGTAAATATCATAAAAATGAAACTTGAAATATCAAGGTTTTTTAGGAAAAAAGACCTCATCCTTATTTTGTCGAATATATTTGGTAACCCAAATCAATTTCAATAAGGGGGCTAAGTTACATGAAAACAATCTTTAATATTCATTTGATGACTTAATGAAGTTACAATCTGAAACAAAGTTAGAACTAATTTTTTGAAATGGTGCTCTTTCATTGGTAGAAAAAACTATTGAATCAAATATAACAAGAGGCCTGACTGGTTATGATCTGGCACCAATTGTTCGTGTACTATTTGCTCAATAGATTGAAAATATTCTGACACGATCAGCGTTAGTAAGACGTTTGAGAACTAACCCTGTTTTTCGATATGTTTATAGATTCAGTGTTATTGGAAGAGTACCGAGTGAAGCGTCTTTTAGTAAATATTTACAGTAAAATTAGCAAAATAAATGTTTAGAAGAGCTTTACTTAAATTTAGTTAATAACGCCATTCAACTAGGCATAATGAATACAGAAACAATCGCTATAAATGTAATAGACTTAACCTCTTATGAGAAAGCAAAACCAAAAAAGGAGATGTTTTTGGCTATATAAAAATCCCGCATTTGGCCGTATTTTTATTCATCAAATGTAATTCAAATTACAGCTTGACATAGAGCCTCTAAGGTTATGATTTAAGACAAATGCGGGCAGAAGTTAATTTGCCAGGCTATTAGCTTATCATACCCTTTTCTCCATGTAAAGCTGTAATTTGAATATTTTTTGTATAACTACTTGACCAAATGCTCCATTTTTACTTTGCCAGATACAGTAGATCGATGAAAGTAATCAGAATACCCCTAATTGGAATTCAAAAAATGACTCACATGGCAATCAAAAAAGCTTGGTTGGAAATTGTATGTAGCTGTAGATTACGTAAGTGAGTTTCCAATTGTTTTAATTCTTTCACAGGCGAGTAAAGTAGATGGTGAATTTACAATACCTTTAGTATACGAAATTTATCGAAGGTGTAAAGAAAAGGGTTACAAAGTCCCTAAGAATTGGGTAGTGGACTCCGGATACGATTGGCTAAACATTTATCAAGAAATTTACCAGATTTATAAAGGCCAGGTTTTCATTCTCATTAATAAAAGAAATGCCAGTCAACTACCGGAAGGATACTATGATTTTGACAGAATTCCTGTATGAAGTGGTGGTTATAAAATGGTTTACTAGGGTCATGAAAAAAGTTGTAATAGGTTCGGATGTCCGTATGTTTTGGGTAAAGTTGATTGCATACATGGAACTACTTGGTGTTCAAAATTAAACTATGGAGTTTTAGTAAAGCTAAAAGTTAAAGATGATCCCAGGTATGTTCCCACTCCATACCGCTGGTCAAAAAAGTGAAAAGAGATTTACAACAAGCGGACCAGTGTAGAACGGTGTTTTTTAAGATTAAAGAAACATCTTAACCTAGAAAATATAATGGTAATGAGTTTAAAAAAAGTTAGAGTCCATATACTGTTAAGTTGCATAGCTTTAATAATGGCTAATTCTTATCACTTGTAAAAGTGATTTGGTATTAGATAAATCAGTTTAAAGATGAATAAATCCATTTAAAAATATAACTATAAGACCAAAGGGGTAGTTTATCTAAAACCAGATAATAATTATTGGTAATTGGTTGGTTGTGCTTGATTATAGATAAGATATCTCTATATTTTTACTATAGTGCTTTTCGCTTTTTTTGATAAAAAGTGAATTATGAAAGAGTCTTATTTTTATTAAGTTTCTTATAATACCTACTAAATGTAGCTTTACTAGTTATTGCCAAAAACATTAAAGCTGTAAATGTATCAAAAAAACTAGATCTTTCTTCAGTTTCTTACAAGATTAACTTTTGTAGGAATCTTTTTGATTTGTTGAGCCAGTAAAACTCTAATGATTGGAATAGGATTATAGCCATTTGGATCTCTATTAGATTTTGGTGCTATATTTTTTGCTAGTTCAGAAAAATTGATATTTTTAAAGATCAACTCAAGCTTTGTTTCTGGCTGTAATTCCATTAAATCTTCAAAGGATAATAAAAGTTCTTGTCGAATATATTTCAATAGTGACTTCACCCCTTGTTGTTTTTTGGGTTTGGTTACCAATATATTCGACATAATAGGGGTGAAGTCTTTCTTTTATTTCTGAAAAACGTTGATATATCAAGCTTTATTTTTATGAAATTCGCTTATGTAGTAGTAGAATTATAAAATATAATTGGAGGTGAAACTCCTTTATGACACTTCAACAAATTGAAAAATTACGAAAAGAGTTGGATTTAATTAATGATCAATTATTAGAGTTATTGAATCGAAGGGCAGAGATCGTACAGCAAATTGGACGGATTAAAAAAGAGAATAATTTGCCTTTTTATGATCCAGAACGGGAGCAGGAGATGTTTGAAAAATTGACAGAAAAAAATTCCGGGCCATTTTCCGATGAGACTATTGTGCACCTATTTAAAGAGATTGCCAAAGCATCTCTAAAACTCCAGGAAAAAGAGACAGAAGAGCAGCTTTTAGTAAGTAGAGAGATGAAAAAAGAGGATACAAAAATTGTAGTTGGGGATTTAGTAATCGGTGGAAAAATACCTGTCATGATTGCTGGCCCGTGTGCTGTAGAAAGCAGGGAACAAATGAAAGCAGTGGCTTCAGAATTGAATCGTTTGGGAGTTTCTTTTTTACGCGGCGGTGCCTTTAAACCCCGGACATCACCCTACAGTTTCCAGGGCCTGGGCCGGGAAGGTTTGCGACTTATGCGGGAAGTGGCAGATGAATATGGAATGAAAGTAGTTTCTGAGGTGATGAGTGCTGAACAGTTGGAGTTAGCAGAAGAATATGTAGATATATTCCAGATCGGTGCGCGGAATATGCAAAATTTTGAGTTATTAAAAGAAGTGGGAAATGCAAAAAAACCGGTTCTTTTAAAACGGGGTTTTATGGCCACTTTAGAAGAGCTGATGCTGGCTGCTGAATACATTTATGCCAGGGGAAATACTCAAATTATCCTCTGTGAACGGGGGATTAGAACCTTTGAACATTGGACCCGTAATACCCTTGATTTATCGGCAGTCCCTATTTTAAAGTTAAAGACCCATTTGCCGGTGATTGTGGATGTGAGTCACTCTACTGGACGAAAAGATATAATTCTGCCTATTTCTAAAGCAGCGTTAGCAGCAGGTGCAGATGGTCTTATGGTAGAGGTACATAACAATCCGGCCATTGCCCGTTCAGATGCACATCAGCAATTGAATTTGGAGGAGTTTGCATCCCTTATGGAGGGATTGGGATTAATAAAAAAGAATAAATCAGGCTGTTGAAAAAAGGGAGGTGCACATAACTTGCTCCCACAGAGGAATAGAAAAACTAAATATAAGTTCTTCCGCTACCGGACGCTCTGCCCTCCTGACTTTAAGCCTTGACTTATATGCTTCAGAAATTATATTTAGTTTTTCTGGCAGTACACGGGCAAGTCTCTAAAAAAGAAAGGTTTGTCAACAAGCTCATGATTAAATTGCAAAAAACTAATTTTTGCTTCAAAAGAAATTTTTCGAATTATCTAAAGTTCAACAGAAATCTCGTTAAGATGGTTTATCGAAAAATTTCTATGTTGCTTAAAATTAGTTTTTTGCAGTTTAATCATAAATAAATGTCGAAAATTATTTCAGTAGTTTTTTTACTTTAGCGAAAATACACGAACATTTTTAACAAAATTTCAAAGATAATTCGATGTTTTCTTGACAAGACCAGCTATTTTTGATAATATACATATGGTCAAAAAAAAATATAAACGGCATTAGATATGGTTTATATGTACCCTAAATAGAAGCCTCTCTATTTGGGTTAATTTTATGTTTATAGGGTATCTTTAAGTATAGAGAGGTCTAAGGTGACTGGAGGGATTTTTTAGATGATTGAACGTTATACTTTGCCTGAGATGGCCCGGATCTGGAGTGAAGAAAACGTATTTCAGAAATGGCTGGAGATTGAGATAGTTACAGCTGAAGTGATGGCAGATCTAGGGCAAATTCCAAAAGAGGCAGCAAAGAAAATTAGAGCTAATGCAAAATTTTCTATAGAGCGGATTCATGAGATAGAAAAGCGGACGCGTCATGATATGTTGGCATTTTTAGAAGCGGTTAATGAGAATCTAGGTGATGAATCTAAATATCTGCATATGGGTTTAACCTCCAGTGATGTGAAAGATACTGCAACTTCTTTGTTATTAAAAGAAGCTGGAGAGCAGATCATTGAAGAACTGAAGCAGTTACGTGATGCTATTGCAGAAAAAGCTTTGGAGCATAAAGATACATTAATGGTTGGGCGTACTCATGGGGTTCATGGTGAGCCTATTACTTTTGGCCTTAAATTAGCAGTCTGGTTTGAAGAGATAAAACGCCAGATTAAACGGATGGAAGATGCGGTAGCTGAAATTGCTGTTGGTCAGTTATCCGGGGCTGTAGGCACTTATGCTAATATCGATCCCAAAGTCGAAGAGATGGTTTGTGAAAGGCTTGATCTTAAGCCTGCTCCTATCAGTACCCAGATCATTCAACGGGATCGCCATGCATTTTTCTTAAGCGTTCTGGCCAATATTGCTTCTTCATTAGACAAATTTGCAACTGAAATTAGGAATTTGCAGAGGACGGACTTATTGGAAGTGGAAGAGGCTTTCAAAAAAGGACAGAAAGGTTCATCCGCCATGCCCCATAAGAAAAATCCCATTGTTAGTGAAAGGATTTCAGGTCTTTCCAGAGTGGTGCGTGCTAATGCTATGGTAGGTTTTGAGAATATGCCTCTCTGGCATGAACGGGATCTTACCCATTCTTCGGCAGAAAGGGTTATACTCCCTGATAGCACTATTCTGGTTCATTATATGGTAAAGAAATTTACCGCTGTAATAAAAGAGTTGAAGGTTAATAAAGATAGAATGTTAGAGAATCTGGGACGGACGCTTGGTCTGGTCTTTTCGCAGAAAGTGATGTTGGCTTTAGTAGAGAAAGGTCTTTTAAGAGAAGAAGCATATTCTTATGTACAATCTAATGCTCTCAAGGCGTGGGAAGAGCGTGTTGAGTTTAAACAACTTTTGTTAGAAGATGAACGGGTGATGAATTATTTAACTCCAGAAGAATTGGATGAAATCTTTAAATATGAAGATTATCTTGTTCATGTTGATACAATTTTTAGACGACTTGGTCTTTTATCTTAAGAGTGATAGGAGGATTTTAAAATGAAGAACACGGTTGTGGTGGGGACCCAATGGGGCGATGAGGGTAAAGGACGAATTACCGACATGCTTGCTAAATCCGCAGATGTGGTGGTCCGATTCAGCGGTGGAAATAATGCAGGTCATACTGTGATTGTAGGTTCTGAGCGTTTTGAGCTTCATCTGATTCCTTCGGGGATTTTATATCCTGAAAAGAAAAATATAATTGGTAATGGTGTAGTTATTAATCCTGAAGCTTTAGTTAAAGAGATGGTCGAACTTGAGAAACGAGGAGTTTCCACAGATAATCTCTTTATTAGTGAAAGTGCCCAGGTAATTATGCCATACCATCTTTTATTGGATCAGTTAGAAGAAGAACGGAAAGGTGCTAACAAAATAGGTACAACTAAAAAAGGAATCGGGCCAGCTTATACAGATAAAGTAGCACGCAGGGGTATTCGAATGGCTGATTTACTGGATGAAGAAATTTTTAGACAAAAATTAAAGATGAATCTGGAGTTTACCAATCTGTTGATTACCAGGGTATATGGTGGCGATCCGATGGATGCTGAAGAAATTATCAAAACCTATCGGCCCTATATAGAAAAACTGCGTAACCATGTCACGAATACTTCAATAATTATTGATGAGTGTAATAAAGCGGGTAAAAGTGTATTTTTCGAAGGAGCACAGGGAACCCTGCTTGATATAGATTATGGAACTTATCCATATGTTACCTCTTCTAATCCAACGGCTGGCGGTGTTTGTACTGGTGCTGGTATTGGCCCGGTTTATATTCATGAAGTAATTGGTGTGGCCAAAGCATATGTGACCCGTGTTGGAGCAGGACCTTTCCCCACAGAACTTAATAATGAATTAGGAGATATATTGAGGGAGAGAGGTCATGAATATGGTGTTACTACTGGTCGTCCCCGTCGGTGTGGTTGGTTTGATGGACCAATTTTAAGGCATGCTATTCGTGTAAATGGTTTGACTCAAATTGCTTTGACTAAACTGGACATTTTAAGCGGTTTTGAGACTATAAAGGTTTGTACTGCATATAAGTATGGTGATAAAATTATCACTGATTTTCCGATGGATCAAAATATTATTGCTGATGTAGAACCTATTTATGAAGAACTTCCCGGTTGGGAAGAGGATATTTCAGATGTACGGGAATATGACCAACTTCCTGAAAATGCTAAGAAATATGTTGAGTTTATTGAAAATCTGGGTGGTGTAAAAGTAACTATAATAGGTCTTGGCCCTGAACGGGATCAGGCTATTATAAGATAACAGATTTTATAGGTGGTTAAGTTGCAGATGTATGTAGTTTTTAAAATATACTATGGTAAAAAGAACCTGCTATAATAGGTGGGTTCTTTTTTTTAATATGATGATTATACTGCAAAAAGCTAATTTTTCGCTTCTTGAGAAATTTTTCGAATCATCTAAAACTCGATTTCCGACGAAATAAGGCTTTCTAATCAAAGAGCCCTCCTGGCCCTTGATTAGCTCATCACCTCCTGTGATGAGGTCTTATTTCGTCGGAAATCTTGCTAAGATGATTTGGCGAAAAATTTCTATGTCGCTCAAAATTAGCTTTTTGCAGTAAAGTCTAATATAAGTTATGAAACAGGAAAACGAACATTATTATAAAACAGACTAATATTATTCGGTTAAATATTGACATTATATCTATGGTTTGATACTATAATTTGTGTAATGTATTTTGTAAAGTGACAGGGGGGCTATAAATGAAGATTTTGGTTATTGGTAGTGGAGGTCGCGAACACGCTCTGGTCTGGAAACTGGCCCAAAGTCCGAAAACTACCCGGATTTACTGTGCTCCCGGTAATGGAGGGATTGGCAGGATGGCAGAGTTGGTTCCTCTGCCTGTTGATGATCTGGATGGTTTAGTAGAATGGGCCAGAAAGGAGCAAATTGATTTGACAGTTGTTGGCCCTGAGGTACCGCTGGCGCTGGGAATTGTAGATTGTTTTGAGAAAGCCGGATTGAGAATTTTTGGTCCGTCTAAGGCGGCAGCTCGGTTAGAAGGAAGCAAATCCTTTGCCAAAAATTTAATGCAAAAATATGGGATTCCTACAGCTACTTATCAGGTCTTTACAGATCCGGGGGAGGCAAAAGCTTATATTAAAAAAAAGGGAACTCCAATAGTGATTAAGGCAGATGGTCTGGCGGCAGGTAAAGGTGTGGTAGTTGCTCGTGATTTAGAGACAGCTTTACGTGCGGTAGAAGAGCTGATGGAAGATGAAAAGTTTGCTGAGGCCGGTAAAAAGGTTGTTATAGAAGAGTTCCTTCAAGGTGTAGAAGTTTCTCTTTTAGCTCTAACCGATGGCAGTGCGGTTTTACCTATGACCCCTGTCCATGATCATAAAGCAGTTTATGATGGGGATAAAGGCCCTAATACAGGAGGAATGGGAGCATTTTCACCTTCTCATCTGGTAGATGATAACCTGGTTACCAGGATTAAATCAGAAATATTAGAGCCCACTATTTCTGCTCTAGCCAAAGAGGGGATTATATATCGGGGGGTTTTATATGCTGGCTTGATGTTAACAGAGGAAGGACCGAAGGTATTGGAATTTAATGCTCGTTTTGGTGATCCTGAAACCCAGGTTATTTTACCACGGCTTAAAAATGATCTGATTGAAGTAATGGAGGCTGTAATTGATGGGAAATTGGCTGATCTAGAATTGACCTGGAAAGAGAATAAAGCATTGACAGTGATACTGGCTTCTGGAGGTTATCCCCTGGCTTATGAGAAAGGTAAATTAATTTACGGTCTAGATCAGAAAGGCCAGGTTCAAGATGAAGATGTGATCATTTTTCATGCCGGAACAAAATATGTTGATGGAAAGTGGCTGACCAATGGAGGAAGGGTATTAGGAGTGACTGCTTTGGGTAAAGATTTTGCTGATGCTAAGAAAAAAGCATATGATGTGGTAAAAAGGATTTCTTTTGAGGGTCAACATTATCGGCGGGATATTGGAGATAAAGCTGTAAATAATTTATGAGGGGGATTTTAAGTTATGGAAAAACCTCTGGTAGGAATTGTCATGGGTAGTGATTCTGACTTACCTATTATGAAAGATGCGGCAGTAATTTTAGAAGAACTGGGTTTGAGCTATGAAATGACTATTATTTCAGCTCACCGTACTCCAGAGCGGGCAGAGGAATATGCCCGGACTGCTGCAGAACGGGGGATTAAAGTGATCATTGCCGGAGCCGGAAAAGCTGCTCATCTGGCGGGTGTACTGGCCGCCTATACTCCACTCCCCGTCATCGGTGTTCCAATTCTCACATCTTCTTTAGGTGGTGCTGATTCTCTCTATTCTATGGTACAGATGCCGAAGGGTGTACCTGTTGCGGTGGTAGCGCTGAATGGTGCTTTTAATGCTGGAATTCTGGCAGCACAAATGATCGGTACCGGGAATTTGAAGATAAGAGAGGCTATTGAGTGTTATAAAGAAGAGATGAAGGCTAAGGTGAATGAAAAAGCCAGGAAGTTAGAAAGGATAGGCTATGAAGCTTATTTAGAGGAAGTAAAGTAAAATTTATTTATGATTAAACTGCAAAAAGCTAATTTTGAACGCCATAAAACCATCTTAGTGAGATTTCAGTCGAAATAAGGTCTCATCACAGGATGTGATGAGCTAATCAAGGGCCAGGAGGGTCCATTGATTAGTGTGCCTTATTTCGACTGAAATCGAACTTTAGATGGTTCGAAAAATTTCTTTTGAAGTGAAAAATTAGCTTTTTGTAGTTTAATCATTTATAGGATATTGTACCTTCCTTGAGATAATTCAGGGAAGGTATTTTTTGTCTAAGTACGTTCTGCTTTATCTGTTCATAAAATAGATTAAAGATAAAATATGGATGAAAGGGTGAGCGGGATGAGATATTATCCGTGTAGTCTGGCCCTTGGTGGGGGAGGTTTAAAAGGGGCTGCTCATGTAGGCATTCTTAAAGTTTTTGAAGAAGAGGGATTTCCCATTGAATATATTTCCGGGAGCAGTGCGGGCGCTTTAGTTGGAGCCCTGTATGCATCCGGCTATACTGCAGAGGAATTGTGTAATTTAGTTTATAAACTTTCAAAAAATCCACCCCTGGATTTAGGCGTTAAATTATTGTTATTTATTTACATATTTTTTAAGTCGATTCTTAATTGGTTAAAGATTGGACATCGAGAGGTAAAAATGGGTTTAATCGATGGACAATATTTGGAGGATTATTTGAAAAAAATTTTTGGACCAAAAAAATTTGAAGATCTCCGCTACCCTTTGATGGTGACAGCGGTAGATTTACGGACAGGAAGGTTACAGGTCTTTACCGATAAAAAGATAGCTAGAAGGTTGAAGGGAATACACGACATAGATCTTCATACAGATGTTGACCTTGCTACTGCTATCAGGGCCAGTACAGCCATTCCAGGTATATTTACTCCCCTTTGTTATAAAAATATGGTTCTGGTGGATGGAGGAGTAAAGGATAATGTTCCGGCAGATTTGCTGCGCTTTGCCGGTGCCAGAAAGGTTGTGGCTGTTGATCTTGTTTCAACTTATAAAAGAGAGGAACAAATGGATGATATATTAGATGTACTTTTTAAGACCGTTGAAGTTATGGGAGAAGAGATAACAGATCTGGTGCTGGAACGTTATGCTGATTTTATTATCAGACCGGAGATTAAAGAGGTATCGTTAAAGGATTATCAAAAGCTTGTCGAGATTTATGAGATTGGTTATAAAATAGCTAAAAGAGCAGTAAAAGCCTTGCAATCATTGCTAAGAAACCAGTCAAAGGAGAAGAGTTGAAGGAGAAATTTTTTTTTAATAGAAGATTATACTACAAAAAGCTAATTTTGAGCGACATAAAAATTTTTCGCTAAACCATCTTAGCGAGATTTCAGTCGAAATAAGGCCTCATCACAGGAGGTGATGAGCTAATCAAGGGCCAGGAGGGCCCTTTGATTAGGAAGCCTTATTTCGGCAGAAATCGAGCTTTAGATGGTTCGAAAAATTTCTCAAGGAGTGAAAAATTAGCTTTTTGTAGTATAATCATAGAAATAAAAATTAAAATATAAGGATTTTTTGAATTTGATAGATGGTTGATTGTGGATTAATAAACTTCTGTATTAACAAAAAAGGAGGAATAGTAAGAGTGAATAAAGACGAAAGAGAAGAAATAGGATATAAGGATGCATTTATGAGTGCAAAACATGTCCTGGATAATTATCTTAGGGCTGATCAATGTGAGAGAGTATGGTGTTTTACAGATAATCAGCGCCAATGGCTTGCGGAGGCTTTTATTAAGGCGGCCCAGGAGATGGGTTTAAAAACATGTCTCACCGTTTTTTCTAAAAAAGAATACACAGAACATGATCTTAAACCGGTGACTAATTTACTTCAATCAATGGGGAATAAAGATCTGGTATTAGCTATTTTTTCAAATGGGATTGAAAAAGTGCTGCCATATTATCAGGTTTTTCCAGCATTAAGTTCTCCCCGGGGATTTTCAGGAATCTCTGCCTTTATACGACCCCGCTGTCCCGATAAAGCATTAATTCAGCGTCTTATGACTGATCTTTCCAGTGCAGATAAAACTGCTGAAAAAGCTTTAGTTTTAAATAAAGCCAGATTACTACGGGTGATCGGACCAGGTGGTACAGATATAAGCTTTGAGATTAAAAATTATAAGGTGCTTCCATATAAGGTTACAGATGTTATTAGGCATGCCTATTTACCTCCGGCTGAAGTGACTTTTGGCATTGTACCTGGAACTGCACGAGGCCAGATTGTGGTTGACATTACAGTTGGTGAATTTGTTGTTAAGGGTAAGGTTATCGATTCTCTTGGTCTTGTTGATCAACCTGTAATCCTTAACGTAGAGGATGGGTATATTGTTAGGATTGAGGGTGGCGATATTGCCCGACGGCTTAAGGATTGCTTTGATAAGGTGGAGAAGAATGCCCATATGATAGTTGAGCTGGGTTTTGGTCTTTCAACAGGAACATCCATCGGGTGGGCTGGAGCTGATGAAAGCTTGCAGAATACATGCCATTTTGGTATAGGTAATGATTTATTTTATGGAGGAAGCAATGATGTAGCGATGCATCTGGATGTGGTGATTAAATCACCGGAGGTTGAGGTATTGGTGGAAAGATAAGTTTGTGGTTATGTTATGCTTGTAAATTGGTAATCAGCAACCTGCGAGAATTATACTAGTTGTATTTAACACAGAATTAAAGTATTCTAAGAGTTTAACTTATTAACAGTTATTACTATTTAGTTAGGAGGTAACATTAGGAGGTAACATGATGAAAGAAGTTAAGCCAATTACTACACAGATTATTGCTCACCGTGGAGCTTCTGGTGTGGCTCCTGAAAATACGCTAGCGGCTTTTCGTAGAGCTGTTCAAGAAGGTGCGGACGGTATTGAATTTGATGTACACTTAACAAAAGATGGTGAAATAGTTATTTGTCACGATGAAACGGTGGATCGCACCAGTAATGGTATGGGTTATATTTATCAACTCACACTGGAGGAGCTCAAGCGACTGGATTTTGGTTCCTGGTTTAGCCCTGAATACGAAGGGGAGAAAATTCTTACCCTAGGTGAATTTTTTGAGCAGTTTGCTGAATATGATTTTTTGATAAACATTGAAATTAAGAATAGTCCCATTTTTTATGACGGTATTGAACAAAAAATTTGGGAGCAACTTCAAATCTACGGCTTGCAGGAAAAAGTTTTGGTATCCTCCTTTTACCATCGTTCTTTGCAAATTTTATCGCAAATAGCACCATCTATATCATTGGGCGTTCTTTGCGGCTGCGGTCCGTTGGAGCCGTGGTCGATGATAAGTGGGTTTCAAGCCAGGTCTTTAAATCCCAATCGATTTTTTGTTGATAGGGAATTGATAGAGCAATGTCATCAAATGGGGTATCAGGTATTTACCTGGACGGTAAATAACAAAGCTGAGATAAAACAGATGATTGAATGGCAAGTAGATGGTATAATTACAAATTATCCTGCGCTAGCACGAAGTATAAGGGATGAACTGATAAACCATCCTGCCTCTTAGAAGTAGCTCATCACATCCTGTAATAAGACCATTTTTTTCAATCTCACTAAGTCTACATTGACATGGCATTGATAAGAGATTGCAAATTATAATACCAGAAAATTCCATTACTAGGTGCATTTCAAAACAAAGATAGTTTAATAAGTCCTTTTTATATCTGCTAATGGTTACATAATGCCCTTTTTCTCAATTGATTCTAAATGGTTACTTTATTCTTTAGATGACTATATAAGTGATATTTATATACAGGATTATGTGGACTGCAAAGAAAGAATTATTGCTAAGGTTAAAGAGCAGATGAAACAAAGAAAAATTTTTGAACTTTTTAATCTTATAGAAGAAACATTTAAAAGTTACAAGGAGGAAAAAAGGTGATAAAGTTGTCTAAGGTGAAAAAAATCAGAATTAGTAGTAATTTATTTATTATATTAGTAATGATTTTCACAACTAGAATTAGTGATGGAATTTCTACTGTAGTTATACCTGCTATTTTGGAAAAGCATCAGGGTATTGTCACAATTATTGGTAGTATAATAGGTTTACAAAGTTTAATTGGTATTCTTATATTCCTACCTCAGGCTACTTTTATTAAAAAAGTTGGAGAAAAGTTCAGTATTCGGTTGGGATTGTTTTTAAATTTATTAGTTTATGGATTCTATATGTTTGCACAACCTGGATTAGTTGCAGTTGGAAAGTTCGCTGAAGGATTTGGTGACAGATTACTTAACTCAACTACTTCAAAGTTAATCTATGATGAAACTGATAATACTAATAATCGTGGTAGAGTTCGTGCTCTTATGGACGCAGTTTCTAACATTAGTGTTATAGTAGGTCCAATAATTGCAGGGCTCTTGATTGGATATTCTTTTCAATTACCACTGGGCATAGCGTTATTTATTATGGGTATAACCTTTGTTATATCCAAAAAGATCATGTTGGACCAAGTCGATGAAATTGTTGAAAAAACTGAGAATAAATCAATGTTTAGTAAATACTACAAAGTGCACATAGAAAAATATTTTAAAAACAAATTTGTTGTTGCTTTAACTATTCCGAGTATTATGTTGTCTGGCTTGGGTGTTTTTTACAGTTTGCTATTAAGTTTATATTTGCTTAAGTATAAAGGATTTAGTTATTTAAATATTGCAACCTTATGGTCTGTTATTTCTGCAATAAGTGTATTGGTTCAGATACCTTCAGGATATTTGGCTGATAAGAATCGTAATTTTGCTTTTTTATTATCAGCAGTACTTTTTGTTGTTGGATTTTATGGACTAATTAATATAGGGGATAATGTTATTTTAAATTACATTTTTATATTAATAACTTATTCTGCTTCGCTTATTTATACGACAAGTATGTCTGCATTATTTGGAGACGTAACAACAGTTGAGAATAGATTAAGTGAATCTGAAACCTATAGAATGTTTAGAGCTTTGGGTGAAGGTATTATTACTATAATTATCTCTAGACTTTTTGATATCAACATTGTAGTATGTTTAGGATTAATTACTGTATTGGTATCTTTGGGTGCATTAGTCACCTATATTATTAGTAAAAAACATATGCAACAAGTTGAATTAGAAGCAACTTTATCCCAAAATATTTCTTAGTTAAATTAATTATAAACACTGCTGAAAACCTTTCTGGTGTAGGTCTTTGTCAGAAGAGTTTTTTGTTTATTTAGATCGGTAAATGAAAAAAGGAATAGGATAGTGAAAGCGAAATAATCCCACCATAAATGCCCTTGAACATGATAATGAGCTTTCCTTTAATCTGGTATTACCGATTTATTCAAAAAGAAAACAGTAGAAAACAGCCGGTAAAGTCAAATAAGACATAAAGTTTCCCAGAAAATAGAAGTAGGTAGTAGTTTAAGACCATTCTATTATAAATGGAGGGATTTTTATGAAATTTCAACAAAATTTAGACTGCAAGGGAGAAGATCAAAAAAAGAAAGCCTTGCAATTTATTTTCCTTTTGGGAATTGTCAGTTTGTTTGGTGATATCACATACGAAGGGGCAAGAAGTATTGCTGGCCCGTATCTGGCTGTTTTAGGAGCCAGTGCCAGCATTGTTGGGCTGGTGGCAGGTTTAGGTGAATTTATCGGATATGCCTTGCGTTTAATCTCAGGTTATCTGGCAGATCGTACAGGGAAATATTGGGTTATGACAATTATTGGTTATGGATTAATTTTCAGTATTCCTCTATTGGCATTTGCTGGTTATTGGCAACTTGCAGCTGTTCTGATTATTTTAGAACGAATGGGGAAAGCAATTAGAACTCCAGCGAGAGATGCGATACTTTCACATGCTACAAAACAAGTAGGTAGGGGTTGGGGATTTGGTATCCATGAAGCATTAGACCAGGTTGGTGCTATTATTGGGCCTTTAATCTTTTCTACTGTATTTCTTTTGAAAGGTGGTTATCGTGAAGGGTTTACTATTTTATGGATACCTGCTCTTTTGACTTTAGCTATACTTATTATAGCAAGGATTAAAGTGCCAGCACCTGAGAAACTTGAAACTTCTGGCATAATAACCAGACAAAATCTCAAGGGCAAGGGTAAGCTACCTACAGTTTTCTGGTTCTATGTTTTATTTACCTCCTTGAGTGTAATGGGATTTGCTAGCTTTCAGTTAATTTCCTTTCATCTCAAAGTCCAATCGGTTTTTTCAGATATTCAGATTCCCATATTTTATGCAATTGCAATGGGTGTGGATGCGTTGGTAGCTCTTATTATTGGAAAAACATATGACAAAATCGGGCTGAGAATATTGATAATGATCCCTTTATTAACTCTTCCTATTCCTTTTATTGCATTTTCGCGTAGTTATATTCTTGCTGTGATGAGTGTTATACTCTGGGGTGCAGTGATGGGGATTCATGAAACGATTATGCGTGCTTCCATTGCTGACTTGACACCTATTGAGCATAGAGGGTTTGCATATGGTATCTTTAATACTGCATATGGAGCGTCCTGGTTTATCGGGAGTGTGCTTATGGGCCTGTTGTATGATTTTTCTGTTAAATATTTGATTTTATTTGTAGTTATAATAGAGGTGATTTCAGTATTAGTGTTTTTTATGGTTAAAAAGATGGTTTTGTTGGCTGGAAAAAATATCGGGAGGTGATTCTATTGTTAGAAGAAGATTTAAAACGCATTGTCTGCTTACATCCAGAAATTATTGAAGATGGCTTAAAAGTTGAACAAGAGGAATATCCAATTAAAGCTGATAGAACAACTTACCGTTGTGACCTTAAATGTAAAGATAAGAATGATAAGACAGTATTTATTGAACTAAAGCTCAATGCTGGTAAAAATGTTGTTTATCAGATAGCAAAATATAAAACTTTTTTAAAGGAATCAGGGAGATATATGGTTGTAGCATTTGAGTTTGATGATGAGACAGAAAAAGTACTTAAAGTTTTAGGATTTGAAACAAGAAAAATAAATTTAATGGAAGTAGAAAAGTTATTAAATAAAGAAAGAAATAATCCAAAGCTGTATCAGAGAAAATCTAACCTAATTAAAAATGTAAATATTAAGACAATGGAGTTAACACACTCTTTATATTCAAATGAAGAAAAAGAAATTGTTAAATTCTTCATGAATACTTTAAAACAAATTGTAGAAGAAAATATGGAGTTAACCATGGGGTTTGAAGTAGAGGATCTAGATATTAGAAAAAAAGACGAGTACAGGTTGTTATTAAAATCTTCAGAATTCCCTTCTGACCGACTTGTTGTATATAATCGAGCACGAAAAAGAGAAGAAATTCACTTAATGTTTGTTCCTGATTTTTCTTTTAATACTGGTAGTACTGATAAGAAAAAACATTTTGAAGAGTTTATTATTGAACGTAAAGAGATTATTGAAGAAATATTTGACTTGCCTTTATTTAAAGCCCGACAAAAAAATAAACTAGATAATAGATTAGAAATTACATGTCAAGCATGGAAAGGATTTTCAAGGGTTTATGTTAGGGATTTGATGAATTGGAATCACCCAGATTTTATTGAGATGGTCAGTAGGAGTCTATTTGATTTTATAGAAAGTATCGTACCAATAGTAAGAGATTTTTACAATACATATAATTTAAAGTCGTGATTAATAAAGTTTTATCCAGACGTATAACAAAGATTAGATGGCTGATCTGTTTAGTGTATAACAGAGTATATCTGGCTTTGTAGGTTTTTCAGATTCGCTTAAAATGTTGGGTGAGATTTTAAGCTGATATGTTAGTGTATAAAAATTCTGAATAAAGTGATACGATGAGTGTAAAATGGGAAATGCTATCCTATAGTTGAGTGGGAACTTTCATACTATGTTGCCGTTTATATGATTATGATGAATAGGAACCAGAATTGTTTTTCTGATTAAGGATAAGCAATTAAATGATTTTACTGTAAAAAGCAAATTTTTCGCTTCAAAAGAAATTTTTCGAGCTATATAAAGTTCAATTTCAGTCGAAATAAGGCACACTAATCAATGGGTCCTTATGACCCATGATTAGTTCATCACATCCTCATATGAGGCCATTCTTTTTAATCTCACTAAGATGGTTTAGCGAAAATTTCTATGGCGCTCAAAATTAGTTTTTTGTAGTTTAATCATTCATTTTGTTGGTAGGATATTATCACAAAGTGAGTTTTTAAGTAGGAGATTAGAGCTGCCGATATTTTTCTGTAGCAGAGAAGTTCAATTAATTGCCGATTTTTTATATATTTAATAAGTAATGTTTAATAATATTAAGTAATGTTTGATAATATTTAAGAAAGAACTGAAAAAAGTAAATTTGATTAAGATTTTAAGAGGATATTATGTAGTGGTTGGCGAATTATAACTTATAAATCTTTCCAGTTTGAATATAATAAGTTTTGGTTTGACCAATATCCAGAAAAAGGAGAGGATGTTATGTTAGATTTATTAAAGAAAACTGTTTTAATAGGAATCGGAATTGCTTCTATGACTAAGGACAAAATTGAAGAATTGGCTAAAAAAATTGCTGAGGAGAGTAAACTTTCTGAGGAAGAGGGGAAGAAGTTAGTTGAAGACCTGCTAAGGCAATCGGATGAAGCAAGAAAACATCTGGAAAGTCAAGTTGAGAAATTGGTAAAGAATGTCCTGGAAAAATTGGATATTCCATCTCGAGAAGATTTGCAAAAACTTGAAAATCGGATAAAAAAGCTGGAGAACTTAAATCAAGGACAGGGTGAACAAAATAATGATTCGTAAAATTGGACTAATAAATCGTACATATCCTCACATAAAGCGTTATCGAGAAATAATTACTGTATTAGTTAAACACGGTTTTGGAGATTTAATAACTAAAACTAATTTGGAGAAATATATTGATTTTGGTAAAAAATTACTTCCTGGAAAAAGGAATGCACATATAGTATCTCTTTCCCGCTGGGAACGGATACGAATGGTATTAGAAGAACTTGGCCCGACTTTTATAAAATTTGGTCAGATAATGAGTAATAGGCCAGATTTATTACCGCAAGAACTTCTTGTTGAACTTGAGAAGCTTCAGGATTCAGTTCCTCCTTTTTCAGAAGAAGATGCTAGACAATTGATTGAAGAAGAACTTGGTAAGCCTATTTCCAACCTTTTCAAGGAATTCATAAGTACTCCCATTGCTTCAGCTTCAATAGCACAAGTTCATAAAGCAGTACTTATGAGCGGGGAAGAAGTTGTTCTTAAAGTACAACGTCCAGGAATAGAAGAGATTATTGAAGTTGATCTGGAGATAATGTTTCATCTTGCCACACTGATGGAAAAACACATTCAGGGGATGGATGTATTAAATCCTGTTGGTATAATCAAAGAATTTGAGCGATCTATTAGAAAAGAAATAGATTTTACTATTGAAGCTACACATATTGAACGATTTGGCAGAAATTTTCAGGAAGATACGACTATCTATGTACCGAAGGTTTATAGAAATTATACCACCAGGAAAATTCTCACTATGGAATTTATTGATGGTATTAAAGTCTCTAATATTAACGCTGTGTTAGAGTCAGGGAACGACCCTAAAATTATTGCAAACAGAGGTGCTGATCTCATTCTTAAACAAATTTTTGAACATGGTTTTTTTCATGCCGATCCTCACCCCGGTAATATTTTAGTCCTTAATAACAACATCATATGTTTTATTGATTTTGGTATGATGGGATTTTTGCTACCTAAACATAGAGAATATCTTGGCAATATTATCATTGGGGTTGTAAACAGAGATACAAAAAGAATAACAAAAACTCTTCTGCAATTCTCACGCAATAACCGCATTGAAGATATTGAAGGATTAGAATATCAAATATTTGAATTGGTTGAACAATATTCTTACCTGCCATTAAAAGATATAAATATGGGTGAACTTTTGAATAAGATAATTAAGATAATTCTCGCCTATAAACTGAAAATACCACCTGATATTTATTTGTTATCAAAAGCGTTAGTAACTATTGAAGGTGTTGGTAGAAAGTTGGATCCGGATTTCGATATGGTAAAACATGTAGAGCCGTTTGCTAAAAAATTATTAAAAGAGCGTCTAAGTCCTCGCAAATTGACAAAGGATATATATTTATCAGCTACAGAATTTGGTCTTTTGTTTCATGATCTTCCTTCTGAAATAAGAGAAATAATTGAGCAGATTAAATATGGACAAGTCAAAATAGAACATAAAGGGCTGGAGCCAATGCTCAAAAAACATGACCAGATCAGTAATCGTATTGCATTCGCAATTGTTTTAGCTTCTTTAATTATTGGTTCTTCGCTGATTGTTCTTTCAGAAATCCCACCCAAGTGGAATGGAATACCTATTATTGGAATAGTTGGTTTTCTTGGGGCTGGCATAATGGGCTTTTGGTTGCTTATTTCAATATTGAGGCATGGTAAAATGTAAATATATCAAACTGGAAGAAACTTATTAAAGATTATACTGCCAAAAGCTAATTTTTCGCTTCTTGAGAAATTTTTCGAATCATCTAAAGCTCGATTTCCGTCGAAATAAGGCTTCCTAATCAAAGGGCCCTCCTGGCCCTTGATTAGCTCATCACCTCCTGTGATGAGGCCTTATTTCGTCGAAAATCTCGCTAAGATGATTTAGCGAAAAATTTCTATGTCGCTCAAAATTAGCTTTTTTGTAGGAAAATCATAAAATGTTTAAGGAGCCTGAATTTCAGGCTCCTTTAATATTACCCACACTTACTATAACCGCACGAACGGCAAATGACGCATCCGCCTTCATGTTCTAGCTCTGTGCCGCAGTCAGGGCAGACGGCACAGCCGTTACTATCATCTTCTAATATATCATAATCTTCATCTTCTTCAACGAACAGGTCGACGGAGGTTGCAGCAATTTCAGAAGCAGAAACAGGATAGAAAGGTTTTCCTTTCGTATATTCCAGAAAGTTTTCTATTGCCCGGGCGATAGCATCAGGACAGGATACATTGGGCACACCTTTTCGTTTAATGGCAGCGGCACAGCGTATTCCTTTCAGTTGATGGATAATTTCTTCAATGGGTATTCCTGATCGTAAGGCCAGGGAGATCAACCGACTTGTAGCTTCAGACTGGGAACGGCAGCCACCGCCGCGCCCGGTGGAAGTGAAGACTTCACAGATTCCCTGCTCGTCTGAGTTAATGGTAATGTAGAGTTTACCGCAACCGATCCTGGTCTTTTCTGTTGTTCCAAAGGTGATTTTAGGTCTTGGGCGTTTGACTTTCTTCTCTTCAGTTTTCTTTTGCTTTGAATCTTTTTTTGTTTGAAGAACCTGGCTGCTCCGGCTGCCATCTCTATAAATAGTTACGCCTTTACAGCCCAATTTATAGGCCAGCTTAAAGACTTTTGCTACATCGGCCAGAGTAGCTTCATGTGGGAAGTTTACTGTTTTGCTTACTGCATTATCGGTATATTTCTGGAATGCTGCCTGCATCCGAATGTGCCATTCCGGTGAAATATCATGGGCTGTAACGAAAATTCTTTTTACATCTTCAGGAATTTCTTCAATATCCTGAATCGAACCTTCACGGGCAATCCGTTCCATTAACTCAGGGCTGTAAAAACCTCTTTCTTTGGCAACAGCTTCAAAGAGAGGATGTACTTCGATCAATGTACCATCTATGACATGCCGTTCATATGAAATGGCAAATATAGGTTCAATTCCGCTGCTACAATTGGCAATGATACTGATACTGCCTGTCGGTGCAATGGTGGTTGTGGTGGCATTACGAATCGGTTCGGTATAAATACTACCTTTGATATTTGGGAAAGCTCCCCGTTCTTTTGCTAACTTGCGGCTTTTTGCCTTAGAATGTTCATTGATAAAGGACATTACTTTTTCTGCCAGCTCTACAGCTTCTTCAGAGTTATAAGGAATGCCCAGTTTAATCAGCATATCTGCCCAACCCATAACACCAAGGCCAATTTTGCGGTTCCCCTTGGCCATTTTATCGATCTTCTCTAAGGGGTACTGGTTCATATCGATAACATTATCCAGGAAATGTACAGCATCAGCAGTAACACGAGCCAGCTTATCGTAATCGATAACAGCTTTGCCATTTTCAGTCTTAACCATATTGGCCAGGTTAATGGAACCTAAGTTACACGCTTCATATGGTAAAAGCGGTTGTTCGCCACAATTATGGACAATAATACCGTTTGCTATAAGTGAATGGGTTACAGGTTCGGTTAAATCATAGACAATTTCTTCACCCAGGTACTCTATTTTCATAACCGTTTCTGTCATTTTTTCAGAGCAAAGATCTTTGCCTTCAATTTTAGCTAACAGATTTCTCTTTTTTATAGAAAGGAAATTAATTTTATCTGCAAATACCTTTAAGGAGGCATGGGAAATATTTAATTCATAAAGTTTTCCATCTGTTTTTTCACCATCAAAGTTATCTTCATGAGGTGCTCTACTCCTGTCATAAATCCTGGATTTAATTCCCAAATTGAGAAGCAAAAGTTGAACCTGTTTTAATAATTCCTTTGATTTAGATATTAGCTGAACATAATAATTTCCGTGCTCTTCATCTATTTTAACTGTACCATCCGCAGTAAAAAGTGTCATAAGGAAACCAGTTACGGTTTCATAAGGTGCGGTAAATATTGTTTCTGGTACTTTTTTATTTTCAGCTTCAGTAGCTTTTACACCCAGTTTCTTAAAAAACTCTACAAAATATTTACTATGATAAGAGAGGTGGTAAATACTATTCTCCTGCTTAACTTCCTGAATTTCTTTACCATACATCTTATTAATGATAGGTTTTAGATAGTTCAGGATTTCTTTATCATCACTGCTGAAAGTGAAACCAACCTGATAGTTTTTGTCATCATCCCTTAACCAGCCATTACCGATAAGCCAGCCAAGAACCTGGCCTAATTCTTTGGACCATTTATCAGGGAAATTAAAGGTATATGTTTGTCCATTATCATCAGTATAAGTATTTTGAATTTTGAAGGGAAGTTCTTTATGCTGTGAAAAAGATCCTGCACCGGATTGGATGAGAACTTTATCTCCAACTTTTATGTTCTTAAGCTCTTTCCATCCCTTATCTGTCAGAAATTTATGATCAGGGGTTGCTTTTATTTCATAACCGGCTTTAGTTGTCAGTTTTATAACTTCTTTTTTACCATTTTTATAGACCCTGGATGTTATATTTAAGGAGGTACCTATATTGGACATATCTGGCAGTGAGTCTATAATAGTAGGAACCCGATTGTCGGTTACAATTTTAAGCCCACCATTTTTATATTTGGCATAGAGTTCATCTATTCTTATTAATCCATATTCTGTTGCAATCAGGGTATCACCGGTAATACACGGATTGGTACTCTCAATCTCTCCTAAGTGGGGAGTAGGGTTGTCCCGGTTAATCCGATCAAGGAAAATAATTCCCGGTTCGCCGTTAGCATGTGCCATTTCGACGATTAAATTAAAGACTTCTCTGGCCCGCAGTCGTTTAACAACTTTATTGGTCCTTGGATTAATCAAATCATATTCTTCATCTCGTTCTACAGCTTCCATAAACTCTTCAGTAAGGGCTACAGAGATATTGAAATTATTCAAACGGTTTTCATCTTTCTTACAGGTTATAAATTCCAGAATATCCGGGTGGTCTACTCGAAGAATGCCCATGTTAGCGCCCCGGCGTTTTCCACCCTGTTTTACAGTATTGGTAGCAGCATCAAAGACCTGCATGAAGGAGATAGGTCCGCTGGCAATTCCTCCGGTGGTACGGACAATATCATTTTTGGGCCTGAGACGGCTAAAACTAAAGCCGGTACCGCCGCCGCTCTTATGGATTATAGCAGAATTTTTAACAGCCTCAAAAATTCCTTCCATACTATCTTCAACAGGTAAGACAAAACAGGCTGATAACTGTTGTAAATCTGTTCCTGCATTCATCAAAGTAGGTGAATTAGGGAGAAAATCCAGATTAGTCATCAGTTGATAAAAAGTTTCCTTAGCTTTAGCTTCATCTCCGCCATAAAGGCGTTCTGCTTCGGCGATGTTAGAAGCAACACGGTCGAAAAGTTCTTCCGGTGTTTCAATGAGTTGATGTTCTTCATTACGTTGTAAATAACGCGCTTCCAATACCTTTTTGGCATTCGGTGATAAATTAATGGTATTCATGTTTTCCCTCCTAAAAGATGAATTACTTTCCTAATTATATCGCATTTAAATTAGTCAGTACAGACCATCTAATAGCAGATATTGTGGGTCTGATTGAATTAAAACCACAATTTATTGATAAATATGCTGATTTGAAGGCTATAGAGGGTACAGGAATCAATAGGCCGTTTTTCCATAAAAAAGACCAGGCAAAAAGTTTTCCCTGGCCTAGAAATAGTTTATTCCAGAACTAAGTATGATTTTATCTCCATTTGGGCTTGATATTCACCGGTTCGGGTAAGTGAACCGTTAATTAATACCTTTTTACCGATGTTTTTTTGTAAAGTTTCTTTAGCGAGACCGTTTAATTCAATTACCTGTTGGTCAGGGGTTATGATAAGCAATATATCATCGATATTTTTTAGTCTTCCCAGAACAGAGACTTCTTCAAGGTAATATATGTATTTTGGATAATCAGTATTATACATTTCTACAGTGAATTTTCCTTGAAAGTAGTTTCCGTTTGTTTTGTCCACTTTTCCTGTTAAGATTAATGGAATTCCTTTTAAATTTCTTAAAACCTTTTTAAGATCACCCTTAACAAGATATTTTTTATCATTTTCTGTTTTGAGAATCAAAAGACTAATTTCGCCTGTTCCTTCTTCATAAAGAGTTCCTTTTAATGTTTTATATTCTATCATAGGTTGTTTTTTTAAGGCTAGAGTATATGAACTGAGCCCAATTATTAACAGAAAAATTAAAGTATAAGCTAAATATTTCTTTAACATTTTTATATCTCCTCCTGATAAATGCTTCTGTAGATGAATACACCTGTGTTTGCATTAAGGTTAATATTTAAAGTAATATCAGCACCTGTTCCACAAATCAGATAGTATAGAACGCCAGTGGCTTTGATGGAAAAATCTTCGCTTATATTTAATGCATTTAATATTTTTGTTTCGGGTTGAACTTTTAAATCCATAGGATAATTTAATATTGGATTAATATCATATTCCCCTACATAATTGGTTGCAATCCAGTCCAGAAATAGAGTAGAGAATGTACGATATTTTTCAGAAATAACATTAACAGGATCAGATGGACTTGTATTTATATCTTTAATGATTTGTTCTCCAAATAGATGATATAGATAGAACGCAAATAGGTTACTGGCACCATAATCGCTTAGTTTATTTTCCCAGGATAGAAGTGATTCATCAGCCGGTTTATTAAAATATCCTAAAGCATCTGGATTAGTTTCGGTTCCGTCACTATTATAAATCCGTCCATCACCAACATAATTATAATATCCGTTTAGATACTGTGCTAGACCTGAGAATCCTTCATTGATCCAGGTATCTTCAATAACACGATATGCAAATAGTTTTTCACAGAAAAAGATTAAATGCTGGAATTCATGAGCTACAGTACTTAATAACTCATTTAACAGACTTTTCTTATCATTATCCAATTCAAGGACATTAGAATTAAGATAGATCATATCTGCTTCATTGGAATCTTCAATATATGTTTTTGGTAAGTAGTCACCTAAAAAGAAATATCCCATAACTATTCCAGGGCCATCAAATATTATGGGGGTTAATAAAATTATTATTTTTCCATTTTCATCATAATCGTATGAAGTGTATTCATGACTGGCAAAAAACTTCATATTAGTAGGATATATTTGATTATCAAATTGTTCAGCAATGTAATCTAAATCTGTCTGATTGATTGTGATATTATTGTCAACATAAATATAAGAATGATTGCTGATCCTTTTTAAAGTAGCAGTTATTGAATAATAATATTCTTCTCTATTAAAATCCCGAATATAAAATGTTCTTTCAGATCCCAGAGAATATGATTGAATGTTAAACCGGGATTTTGTAATATTTTTCAATATCTCCTCAAATCCATATTGTTCTATCAGTTCTTTTTCTTTTTGACGTAATTTTGCATCCAATTCTTTCTGGTTAAAATAGATATTCTCTTTTAAATTATAAAAATTATTTTTAAGCTGCTGTAATTTTGCCATCTCCCTTTTTATTGGGAGTTGGATTAGATTAGTTTCAATATTTTTGTTATTGATATTGGCTGTAATGGTACCTTCAAAATGGTTGTTAGTATTAGAATTGAAATTAAGCGGAGTTATACCCACTACTATATAATCATTAGAACCCAGATAACCTAAAGAAATAGATTTTTCATCTTCAGCATCAAAAATATATTCTTCAAATTCCGGAATAGATGTTTCTGAAGTTGATGAGTTTAAATATATGGTAATATATCCTGCATCAAATCTATTAAAATAGTATCCAGAATAACTTTTATAACCTCTTTTTTCAATTTTATATTCATATAGGATACCGCGCCAGATACGGGGTAGAAAAACTTCACCATTGATAGTTAGTCCTTTATTGACAATGTTTCCATCTTTGAATACAGTAATTTGCGCATTATCGATTGGTTGTCCATTTTCATCATAAACTTCAATTTTGACCTGAGTAAGGTCTTCCTCTTCAATTAATTTAACCTCTTTTGTAATATCTTTTGAGATTAAGAGATTATCGTCTATAAATGCTTTATACCCTTCTTTGCCTACTACCAATGTATATTTACCGCTTTTAAGATTAGGGAATTGATATATAGATGAATTTGTGGTGAAATCAACAATATTTTTATCAGAATCAATCAAGACAATTAAATCAGCCTCGATGGTTGAACCATTAGAATTTATTACTTTCACATTAAGGTCAGAGTAAGTTACAGTGGTTTTATTTAAGGTTTTTACGTTGAAGCATCCAGTTAAACTTAACACTATAATTAAAAAAACACTCATAAATAGTAGTTTTTTTAATTTCATATTAAGTTAGCTCCTTTCGTGAAAAATTATGGCTTATGACATATATTTTGCTAATAATATTGAGCATCCTTCTTGAATGGTATTATTAAATTTTTCAACTATACTATCGTTAAAATTATTTTTAAGAAAAATATTCGGATTTTTGTCTTGAATAATGGTTTAAAGAATGTTATGATAAACATAGAATCAACTAAATAACGAACAATAATAAAAATATTATAAAAATTGTTCGTAAATATAATTTTAGATAATACTGCAAAAAACTAATTTTGAGCGACATAGAAATTTTTCGTTAAACCATCTTGGTGAGATTGAAGTCGAAATAAGGCCTCATATGAGGAGGTATAACCATTTTAAATTTTTCAAATTATGAATAGGAGGGGAATAATGGAGAGAAATATTTTTAAGAACATAAGCCCGCTGGATCATCGTTATTCAATCCCGGAAGAGGAATTTAAAGATTTGTCCTATTATCTTTCTGAAGAAGCAGTGATCCGTACCCAGGCTGAAGTGGAGTTGGCATTAATAAAAGTGTTACATAAGCGGGGTTTTTGTGGTATTGAGGTGGTAAAAGAGGTAAAAGAAGCTGTAAAGACCATTACCCCTGAAGAAGTCTATAAAGAAGAGCAGAAGACCAGACATAATATTCGCGCACTGGTTAACTGTATTCGCAATCGGGTGAGTCCAGAGGCCAGACCATTTGTTCATTTTTCGGCTACTTCTGTAGATATTATGGATACTTCTGCTGCGATTCGTTATCGTGATGCAGCAGAAAAATTAATCTTACCGGCATTAAAAGATCTGATGACAGTTCTTTTAGAGGTTGCCTGGACTGAACGGAAGACTATTCAAATTGGTCGGACTCATGGACAGCATGCTGTGCCCATCACTTTTGGATTTGCACTTTCCTTATATATAAGCCGTTTAGGTCAGCAAATGGAAAAAATCCGTAAGGCAGCAGCTAATTTACGGGGAAAGATGGCTGGAGCAGTTGGTGCATATAATGCCAGTTCTTTATTTATAGATGATCCCATCCAATTTGAGAAGGATGTATTAGCTGAGTTAGGGTTAAAACCGGCTCCTATTTCATCACAGATTGTTCAACCTGAATATGTTCTGGATTTTGTTCATACTCTTGTCTCCACCTTTGGGATTTTGGCCAATTTTGCAGATGATATGCGCCATTTACAGAGGACGGAGATTGATGAAGTAGGAGAATATTTTGCACCTGATCAGATTGGTTCTTCAACAATGCCTCATAAGCGGAATCCCGTCAACTATGAGAATGTTAAAAGTATGTACAAGGAGTTTATGCCGCGGATGGTTACCCTTTATCTGGACCAGATTTCTGAACACCAAAGGGATTTAACCAATTCTGCATCTGGGCGATTTGTGGTAGAGATAATTGCTGGACTGGTGCTTTCTATTAGGCGTTTGACCCGGGTAATCAGTAATATGTGGGTCAACCGGGAGCAGATGAAAGCAAATTTTGATAAGACCCGGGAATCATTTATTGCTGAACCGCTGTATATTCTCCTGGCTGGTTACGGCCACCCAGATGCCCATGAGGCAGTCAGGCTTAAGACACTTAAGGCAAAGGAGACGGGTAAGACAGTCTATCAATTGATGTTAGAAGATGAGGAGATGAAAAAATATTGGGATCGATTTACAGATGAACAAAAACTTTTGATTCAAAATCCAGAACGGTATCTGGGCCAGGCTGTAGAAAAAACTGAATTCATTGTTCGTGAGTGGAAAGAGAAATTAAAAAATTTCTAAGGGGGATGTTTACTGTGGCAATTCAGAAATTAGAATTACGTTATGAAGGAAAGGCTAAAAAAATTTTTGCAACTGATAAACCCGGTATTCTCTGGGTTGAGTTTAAAGATGATGCCACTGCCTTTAATGGGCAGAAGAAAGGTACTATTGATAATAAAGGCAGGTACAATAACCTGATTTCTGCTACCATTTTTAAAATGTTAAGTGATTTAGGTGTTGAAAATCATTTTGTTGAATTAATCAGTGATACGGAGATGCTGGTCAAAGGAGTAGAGATTATTCCTGTTGAATTAGTAGTAAGAAATATTACTGCTGGCAGTCTCTGTAGAAGGTTAGGGATTAAAGAGGGTATAAGATTGGAAACTCCATTGGTGGAATTTTATTATAAGAATGATGAACTGGGTGATCCTTTGATTACAGAAGATCACATTAGGGTTTTAAATATTGCAGCACCTGAAGAGGTTGTATACTTAAGAGAGGAAGCATTAAAAATTAATTCTATTTTGATTGAATATTTCAGGAAATTAGGAATTGATCTGGTGGATTATAAATTAGAGTTTGGTAAAACCCCTGAGGGTAAAATTCTTCTGGCAGATGAAATTTCTCCAGATACCTGCCGGTTATGGGATAAATCAACGGGTGATAAACTGGATAAAGATCGGTTCCGTCTGGATATGGGGAAGGTCGAGGAAGCATATCAGGAGATTTTGCGCCGGGTGCGGGGTTAAAAAGAAAAGGAGGAGATTTTGCTGATGTTTAGAGTTGAATTAAAGATTATGCCGCGGAAAGGTATCTTAAATCCAGAAAGTTCTACGGTTACCCGGGCCCTTAAGGCAATGGGGTATGATAAGGTTAAAGGATTGGAAATAGGTAAGTTTATGGAGTTTGTTGTAAATCTAGATGATGTCAAAACAGCAGAAGCCTATGTAGAAGAGATTTGCAAACGTCTGCTGGCCAATCCAGTTATAGAAGATTATATCTATGAGATTTTTCCACTGGAGGAGGAGTAAAGATGCATTTTGGAATCATAGTCTTTCCCGGCTCCAACTGTGATCATGATTGTAAATATGCTGTAGAGTTTATGGGCCATACTGCTGAATATCTCTGGCATGCTGATAGAGTATCTCTTGATAGATTTGACTGTATTATCATTCCCGGGGGTTTTTCCTATGGGGATTATTTGAGAGCAGGAGCAATAGCCCGGTTTGCTCCGATAATGGAGGAGGTACAGAAATTTGCCCGAAAGGGAGGACTGGTCATAGGAATTTGTAATGGTTTTCAGATTTTATTGGAAGCGGGACTTTTACCGGGAGCGATGCAAAAAAACCGGAGTCTGAAATTTCAATGTGAATATATCTATCTTAGAGTGGAGAATGCCGATACCCCTTTTACTAATCAGATGAGAAAAGGAGAAGTAATCCAGCTTCCCATAGCCCACGGAGAAGGAAATTATTATTTGAATCCTGAGGAAATTGCAAAGCTTGAAGCTAATGGACAGATTCTTCTCCGCTATGCTACCCCGGAAGGTGAAGTGACTGATGAAGTAAATCCCAATGGTTCCATCTCCAATATTGCCGGGATTGTCAATGAAAGTAAAAATATCTTTGGCCTGATGCCTCATCCAGAAAGGGCAGTTGATGATCGGCTGGGTAATGGCTGTATAGATGGACGTAAAATTTTTAACTCAATTATTGCATATTTGACAGAGAAGGGGGAACTCCCATGTTAACAGCAGAACTTAAGGAAAAACTGGCTGCCAATGGTTTAACCTATGATGAATATCAGAGAATTATTGAAATTTTAGGCCGTAAACCCAATGATCTGGAATTGGCTCTCTATGGTGTAATGTGGTCTGAACACTGTAGCTATAAGCATTCTAAGGCTCAATTAAAGACTCTTCCCACTGAAGGTGAATGTGTTTTACAGGGGCCGGGTGAAAATGCCGGAATTATCGATATTGGTGGTGGTATGGCTGCCGTCTTTAAGATTGAAAGTCACAACCATCCGTCTGCTATCGAACCATATCAGGGCGCTGCCACAGGTGTGGGAGGGATAGTACGGGATGTATTTGCTATGGGTGCTCGACCAATTGCGTTACTCGATTCTCTGCGTTTTGGTGATCTTTCAGATGAACATGTCCAATACCTCTTTAACGGTGTAGTTGCGGGGATTGCTGATTACGGTAACAGTCTGGGAATCCCTACTGTTGGCGGTGAGACCTATTTTAATAAAAGTTATCAGGGCAATCCATTAGTTAATGCTATGTGTGTTGGGGTAATGCCGGTCAGTGATATGGTTACTGCTTCTGCATCCGGGGTTGGCAATCCGGTTATGATAGTAGGTGCTGCTACTGGTCGGGATGGTATTAAAGGCGCCAGCTTTGCTTCTGAGGAGTTAGGCGAAAATTCGGAAGAGAATCGGCCGTCGGTTCAAGTGGGAGATCCTTTTATGGAAAAATTACTGATGGAAGCCTGCCTGGAACTGATAAAAACCGGAGCTGTAGTTGGTATTCAGGATATGGGAGCTGCAGGGCTTACAAGTTCTTCCTGTGAAATGGCCAGCAGAGCCGGTACGGGAATTGAATTGGATGTGGCATTAGTTCCTGCCCGGGAAGAAGGTATGACTCCATATGACTTTATGCTCTCTGAGTCCCAGGAGCGGATGCTGGTGGTTCCAAAGAAAGGGCGTGAAGAAGAGGTAAAAGCTATTTTTGAACGGTGGGGTTTAAATGCTGTGGTTATCGGTAAGGTAACCGATGATGGCAATTTGACCATTAAGGAAAATGGCAAAATCGTGGCTCAACTTCCAGCCCGCTCTTTAGCCCATGATGCACCTGTATACCATCCGGAGAGCAGACGTCCGGCCTATCTGGATGAAGTAGAGAAATTTGACTTAAATCAAATCCCATTACCGGCAGATGAAGAATATAATGAAATTTTGTTTAAATTAATAAGTAGTCCTAATCTTGCCAGTAAAGCCTGGATTTATAGGCAGTATGATCATATGGTCAGGAGTAATACTGTGGTTCTTCCAGGTTCTGATGCTGCGGTTATACGTGTAGAAGGTACAGATCGGGGTCTTGCGATCTCGACTGACTGTAATAGTCGCTATTGTTATCTAAATCCGCGTCGTGGTACCATGATTGCGGTGGCAGAAGCGGCCCGGAATGTGGTTTGCAGCGGTGGCAAACCGCTGGCCATTACAGATGGAATGAATTTCGGTAATCCTGAGAAGCCGGAGATATTTTATCAATTTAAAGAATCGATTGCCGGAATGAGAGAGGCCTGTCTGGCTTTAAACACTCCCGTTACCGGAGGTAATGTTAGTTTTTACAATGAATGTTCAGGTAAAGCAATATATCCAACCCCAATTATTGGAATGGTGGGTGTTTTAGAAAATTTTGAAGATGCGGTTACCATAAGCTTTAAAGATGAGGGTGATTTGATATTTCTTATTGGTATTAACAAAGAAGAGTTGGGCGGCAGCGAGTATTTGTCTTTAATTTACGGTCTTGAAACAGGTCAGGTACCTGAGCTTGATCTTAAATTGGAAAAAGCAGTTCAACAAGCTGTTCTGGATGCAATAAGAGCAAAGATTATAAAATCGGCTCATGACTGTGCAGAAGGTGGATTGGCGGTGGCTCTTGCTGAATGTACATTTGAACAGGGGTTAGGGGCAGTAATTGAATTAGATGAAGATAAAATTCGACCTGATGCTCTGCTCTTTGGTGAAACCCAATCCCGGATTATAGTTACCATTGAAGAGAAAGATGTTGAGCGGTTTATGACTATATGTAGTGTAAATAATGTCCCTGTCCAAAGATTGGGCCGGGTTCAGGGTGATAAATTGAAGATTAATAATTGGATTGAAGTAGAAGTTACCCAACTAAAATTCAGATGGGAGGAGGCTATTCCATGTATTATGAACCAAAGATAAAAGAAGAGTGCGGCATATTCGGAATCTTTGGTCGAAAAAATGCCTCCCAATTGACTTATTTTGGTCTTCATGCTCTACAGCATCGGGGTCAGGAGAGTGCAGGAATTGTCGTTTCTGAGGATGGGGATTTTAGCATTCATAAAGGGATGGGTTTGGTTAGTTCCGTATTTGGCGAAAATAATTTGCGTAAGTTAAAGGGGGATAGAGCCATTGGTCATGTTCGCTATTCTACCACAGGCTCCAGCCTCTTAAGCAATGCTCAGCCCCTTTTAATCAACTCTGGCAAAGGAATGCTGGCCCTGGCCCATAACGGAAATCTGGTCAACGGCTATAAGATTAGAAGACAATTGGAAAAAGAGGGTTCTATCTTTCATACTACACTGGATACTGAGGTGATTGCTCATTTAATTGCCCGTTCCCGGGAAAAGAATATTGAAGATTCAATTCTGGACTGTCTTAAACAGATTAAAGGAGCTTTCAGTCTGGTTTTGCTTACCAAAGATAATCTTTACGGAATTCGGGATCCTTATGGTTTTCGGCCTCTCTCTTTAGGTAAACTGGGAGATGGATATGTTTTAGCTTCTGAGACCTGTGCTCTGGATATTGTGGGAGCTGAGTACGTCCGTGATATTAAACCCGGTGAGATGGTTATAATTAACTCACAGGGTGTTTGTTCGATTCAGTATGCGGAAGGCCATTCTGCCTTCTGTATTTTTGAGTTTATCTATTTTGCCCGTCCTGATAGTATAATTGGCGGACAAAATGTACATCTGGCCAGAATGGAGATGGGAAGGGCGCTGGCCCGGGAAATGTCGGCAGAAATTGATGTGGTAGTCCCTGTTCCTGATTCTGGAATTTCAGCAGCTCAGGGGTTTGCAGAAGAAAAGGGGATTCCTTTTCAATGGGGATTGATAAAAAATCGCTATGTAGGTAGGACCTTTATTTCGCCAGAACCGGAGATTCGTGATATAAAGGTAAAGTTAAAATTAAATCCTATTTGCGAGATTATTAAGGGAAAACGGGTTCTCTTAATAGATGATTCTATTGTACGCGGGACAACCAGCAAGCGGATTATCAAAATGCTAAAGGAGAAGGGAGCAAAAGAGGTTCATTTTGGTGTCAGTTCACCACCTGTTGTTTATCCCTGTTATTATGGTTTAGATACTTCCAATCGGCGTGAACTGATTGCAGCCAGGATGAGTGTAGAGGAGATTTGTAATTATATTGGTGCTGATTCTTTAACTTATTTGAGCCAGGCTGGTATGTTGAAGGCACTGGCCAGAACAGAATTGGGGTTTTGCACTGCCTGTTTTGATGGTAATTATCCTATAGGTAAAGGAACAGGTAAATATTCCCTTGAAGAGGGGAGGAAATGTTGTGGGGTCTAAATTTAGTTATCGTGATGCAGGTGTCGATATTGATGCGGGAAATCAGGCAGTAGAGCGGATTAAAGGGCTGGTGGCCCGTACCCATAACCCGGCTGTTCTAGCAGGACTCGGAGGCTTTGGCGGTCTTTTCAAACTGGATATTGAAAAAATGAAAGAACCGGTTCTGGTTTCGGGAACTGATGGTGTGGGAAGTAAAATAAAAATTGCGATGGCTTTAGATCGTCACGATACAGTGGGAATTGACCTTGTGGCCATGTGTGTCAACGATATTCTGGCCCAGGGAGCCAGGCCGCTCTTTTTTTTAGATTATCTGGCTGTAAATAAAGTAATTCCGGAACAGATAGAGGCCTTAGTAAGTGGGATTGCGGAAGGTTGTCTTAAAGCAGAGTGTGCCCTAATTGGAGGCGAAACTGCAGAGATGCCTGATCTTTATCAGCCTGGTGAATATGATATGGCAGGATTTGCGGTAGGAATTGTTGAACGAAAAAAGATGATTACTGGGGAAAATGTAAGGGCTGGCGATCTTCTTTTGGGTCTTAAAAGTTCAGGTATTCATAGTAATGGTTATTCTCTGGTGCGAAAGATCTTTTCAAAAGAGCGGGGATATGAGTTGGATATGGTTTTACCCGAACTGGGACTTCCTTTAGGAGAAGTACTTTTGACACCAACCCGGATTTATGTAAAACCGGTTCTTGCTTTGCTTGATAGATTTACCATTGGTGGAATTGCTCATATTACTGGTGGGGGACTTTTGGAAAATATACCGCGTTCTTTACCTAAAGGTTTAAAAGCTGTTGTTGATGAAGGAAGTTGGCCACGGCCGGCTATATTTGAGATTATAGAAAGATCCGGGGTTGAGAAGATGGAGATGTATCGTACTTTCAACCAGGGGATCGGTATGGTTTTAATAGTTAAACCGGAGGAACTTAAAGAAATCCAGGAACTTTTAAGTGAGATGGGAGAAGAAAGTTATGTGATTGGTGAGGTAACTCAGAGAAAGGCGGGGGAAGCTGCATGTCAGATCCGATCCGTTTAGCGGTTTTGGCTTCAGGTTCGGGAACAAATCTTCAGGCCTTTATTGATGCCATTAAAAGTGGGGAACTCAATGCAAAGATAGCTCTTGTGATCAGTGATAACCCTGATGCCTATGCTTTGACCAGGGCAAGAAAGAATAAAATTCCGGCCTATTATGTCGGACGTGAAAAATTTAATTCCAGGGAAGACTATGAGTTGAAGATGGTGAAGATGATCAAAGAAGCAGATGCAGATCTGGTTCTTCTGGCCGGATTTATGCGTCTTTTATCCCCGGTATTTTTGCACCATTTTCCGAACAGGATAATGAATATTCATCCATCCCTTTTGCCGGCTTTTCCGGGGCTTGATGCTCAGGGCCAGGCTTTGGAATACGGAGTTAAGGTGACTGGCTGTACAGTGCATTTTGTTGATGAAGGGATGGATACAGGGCCAATTATTCTCCAGGCAGCAGTTCCGGTATATACGGGAGATACTCGTGATGAGCTGGCTTATCGTATTCAGATGGAAGAACACCGGATTTACCCAGAAGCGGTTCGCCTCTATCAGGCGGGTCGATTGAAAATTGATGGAAGACGAGTCATAATTTTACCAGAGGAGGAATGCAGAAATGAAACGTGCCTTGATTAGTGTTTCCAATAAGGAAGGGATTGTCGAATTTGCAAAGGGTCTTAAAGAACTCGGTATAGAGATTATTTCAACTGGCGGTACTGCGAAAATACTTGAGGAAGCAGGTCTTAAAATTATTCAGATTTCAGAGATTACCCGTTTTCCAGAAATGATGGATGGCCGGGTCAAAACTCTCCATCCTAACGTTCACGGTGGCATTCTTGCGCGCCGTTCTAATCCCAATGACTTAAAAGAGTTGGCTGAGCTTGGGATAGAAACCATTGATCTTGTAGTGGTAAATCTTTATCCGTTTGCCGAAACCATTGCTAAAGATGATGTTGATTTGGATGAAGCGCTGGAGAATATTGATATTGGTGGTCCAACTCTGATCCGGGCTGCTGCCAAAAATTTTAAAGATGTAGCTGTGGTTGTGGATCAAGCTGATTATCCTATAATTTTAGAAGAATTGAGAAGTTCAGGTGGAGAGTTGAGTTTTAAAACCCGGTTAAAACTGGCTGGTAAAGCATTTAACCATACTGCCAATTATGATGCAATGATCGATAATTATTTTATGGGTCTATTAAAGAAAGAGACAGAAGAGATGTTCCCTGAGAGGATGCAGATTCGTTTAGAGAAAGTAATGGATTTGCGTTATGGTGAAAATCCTCATCAAAAAGCTGCCTTTTATCGGGAAATTGGTGCTCCGGCCTTTAATTCTGTTAGCACGGCAAAACAACTGCATGGTAAAGAACTTTCCTTCAATAATTTAAATGATGCCAATGGTGCTTTAGAACTGGTTCGGGAATTTATAGAACCAGCAGCAGTTATCATAAAACATGCTAATCCCTGTGGGGCGGCAGTAGCAGAAAATCTGGCGGAAGCCTATAAGAAAGCATATGAAGGTGATCCGGTATCTGCATATGGTTCTATTGTTGCTGTCAATCGACCCATTGACCTGACTACTGCTAAAGCTATGACTGGTAAAGATAAATTCATTGAAGTGATTTTGGCGCCTTCCTATGAACCGGAGGCTTTAACTGTTTTAAAAGAGCGCTGGAAAAATGTAAGGATTCTTGAGGTAGGAAAATTGCTTACTTATCCAGAACTACCAGCTAGTTTGCCAATTTTTGACTTAAAACGGATTCAGGGAGGCCTTTTGGTTCAGGAATTAGATCGTGAAGATTTGATAGAAGAAGAATTAAAAGTTGTTACAAGTGTTCAACCAGAAAAAAAGGAGCTTAGTGATTTAAGACTGGCCTGGAAAATTGTTAAACATGTTAAATCCAATGCCATTGTTCTGGTCAAAGATGGCGCTCTGGTGGGTGTAGGAGCAGGTCAGATGAGCCGTGTGGATGCTATGGAGATTGCTATCAATAAAGCTGGAGAGCGTGCAAAGGGTGCAGTAGCGGCCTCTGATGCCTTCTTCCCGTTTCGGGATGGGATAGACCTGGCAGCTAAGGCAGGAGTTAGGGCAATAATCCAACCGGGTGGTTCAATTCGGGATGAAGAAGTTATTGCTGCTTGTAATGAACATGGCATAGCCATGCTCTTTACTGGAATGCGGCATTTTAAACATTAAAAACAATAGCCCTTCAGGATGAATGATTCTGAAGGGCTTTTTCTATGTCTAGATGTCAATTTTCTTTTGTGTTACTAATTTTCTGGGTTTGAACAAAATATTCTTCAAACACTCTATTTTTATTTATTACTGCAAAAAGCTAATTTTGAGCGACATAGAAATTTTTCGCTAAATCATCTTAGCGAAATTTCCGACGAAATAAGGCCTCATCATAGGAGGTGATGAGCTAGTTCTAAGGGCCAGGAGAGCCCTTTGATTAGGAAGCTTTATTTCGGTGGAAGGTGAGCTTTAGATGGTTCGAAAAATTTCTCAAGGAGCGAAAAATTAGCTTTTTGCAGTTTAACCAAAGATTTTTTTAACTTGTTTCAAAAGAAAAATTTAATGATAAAAACAGGAAAATGGAGCGAGATGTAGAATAGCTTAATTAGGACAAAAGTCCCAGAAAAATGATTCTAGACAAGGACTATAGATATAAGGGGGGTATAGTTATGGATTGTCCTCTCTCTTATCAAAATGTGATAAAAAACGGAAACCTGGTTTTGAAATATTTCTCAAAAACAGTAAATGGTTCATGCTGTTGGTATGCTTTAAAACAGGATGAGACAGCTTTTGAAGTTTTAACTTTTTCAGATAGACAGGAGATTATTGCTGTATATCAAAATGGGCATTTAGTGTATTTGAATAAAGATTTATTAAGATTACCAATGATGCTTCAGGAAGGTTAACCTGCTTTTAAGGAGTCAGGTTTTTATTTTCTCCAATACTGGTAAAATATGGATTCGGCTTCTTTTAAAATTTTTTCAGCATTACTTTTTAAGGATTTATGGAATTTTACATATTGCTGATATAGTTGATTGAGGATGGCCTGATCTTTTAAAGAGATAGTAGTAAAATCAAGGACTTTTGTCTGTTTTATATCATTGGGTTCAAATTTGCCCAGACCTGAACCATATTCACGTTTCTGACCTTCGAATATCTCTTTTGCCAGGTCAGTGATTAGATATAAAAAGATAATATTTCGATATTGCTGGCCTAAGGAGTTTAGATAGATACTGTGAAAACAGGTTAGATTTAAGGCTCTGGTATTATTCTGGATAAAAACTACCTGCTTGCGGCTAAAAGTTTTGACCAAAAGGTCAGCAGGAGTAGAAAGTTCCATAGAAAACCAGGGATTACGTTTCCGGGTAAGATAACGGGTATGAAAACCCTTTTTTTCTCCCCACTTAATATAGGCTTTTAGATTTTCATCTATCTTTTTAGAATTGACAGTTAATAAAAATACTTTCTTATTAGCAGAAATTAGATTTTGAAGATCTCTTTCATCAAAGATGTTATTTTTAATCTGTGAAGCTCTGGTCAAGCAGGGTGTAAGATAGTTTGGATCTATCCTATGTAAAATAGCATCAGCTTTTGATAAAGTAAAAAATTCATTGGCACCTGTAGCTATTCCCCTTTTTACTCTGGCGAATTTGCTAAATTGAACCAGATTTGAACACTTTTCTAATTGGAGATTAATCTTTAAATCTCTATAATAATACTTCCATTTTACCTCCGGTTTTAATTGATCGAGGCTATAAGTTTTAGCATCAAGATTAGAACTTTTATGAGGGCAGTAAAGGTATTTTTCTATCTGTTTAAGATCAGCCATATTTTTTACATTGAAGATGTTAAGGTGTTTTTTTTTCTCATTATCGAAAAGAAGAATAGCAGAAGTGGTTAAAAAGCCTTCAAAAACCTGAATAGATGGATCAAAGATGATAAGATGCCTTATAGAGCAATTTTTCAAGAGAAATTTTTTTATACTGACTCCGTAATCAGCGTTTAAAAATTCAGATGGAATAATAAATGCTGCTCTTCCATTTGGTTTCAAAAGTTGGAGGGATTTTATTAAAAACAGGGCATAAATATTGGAAAAACCTTTTAATTTCAGGTTATATTGCTGATTAAACTTATCAATGAGTGAAAGATTTTCTTTGTAATCCTGAAAATGAATATATGGCGGATTACATATAATTCCGTCATATTGTTTATTGGTTTCAGTTAAAAGAAAATCTTTTTTTAAACAGGTCAAATTTAGAAGTAGTGATGAGAATAGGTTTTCAGCCATCCTGGCCAGTTTGGGATCGATCTCATAGCCTTCCAGTTGATATGATTGGGGGTCAGGTAATTGGCGAAAGAAGATTCCAAGACCTAAAGCAGGGTCCAGAAGCTGGCCCTGGTCAAATTTGTCAGTAATCCATTTCACCATAAATTTAGCAATTTGAACAGGAGTAAAAATTTGACCGAATTTTTTCCGATGTTCGGGACTAATAGAGGTTACATATTTATTTTCAGGCTCAGTATATTTCATTAATCATCCCTCATTTTTATTTAAGACATATCACGGGCCAGATCCCGTGGATTTATTTGTTTTTCATTATCAACTAACCTTATATCATAGTAGAGTTTATATGTCAATAGATTGAAGGGAAAGATAAAGAGTCTATATTAATTTTCCGGGGTTTGACAGTATTCTTTGATTTTATTATAATTTGAGTATATAGGTGTAAAGGGAGGGAGTAGAATGAAAATATTGGTGGTAGATGATGATCAAAATCTATGTAAATTGATTAAAATATATTTGAAAAATGCAGGTTATGAAGTTGTAGTGGCAATGGATGGGATAGAGGCGTTAGAAGTATTTCGCAAAGAACGACCGGATCTGGTAATTCTGGATATTATGATTCCTTTTATGGATGGTTGGGAAGTCTGTGAACAACTCCGACGGGAATCTAATGTACCTATTATTATGCTTACAGCAAAAGATACCAAGGATGATAAGATCAAAGGGTTGGAAATGGGTGGAGATATTTATATTACCAAACCCTTTGATCCAGATGAACTGGTGGCTCAGGTTAAGGCAGTTTTTCGGCGCATGGGAAATCAGGAGGTTTCTATATTGCAATTTCCGGATCTTGTTATAAACCGGAGTCAACATAAGGTTGAGTTGAAGGGAAAGGAAATTAAACTATCCCCTAAGGAGTTTGAACTGCTTTGGTTTTTAGCTTCCCATTCTGGACAGGTCTTTTCCAGAGAACAGCTTCTCGATCAGATCTGGGGCTATGATTTTTATGGAGGAATACGTACAGTAGATAGCCATATCAATCGCTTACGGGAAAAATTTGGCGGTGCCGGGGATGATTATATTAAAACTGTCTGGGGCGTAGGTTATAAATTTGAGGTGGAAAAGCAATGATCCGGAGTATTTTTGGGAAATTAATGATCCGTTTTACAGGTTTGATTCTTTTGATCCTTTTTATATTAAGTATTTCTCTGACTTATTTTTTTGAAGATTATTATTTTCAGACAAAAGAAAAGGAATTTATTAATGTTGGTCAAAAGATAGCAGCCATAGCCGGACAGTCAGTGTTAAGAGGTAGTTTGTATTATACTGCTGTCATGACTCAACTTCAGCGTTCGGCTCAGTTAATTGACGAACATATCTGGATTGCCGACAGACAGGGAATGATTCAGGCTGCGACAGCCGGTGAAAGATGGTTGGGTGTAAAACTGGATCGTGAAGCAGTGACTCAAGTATTAAATGGAAAAATAATAGCCATTCGTGGTGCTTTTAAATATTTTGAGGAGCCGATTTTGATGGTAGCCGTTCCCATTGAAGTAAACAATCAGGTATTGGGAGCAGTTTTTGTATACAATACAATTGCCGGCATTTCGGGGACGATACAGAAGCTGCGACAATTACTTATCACCATTGGATTAGCTGTATTGGTATTGGCAATATTTTTAAGCTATCAGTTCTCCCGTTCTATTTCCGATCCTTTAAGAAAGATCAGCTCAGCAGCAATAGAGATGGCTGATGGAAATTATGATGTCCAGCTTGAGGTGGATAGACAGGATGAAATCGGACAATTAGCAGCTAATTTTAATTTTTTGTGCCAGAAATTAAGAGACCATCTTAGGCTGCAGAGGGAATTTGTGGGAAATGTTTCCCATGAATTAAAGACACCCCTTACCTCCATTCGCGGTTATGTAAAAGCTTTGCGAGATGGAATCTTTGAGGATGAGGATTCTCCAGAGGAGTATTGTAATATTATAATGAATGAAGTTGATAGGATGAACCGCCTTGTAACAGAACTTCTGGATCTGTCTAAGATTGAGAGCGGAATTATAAAATTTAAAAAAATGGCTTTTGAATTAGAAGAAGTGATAAGAAAAACAGTTAGTAATCTGGTTCCTATCATAGAGAAGGGTAGGTACAAAATTGAGGTAGAGTTGGCCAGTAATCTTAAAAAAGCCTGGGGTGATCCTGACAGGATAGGCCAGGTATTGATTAATCTGGTCCGTAATGCCATTAAACATTCAGAACCCGGTTCCACTATCTGGATACGGGCTAATATGGAGGATGAGATGATTAAAGTGGAGGTAGAAGATGAGGGGTGTGGAATTCCTGCTGAGGAACTGGATCATATCTGGAATCGCTTTTATAAGGTAGATAAAGCCCGTACCCGGGGTGAAGAAGAGGGAACAGGTCTGGGCCTGGCTATTGTCAAAGAGATTATTGAACGGCATGGCGGGAAAGTGGATGTAAAAAGTGAAGTAGGAAAGGGGTCTGTTTTTAGCTTTACAATCAAAAGTGTTTAACTTTAACTTAAACTTAAATTCGTCTAGAGGACTATTTTTTATAGAAGAGGACTGCATTTTGCAGTCCTTAATATGTTTAAAAAATAAAAAATGTGGTAAAAATAAATAATAAATAAGAACTCTCTTAAAAGAGGAAGACTTAAAATTCCATTATTAAGGAAAGAATTACATATGTAACAAAAATAAATATTAAAATCTAAAAAGTCTTTACATTTTAACAAAAATAATATATTATATTTATGGTTGTTGGGTTATATATTTATATAAATTAGCCTGTTTTGGTTAGTGGAAACTTAGCTACATTTTCTTAATTTTTTACATTAAAATTATAAATTATTGAAGGAATTTTTTCGATTATAACGAATCTAATTATCATAGGTTCGTTAACAGAAAAATATATAACAGATTATTTTCAGGAAAATTACCATTACTAAAAGGGAGGTATTGCCAATGATTAAAGTAAATGATAGGGTAAGATATAAAAATGTTCTTGGGGAATGGCATGAAGGAACAGTTCTTAAGGTAAATAAAGTTACCTACAGAATAGTTAATGATAAAAATTTTAAAATCTTAAGTATTAGAAAGGATCATGTTGAAAAATTAGAAAATGTTAATTAGAAAGTCTGTCCCCCTTCTAACAGGGGACTTTTTCTTTTAGTAGAAAGATTTAGGACGTTTCTTTTAGGAATTACCTCCAATTTATTGGAGAGATGAAAGGCGAAAAAATTTGATGTCACTCAAAATTAGCTTTTTGTAGTGAAATAAGATTAATGAATACGGTAAAGTACTAGATAGGTATTTTGTTCTTACTTTTTTGATACTATATGTATTACCAAAAAATATTGATATTATTGAATTTAAAGGTGAAATATGTTATACTATATATGATTATATTGCGAAAAGCTAATTTTTCGTTTCAAAAGAAATTTTTTAAACCATCTAAAGTTCGATTTCCGCCGAAATAAGGCTTCCTAATTAAAGGGCCCTCTTGGCCCTTGATTAGTTCATCACCTCCTGTGATGAGGCCTTATTTCGTCGGAAATCTCGCTAAGATGGTTTAGCGAAAAATTTCTATGTCGCTCAAAATTAGCTTTTTGCAGTATAATCATATGTAAGAAAATAACCCGAATTTAAAGAACAATTTTGGAAAGGGCATCTCTTGCATAATTAATGGTAAATTATTTAATGCTGATTATGATTGGAACGAAACAAAAAACGGAGGTAGTCAGATGAGGGGGAATGGTAATTTAAAAGTAATCATAGTGATAAGTCAAAGTGGACTTTTACTATTTACACTTGGGTTTTATTATTTTTTTAACAGGACTTTCATAACGGCAGATTTCTGGAAGGGAAAGCTGAACTTATTGGAGATTGTATATTATGGTTTTTTAGCTGGTATAGGGATTCGATTATTTAGTTTGATTTTAAGTGAAGTCTGGTCTGAATTTAAAAATAATATGGAAGAAACAGTAATTAATATATTAAAAGGAATTGATAACTATGATTTACTTTTAATTTCTTTACCTCCTGCTTTTATAGAGGAACTTTTTTTCAGAGGATTACTCCAATCCCATCTGGGAATCTGGCTTACCTCTGTAATTTTTGCAATTCTGCATTGGGGTTTTATTAAAAAACTATGGGCTCACGGACTTTATGCTTTTCTTATTAGTTTATTTTTGGGCTGGCTCTATTTGGCTACCAGTAGTCTTCTAATTACCGTTATTGTTCATTTTACAAATAATTTCATGGCGGGGCTCTATATTCAAAAAAGAATCGCTTTTTGAAGGATATTTAATTTTATAAGCGAAATATTAATTATAATGAAAAAATTTTTTAAAGGGTGTGTTGGGGATGGGATATAAAATTTTAAAAATAATTGCTGATATGATTATACCAGTTTTTATACGTCTGGAGGTTATAAATTATCCTGAATTACCGAAAGACAGTGGAGCATTAATAGCGGTAAACCATATACATGCTTTGGATCCTATTTTAATTAGTTATGTCTTGTATCCTACCTGGATACACCATATTGCTAAAGAAGAAATTTTTCGTTTTCCTTTTCTTGCTCCTATGTTAAATTGGTTGGGAGTGATACCTGTAAATCGTCAGCGGCCCGGGGTAAATAGTATTAAAAGAACAATTGAACTTTTTTCAGGAAATAAATATGTCTGCATTTTTCCTCAAGGAACCCGGAGGAAAAAGGAGTTCGGAAATATTAAAAAAGGAGCTGCTCGGTTGGCTTTAATCGGGAATGTTCCCATTTATCCTGCAGCTATAACCGGTCTAGAGAAAGTCAGGTTTTGGGGTTTATTTAAAAGACCAAAAGTAAGGATAATATTTGGAAAACCTATTTCTGTAGAGAAAAGAGAAAATACCAAAGAAGAGATAGATATCTTAACAAATGAATTACATAAATCTATGTTAGATCTTTATTACAAGATTTGTTATTGATAGAAAATTGAATTTTTTAGTAGTATATAGTATAATGGTAATATAGTTTTTGTTTCAGGGGAGAAGCGGAGTTTTTAGTTATAAGGAGGAATTGGGATGAAGGGGAAGATAGCAATTCCCAGAACCACAATTGAGCGTTTGCCTTTATATTATCGCTGTTTAGCCAAATTAGACAAAATGGATATTGAAGTGATTTCATCCAAAGAGTTAGGAGAGAGAATTGGTGTGCCTTCAACCCAGGTGCGGAAAGACTTATCCTATTATGGAGAGTTTGGACGCCGGGGAGTAGGTTATGAAGTTAAGTTACTTTTAAAAAATCTGGAACGAATTCTGGGTTTAAATAATCATTGGCCGATAGTTCTAGTCGGTGCTGGAAACCTTGGGCGTGCATTGGTCAATTATGAAGGTTTCCGTAAATTGGGGTTGGAAATAAAAGCTGTTTTGGATACTGATTTAAATAAAATTGGCAATAGCATCTCCGGTATTACCGTACAGAGTATTAAAAATTTAAAAGAAGTTGTGGAAAAGTACAATATCAAAATGGGGATCATTGCAGTTCCTGCTGCAAGTGCCCAGCAAGTGGCTGATCAATTGGTTAGTGTTGGAATTAAGGCAATCTGGAATTTTGCGCCAACCAGAATTATTGTTCCGGAGGATGTTAAGGTCAAAAATGAAGATTTATCTGTAGGAATTATTGGTCTGGTGTACCATTTGGCACGAAATGAATAATTAAAAATCCCCCTGACCTTTTGGTAGGGGGATTTTCTTTGATGTTTAGGAATTTATACTTTTTCGTAGGTTGTGGATAACAATTTGAATTAAATTGCATAAAGCTAATTTTGAGCGTTATTGAAATTTTTTGTTAAACCATCTTAGTGGGATCGAAGGAGAAATAAGGCTTCATCATAGGATGTGATGAGCTAATCAGGGGCCAGGAGGGCCCGTTGATTAGTGTGCCTTATTTCGACTGAGATCTAACTTTAGATGGTTTGAAAAATTTCACTGTGAAGCAAAAATTAGCTTTGTGTAGTACCCGAAGGGCATTTTGTTCTTAAATGGAGGAGGAATTATATGTTTCCTTTAGATAAATTAAAGGTGAGTAGAAAAATATATGAAAAATTAGAAGAAATGATTCAATGGTCTGATATTCATACAGAGTTGATCTCTTCTAAAAAACTTGAAAAAGTTAAAGATTTTGTTTTCAAAAATGATATTAATCTTCATCTGATAACTAATCGCAGAGGTCAGATTTTAGGTGTATTTCCAGGTGAGATGGATGAAACAATTTTAAGAGAGTGGGAAGAAATTACTTTTAATAATGCACAAAGCCTTTCCGGTTTGCGGTGGCTCATTTTTGGTGTTGATCTTGAAATTTATAATCTCACACTGAAAGAAAAGTATATTTTTGTTCGTTATGGGTTTGATCTTTATCTTAAAGCTGATTTACGGACCAATGAAGCAATGATCTTTTACCCTGAGGTTTGTGAGGGTTTTTTAAGTAGGAGTTTTGTTTCCGAGGGTAGTTATAGTCTTTGTGATTTAACCCATCTAGACCCGGAATATCGAATTGAAGAAATTGAAGCAGAGTTAAAAGAAGGATCTTCCCATCTAATTCAGGAGGGTTTAAAGGAAAGAGCTTTACTTGTCGGTCTTGATCTTCCAGTGAATAAGGATCAATATTCTCTTGAAGAATCACTGGCTGAATTAAAACAACTGACTTTAACGGCGGGAGCAGAAGTAGTGGGGATGATTATCCAAAAAAGAGATGCTCCACATCCTGCTTTTTATATTGGGCAGGGTAAGGCAGTTGAGCTTAAGTATAGAGCCTATTTAGAGCAAATTGATCTGATTATATTTGATGATGAGTTAACTCCGGCTCAACAGCGCAATTTAGAAGAGTTGATTGAAGTAAAGATTGTTGATCGTAGCCGCTTGATATTGGATATTTTTGCTCAACATGCCCGAACCCGGGAGGGAAAATTACAGGTAGAATTGGCCCAGCTTAAATATATGCTTCCCAGATTGACAGGTCTTGGATCTAAGTTGTCCAGGTTAGGTGGTGGAATCGGTACCCGTGGTCCTGGTGAAACCAAATTGGAAGTAGATCGCCGTAGAATCCGGAAAAGAATTCAGGACCTGGAGAAAGAGATTAAACAGTTGGCTGGATTGCGGGAATTACACCAGCAAAATCGAAATCTTCCCGTTGTTGCTCTGGTTGGTTATACTAATGCTGGTAAATCTACCCTTTTAAATAAATTAACTAATGCTGGTGTTCTGTCCGAAGATAAGCTATTTGCAACTCTTGATCCTACCATGCGTAAACTGGATTTGGGAAGCTCAGCTGTTCTTTTGAGTGATACAGTAGGTTTTATTCAAAAACTTCCCCATCATCTTATAGCTGCATTTCGTGCAACTTTAGAGGAAGTTCAGCGTGCTGATATTTTGCTTCATATTGTTGATGCCAGTCATTCTGAACGGGAACTTCAGATGCGTACGGTATGGAATGTATTGGGTGATTTGGAAGTATTAGAAAAACCTATTATCACAGTTTTTAACAAAGCTGATTTAATTAGTACTAATGAAGCTGAGTATTTGAGAGAAAGGATAAGGCCTTCTGCTGTCATTTCTGCTCTTACGGGTGAAGGTATAGAGGATTTGCTTGATCTAATTCGTAAAGAAGTAGAGCGGGACTTTAAAGAGTTAGAAGTTATTTTTCCATATAATCAAGGTGGTTGGGTAGAAAAACTTCACAAAACGGCAAATGTATTAAAAGAAGAATATCGGAATGAGGGGATATACATGAAGGTAAAAGTTGATCCCATATTGGCTGGTCAGTTAGAGGAATATGTGATTAGGAAGATGGTTAAATGAACAGGGGCTGTCCCAAAAGTCCCTTTATAACCCCCAAAAGTAAATATTAAAAGAAAGGTGTTGTCAGAAATTTTTATAAAGACAACACCTTTTTTTTATGGTAAAATATAAATATGAAGAGGAAAAACCATAATAAAAAGACATTTATTGAATATAATATGAATCAGACAATGTTGCCTTTGAGTTTTGATGTGTTTATTCCTGAAAATCATTTAGTAAGGGTGGTAAATTCAGCTATAGAAAGGATGAATATTGAACCCCTGCTTGAAAAATATAAAGGTGGGGGTAGAAGCAGCTACCATCCGAAAATGATGCTTAAGGTTATAGTATATGCCTATACTCAGAGAATATATTCATCAAGACGAATTGCCAAGGCACTTCGGGAAAATATTTATTTTATGTGGCTTAGTGGTAACAATAAACCTGATTTTCGGACGATAAACCGATTCAGATCAGAGATCATGAAAGATGTTATTGATGAGGTATTTGCATCAGTATTGGAACTTCTTATAGAAGAAGGATATGTAAAGTTAGAGAATTACTTTTTAGATGGTACAAAAATAGAAGCTAATGCAAACAAATATAGCTTTGTCTGGAGAAAAGCGACAAAGAAGTACAAAGCAAGGCTTAGGGCAAAAATTAATGAACTTTTAAAAGAGATTGAGAAAACCAACGAAGAAGAGAATAGATTGTATGGGGATAATGACCTGGAGGAGATGGGTGAAGGAAAAGAAATAGATTCAAAGAAACTCGAAGAAAAAATTAAGGAACTTGAAGAACGTCTAGAAAAGAACTCCAAAGATAAGAAGTTAAAAAAAAACAGTTAAAGAGCTCAAAGATAAATGTCTTCCTCGAATGAAAAAATATGAGCAGCAGGAAGAGATTTTAAATGGACGAAACAGTTATTCTAAAACAGATACTGATGCAACTTTTATGAGAATGAAAGAAGACCACATGAAAAATGGGCAATTGAAGCCCGCATATAATGTTCAGATAGGTACAGAGAATCAGTTTGTAGTTGGTTATAGTATTCATCAAAGGCCGGCAGATTCAAGATGCTTAATACCTCATTTAGAAAAAGTAAAAGAAGTTACAGGTAAGATTCCGGAAAATGTGATAGCTGATTCAGGTTATGGTAGTGAGGAAAATTATGATTACTTAGAGAAAGCCAATACTAATATTTATGTTAAGTATAATACTTTTCATAAAGAACAAAAGAAGAAGTTTAAAAATGATATATTTAAAGTAGAAAACTGGCCGTATGATAAAGAAAACGACGAGTTTATTTGTCCTGCTCAAAGAAGACTCATTTACTGTAAGACAAAAGAAATTAAGACTGAAAATGGATATACTAAACAAATTAGATATTACAAATGCGAAAATTGTGATGAGTGTGAGTTAAAAGAAAATTGTACCAGGGCCAAAGGTGATCGAGTAATAAGAATAAATTTTAAATTACGTGAATATAAGCAAAAGGTAAAGGAAAACCTTTGTTCCGATAAAGGTATGAAACTCCGTTCTCAAAGAGCAATTGAAGCGGAATCTGTCTTTGGAAGGATCAAAGGTAATTGGTCATTCCGGAGATTTCTGCTTCGTGGCCTTGAGAAAGTAAAAATTGAATGGGGTTTACTGTGTATAGCCCATAACCTGGCTAAACTGGCAACAGTATAGAATGTCAGGTATGGGTTTTTATTTTCTTAACAGAAAAATTTTCAATGAATTTAAAATGAACAATGAAAAAAGGGGCCATGCCCAAAAGTAATCAATTACTTTTGGGACAGCCCCTATTTTTGCTTTATATTTTCCGGTAAAAGCTTGAAACAATCTTGGAAAGTCCGAATTTTTCCGGTTCAAAGATAAACTCAGTATTGCCTAAAAAGAGGATACCTCCTGGACGCAGGGCGTCAACAAATTTGCGTGTCAAAAGATCTTTAACATCTGAAGTTAAGTAGATAAAAAAGTTACGGCAAAGAATTAAATCCCAATTTTTGCTGTAAGTATCTTTTAATAGATCGAATTCTTTAAAGTGCACCATTTTTTTGATTTTTTCACTAAGGGCAAAGGTATTGGTACCTACCTGTTTGAAATACTTTTGTAGCCGTTCAGTGCTGACATTCTTAAGTGCTCCGGAATTATAAATTCCCTTTTTTGCAGCCTGAAGAATGTTAGGATCAATGTCAACACCTAAAATTTCGTATTGGTGTGATTTGATTCCCAGCTCATCAATGATGATAGCCAATGAGTATGGTTCACAACCGTTAGAACAGGGCGCGCTCCAGATTTTTACTTTTTTACCTCCTGCAAAAAGTTCAGGGAAGATTTCATTTTTTAAAGTTACGAAGTTAGACGGATTTCGAAAAAATTCCGAGGTATTAATAGTAAAATGGTTTAAGAAATCAGCCCGGAAATTAGAATTATTTCTTAAAAGTTCTAAACAGGTAGTATAATCGGGTATATTACGGCGGCGCATTAAACTTTCTACCCGCCGCTGAACCCGTTTTGCTTTATAGCTTGATAGATTAAGTCCTAAAATTTTAGAGGCCTGAGTTTTAAATTCTTCAAATGTAATCATGGTTGGTTCGTCTCCTTTTGTTAAAATTTTAACGTTTCTGATTGAGTAATTGGACAATCTTATGGGGTATTTGATGTAGTGGTAAGATATAATCTGCCAACCCCCGTTCAATAACTGCACGGGGCATGCCATATACTAAACAGGTCTCTTCGTCCTGGGCAATAGTCTGTCCTCCATAATGTTTAATAGCTGCCATACCATTAGCACCATCGCGACCCATTCCGGTAAGGATAACTCCAATAACCCGTTCGCCGTATAAAGGAGCGATGGTTTCCATCATATAATCTACACATGGCCGGACTCCCCAGAGGGGAGGTTTTTGATTTAGGCGAACAATGCCGCCGGCTTCAATTTCCAGGTGATAATTCCCGGGGGCCAGAAGGGCAAGACCTGGTTCAATCCGGTCTCCTTCTTCTGCTTCTTTGACCCGAATTTTAGACTCATTGTTCAACCGTTCGGCGAGAGAACGGGTAAAGCCTGGAGGCATATGCTGGACAATAACTATTCCTGCAGGAAAATTTGCAGGAAGTAAGGGAATTATTTCTTTTAAGGCCCGTGGTCCTCCAGAGGATGTACCAATTGCAACTACCATATCTTTTCGTACTCCGGAGAAAGAAGAGGTGGGAATTATAGTTCTATGTGATTTTGACCGAAGAGTGACTTTGGCTGGTTTGAAATTGTAATAGGCCATTTTTATTTTTTCTGTTAAATCTTTTGCTACCTGGGCAAAGTCTAAAGAGATAGACCCAGAAGGCTTAGGAATAAAATCCATAGCACCTGCTTCCAGACAATTTAAAGTAGTAGTTGCTCCTTCCTGGGTTAAATGACTGATCATTACCACTGGTTTTGGAGAAATTCGCATTATCTCTTTTAATGTTTCAAAACCATTTAATTTTGGCATTTCAATGTCCAGAGTAACTACATCTGGATCTAATTTTTTTATAAGCTCCAATGCTTCTACCCCATTCCGGGCAGTAGCAATGACTTGCAATTCAGGGTCAGAATTAATCAGATCGGAAATGACTCGACGCATAAAAGCAGAGTCATCAGCAATTAGTACCCGAATTAAATTTCTCATATTTTCCTACCTCCCAAACTGGTTCTCTTTAGAAAATTTCGTGCAGAAAGGGTGTAAATCCTGCATATAGGGGAGATTTTGCGTAAATTTTATTAATCAAGGCAGGAGATAGAATATGGAGTCACTAATATATAGGATATATTAAAGATTTAAAGGAGATGGTGAAAATTTCACTGCAATTTTCTATACTTGCCAGTGGTAGTTCAGGTAATTCAATTCTGGTGAGTACAGAGCAAAATAAAATTTTAATTGATGCAGGTTTAAGTGGAAAAAGGATTTTGGAATTTTTGAGTAAAGTAGGTGTTGGTGGAGAAGAGATTGATGCCATCTTACTTACCCATGAGCATGTGGACCATATCCGAGGTGCGGGAGTTCTCTCCCGGCGTTTTAATATTCCCATTTTTGCCAATGAAGGAACCTGGTTAGCAGCAGCTAAAGATTTAGGTAAGATTCCAGAGGCCAACTGTAAAATATTTGATGGGCCATTTTCTTTTGGAAGCATGGATATTCAGCCCTTTTCAATTTCTCATGATGCAGCAGATCCGGTGGGTTATGTGATCAGGTCAGGTAAAGCTCAATTGGGAATTGCGACAGATATGGGATATGTTACTGAAGAGGTGCTTCAGGCTTTAAAAGGTGTAGATCATGTTATATTGGAGTCAAATCATGATCTTGAAATGTTAAAAATGGGGCCTTATCCATGGTCATTAAAAAAACGAATTATGAGCAATGTGGGCCATCTTTCTAATGACGATGCTGGAGCCTGTGTGGTTAAATTAGCTGAAAACTGTACTCCGTGTATATATTTAGCCCATTTAAGTAAAGATAATAATATTCCGGAGTTAGCTTTTTTGACAGTTAAAAACACCATTGAAGATCATGGATTATGTTTGAATTATGATATCAGAATAGAATATACATACAGAGATCGACCTACGGCTTTATTCAAAGCCGGTTGATATTTATCTAATCTTAAGGGTGGTGAGAAAGATGGCCAAAGAGTTCAAAACCAGTTTATTAGTTTATCTGGTTTTACTGCTTTTGATAGTTACTATTTTTGGGGGGATAGTTTATTGGAGTATTCCCCTGGTGGTCAATCGGGAAGCAAAGGAAGTACCGATAATTCCTGAAGAACAGGATACCAAATCTAAGGTCTTAAGTCCACCGGTTGATGCTGCTGAGGAACGGAAAGATGAGCCTATAGCAGATATTGTAGCTAAAGTGGGTTCTTCAGTTGTTAAAATAACTACAGTTAAAGAACGGATTACTTATGACTTTTTTTATGGTCAGACTCAGGAGCAGATTAAAGGTGAAGGATCGGGTGTGATTATTGATAAAAAAGGTTATATCCTGACCAATAATCATGTAGTGGAAGGGGCAGATCAGATTCGTGTTTTTTTAATTGATCAATCAGGTCAAGAACGAGAACTTGAGGGTAGAGTTTTAGGTCGTGATTCCATTACTGATCTGGCAGTGGTTAAGGTTAATGGAGATGATCTTCCTGTTGCTCCATTGGGAGATTCAGATAAGATTCGGGTTGGGGATACGGCTATTGCTATTGGAAATCCTTTTGGATTTTCAAATACCGTAACTGTGGGCGTGATCAGTGCTTTAAACCGGGATTTACCGATTCGAGAAGGGACAGAACTTCTGGATCTGATTCAGACCGATGCTGCCATTAATCCCGGAAACAGTGGTGGTGCCCTTTTTAATATTCACGGAGAAGTAATTGGGATAAATACAGCCATTATTCAAGGAGCTCAGGGATTGGGTTTTGCTATCCCGATAAATATTGCTCGGGAAATTGGTCAGGAATTGATTAAAAAAGGAAAGATAGAGCGACCCTGGATAGGAATATATGGTGGTACAGTAACTCCTGAATTAAAAGCCAGATTGAATCTTTCTGTCGATAAAGGAGTCTTTATCTTTCGGGTAATTCCTGATAGTCCAGCAGACCTGGCTGGAATGCGGAAAAACGATATATTAATTAATTTTGGCGGTGAAAATCTGGACAGTATGGAAGAGCTCCTTCGAGAATTAAGAAAATATAAAATTGGGGATATAGTTCAATGTGTGGTACTTAGAGATGGTAAAAAGCTAAATTTAACTCTTAGATTAAAAGAACGTCCCGATCAAATCTCATGATATAATATTAGGAATAAAGTTTTCTACCTATCCCTGGGATTGTTTAGGGTTTAAGTATTTTTATTCTGTCCTGGGTTATTCAACAGTTATCCTTCCCTGGGCAAAGGAATTTACCATTGTTCTGAAAGATTCTTCCCTGACTTATGCGCTAGGGGTTATAAAGGTATTTAGGTAGAGTAGATATGTTATTTTTAGTTATAAATCCATGGTTATCTTTTTAATAGTGGTAATTATTTACTTTATATTAGTGGTAAGGGACTAAAAAGTAAATTAATTATTCCTTTGAAAATATGAAACAAAATAGGGGCTGTCTCAAAAGTAATTAATTCTTTTGGGACAGCCCCTATAGATTTATTTACTTAGTCTGCCTGATAAGCCGTTTACTCTGTACAATAGAAGAGTAAAGAATTATTCCAGTTAAGGTATTGATGAGAGCGGTAGGTAAAACTACTGTCAGGATGAGGGTCAGCATCGGGCCGGGCAGTCCAAAAATTATAGCAGCTGTCCCTAAAAAGGTTACACCGCTAATTATGGTTCCAATAAAGTTAAATAGCCCTACTAAAATGAAGTTCTCCCTATTCATTTTGAGGATAATTACGGTCATAATAATAGTAGTAATAATTTTATCCACTATATTGGCTATCTGGCCACCGGGAAAACTGGTAGTTAGAGCAGTAAATATTCCCGTTATCAAGCCAGCTATCAGAGCCAGTTTAAAATCCCGTTTAATAATGATTATGGAAAAAAGCATAGCTAGTGAAAAATCAGGTTTCATTCCAAAAATAATGGGGGGGAATAATGTGTGCAAAACAAATCCAATTGCCAATAAAAGGCTAATTTCAGTTAAAGTTTTAATTTTCATCATATCTACTCCTCTCAGCTAATCTCAGCTAAACTTAGCTCATTAAAGACTCAGCCAATTCCAATTCCAACTTTCTCGACTCTGCTCATACTCAGCTCTGCTCTCCTGGTCCTTATCCCCTCCTTTATCACTTCAATTTAATGATAAAGTAAAGATTTTCAATATTATAATATATTTTTTATTGGTAGTCAATAAATCAACTATATTTACCTGTAAAGCTGTAATAAATTATTTTGCAATAAAATAGCCTAAAAGTAAAGTAGGGGATTTTAAGAGGATATTATATAGTGGTTAACGAATAATAATTTATAAATCCCTCCGTTCTAGGTGTAGTAAGTTTAGGTTTGGTTAATTATTATCTACTACTCCAATAGGAGGGATTCCTTACTTTTTCAGAAAAAATCCCAACTTTATAGGAAAAAATCAAGTCTTAAAAATTATGGAACATAGCTGATTATGAATGTTGAAACTGGACTAATGCAATGCGGTAATCCTTATCATGATTGGTATGAGCAAAATACGAAGTCTGAAGCTTTCCTTTTTAAAGACGATGTAGTTGATGGAAGAAAAACTAAGTAAAAAAATGTTGGGTGAGGTGTGATGGAGATGAAGATTAATATTGTGGCAGTAGGTAAGATTAAGGAAAATTTTATCCGAACCGGAATTGAAGAATTTTTAAAGCGTCTATCCCGTTATGCAAAGATCAAGATTATGGAAGTAAAAGATGAGAAGATTCCTTCTAATCCTAGCGGTGTAGATTTAGAAAGGGTTAAAGAGAGAGAAGCTGATAGAATTTTGAAGTTGATTCCCGAGAATTCCTATGTGATTGTGCTAGCAGTCCAGGGTAAGTCGATGAGTTCTGAAGAACTGGCAAAATATATTCAAAATTTGATGGTACAGGGACATGGTGAAATTACTTTTGTTATTGGTGGTGTTGTGGGATTACATCAAAAGGTAATAGATGCTGCTGATTTTGTACTCTCATTTTCCCATATGACTTTTACCCATCAGATGATACGGCTAATATTATTAGAACAGTTGTATCGGGCTTTTAAGATTATTAAAGGAGAACCTTATCATTATTAATGGGCAATTTTTGATTTAATAGAAATAAAAAAACAGAAAACGAAAAAATATTATTACTTGACAGGAAAATCAACACGTGCTTTAATAAAAATAAACCACTGAAAACACGAATGTGTCGTAGGTGGTGGTTAAGATATTTTGGTCAGTTGTGTTTGATCAATAAAAGGGGCTGTCCCAAAAGTCCCTTTATAACCCCCAAAAGTAAATATTAAAAGAAAGGTGTTGTCAGAAATTTTTATAAAGACAACACCTTTTTTTTATGGTAAAATATAAATATGAAGAGGAAAAACCATAATAAAAAGACATTTATTGAATATAATATGAATCAGACAATGTTGCCTTTGAGTTTTGATGTGTTTATTCCTGAAAATCATTTAGTAAGGGTGGTAAATTCAGCTATAGAAAGGATGAATATTGAACCCCTGCTTGAAAAATATAAAGGTGGGGGTAGAAGCAGCTACCATCCGAAAATGATGCTTAAGGTTATAGTATATGCCTATACTCAGAGAATATATTCATCAAGACGAATTGCCAAGGCACTTCGGGAAAATATTTATTTTATGTGGCTTAGTGGTAACAATAAACCTGATTTTCGGACGATAAACCGATTCAGATCAGAGATCATGAAAGATGTTATTGATGAGGTATTTGCATCAGTATTGGAACTTCTTATAGAAGAAGGATATGTAAAGTTAGAGAATTACTTTTTAGATGGTACAAAAATAGAAGCTAATGCAAACAAATATAGCTTTGTCTGGAGAAAAGCGACAAAGAAGTACAAAGCAAGGCTTAGGGCAAAAATTAATGAACTTTTAAAAGAGATTGAGAAAACCAACGAAGAAGAGAATAGATTGTATGGGGATAATGACCTGGAGGAGATGGGTGAAGGAAAAGAAATAGATTCAAAGAAACTCGAAGAAAAAATTAAGGAACTTGAAGAACGTCTAGAAAAGAACTCCAAAGATAAGAAGTTAAAAAAAACAGTTAAAGAGCTCAAAGATAAATGTCTTCCTCGAATGAAAAAATATGAGCAGCAGGAAGAGATTTTAAATGGACGAAACAGTTATTCTAAAACAGATACTGATGCAACTTTTATGAGAATGAAAGAAGACCACATGAAAAATGGGCAATTGAAGCCCGCATATAATGTTCAGATAGGTACAGAGAATCAGTTTGTAGTTGGTTATAGTATTCATCAAAGGCCGGCAGATTCAAGATGCTTAATACCTCATTTAGAAAAAGTAAAAGAAGTTACAGGTAAGATTCCGGAAAATGTGATAGCTGATTCAGGTTATGGTAGTGAGGAAAATTATGATTACTTAGAGAAAGCCAATACTAATATTTATGTTAAGTATAATACTTTTCATAAAGAACAAAAGAAGAAGTTTAAAAATGATATATTTAAAGTAGAAAACTGGCCGTATGATAAAGAAAACGACGAGTTTATTTGTCCTGTTCAAAGAAGACTCATTTACTGTAAGACAAAAGAAATTAAGACTGAAAATGGATATACTAAACAAATTAGATATTACAAATGCGAAAATTGTGATGAGTGTGAGTTAAAAGAAAATTGTACCAGGGCCAAAGGTGATCGAGTAATAAGAATAAATTTTAAATTACGTGAATATAAGCAAAAGGTAAAGGAAAACCTTTGTTCCGATAAAGGTATGAAACTCCGTTCTCAAAGAGCAATTGAAGCGGAATCTGTCTTTGGAAGGATCAAAGGTAATTGGTCATTCCGGAGATTTCTGCTTCGTGGCCTTGAGAAAGTAAAAATTGAATGGGGTTTACTGTGTATAGCCCATAACCTGGCTAAACTGGCAACAGTATAGAATGTCAGGTATGGGTTTTTATTTTCTTAACAGAAAAATTTTCAATGAATTTAAAATGAACAATGAAAAAAGGGGCCATGCCCAAAAGTAATCAATTACTTTTGGGACAGCCCCATGGTTTTTTCTTTCATCTAGGGTAATGTACAATACCATAAGAATTGGTTCTACTAGCCTGTATATTTGAATTATTTTTTATTTTATCTAATAAATTAATGACATCTTCAAAGTTCAATTTATTTCTTACTCTATTGGCCCATCTGGAATTATTGAAGTGTTCTAAACAGTATAAATATACTATATAAGAAATTGTATCTAATATTTGAATAAAACGGGAATTCTTTGAGGCTTTGGGGAGAGAATCTTCTATAAGTAGTTCAATTTCGGATAGAAAAATTATAGAGGGAATATAATTTATGCGTTGAATTTTTCTCATTTTACCTAATCTACCTTCATCATTAATTATTAAGAAATAATCTGAATTATGATTTTTCTTTAGATCGTTTTCAATTCTTTGAATATCATAGGTTAAAGCATTTTCAAGAACATTATAATTGTTTGTGTTTATATGTTTATATTTTTTTATTAATACACACATTAATAACTTTTAAATCTAATGTAGAAATTAAATCAAAAAGTTTATGTAATATTTTTACTTTTTGTTCAGGAGTCCAATTAAAGTTTCTATATGGGTTTTTATCACATAGGAATTGTTTAGTATGAAATTCTAGCTTTACTGGAAAGTTAAATAATCTTTTTAGTTCTCTTCTAAATTCAATTATTTCTTTAAAATTGCTTTTCCAAGAATTTGATTCCATATATATACTAGTTAAAATAAATAATTTAGATGAATAGTTAGGGAAGCCATCATCTTCTGTTTCATCAAAATAAGAAATATACATTATGATCATTCCTTTCCCAAGATAATTATGAATTCTATAGAATTAAGTTTCGATTTTTTTATATATATTTTACCATATTGTATTTTTAACATTAATTCATGTTGTTGTGTAGGAAGTACTAATGAATACACAGTGTAAGTGGAGAGTTATATCCTGTTTGTGGAGATATATAAACGTTAATAATGTTTACAATAAAACACTTAGTTAAGAATGAGCTAAAGGATAATGTTTAAGAAGAAGATTATCATATATGATTGGATAAAGTATTTAAATAAAGATGAGTTAAAAGCTTCTATTTGGTATAAAAAAGGATTTATTTATAAATATGCATGTTACGAGAATACTATATAGCCCCTAATGAATTTGGAGAAACTGTGTTTAAATGATATAATTAATTTAAAGGGGGTTTTAATTATGAAGTGTAAAAAGTATTCTGATGAATTTAAATAACAAATTCTTGAAGAATGTAGATTAGTAGGTAATGTTGTTTTGGTTGTTCGTTGTCATGAAACTTCTAAGAATACAATATATAACTGGATTAAAGCTAATCGTAAAAAAGGTTCCACTAAATCTTTTCCCAGAGATAAAGAAAAACAATATCAAGAAATAATCAAAAGATTAGAAAAAGTAAGTACTGAAAATGATATGTTAAAAAAGCTCCTTGCTGAAAAAGAATTAAAGTTGGCTATTCTTAGAGATCTCAGAGATATGGTAAATCCTCAACTGCTGACAAAGTCGCAATAACTAAAAAATGAATAGAACAGGGATATAAAGCCTGTCTTATTCTCGACTTTGTCGGCTTATCCCCATCAACTTATTATGAAAATATTTCAATAAAACCAAAAAGTAAGCTAATAACTCAAGAACTTCAGTCAAGCCTATACCTGGTTATTCTTTAACAAACAAAGGAGAAAAAGTTCCTGATGAACAGGTTAAAGAGTGGCTGTGTGAACTTATTGCAGGTGGTGGATTCTCTTATAGATACCGTAAATTAACAGTATGTCTTCAGCAGGATTATGACTTTCAAATCAATCACAAGAAAGTTTACAGACTTTGCAAGGAACTAAATATCCTTAAGACCACAGCGTAAAGTTAAAAAGAAACACCCACGAAGATTAGCAAAAAGGGATAAGATAGATTCATCAAATCAACTTTGGGAAATGGATGTAAAATATGGTTACATACATGGTACTGATCAATTTTTCTTTCAGTTATCACTGATAGATGTTTTTGATCGTTCAGTAATCGATTATCATTTAGGATTATCATGTACTGCTAAAGATGCCTGTAGAGTTCTTAAGAACTCGTTGAGAAAGAGACAGTTAGTTAAAAGGATGAAGACGCTAAAAATAAGAACAGATAATGATTCCAGTTTATTTCTAATGAATTTGTAGGCATAGAACATCAAAGAATTCCTGTAAAAACACCCAATATGAAGGGAAAGGAGTACTGTATTTAAAAGTTCAAAAAGAAATGGGTGAGTGGACAATAGAAAGGTTGTTGTTAATCGTAAAAGATAGTAAGGAAAAAATAGAAATTACGGTAAAATAAAATATATTTTCAATTTTAAAGATATGATGATATATTAATCAAACTTAGTCTGATATTTAATAAATACAGTGTTCTGTCTGCATATTAAATAAATGTCAGGAGGTATGATATTTTGAAGACTCACCTTATTGCCCGATATTTTTATTCACCTATATGTCCTGAATCCTTTGTAACTCTCGACCGCCTAAAAGTTTTGTTTAAAAACCACGATGTTTTTTATTTTGAATCCTTTAATACTGTACAGGACAAATTTGAGACTAATTTTCCCTGGTTCCCGGAGGAAAAGAAGGTTATAGACACAGTTGAGGGTAATGGAGAGAAACCGCTTCTTTATGGAAAATTATTTATTGAGGGGAAGGAAATAAAAGGTTTTCCTCCATCACCGAAGAGTTTAGAAAATTTTTTTAAAGAATATGGCTTAAAGTGGGATAGTAAATTATATCCTTTTGAATATAATTTGGTAAAAAAAAGAAGGTGGAAGTGTAATAGAGAAGACTTTTTCTTTCAAAGTTATAGTGACAATTTATCTTTAGATGTTTGCTATATCTGTACGAAATACCATCAGAAGAAGATAAGTACTGCCAAAAGAAATGGAAATATTATGAAAAAAGTAAATATTTATTTTTGCATGATAAATTAAAAGAAGGAAAATTAACTGGAATTGTTGCTTATTATCAAAAGGAGCCCGTTGGTTTTATTGAAGCGTTTTCACTTGATATAGCAAGCAAATTAGGGTTTATTGTTTCAGGGATAAATACCGGAGGGTTAATGATTACCTGTTTATCGGTACGGACTGAGGTATCAGGGTATGGAGTCGGTTCTGAGCTTATTAGAAAACTTGAAAAAGAAGCTCAAAAAAAGAACTTCAAAACATTAGAAATTTTATCCTTTCCGGATAGTCACAACTGGCAACCATTATCCTTGTATAAAAAACAGGGTTTTAAAGAAGTAAAAAATATAGGTGAATTAACTTTACTAAAAAAATCTATTTAGTAATTTTTGCTGATTATAAGGAATATAGATTGATGTTATATGTATGATGTTTAATATATTGCTTTAGAAAGTGTTGTCTTTAGCTTTTAAACACCATATTTTAAACTTTGTTTGAGATATTCTAAAAGATTCTTTTTTTTACGTATCCTTTAGATCCAGACCTTCGATAAGATTTTCTATTAATTTCAACCTTTTTCCGGAGTAGTTCTCAAGACACTGAATTTTTAAAATTTCCATTAAAGTTTGTTTTTTTTAGGAAGGCATGAGTGTACCTTTTGAAGAAGGAAAAACAGCAATGTTGAAACTTCCTTAAAAGCCCTTATGAAGTCTATCGATTGGAGAAAGCCAGGACAAACAAATATGGCAAGTTTAGACTTGAGGGGAGATATACTTACTCTGCTTCACCCGCATTTAGTCAAAGTGAAGTATGGGTAAAAATTACTGCTGATCAGGTAATAGTTTTGGATAAAGATTATAAAGTTATCACCAGCCATGATAGATTGTATGGCAATCAGAAAGAATCAATGAGCTGGCAACCATATCTGTCTTCAATGTCCAGAAGGCCAAATGCTCTAAAATATATAGGTTTATATAAAAAATTACCTGATCCGCTAAAAGAATTTTTTGACCAATGTAAACTGACTGATAAAAGTAAAGCACTAAAGATACTTTTGAAAATTATCAAAGAGGCAGACATGGAGACAGCGATTAAAACCTTTGTCAAGACATTGGAAAATGGCGTGGATGATTTAGATAGTGTATTAACAACTTACTATAGATTAACCAACAAAATTCCTGAATTTGAAGATATAAAATTATCTGATGATATTCCGAAATTAGCATCATACCGCACAGATATATCGGCTTATGACTACCTCCTATGGAAAGGAGGTGTGTAGAATGAAGCAATTAATAGCAGAGTATTGCAAGCAATTGAGACTGGGCAAAAGTTGAAGGCGAATTGAATAAGTTTCTTAAACAAATTCAAAAGACAGAGCTATTAATCTGCGGTGAAATGGGGATATATTCCTTTAGATAGAGAAGGAGCCCAGTTACTCTTTTAAGTTATAGCAGAATACTATGAAAGAAAAAGCCTGATAATTATGATTAATCTGGAATCCAGTAAGTGGATAAATATATTTTACGATGAAAGAATGACAAATGCAATAATTGATAGACTTATATATCATAGCCATATTTTGATGTTTACAGGAGAAAGTTATAGGTTAAAACACTCTACCATAAAGTGTTAATGTTAGAAATGAGGATACTGGAAAAAATATGGCCAAATGCAGGATTTTTATTTTGATAAACACACTAAATGGACATGAGATGATAAAGACAGGGGTTGTGATGAGGGAGATATTATAGTGATAAAGAACTATTATTTTGTGTTAACCTGACATAGTGTAATGAAAAATGTAGAAAAATGTCGATAAAAATTAACATTAATGACATTGACTCTCTTTGATAATTTGTTATATAATAGATATGAACTTATACAAGTTTATAATTATATATTAATTTTGGAGGTATTTGTTAGATTTATTTAAATTAGATGTTAGTGCCAAACACAATCATTTTAAACAAGCAGATTAACATAAAAATACAAATTTGGTAGTATAATATATGTAAATAGTGGTTAATTTTACTTTTAGGGACAAAAAAGGAATGTTATATTTTTTGCGCCGGTATTTTTGGTTACCAAAACTATGAAATTTTTTAAAGCAACACCTTATTTAAATTAGACATAACATTTAGTCTTCTTACCTGGTAAGGTGTTATTAGTCTTCTATAATAATTGTAATCCTGGGAAAATGGCTAACTTAAGTTTCATATAACTTAACAAAACTTTTTATAATGTCAGGAGGTATCTTATGATTATCGAAGGTAAATACACAGGTTTAAGATGATTTAGATTTGTTACATAAGTAGGTCAATGATAAAGATATAAATAAATTTGCTACAATGGCAGTCTTTCCAGCTGCAAGAGATGAAATAAAAAGTTTATGGTTTTCTTCAGATAGACGAATTTTTATGGTCTATGCAAAAAAAGAAAAGGAAAAGATATAGGATTAGCAATTTTAAGAAATCCAAACTTAAAGGATGGCAATGCAGAGGTAGGACTATTATTAGATAAGCGGTATTGGAATAGAGGTTATGGAACAGATATTCTATCCGCTTTTATACCAGCTTAATTATAAACGAATATGTAGATATGTTCTTGAGGAAAATACGCGATCTCAAAGATTATATGAAAAAATAGGATTTAAACGTGAAGGTTCATTAGGATGCTGCTATTTTAAAGATGGAAAGTATCAAAATGCTTATTTGTATTTTATTATTAATGGAATTGAAAAAATAGGGGTAGATAATATGAATAGAACTACGGATCTAAGAATAGAAAATGTGAGTTTTTATTATCCTGATGGTAAATGTGCAAACAAAAATATTAATTTAGAGATTAACCGTGGAGAAATTTTTGGTTTGTTAGGCCCTAATGGAGCGGGTAAAACTACTTTAATGAAGCAAATTATTGGAACATTAATTTCGTCCAAAGGGGAAATTTACGTCAGCGGTTTTAATGTCAGGAAAGAATGGAATAAAATTAAGCCTTTAGTTGGATATCAGTCCCAGTTTTTATATGGTTTAAATGAATTAAAGGTTAAAGAAATATTATATTACACAGGATTATTAAAAGGACTTTCAGCAAAAGAAGCGAAAGCACAAACAAACTACTTGATTGATTTTTTTGGTATGGAATCTTTCAAAGACGAATTAATTTTTAACTTATCGGGTGGGATGAGAAAAATAACAAATTTTTGTTTAAGTATTATAAATAATCCGAGAATATTACTTTTAGATGAACCAACAACTGGTATTGACCCGGACAAGAAACAAAAAATATGGGAGTTTTTACATCAAAAAACAAAAGAAAAAGAAATGACTATATTCATTACTTCACATAATATAAATGAAATGGAAAAGTTTTTAGACCGGGTAGCAATAATTATAAATGGAGAAATTAAATTTGTTGGAACTCCAACAGAACTTAAAAAAAGAGTGAACTTTGAATATATTTTAACTATTAAAGGGAAGATAGAAAATGATATAGTGGAAAGGTATGGATTAATTAGTACAAAAAAAGACTTATATGAAATTAATTTAAAAAATCTAAAGGATGTGCAAAAAATATTAAATATAATTCTGGATACTGAAATTGATAAAATTGAAGATATAAAAATTGAATCGACAACTCTTGAAGACGCTTTTATTCAGTTTAATAATAAATATGGATATGCCTAAAAATAAAAGTACCTGTTTGGGTATATTATGATTGGAAGGTGTTATTGATGAAATTAGTAAAATTTTTAAAAGAAACCTGGTATATAACAAGTATTTTCTTAAGAACTTTACGGTTTTATGGATTATTTACTTATGTATTATCTATTTTTTTTCCTATCGCTATGTTAGGATTTTTAAAATTATTATATGGGCCGTTTTCTGTAAAAAAAGCGTACTTCATTATTGCGGGAAATATTGTTATGTCTATAGTAAGCATTTGTGTAACCACTTTAGGTCAGGTAATTACAAATATGAAAAGAGATAATGCAATTGAATTTTACGCTGCACTACCTATCATAAACTTATCAATTATTATGGGAATATCTCTTGCTTATTTAATTATAAATTTTCCTAGTTTTATTGTAGTTTTATTTGCCGGGATGATCATTTTTCAGGTTAAAATAATTCCTCACATAGGTTTGGTACTGTTTATTATAGCTACAGCCTGGTCTTTAAGTGGAATTGGGGCGATTATAGGTACCTATTCTAAAAATATTCAAGCTGGAACAATCCTTTCGCTTGTTATTGGATTTAGTTTTTATATGTTAGCTCCGGTTTACTTTTCTAGAGAGGCCTTTCCTATTTATATTAGGTGGATAACATGGTTTATTCCTTCAACATATAGTGCAGAGGGGGTCAGAGCTACTCTTTTTGGATATTTTACAATGAGAGAATTTTTTAATTTATTGGTGTTGATTTTGTTTGGAGTAGTACTAAATATTTTAGTATTACGAAAATTTCAATTTAGAAAAAAGGGTTATTTGAAAAGGTAGGTTTTTGCTGTTCACACTGAAAATTTTCATAAATTTGGTACCCAAAATACCGGTGTAAATTTGTTATGTCCGGTGATGAAGTTGAATGCTAAAAGCGGAAGAGTAGGGGACTTTTGAACAAGCTGAAGAATCTTAATTTTGACAGGCTATTAAATGGAGATGTTATTTGTATGTTTGGCTGGATTCCCGATTATATAATACTTTAATCTGATATGAATAATTTGTTATATTAAAAGAATAATAACTTAATTTACTAATGAAGATAAATACAAGAAAGGAGCGATTAAATTAAGTGGTAAAAAAAGAGATCAAAATTTTTGCTGGCAGCAGTGGTAAGAAGTTTGCAAAAAGAATGTGTGACTATCTTGGAATAGACCTGGGGCGTTCTGAAGTAATTACATTCTCTGATGGAAACATATTTGTCCGTATTCTTGAAACAGTACGCGGCAAAAATATATATTTGGTTCAACCCATTGCTTTAAGACCTAATGAGGAGTTTGTAGAAATATTGTTCTGGATAGATGCTTTCAAAAGGGCGAGTGCCAGGGATGTGACAGTAATAATCCCCTATTTTGGGTATGCGAAGGGAGATAAAAAGGATGAGCCGCGGGTTTCGATTCGCGCGAGAGTTTGTGCAGATGCAATTGAGATGGTAGGGGCTGACAGGACTATTACTATGGACTTACATAGCCCTCAGGTGCAGGGTTTTTTTAGAAAGCCGATAGATCACCTCTATGCTCTTCCGAGTTTGTGTGCATATATTAAGCAAATTGGTCTGGTAGATGAAGATTTAGTAGTTGTTTCTCCTGATGCAGGATTTGCTAAAGTGGCGCGTGAATATGGGTTGAAATTAGATGTTCCAGTTGCAATTGGTGATAAAATCAGGAGAAGACATGATGAAAATGCCGAAATACTTGATATTATTGGTGATGTTAACGGTAAAAATGCTTTAATTGTAGATGATTTTTCAATTTCTGGAGGAACTCTTGTAAATCTGGCTAATGGTCTTGTTAAAAGGGGAGCAAAACGGATTATAGCTTGTTTATCCCATATACTGTTAAATGACGCTGGAGTCAAAAAGATTGAAGATAGTCCTATTGAGCTGGTCGTTTCTACAGATTCTGTGGAAAATCCTTATATCTCTAATTCAAAAAAAATTAAAATTATATCGGTGGCACCATTATTTGCAGAGGTTGTTAAAAGAATTGAAAGTGAAGAGTCTGTTAGTATTTTGTTTGAGGACCTACCAGCAAATTTGGTAAAGGAAGTAAGTACAATTTAGCCTCTTGTAAATTTGATAGCTAGAAGACATGAAATAGCACCAACAACAATTCAATATAATATGTATTATAGGCAATCCAGGTAGGTTTTATTTTGAGGTCTGATATGATTACATACAGCAATTCTATATTATACGGACTAATTGTAACTTATACGGACTATTTATGTAAGAAAGGAGTAATTTTTATAAACTTGAGATACTGAATTTTAGTTGGTATGAAAGTTGTTTTATTGAAAAAGAATGTATCAAAACTTGCATTTATGCTCCAATTTGTTATAGAGGATGTAGTTGGATGTCAGGAGGAATTAGAGAGAGTAACTGTCATAAAAAAGCTTTTGATGTTACTATCAAAGATGAATTGGTTGCATATGCAATATCCAACTATCCTGAAGAGTTTAAGTAAAAAGTATGAGCCTTCTCGTTGAGAAGGTGTTTTTATAACAGGGAAGGTTAGCATAAAAGAGATTTTAAGGCGGGGGGTAAATAATTCATGGAAAATTTATTAATAGTAAAAGATATTTCCAAAAAATATTTTTCAAAAAATAAATTGATTTTGCCCCATTGGAGTTAGGCATTTTGATAGTTGTTAGTATTTTTTATTTATTCGCAGGCTATTGGATATATAGGAGATGCGAATCTTTAGCAATGAAAAGAGGAATGTTGGGACATTATTAAATTTATATAAATAAAGGTTACTTACTTAAAGTATAAAGGAGATTGATTATATGGATAATTACATTTTATTTAAAAATAAAAATTTTCGAAGATTATATTATTCTAAATTAATAAGTATTTTTGGAAATTTGATGTTTAAAATGATAATATTATATCATGTATATGAAAAAACAAATTCTATAAAGAGTGTAGGAATGACATTTATTTTAATTGGGTTGCCGAATTTGCTTTTTGGCCCAATTGCTGGATATTTGCTCGATAAATATGATAAAAAAGTATTTCTTTTTTTATCTGAGTTTATTAATGGATTGTTAATTTTCTTTCTAATATTTATAACAGACAAAGTTCTTTTTTTTACAATAATTTTCCTCAATTCGGTCGCCAGTATTTTTTATGGCCCAGGTATTAATTCTTATCTTTTACATATTGTAGATAAAGATAAATTAGCTGAAGCTAATGCAATTACTTCATTAACTACTAGAATTAGTTCGGTTTTGGCTCCAACCATTACTGCAATTTTAGTTATATTATTTAATATCAACATAATATTTATTTTAAATAGTATTTCTTATTTTATTTCAGCAGCGATTATCCTTACACTACCTGGTGCTAAACATTCCGATAACTTTGATTTGTCTTTATGGACTGGTTTAAAGGAAGGATTTTTATATATACGGTCAAGTGTGCTTCATAAATATATAATCCTTACAGGATTTTTTGTTAGTGCAGTGATAGCAACAAATAATACTTTAATTGTCATGTATAGTAAAAAGGTTTATATGAATGGGATTAGAGCATATGGAATTTTAACAACGTGTTTGTCTGTTGGTATGTTGATGGGTAGCATTCTTTTTACAATGAAATTAAAAAATAGAAGTGACAAATTTAGATTGTTTGTTATAACGTTAATTATTATAGCTATATTAATGATGATATTTCCGTTTATTACTAATTTAATGATAGCGTGTATAGTGAGAATTGTTATCGGAATTAATTTGTATATCTATTTTATTCTAGTAGTGATTATAATACAATCAATTACTAAAATAAAATATATTGGTAGAGTCAACTCTTTAAATCAAGTTGTTAATAATACTTCTGTTATATGTTTTGTTCCAATAGTTATATTGATTACTGATTTTTTTGGTTATAAATTACCATTTGTGGTTTTTGGAAGTTTGCTTTTATTGGTGGCTGTTTTCTTGCTCTTTTTTAATAAGCTAAATACTAATGCGGAGTTTCAAAATGTATCATGAATAAAATATAGGAAAGGAGGTGACATGTTGAGGAGTAGTGCTGTTAAAACATTTTAAAAATGAATTAAAGGAAAAGCTATAGTAGGGTTTTCTGTTGTGGAGCATGCAATTGAATCAGTAGAGAATATTATGAGAGGGGTGAGAGGACTTAATTTTACTGGACATATTACAATGGTGGGATATTTTTTTCTTTATCTTCTAAAGAATTATTTAGAGAAAGTTTCAAAAATTGATTTAGTAGAATGGAATCTCATCAAACTGCTAAGGTATATCATATTAATAAGCATATCTGGAAAGAATAGATAGAACCATTTAAACAACATAAGGTTTTGCTTTATGAGATTATATAGAAATAGTCGAAAGATTATCGCTATATGAGGTTAAAGATTATATTAATGGGGTATTAACAGAAATTCAGAATGTATTAACAAGAATAAGGGAGTGAAAATTGTGTATTCACAAAATGAAAAGATTTTAAAGTTTAATGCCGAGCAATTGGAAATATCGAGAAAAAAACTTTGGGATAAGTATTTGGTAGATCAGTTTTTTGATTTTATTAATGTGAAAAAAGGTCAGAAAATTTTGGATGTGGGTTGTGGAACCGGGTGGATGATTAGAATGATCGCCAGTCATATTGGGGAAGGGGATTTTTACGGTATTGACATAGATAGAAATTTGTTGAATGTAGCCGGGGAGATATCAAAAGAAAATAACCTTAAGATAACATATGATGTTCAAGATGCTTATAATCTGGAGTTTTCTGATGATCAATTTGATTTGACGGTTTGTCAGTTTGTTTTGGGCAACACCACAAATCCCCAAAAAGTATTGCGGGAAATGATTAGAGTAACAAAACCTGGAGGTTTAGTTGTATGTATTGATGCAGGGCTAAAGGAAAGACAATATAATTGGCCTAATGTTCCTAAAGAGGTTTATGATATTGAAATAAAAACACTTAAAGCAATTAATCAAGCTGCTGAAGAAAAAGGGTACAATAAACAGCTGGGGATGAAATTACCTGAGCTTTTTATCAAGGAAGGTTTAAAGAATGTAGACGTTTTTGGTAAAACCAACATTCATTTAGATTGTGCAGTTAATAAAGATGAGATAGAGAAAACTATTGAAAGCCGTGAAATTATGATGGAAAGAAATAAAAGACGTTTCCAGGGGCTTAAGGAAAGAGGAGTATTAACCGATGAAGAGTACAATTTGTATTTTGATTATTGGGAAAAAACTCTAGAGAGTTTTAAGAAAAATCCCGGGTTACTATTAAAGAGTCCTAATATGACTCTTTCTGTTATGGTTATTGCGAGAGGTCAAAAATAATTATTTCTTTAATTATTACATAAGGGGCCAGGTTTTACAGGTAAATAAAAAAGGACAAATATTACTCTTCAACTGGCAAAAATAAGGTGATAGGTATTCCTTCAGGGGAATGTTCTTCCAACCATTGATGGTTACTGATACTGTATTTGGATTTTTTACACCACAGGTAGAAAGCTTTTCAGTACTCGGGTAGTTCTTCACTGCTTTTAACTTTAATCTTAGCTGAAGTGTATAGGCCTCCGTAAAAGTCTACCAACCTGACATCACCTTCAGACTGAATATTTTCTGACTGAAGAGAAATCCAGAATTCATAACCATACCTCGGGCTTCCTGCTGATTATCTATGACCATGGGGTTGAGTGAAAAATCCATGGTTTTTCTTTTGTTTTTGAAATAAAAGAAATGTTCTATTGTGAAGAGAGTTTTAATTGTTTATATTAAAAGCAGGGAAAAATAGTTATAGAGAGAATAGTAAATGCGTAAAAACCTTCAAATAGCTTAAGTTTGATGAAAATTAAACAAAGCCTTTAACAGCTATAATAAGCAAAAATATGTTTAATTTAGAAGGTAACCAAAATATGAGTCATATAGAAATGTTAGAAATTGAAAGTTTCAGAGGTTTAGAAAAAGTGATATTGAAAATGGACAAACTGAGGTAATTAATATTAAGGGAAGGCAAATCAAGTATCTATAGCTGATAATGGTTGGATATGTATAGAAACTTTAAACAAATCAATAGCTATACAAAGTTTGTATAGTTTTATTTCAAAAATGATAAATATTTCAAAATCTATAACAAAATAAAAGATGTTATATTAATAAATGGACATAATAATCGGTTTAAATAATTAGTATTTAGTTTTAGATATTCACATGATATGAGGAAAAATCTTCATGGCTAAGGGGTTTTTTCTCACTTTTAGATGGAATTTTTATGAAAGTATTAAATATTAGTTTTAAAAATCAGAAAGATACATGTTGTTGTGTTCAAACCTGGTGTTAAATTTATTAGTTTAAAATGTTATAAAGGAGTGTATACAATGAAAAATTATATAAAATTACTTTCTACCAATAGAAGTTTTTTGCTGATAATGTTATCTGATTTATTATCAAATGCGGGAGATATTTTATTTACAATTGCCTTATCATGGACTGTTCTTGAAAGGACAAAATCCATTCTTTTAACCAGCATATTGTTTATTTTAAAATATCTATCCCAGTCTTTTTGTTCTATATTTTCAGGTCTTTTAGCAGATAGATTTTCAAGAAAAAAATTATTGATTATAAGTATGTTAAGTCAGGCATTTATACTCTTTCCCTTTATGATTTTAATTAGAATGGATTATACAAAATATTTATGTATAATTTTTCCTATTCTTTTTATTCTTTATCTCTTTTCAACATTAGCAAAGCATACACAGAATGTAATGATACCAGATATTGTATCTAAAGATGATCTGGTTACAGCAAATTCAGTTGATATAATTTTAAATAGAGTTGTAGGAGTAGGTATGTTGGCGGTGGCTGGTTTTTTGACTTCTGTATTAAAAATTACAACTATTGTATTTATTGATATTATAACTTTTTTGATACCTGCTGGATTGTTGTATTTCTTTTTGCCTGATGTTAAATTAAATGAAAATTTAAATATAACTAGAGAAGACCCTTGTAAAAATAAATGGCTGCAAGAATTAAAGGAAGGCTGGCAATATATATGTAGTGATACTTTTGTTTTTAATTTTTTATTTTTACTGGTATTTTTAAATTTCCCTTATTCTATTATGAATATATTTCCTCTGGCATATGTAAATAAAGTTTTAAATGGGCCTGCATCTTCTTATGGAATAATAAAATCAGTAATATTTGCATCTACCTTGTTAAGTATGTATGTAATAGGAAGTAATAAAATTTTTTCAGAAAGATCGGCTACTTTCTTTTCAGTAGGTCTTTTAGGTTCTGGTTTTGTAATGCTATTTTTTTCTCCCATTTTTTCAAATACAATAGTTACTGCATCAATATTGTTTTTCATTTATAATTTTTTTGATACATTAACTCAACCTCTCTTTATTAATTTGCGGGGACGAATTCCCAGTTCAGTTAGAGGAAGGGTATTGGGAATTTTTGATGCTATTGTAGTTTTTGTTATACCGGTTTTTACTTTTGTTGGTGGGTTTATTATGGATAATCTGGATATAAGAAAAGTAGCTATTATTGTTTCTATATTTTTATTGTTTTTTGGAGTGTATAGTATAAAATTAAAGTTAATAGAATAATGTTAGAAAAAATAGATAACTAAAGAGCTAAGGATTATGGACACAAAACTGATGCTTATAGATAGGATTAGACTTACATTACGTGTATTTACATGACGAAGAATAAAAATAGTTAATGTAATTGACAAGCTGGAGGGATATATGGAGCTTTACTTTAGAAATTTAAACTCCGCATTGCGGTTCTAAAAGTTAGAAAAAGATAGTATAAGGATTTAATAGAGTTTATTTTGCTGTTTTTATATAATAAAAAGAAAGGAGAAATTTTTATGTTAAATAAAAAATTGAATACTTTATTAATAGCTATTATTTTTGTTTTTTTTGTTTCATCTATTGGTATAGCTAATTATGATTTTGTTGAAGATTTTAAAAACATTTCTCTAGATGAATTGTTAGAGATATTAAAGATTGATATAGTAAAATTTTCTTTACCAAAAGATAAAATTTCAAGAATTATATTGTGGATTGATATTTATGAAAAAGATAATATAGAACCAATTAAGACAATTGGGCTTTCTTCTATATTTAGCAAAGAAAGTGTAAATGGTGATTTTTTATTTAGTATTGGGTTTGATGAACCTCCTTTATTTAAAAAAAATGAAATATTTATTGCATGGGGGGTTAAAGAAGTTTCAAAAGGATTTTTAGGGACACGGACTACTCTTGATATTTCAAAATATATTAATATACATGGCAGAAAAACTAAAGCTTTTAGAAAGCCAGATAAAATTAATATAAGATTTAATGAGCCTATAGCTATTTATCAGTTTTTATGGGGAGAAAAAATATATGATTGTAATTTGGATGATATAACTAATTTAGTTAAACATCATGATTTCATTTTAACAGTAAATATTATGTTTTTAGATGAAAAGTATGAAGATTATGATCCCATTACACGTACATTTAAGTAAAATATAAAAATAACCTATTCCTCGATATTTTAAATAAAGTTAAATTATTTTTTAAGGCTCTCCGTCAAATGTTGTGAAAGATAAGTTGGCTCCGTTGAATTGATTGGTAAATTGATTTTGAAATAAACATTTAAATTTAATAACTTAACATTGCATTAAATACTCTTCTCCTTAGATTCATAACATTTGGAACACCATATCCAATCCTTTTGATCAATTTAATCTTGTTATTGATACCCTCAGCAAAGCCATTGGTTATCTTAGTCTTAAAATAATTTAGTATTTTTTCTTCCCATCTTTGTATTATCTTTTTTACCTGGTAAAAAGGCATCAGCTTGCTTTTTATTACTTCTTTATACCACCTTTTTAGAGCTCTGGTGGCTTCTTTCACATCATCTAGCTGCAATAGGTCTCTGAATTCCTCTTTTAATTCCCAGGCCTTTTCTAGAGCTGGACTGAGTTCAAATAATTTGATGAGCTTTTCATGTTCTTCATCTGTCAATTCTTCAGCTCGTTTTTGGAGTAATAAACGACTTTGAAAAAACTTTCTTCTCTGATGATTATTTACTGTTTGTTGAACTTGTTTTCTAACTTCATCAAGGGCTCTGTTCATTAAAGTTACAAGATGAAATTTATCTATAACAATTTTTGCATGAGTAAATGCTGCATTTGCTACTGCTTTGAACGGCCGCCACATATCCATAGAGATCGATTGAATCTGTCGTCTTTGTTCATCTTCCCAACAATTAAAGTAGTCAATTAAATCATCCTTTTTGCGAGTAGGTAAAATGTCAATTAACTCCCGATTAATTGGATCTGTAATGCTAACTCCATATTTATGGCGTTTTAAAACTGCAAATTCATCGATACTGATGGCTTTTAATTGACTAAGTTTTGAAACTTGTTGTTTAATGAGAGGGTCAACTACTTTTTTAACTGCATTATTAACAGCTGTATAACTTAACCCGTTTTCTCTAGCAACTTTAGAATAATCCTTGCTGACAGTTTCTTTAGCAAGATATTTATCAAAGCGTTTGGTTTTACGGGCATATTTATCAATACTTTCATATTTTTCAGGGATACCCCTCTTATGACAATAAGGACAACGATATCTTTTCTTTAGAAGTCTAATGATTACTAGTTTACCTCTTATGGGGATGTCTCTAATATTTTGCCATTTTGTATCATGGATTTTATTAGTGATATTACCACACTGAGGACACACAATGTGATTTTTCTTTGCTTCAGCGATAAAAATATATCTGTCCTCCGTTGAAATAATTTCAGTTGCAATAATGTCTGGCAAATCAAGAAATTTTATGATATTATTATATTGCATTTGCTGGACTCCTTTCTTTGGTTTTTAGTTCGCAACTAATTAATTCAACGGAGCCAGCAAATGCCTTTTTATTTTTTATAATTTTTTCTTCACAACATTAATTATAGACCCTTTTTTAATAACAAAAAATTTAACTAGTACAACTTAACATGGAGCCTCTAAGGATATGATCGAGAAAGTCAAGCTGTAATTTTTCGTGGCAATGAGTTGGTGGATTTTATTTATGGAGTTAGCTCATTTGATTTTTGTCTTTATGATGAAAATGGTGATATTTTAACTGGAAAATTATTTCCAGTTTGCATGAGTTTTATAATGTTTGATGCACCTATAGTATAGAAGGTGTATTTTTTATTGTTTATAAAAACATGTGAATGAGATAGAAGTTTTTGGCAAAATAGAGTATTTTGTAGGATAAAAATTTATTTCTGGAGTAAAAAAGAACTAAAAAGTGGTTTTATTCAAGGTTTTTTAAGGTGTAATGTCGAAATATAATTTATTCAAAAAATCTCTTCAAAAAAGTGGTGATAGATGGTATGGCGCTAATAGACCATAAAGTTGAAGAGATATTTCCAGGAGAATTTATTAGTAAGAATTTAGTTAGTAAATTTAAAAAAAAGCTGAATATACCGGTTTATATTTTGGAGAATCTAATCCTCAGGTATCAAAAAGGAGAAATGAATGAAGAAGAAGTGGAAAGGATTACTCAAATATTACAGGAGAGAATGGTTAATCCCAAAGAGAATTTAAAGGTACAAGCCAGGATTCGTGATGAAGGAAGCCTTACTATAATAGATAAAGTAACAGCTACGGTTATTAGAGGACAAAATAAATATTGGGCAGAGTTAATAAACCTGGGAGCTAAAAAGGTGACGATTTCCAATGAACTGATTAGAAAATATCCTGATCTATTGGAAAATGGTTTGTGGGCAGAAGTAAAGATAAGGTATCTCAATTCTGATGCTACAAAAGAGAGTGAATTTGAGATAAAAGAGTTAACTTCTCTTCAAAGAACAACTTTTGATTTTGAGGAATTTAAAGAAAAGGTTAGTAAGTTAGCAAATTTTTTGTGGTTTAATCTCCTATTGAGAAGCATAGGTATTGAACCATTTAATTTCACTAAAAGAAAAAAACTGTTGTTTTTGGCTCGATTAATTCCTTTTGTAGAAAAAAATTATAATTTTATAGAACTAGGAGCCAGAGGCACAGGAAAATCATATATATATCGTCAATTGTCCAGTGAATCTATTTTGGTTTCAGGTGGTAAAACAACAGTAGCAAATCTCTTTTACAATATGGGAACAGGACAACTTGGTTTAGTTGGAAAAAGGGAAGTTGTTGCTTTTGATGAAGTGGCCTATATTGACTTTAAAGATAGAACGGCAATTCAAATTTTAAAAGATTACATGGAATCAGGATCATTTAGTCGGGGAAAAGAAATAATTTCAGCAGAAGCCTCAATGGTTTTTTTAGGGAATATTAATCAAGATATACAAGTTTTATTGCAAAAAAGTCATTTATTTGAACCATTACCTCAATTAATGCAAGATCTGGCTTTAATTGATCGATTTCATTTTTATTTGCCAGGTTGGGAAATGGAAATACTGAAAGAAAGAGATTTTACAACCCACTATGGATTAAAGTGTGATTACTTGGCTTTAGCAATGAGTAAATTAAGAGAACTGGATTTTACAGATGTTATAGATGATTATTTTATCTTTGATAAAAGAATGAATGCTCGAGACAAGCGGGCGGTTAAGAAGACTGTCTCTGGATTTCTCAAATTATTGCATCCTTCTGGTCAGTTTACTAAAGAAGATTTAAAATTATATCTTGACATAGCCCTGGAAGGAAGAAAACGGATTAAAGAACAGTTAATTAAGATGGGTTCTTTTGAATATAAGGAAACATCATTTGAGTATATTGATCGTGAATCTCAAAGAAGATATTTTCCGATTTTACCTGAAGCTTGTTTGGATACAGGGTTTAAAAGAAGATTAGCTGAGCCGGGAGTTGTTTATATTGGGCAGATTTTGGATGATGGTCATGATTTTGCTTTATTGAAGTTAAAAGTTGAATATAAACCTGGTAGTGGTAGGTTATTCTTTAATGGAGAAATAAATCAGTCTATAAGAAATCATCTTAGAAAAACCTTTATAATTATTAAAAATAGAAAGTTATATTTAAGATTAAGGCAGAAAATAGAACAAAATGACTTTTATGTTACAGTAACTCCTCTTATAAATCAGATCGAGGCTGATATTAGTAATGCTTTCTTTATTGCTATATATTCTTTGTTAACTAATAAATCGGTTTCTGCCGGGTTATTGGTTACGGAAAAGAGTAGCATTTATCGAAAACCTGTCTTTCATTATGAGCTTAGGGCTATAAAAGCAGAAGGGGAGAATGGACAAATAAAAATTTTATTACCTTTAAAAAAAGATCATATTTTTGTAGAGATACCACGTGAAGTTATTGCTGAGGTTCCTTACTTTATCACAGTATAAATGATTTTACTGTAAAAAGCAAATTTTTCGTTTCAAAAGAAATTTTTCGAACCATCTAAATCCTGTAATGAGGACATTCTTTTAAATCTCACTAAGATGATTAAACGAAAAATTTCTCTTGAAGCGAAAAATTAGCTTTTTGCAGTGAAATCATATAATGTTTTAGTAAATAATATTTCTCAGGAGGTAATTAATACAATGACCAATCAAATGAAAGCAATAGTTTATCTTGCTTTTGCTGTTCTGGCTTTTAGTTCTATGGAACTTGTAGGTAAAATGGTGGCAACTCAAATGATTCCCCTTCAGGTGACTTTTTTAAGATTTGCTATTGGATTTTTCATATTGGTTCCTTTTATCATTTTGGATATTAAAAGACGCAAAATAACCTTGGCTATAACTGATCTGGGATGGATGGTTATTTTAGGAATTTGTAATATCACTTTCGCAATGGTTCTGCTTCAAAAGGCAGTAACTGCCATTCCTGCATCTCTTGCGGCTATTATTATAAGTTCAAACCCAATATTTACAGTAATATTTGCGAGTATTATTTTAAAAGAAAAGATTACCTATCGAAAAATTACCGGACTTATTCTGGGGGTTTTGGGATTAAGTCTGGTTACTGATATATTTAGTTTTTCTGTTTCTGAGGTAAATGGTATTGGAGTTTTAGCTGCTGTTGGAGCATCATTTTTTTTCGGCTTATATACGGTTTTGAGCAAAAAGGTAGTAAAAAGATTAGGTACAATGATTACCAATGGGGGAGCATTTTTTAGCGGGAGTTTGACTTTACTTTTTATTCTCTTAATAAAAGGTGAACCTATTTTAACAGGTCTAAATCGAACTACGATAGGTCCTATACTATTTCTGGGTATTGTGGTAAGTGGCTTAGCTTATCTGGCTTTCTTAGAAGGATTAAATTTAATTGATGCCAGTAAGGGTGGGATAGTTTTTTTCTTTAAACCTATTATAGCTTCAATTATGGCTTTTATTATTTTAAATGAGACCATAAAAGTGAATATGGTAGTGGGTACGATTTTTATCATCCTTGGTTCTGTTATTATGGTGCTAGAGAAAGCAAAACCGTCACAAATCCAGCATAAGAAGGTCTGTTGATTGTATTGTAAAATTAAGTCTATAATAGGTAATAAGAGAAACTGAAATGTGATGTAATAAACCGGGAGGTATAATATATGAAAAAGCAAATCTGTAACAAGTTGCAATTTTTCTTAAAAGGTCTTGAACAGCGTTTAAAGGATAACGAAGATTTTTTTCAGGAAATTATAATTAATTTTAAATCGGGGGCTAAAATTTTTCCCGCACGTTTACAATATGCGGGGCCAGAAAAATTAAAGTACAGCTTTCAAGGTGCTTCAAAGGTTATTTCCTTTACCGATTTAAGTCAGGAGGTGGCAAAAGAAGCAGAAAACTTTGATGAATTAATCTTGACTTTTGTAGAACGGGGTACCAGAATTCTTGTTGAAGCAGATAACAAGGATGTTAGAATTAAATATGAAGATGCGGCACAGAAAGAACCCGAAAGTTCACATTATCAAACGACGGCCCAGGTTGGAAATAGGGAATATTACATAAAAGTAGGACAGGCAGATGAACTTTTAAAAGCCATCGGGATTATGACAAAAGACGGTAAGATCAAAAATGATATGATCCGCAAATATAATCAAATCGATCATTTTGTGGAACTGATCGATGGTATGCTGAAAGAGTTGGGGGATAAGGATGGTCCTATTAATATTCTCGACTGTGGATGTGGTAAATCCTATCTGACTTTTGTCTTAAACTTTTATTTGAAAAATATCCTGAAAAAAGACTGCTATTTTATAGGACTTGATTATTCAAAAGGAGTTATTGAAACTTCCAGGGAGATTGCCAGAAAATTGGGATACAGAAACATGGATTTTTATCAAACAGATATTAAAAATTTCAAACCCAACCGACCTATAGATCTGGTAATCAGTCTCCATGCCTGCGATACTGCTACTGATGAAGCGTTGGCCTTAGCTATTAAGTCTAAGGCAAAAGCAATAGTTGCCGTTCCGTGTTGTCATAGGGAACTTTTAGACCAATATTCTTTTGATCTTTTGGTACCCATTATTAAACACGGGATTTTTAAAACCAGACTTGCTGATCTTTTGACTGATGGATTAAGAAGTCTTTATTTGGAAGCTAAAGGTTATAAGACTTCAGTAGTTGAATATATTTCACCTCTTGAGACTCCGAAAAATTTAATGATTCGAGCTGTTAAAACCAGAGAAGTAAATCCAAAAGCTCTTAAAGAGTATCAGAGGTTGAAGCAGTTTTTAAAGGTCAATCCGGCTATAGAAAGATTTACAGAGACCGTCAGTTAGATGAGCAGTTATGCTCAATAACTGGCGGTTTTTTTATAAAATTTAGATCAACACGGTAATTATTAATATCTTTGAGGTTTGGGTAACTTTTTGTCATAGAAAAAAAACCAGATTCATAATATTAAATGGATAGTAAATATTAAAACAGGAAGGATTAGGGAAATGTATGGCCGGATACAAAAGATAGGGGTTTTTTTGATTATTTTTATAATTTCAATTAGCCTGCTTGTAGAAGGTGGAGTTATTCAGGAGTATGGGTTAGTTTATTCAGGGGAGCTCAGATTGGCCCTTTATATTAAAGAAGGACAAAGTATATTGAAGCCGGATTATTTATTATATCTACAGGGCAATCCGTATCCGGGATTATATCTGGTGACATATCTTAAGCCTGATGGAGAATTAATTGACCGGATTATGCTTAATTACACAAAAGAAAACCTTAAAATCCAGTTGGGAGATTATTCGCTAAATGAGATGGAGAATGATTTTTTTTCTTTTAATCAGGATCAGCGGGGCGGTTTGATTGGTTATCAATTTTTTAATGGGGCGATTGAGTTGCAGATACTAAAGGCTTTTGTTAAGGGGTTGCATTATCAGGACAAAATTAAGGGCAATGGAAGTAGAGGTCCGTATAATTTGAGTAATAGTCCCATCATTCCGGGGAGTGAAAGTTTGTATTGGAATGGAGTAAAATTGACGAAAGAAGAATATCAATTGGACTATCAGACGGGAGTTGTGTTTTTAAACCGTCCCCTTTTAACGGATGAAGAGATTGAGGTCAGCTATACTTACCAACCCGGAGGAGGTTATTACGAACGGTTGCAGAAGGGATTCTCCATCTCTTTAGAAAAGGGGCTGATTCATGGGGGAGTAAGTTGGATAGTAATAGAAGATTGTCCGGGGGAAAATGTTATCTTTTATCTGCCGGCCAGAACTTTTCAGGCCGGTATCTTGACCGGGGAGTGGAATGGTTTAACATGGTTAAAGTTAGAAAATCAACTTGCCTGGTCGGAGATTAGAGGGTTATTGGAATTCCGGGATTGGGCATATGATGGATTAATACGTCTTGGTAATGATCAGACCCATCTTAAGTTAAGGTATACCTATCATGGCCCGGAATTTATGTCTTCAATAGATCAAAAAGAGACAGCTCCATTAGAAGAATATAGATTGGAAGGGCGATGGTCTGTAAATCCTAATCTTTATCTATTGATACACTTTGATTATAGTCATGATAATCCAGAGAAAAACCCGGAGTTGATCACAGAATATAAGGAACTTCGACTTTTAAAGGGATATTGGCAGATAAGTCCTGATTCTTATCTGCAGTTTGTCTATCAGGAAAACGAGGAAGGGGATGACCTGATATTTTTACCAGAGGGAAAAGAGGGAAAGATTGGTTTTCTCACATATAGTTATCAGGGGCCATATTCCCTTGACCTGGAGACCGGGTTCGGACAGTGGATCTGGAAAAGTCAGTCTGCCTCTCAATTGAATTTAAATCACCAATTTATTCAGCTTAGCTCCCGTTTAAATTGGAAGAAGGAACGGTTAACTGGTCAACTGGGTTTTAGATCAAAGTACATTCATCCTATTAATAAAATTGAAAATCAATCTGAGGATAGGGTGGATCATTTTATTAATTATGATTTAGCTTATCAGATGGGGAAAGGACAGATTTCTTTTTCAGGGGAAGAAGAGTTTAAAGAAGACTATCAACGTCATTTGCAAGAAATTAGAATTAAAAAACGTTTTCTGAACATTTTTCAGACTGAATTTAAATATCAGCAGGAAAAAGAGGTTTATCCGGGAGCAGATGGAGGGTTAGCCAGAAAAATATCTGTTCAAATTTTTTATCAAAACCCAATTCGGATTGAAATTCGTTGTAATCTGAGTTCTAAAGGTGGTTCAGCACAGGCTTTCTTAAGTGGAGAAAAGGGAGCAATTAAATTGAATTGGGTGAAAGATAAGAATGGCCAACAGGTGAGTAGTCAGATAGAGTATAATCCAGTTCCTGAATTTAAGATTATTTCCCGATTTATATATCAAAAGCAGAAGGAATTATTTAAAAAAGAATCGGTCTGGTCTTTGGTTCTTACAGGGAGTTACCAATTTAATAGAATGACTAAATTGAATTTTTCTGCAGAATTACCCCTGACTGTTGATGGTTGGAATGATGAAGAATATAAAAGTGAAATAGAATTAATATTTTCTCTATGAAGTTATATTAGAAAGAATATTGGAATATATTTTATAATAAACTAAATTTTTAAAAGGGGGTATAAGTCACGGATGAAGAGGTCTTTTCTTTTGGTAGTAACACTATTGGTTATTTTTAGTGTTGGGGTATTTGGGGTAGCAGCTGCAAAAAATGTTAGAGTTATGGTGGAAGTAGAAAAATATACTGACACAATGCTGGCAGAATTGAAGGGGATGGCTGTTAATATTAATTTTAAGTTTCCAGAGATTAATACAGTTGCATTAACAGTAAGAGAAGAAGATATACCTGAAATTCAGGGAATGCCGGGTGTAGTTGGGGTTTATCGTGATGAAGAAGTGACTGTTCATGGCGGACTTAAAACCTGGGATCTGGATATTATTGATGTGGAAGTTGTTCATAATAATACCTACATAGATGTTGATGGAACAGGGGTATATGTAGCTGTTCTGGATACTGGCCTTTTACCTCATTGGAAAAATTATTTCCCAGAAGAGCGGATAGCAACAGAATTGGGTATGGGATTCCATAACCCACAGGGACAGGAAAACCCGGGAGCCTGGATCGGGACCCATGCTCATGGTACTCATGTTACCAGTACTATTATTGGATATTACCTTTATAATACTCCGATAGATGGAGTTGCTCCTGGAGCAAAAATTATTCCAGTAAAAGTTCTAAGTAACCAGGGTTCAGGTTATACTTCTGCTGTAACTGCAGGAATTATCTATGTTGCAAATTTACGGGCCAGCGGTAAAATAACTGAGCCGATTGTAATTAATATGAGTTTAGGAGGTAAATATCCGAGTGTTCCGCAATTAAAGGCTATCCAATATGCCATTAAGCATGGTGTAATTGTAGTAGCTTCTGCCGGAAATGAAGGAGAAGCGGGAATGGGCTATCCGGGCGGTTATGATGAAGTTATTTCAGTAGGTGCTGTTGGCTGGAGAGATATGTGGCTTCAAGGCTGGCTGGGAGATGTAGCTGAGGGTGATATTGTTGATCAAGTTTATGTAGCTGATTTTAGTAGCCGGGAATTACCGGGCCAGTTTCTGGATGTATTGGCTCCGGGTGTCTGGGTTGTCGGACCATATTCAGTTTATGGTGCTGCTCATCCACCACGCTGGGCTAAGCAGGATAAAATGGGCCAATATTATTATCTAAGCGGTACCAGTATGGCTGCTCCTCATGTAGCTGGGGTTGCTGCTTTAATGCTTCAGAAAAATCCGTTCCTGACCCAGAAAGATGTGGAGAAGATTCTAAAAGAGACTGCCATTTATATTCCTCCTAATTCAGTCTTTGTTCCCGACCCCTGGGGTGGAGAAACTTTTGAGTGGGGCAGTGATGCTACCGGTTCAGGTTTGATTCAGGCTGATGCAGCTGTAAAGGCAGCGGGAAGTTATTAATCAGTGAGGTTAAATCAACCATGGGATACTTTCCGTGGTTGATTTTTTTTAATGTATAATAAATTACAGCAAAAATAAGGGGCTGTCCCAAAAGTCCCTTTATAACCCCCAAAAGTAAATATTAAAAGAAAGGTGTTGTCAGAAATTTTTATAAAGACAACACCTTTTTTTTATGGTAAAATATAAATATGAAGAGGAAAAACCATAATAAAAAGACATTTATTGAATATAATATGAATCAGACAATGTTGCCTTTGAGTTTTGATGTGTTTATTCCTGAGAATCATTTAGTAAGGGTGGTAAATTCAGCTATAGAAAGGATGAATATTGAACCCCTGCTTGAAAAATATAAAGGTGGGGGTAGAAGCAGCTACCATCCGAAAATGATGCTTAAGGTTATAGTATATGCCTATACTCAGAGAATATATTCATCAAGACGAATTGCCAAGGCACTTCGGGAAAATATTTATTTTATGTGGCTTAGTGGTAACAATAAACCTGATTTTCGGACGATAAACCGATTCAGATCAGAGATCATGAAAGATGTTATTGATGAGGTATTTGCATCAGTATTGGAACTTCTTATAGAAGAAGGATATGTAAAGTTAGAGAATTACTTTTTAGATGGTACAAAAATAGAAGCTAATGCAAACAAATATAGCTTTGTCTGGAGAAAAGCGACAAAGAAGTACAAAGCAAGGCTTAGGGCAAAAATTAATGAACTTTTAAAAGAGATTGAGAAAACCAACGAAGAAGAGAATAGATTGTATGGGGATAATGACCTGGAGGAGATGGGTGAAGGAAAAGAAATAGATTCAAAGAAACTCGAAGAAAAAATTAAGGAACTTGAAGAACGTCTAGAAAAGAACTCCAAAGATAAGAAGTTAAAAAAAACAGTTAAAGAGCTCAAAGATAAATGTCTTCCTCGAATGAAAAAATATGAGCAGCAGGAAGAGATTTTAAATGGACGAAACAGTTATTCTAAAACAGATACTGATGCAACTTTTATGAGAATGAAAGAAGACCACATGAAAAATGGGCAATTGAAGCCCGCATATAATGTTCAGATAGGTACAGAGAATCAGTTTGTAGTTGGTTATAGTATTCATCAAAGGCCGGCAGATTCAAGATGCTTAATACCTCATTTAGAAAAAGTAAAAGAAGTTACAGGTAAGATTCCGGAAAATGTGATAGCTGATTCAGGTTATGGTAGTGAGGAAAATTATGATTACTTAGAGAAAGCCAATACTAATATTTATGTTAAGTATAATACTTTTCATAA